>NZ_JAMYVE010000014.1:0-206579 GCF_040323695.1 Mesorhizobium sp. M0030 | reverse complement strand
CCTCTCCCCCGTCGATCGGGGGAGAGGTGTAGCGCGAAGCAACACCGGGTGGGGGGAGCCCCATGGGCGCAAGGCAAACCGTTAGATAGTTCCCATGCATTGTCAGTTAGCGGGGGTTTCCAGGTGGTCGCGTGCCGGGGGGGGGGGGGGGGGTCGACCCTTGGGCGCTAGGCAACGCTTGAGATAGTGCCCTTCCTTTGTCCGTTCGCGGCGATTGCCAGGTGGTTCCCCCACTCCGTCTCGGCTTCGCCGAGCCACCTCTCCCCCCTCCGGAGGGAGAGGAAGGGCGCCAAGGTCTCGAACGCTTTGGAGAACGTTCACTCAGCGACCGCATCATGCTAACCACCCTCCATGGCGCAGAAAAAAGGATACGAGGTCGATTCGTGGCTGGCGAAGCCTGACGCGCGCATATCGATCGTCCTGCTTTACGGACCCGACCGCGGCTTGGTCGCCGAGCGGGCCAAAACCTTTGCCGCGAAAACCGGCCTGCCGCTCGACGATCCGTTTTCCGTCGTACGGCTCGACGGCGCGGAGGTCGATCGCGACCAGGGCCGGCTGCTCGATGAAGCCCGCACCGTGCCGATGTTCTCCGACCGGCGGCTTCTGTGGGTGCGAAATGCCAGCGGTCAGAAGGCGCTGGCCGACGACGTCAAGGCGCTGACTGCGGAGCCCGCGCGCGACGCCATCATTCTCATCGAGGCTGGCGACCTGAAAAAGGGCGTCGGACTGCGCGCGATCGTCGAGGCCGCCGACACCGCCATGGCGCTGCCTTGCTACGCCGATGAAGCCCGCGACATCGATAGCGTCATCGACGACGAGTTGCGCAAGGCCGGCATGTCGATGGCGCTCGACGCACGCCAGGCGCTGCGCCGCAATCTCGGCGGCGACCGGTTGGCCTCACGCGGCGAGATCGAAAAGCTGGTGCTTTATGCCCACGGCCAGAAGGACATCAGCCTCGACGACGTAAGGGCGATGTCCGGCGACGTCTCCGGCGCCTCCTTCGACGACGCGGTCGATGCTATGCTGGAGGGCAGGATCGGTGACTTCGACACCGCCTTCACCCGCCACTGCCTGTCCGGCGGCCATCCTTTCCTGGTGCTGTCCTCGGCGATGCGGCAGCTGCAGCAGCTTCAGGTCATGCGCGGCCAGATGGACACCGCCGGCCGCAACGCCGCCTCGGCAGTGGCCGGCGCCCGTCCGCCGGTGTTTTTCTCGCGGCGCAAGCTGGTGGAGAAGGCGCTGGAGCGCTGGAACGTCGAGGCGCTCAGCCGCGCGCTGAACCGGCTGCAATCGGCCGTGCTGCAGACCAGGCGCAGGCCGGATTTGTCGGAAGCGCTGGCGCGGCAGGCGCTGCTCGGCATTGCGGTGGAGAGCGCGAGGCTGGCGCAGCGGTAATCTCCCCCCTTGAGGGGGAGATGTCGCCAAAGGCGACAGAGGGGGTCGCCGCGCGTGGAGCGCTGGCGCCTTTCGCAACGACAAACGAGGTCGGCGCTTGATGCGAGACGACCCCTTCTGGCCTGCCGGCCATCTCCCCCTCAAGGGGGAGATCAGCAGTTCGATCCCTTCGGCAATCGCCAATAAAAAGAAGGGCCGGCAACCGCCAAACCCTTTCTTCATCCTAAGCCAGAACTTCATTCGCCGGCTAAATATGCGCAACCCCAACCCTCTACCGCTCATCCTTCAACCGCCGGCATAGCTCGTCGAGCTGCTCCAGGCTGCGGTAGTCCACGCGGATCGCGCCGCCTTTGCCCTTGTGCTCGATGGTCACGATCATGCCGATCGTGTTGGTCATCAGCCTTTCCAGCGCCAGCGTGTCGGCATCCTTGCCCGATGCGCCGTGTGCTGGTTTTGCCTTGGGCGGCGTGCCGCCCGCCGGCATTTGCGCCAGCGCCTCGGCCTGGCGCACCGAAAGCCCTTCTTCGACGATCTGCTTGGCTAGCCCGGCGGGATCCTGCGCCGTCACCAGCGTCCGGGCATGGCCGGCCGACAGCGCGCCGTCGACCAGCATGTCGCGGATCACGTCGGGCAGCTTCAACAGCCTGAGCGTGTTGGCGACGTGGCTGCGGCTCTTGCCGATTACATTGCCGAGGTCGGCCTGTGTGTAGCCGTGGTCGTCGATCAATTGCTGGTAGCCGAGCGCCTCCTCGACCGGGTTGAGATCGGTGCGCTGGACGTTTTCTATGATCGCCAGTTCCAGCGCTGTGCGGTCGTTGACGTCGCGCACGATGATCGGGATCTCGGTCAGCCCGGCTCGCTGGGCCGCGCGCCAGCGCCGCTCGCCTGCAATGATTTCGTAGCGCCCGGCCTGCGTCGGCGAAGGCCGCGCCACCACCGGCTGCACCACGCCATGCTCGCGGATCGACTGCGCGAGATCGGTGAGGTCGGCGTCGCCAAAGTGCCGGCGCGGGTTTTTCGGATTCGGGCTCAGAAACTCGATCGGCACCTTGCCATCGGCATTCAAGCCCGGCTTTTCGGTCGCTGCCGGGCGATCGATCTCGCCGATCAGCGCCGCCAGTCCGCGCCCCAGTCTCTTTCTCGAAAGGTCGTCGCTCATCTCAATTCCAGATTCTTGATCGTTTCGGTACGGATCGGCTTTGTTTATCGACCCTGCCTAATCAAGCAGCGCGCAATTTGCGCTCGCGGCGGATCACTTCGGACGCCAGCTGCAGATAGGCCTGGCTGCCCGAGCATTTCAGGTCATAGAGGATTGCCGGCTTGCCATAGGAGGGCGCCTCGGACACTCGCACATTCCTAGGAATGATGGTCTCGTAGACCTTGTCGCCCATATGTGCCCGCACGTCCTGCACCACCTGGTTGGCGAGGTTGTTGCGGCCGTCATACATGGTCAGCACGATGCCCTGGATGATCAGGTCCGGATTGATCGAACGGCGCACCTGCTCCACCGTTTCCAGGAGTTGGCTTAGCCCTTCCAGCGCGAAGAACTCGCACTGCAGCGGCACAAGAACAGAATCGGCTGCCGCCATTGAATTCAAAGTCAAAAGGTTGAGCGAGGGCGGGCAGTCGATCAGCACATAGCCGAACGGCGCACCGCG
Source organism: Mesorhizobium sp. M0030 (assembly GCF_040323695.1). NCBI lineage: Bacteria > Pseudomonadati > Pseudomonadota > Alphaproteobacteria > Hyphomicrobiales > Phyllobacteriaceae > Mesorhizobium > Mesorhizobium sp. M0030. Next base: position 203,526 of record NZ_JAMYVE010000014.1, on the reverse strand, counting down.
CTCGGTGGCGGCGCGCAGCGCGTTGCGCAGCTTAAGCACGCGATCCGGCGCCGAGGCGATTTCCATCTCGATGCCGAGCAGATCGAGCGTCGACGGCACGATCGACAGGCCGGGCACCGCCGTTGGAATGGCGGCCTCTTCCAGGCCCAGTTCGCCGGTCAGCACATCGTAGGAGGAGACGGTGCGGTCCTTGCGGTCGATACCGAGACCCGTCGAGGCATTGCCTTGCGGGTCGAGATCGACGATCAGCACCTTTTCGCCGATCGCGGCCAGCGCCGTGGCCAGATTGATGGCGGTGGTTGTCTTGCCGACGCCGCCCTTCTGGTTGGCGACGGTGATGATGCGAGGTCCGGTTTTCATGGGTCTGTGCCAGGTATTCATGTGGGCCAGGTATTCATTGCGTCGCCAAGGTTGCGAAGGAGAGCTTACGCAGTCTGCAGATCGGTCACTTCGAGGATGACGCCATGGGCGTCGGTCATGCTCGGATGTTCTACCAGATCGAAAGCCCAGCGGTGAGTGCTTTCTTCCACCTCGGAGCGGTAATCCCGGCCTTTGTGGAACAGCGCCCGCGATCCCTTGGTCAGCCACGGCGCCGACAGATCGAGCAGCGCCGGCAGCGCGGCCAGCGCCCGCGCCGTGATGATTTCCGGTTCGGAAACAAGCGGATAGCTGTCGTCGATGCGCCGGGCGACGACCCGTGCCGGCAAACCGAACTGGCCAATGACCGCCTGTAAAAACGATGCTTTCTTGCGGTTGCTCTCGACCAGATCGATCGACGCGCCATTGCGTTCGACCAGCAGGAAGGCCATTACCAGGCCCGGAAAACCCCCGCCCGAACCGAGATCGGCCCAGCGTTTGGCCTGCGGTGCGATTCGCGCCAGCTGCGCGCTGTCCAGAATATGGCGGCCCCAGACATCGTCCAGCGTCGACGGCGCGGCCAGATTGATGCTGCGGTTCCATTTCAGGAACAACTGTTCGAACGTCACCAACCGATCGAATGTTTCACGTGAAACCGGTCCCGCGACCTCTTGCAGGCTCGCCCATGAGGCAGCGCTCACGCAACGGCCCTTTGGGCGGCCGATTCGGCGTTGCGGACGTGCGCGACGATGATGGCCAGCGCCGCCGGCGTCATGCCTTCCATACGCTGCGCGTCAGCGATCGAACGCGGCTGACGCGTTAACATCTTCTGCTTCAGCTCATTGGATAGGCCGGGAACATCGGCGAAATCCACCGACGCCGGGATCAACCGGCTTTCCTCGCGGCGGATCTGTCCGACATCCGCCTGCTGGCGATCAAGGTAAACCGAATATTTCGCTTCCGTTTCGAGCCGCTCAGCGGTTTTGACGTCGATTGCGCCAAAGGCCGGCGCAACACGGGCCAGCCAGGCTATATCGACGCCGGGATGAGCGAGCAATTCATAAGCGGAGCGGCGCACGCCGTCCCTGTTGATCTCCAGCCCATGCCGCGCCGCTTCGTTGGGCGTCATGGTCGTCGCAACTGCGAGTTCGCGCGCCCTATCAAGATCCTGTGTGACTTGATTGAACCGCTGCGTCCGCTCCGGCGACACGATACCAAGCCGATTTGCCAGAGGCGTAAGCCTTTCATCGGCATTGTCGGCGCGCAGCGATAGGCGAAACTCCGCCCGCGAAGTGAACATGCGGTAGGGCTCGGCAATGCCGCGGCTGGTGAGGTCGTCGACCATCACTCCGATGTAGGCTTCGGTGCGGCTGAGCACGATTTGGTCGTCGGCCGCCGCCTTGCGCGCGGCGTTGAGCCCGGCGAGCAGGCCCTGCGCTCCGGCTTCTTCATAACCGGTGGTGCCGTTGATCTGACCGGCTAGGAAAAGCCCCGCAATACGTTTGGCCTCAAGCGTCGGCTCCAACTCGCGCGGATCGACATGGTCGTATTCGATGGCATAGCCGGGCTGCAGCATGGTCGCCCGCTCTAGCCCGGGTATAGTTTTGAGAATGTCGAGTTGCACATCCTCGGGCAGGGAGGTCGAAATGCCATTGGGGTAGACCGTGTCGTCGTCCAGCCCTTCCGGCTCGAGGAATATCTGATGACCTTCTCGATCGCCGAACTTGACGATCTTGTCTTCGATCGACGGGCAATAGCGTGGTCCGACCCCCTCTATCGAGCCGGAATACATGGCGGAGCGGCCGAGATTGGCGCGGATCAGCTCGTGCGTCGCCGGTGTCGTACGCGTGATGCCGCAATGGATTTGCGGATTCTTGATTGTGTCGGTGAGCAGCGAGAACGGCACTGGATGTTCGTCGGCCGCCTGGCTTTCCAGCGACGCCCAGTCGATGGTGCGGCCATCGAGCCGCGGCGGCGTGCCGGTCTTCAGCCGTCCAAGCGCGAAACCGGCGCGGCTCATCGTCGCCGACAGGCCAAGGCTCGCCTGCTCGTTCATCCGCCCGGCGACAATCTTCCTGTCGCCAATGTGAATAAGACCGCGGAGAAACGTGCCGGTGGTCAGCACCACCGCGCCGCACACCAACCGGCGCCCGTCGGCCAGGCGCACAGCGGCGACCCGTCCATCCACGATGTCGAAGTCCAGAACCTCGCCTTCGATGACGTCGAGACCGTTCTGCTGCCGAATCGCTTCCTGCATGGCCAGCCGATACAGCTTGCGGTCGGCCTGCGTGCGCGGCCCGCGCACGGCAGGGCCTTTGCGGCGATTGAGCAGGCGGAATTGGATGCCGGCAGCATCGGCGATGCGGCCCATCAGCCCGTCCATGGCGTCGATCTCACGCACCAGATGGCCCTTCCCGAGGCCGCCGATCGCCGGATTGCAGGACATGACACCGATCGTGTCGAAGCGCAGCGTGACCAGCGCGGTCCTGGCGCCGGCGCGCGCGGCAGCGCACGCAGCCTCGCACCCGGCATGGCCACCGCCCACCACAACCACATCATAGCGATCGATCATTGTCCCTTCCAGATTCAGAGATTTCCCGACACATGTCCCCACGAGAGGACGCTGTCAAGGATTGCAGGTTGATTCGTTCACGTGGACCGGAGTGCTGAAAGTCGCAGAGGTGTTTCACGTGAGTCAGGGAAGCGGCGACAATTACCTCGGCTGGCGCTGCCCCTCATCTGCCTGCCGGCATCTTCTCCCGGAGGACAATGAGGGGCGGGGCCGGCCTTCGGCACTTGCCGTTTTTGCCAAACTCCTCATTTCACGTGAAACACGCACTAGGGCGGCCCCCCTGTGTTTCACGTGAGTCACTCACACGCCCCCCTGTTTCACGTGAGTCACTTTCCAATGCAAAACTGCGAAAAGATCACGTCCAGCAGGTCCTCGACATCCACCGCGCCGACAATCCGGCCAAGTCGGTCCGCCGCAAGACGCAGCTCCTCCGCCCGTAGCTCCTGGCCGCACTCTTGCCCCGACAAAGCCGAGATCAGAAAGCGCCTGGTCTCATTGAGCAGCTCCACATGCCGCAACCGAGACGGCAGGATGTCACCGGCATCGCCGATAGCAGCCGCGGCGCGCCTGCCGATCTCAGCCAGCAGTTCAGCCAAACCAGTGCCGTCCACCGTCGATATCAACGCATCATACGCCTCTGATCGCGGCGAACCTTTCAAGAGATCGACCTTGGTGCCGATTCTCAAAGCCGGGGCGTCAACAGGCATGTTGCCGATCGCAGTAGGGTCCGCCAGATCTTCCAGCAACAGCACCAGGTCAGCCGTGTGCGCCTTGGCCCGCGCCTTTTCGATACCGATCGCTTCGATCTTGCCGGGCGACTCGCGCAGGCCCGCGGTGTCGGTTACCCTGACCCGCACTCCGTGGAGATCCAGCACCACTTCGAGCAAGTCCCGCGTCGTGCCGGGCTCGTCGGTAACAATCGCCGCCTCACGCCTGGCCAGCGCGTTGAACAGGCTGGATTTGCCGGCGTTCGGTGCACCGAGGATGACAACCTCAAACCCGTCACGGATGATCTCGGCGGCATGGAAGCCATCGACATGCCGGCCGATCTCGCCCACCATTGCGCGCACATCGGACCAAACCGTGTCCGAAACCGAACCGGGCACGTCGTCTTCGTCGGCGAAGTCGATTTCCGCCTCGATCATCGCCCGTGCATGGATCAGCCGACGGCGCCAGCCAAGATAGAGTTCGCTTTGCACTCCTTCGGCATTCTGCACGGCAAAGCGCCGCTGCGCTTCGGTTTCGGCGTTGACCAGATCGGCCAACGCCTCCGTCTCGACCAGATCCAGCTTGCCGTTGAGAAGAGCCCGGCGCGTAAATTCACCAGGTTCCGCATGACGCACGCCGTCAAACCCGGCAATGATCTCCAGCATCTTGCTGGCGACGGCGCGGCCGCCATGGACGTGGAACTCGGCGACATCCTCGCCGGTAAAACTGTTCGGCCCCGGAAAAAACAGCACCAGGCCGTTGTCGATAAGCGACCCGTCCACTGTTCGGAGCTTGCGCAGGGTCGCAACCCGGTCCTTGATCATGCCGTCGGCAACCGTTTCGACAGCGAATCGAGTTCTTGGTCCGGAGATGCGGATGACAGCGATGCCGGCAGGCAGGCGGCCGCTGGACAGCGCAACAATCGAATCGCCTGAAATCATTTGCCCGTTCTCACCGGTCGCCTAGCTGTCCGGTCGACAATCCCACAGTATGCGGCCGTCATGAACCGGCTGTTCGTCAATATCAAGGTCGATCGCGAGGAGCGGCCGGACATTACCAAATCTGTATAGCCGCCTTGTCATCCATGTGCGAGCAGGCGGGTCCTAATTCCGACGCCAAGCAGTTCTGGGCGGGCCAGCAAGCCCTACGCAGGCCGCATCGTTAACGCTTGTGCCTGGCCCCGAGCCGTGAAGCTGGATCCTTCGCCCCCGACAGGCAAGCTTCGTTCCGGCTGCGAATCAGAATCCCGACCCGCGTCACGCCGATATTGTCGCCCCGATCGGAACGCATGCGAATCGATCGAACATTGGCCAGTGGCATCCGGCCGCCAACCGGCAGACCGGAGCTATGCACCGGCTATCCTGCCCGTGGCGCCGGATCCGTAGGAACCGAGCCGTTGTTGCGACGGCAGGTCAACCGGTGTTTCCGTCCAACGCCGAAGGAAGCGGCGTCGCATCAATGGATGGCGACCGCGGCCCGAACAGCAAATCCTTGGCCGCGACCACCGCTCCGACCGTGATCAGGATGCAAGCAACAGCCACCGACCAGTGAAACACACCAAAGCCTGCCAGCAGAAGCACGATGACCGAGAAGAGGGGCGCGGCATAGGAGAGGGCGCCGAGGATCATGATGTCCCCGTGCTTGCAGCCATAGTCCCAGGCGTAAAAGCCGGCGCCTAGCGGTATTACGCCCAAGATGACGATGGCGCTCCACTCCGTCGCCGTCTGTGCCCAGACGGTGGTCTCAAGGGTGAGGTGCAGCACCAAGGCGACCGCAGCCGTGATGAAGCAGTAACCGACGACCACATCGGTCGGCACCTTGCCAAAGCGGCGCGATAAAACCGAATAGCCGGCCCAGATGAAAGCGCAGAACAGCGAGATGACATGCCCCTTCATCACACCATTGGCCAGTCCGATCGTGCCGCCCTTGGTGATCACCACAATGGCGCCGGCAAGGCCGAGCATGACGCCGGCAATGTGATGGGCCCTCAGCTTTTCTCCAGGCAGGAAGGCGGCAAAGACGACGATCAGCAACGGCCAGAGATAGGCGATCAGGCTGACCTCGACCGGCGGCGCCGACTGGATGGCGAAGAAATAGGCGCAGTGGTAGATGCACAGCCCCGCTGTGCCGAGCGCCCAGACCTGCCACGGCTGGCGCAGCGACTTGATCGCCGCCGGACGGACAAGCCAGCTCGACGCGCCGACCAACCCGCCAAGCAGAAACGTCATCGCCGCCAGCTGAAAGGGCGGAATCGGTCCCGCCGCCGTCGAAAGCAGCGCCAGGAAGGACCATGTCAGGATGGCCGAGAACCCGATCAGGGTCGGGATTGTTTTCTCCATGCGGCTTCCGATCTTCGAGACGCGATTACTCGCATGACGACAGCTGTGGAAATTGCCGCCCAAGGCCACGCCCTGTCGGAAATGCGACCTGTTTGCCCCCGCAATGAAAAACCCCGTCCCAGTTCCCGGAACGGGGCTTCAATGCGAAACGATGGCCGACGAGAAGCTTACGTGTTCATCGAATCGAAGAAATCGGCGTTGGTCTTGGTCTGCTTCAGCTTGTCGATCAGGAACTCGATCGCATCCGTGGTTCCCATCGGCGCCAGGATGCGGCGCAGGACGAAGATCTTCTGCAGATCCTGCTTGGAGACCAGCAGGTCTTCCTTGCGGGTGCCGGACTTCAAAATGTCCATGGCCGGGTAGATGCGCTTGTCGGCGACCTTGCGGTCGAGCTGGATTTCGCAGTTGCCGGTGCCCTTGAACTCTTCGAAGATGACTTCGTCCATGCGGCTGCCGGTGTCGATCAGCGCGGTGGCGATGATGGTCAGCGAGCCGCCTTCCTCGATGTTGCGGGCCGCGCCGAAGAAGCGCTTCGGCCGCTGCAGCGCGTTGGCGTCGACACCGCCGGTCAGCACCTTGCCGGAGGACGGCACAACGGTGTTGTAGGCACGGCCGAGGCGGGTGATCGAATCGAGCAGAATAACGACGTCGCGGCCATGCTCGACCAGGCGCTTGGCCTTTTCGATGACCATTTCGGCGACCTGGACGTGGCGCACCGCCGGTTCGTCAAAGGTCGAGGACACGACCTCGCCCTTCACCGAACGCTGCATGTCGGTCACTTCTTCTGGCCGTTCATCGATCAGAAGTACGATCAGATAGCATTCCGGATGATTGGCCGTGATCGAGTGGGCGATATTCTGCATCAGCACCGTTTTACCGGTACGCGGCTGCGCGTTGATGAGCGCGCGCTGTCCCTTGCCGATCGGCGCCACCAGGTCGATCACCCGCGACGAGATGTCCTTGCCGGTCGGATTGTCGATCTCCATCTTCAGCCGCTTGGTCGGATAGAGCGGCGTCAGATTGTCGAAATGGATCTTGTGACGGATCTTTTCGGGATCGTCGAAATTGATCGTGTTGACCTTGAGAAGGGCGAAATAGCGCTCGCCCTCTTTTGGGCTGCGGATCGGCCCTTCGACGGTATCGCCGGTCTTCAAGGAGAAGCGGCGGATCTGCGAGGGCGAGATGTAGATATCGTCGGGACCCGGGAGATAATTGGCGTTGGCTGAGCGCAGGAAGCCGAAACCGTCCTGCAACAACTCGACCACACCATCGCCGATGATCTCGACGTCCTGGGCGGCCAGTTTCTTCAGGATGGCAAACATCAGTTCCTGCTTGCGCATGACGCTGGCGTTTTCCACTTCGAGCGATTCGGCATAGGCGATCAGCTCTGGCGGCTTCTTGTTCTTGAACTCTGCGAGTTTCATTTCTTGCATAGACGGACTCTGAATCTGCTTTGGGGAAAATATATCGGCTGGATGCGATAAATGCCGGGCGCGGCCGAAAGCAATCAAGGGCGGCGCATGACGGGAAGGAAGACCCGTCTTTTATCGTCGGTCGGGGGAAAGAGCAAGCTGCGTTTTGTCGACCGAAATGGGCCTAGAACGGCTTGACGACAACCAGGATGACGATGGCGATCATCAGCAATGTGGGGATCTCGTTGACGATTCGCCAGTGCCGCGCCGGTTTTTCATTGCGGTCCTCGGCGAATTTCCTGACAGCACCGGCCAGATAGCCATGCACGCCCGACAGCAACAGCACCAAGCCTATCTTGGCGTGCAGCCAGCCGCCGTGAAAGCCAAACACTTTCCAGGCAAGCCAAAGCCCGAACACCCAGGTGACGATCATCGCCGGATTGATGATGCCGCGCAGCAGACGCCGCTCCATCACCTTGAAGGTCTCCGATTGGACGGACCCCTTCTCTGCGTCGGCGTGGTAGACCAGCAATCGCGGCAGATAGAGCATGCCGGCCATCCAGGAGATGACGGCCAGGATATGGATTGCCTTCGCCCAGGGATAGAAACCCTCAGGCGCAAAGAAAAACAAAAGTGCGGTGAGAACAACCAGCACTCCGATGCCGATGGTCATGCGCATCATCGCCCCACGAGTGCTGTTGCCGCGCGTATTATCCGATTGAGCCATCAGCGTGTCGCGCTCCGCACCTGCTTCACCATCGCCTCGACATGTGCCACCGGCGTCTCCGGCGTGATGCCATGGCCGAGATTGAAGATCAGCGGTCCGTCGCCCAGCGCCTTGAGGATCGCATCGACGCCGTCCGACAGGGCTTTGCCGCCGGCCACGAGCCGCAAGGGATCGAGGTTGCCCTGGACCGCACCCGAGCGCTGCAGTTCGTTCGCCGCCGCCAGGGGTACGGTCCAGTCGATCCCCAGCCCCGTGACACCGGTCTTCTCACGATAGGTCTCGTAGCGGGCGCCGGCGCCCTTGGGAAAGCCTATGATCGGAACATCGGGATGAACCGCACGAACCTGCCTGACGATCTCCGCCACCGGCTGCACGCAGAACTGATCGAAAGACGCATCATCAAGCACGCCGGACCACGAATCGAAAATCTGCACCACGTCGGCACCGGCTTCGATCTGGCGGATCAAATAGGCCGCGGAGTGGTCGGCGAGCACTTTCAGGAGATGCTTGAAGGCCGTCGGTTCGCGATAGGCAAACAGCCGCGCCGGCGCTTGGTCGGGTGTGCCGTGGCCAGCGATCATGTAGGTCGCCACCGTCCACGGCGCGCCGCAGAAGCCGATCAGCGTGGTCTCGTCAGGCAATCTTGCACGCAGCCGGCGAACCGTCTCGTAGACGGGTTCGAGATTCACGTGAAACGTTTCGCCGTTGAGAGCCGAAATCTGAGCTGCAGTGATTGGCGTCAGCAGCGGCCCGCGGCCCTCCTCGAAGCGGACATCGCGCCCAAGCGCATGCGGCACGACCAGAATGTCCGAGAACAGGATCGAGGCATCGAAGCCGAAGCGCTCGATCGGCTGCAGCGTCACCTCGACGGCCAGATCAGGATTGTAGCAAAGATCGAGAAAGGACCCGGCGCGCTTTCTGGTCTCGCGGTACTCCGGCAAATAGCGCCCGGCCTGGCGCATCATCCAGAGCGGCGGCGGAAACACTGCCTCGCCTCTCAGCACGTCCAGCACGATGCGGTTCTCGGGCATTGAGCGCTCTCTTCCCTGCCTTCTCTATAATTAAATAGTCTATTTCTAGAATTTTCTGATTCTAAGAGTCTGTTGGTATCGGTGGTTGTCACCTGTCCCGCTTTGCCCTGGAAAAGGCCAGCCAGCATTTTGTCGCGTGTTTCTTCCGCGGGATTGTCAAAGAGTGTGGATGACCAGGATTCCATCACTGGAGTCAATGGTTTGACGTAGCCGCTGAAAAACCGCCTCTGTGGATGAAGCGCTGGCAAAAACGCCCGTCCCCAGATTTGTCCCCAACCGCACAGTGAAGCTGACAGCGCATCGAATTGTGGACAACTGGCCTTCTGATACAGTCGCCTCCAGCCGGTCGCCTTTGCGGCCCCGGTTTATCCACACAAGCCCACAGCCTGAGGCGCCCCCTGTGAACAAACCCCAGAGCTTCTTTCACCTGCACCTGATTTCCGACGCCACCGGCGAGACGCTGCTGGCGGCCGGCCGAGCCGCCTCGGCGCAATACAAGGATGCGCGCGCCATCGAGCATATCTATCCGCTCATCCGCACCGAAAAGCAGGTGGCGAAAGTCTTCGAGGACATAGAAGAGGAACCGGGCATCATCCTCTACACCGTCGTCGACCAGAAGCTGGCGCGCGGTATTGACGAGCGCTGCGCCGCCATGGGGCTGCCCTGCGTTTCGGTGCTGGAGCCGGTCCTCACCGTGTTCCAGTCCTATCTCGGCACGCCGGCCGGCCGCCGCGTCGGCGCCCAGCATGTGCTCGATGCCGATTATTTCCACCGTATCGACGCACTCAATTTTACGATGGAGCATGATGACGGGCAGCTGCCGCTCAACATGGACGACGCCGATGTCGTGCTGATCGGCATTTCCAGGACATCGAAGACGCCGACCAGCATCTATCTCGCCAACCGCGGCATCAAGACCGCCAACATCCCGATCGTGCTCGGCGTGCCGGTGCCCGAAAGCCTGGCCGCTGCTACCAAGCCGCTGATCGTCGGGCTGATCGCCACCGCCGAACGCATCTCGCATGTCCGGCAGAACCGCGTGCTCGGCAACAGCAGCACCTACGAAGCGACCGATTATGTCGACCGTGCCTCGATCGCCGAAGAGCTCGCCTATGCCCGCCAGATCTGCACCCGCCACAATTGGCCGATGATAGACGTCAGCCGCCGTTCGATCGAAGAGACCGCGGCAGCCATTGTTGCCCTGCGGGGGAAGAATAGATGATGGGATGGCAACGCGACCTCCTGCCCCAATCAACCACTATCGACCAGGCCCAGAACCCATGACCGAAAAAATCATCCTCGCCTCCGGCAGCCCGTTCCGCAAAGCAATGCTCATCAATGCCGGGCTCGGCATCGAAGCGGTGCCTGCCGATGTCGACGAGCGTGCGCTCGAGGCGCCGTTGCAGGACAGCGGTGTGTCGCCGGAAGATGTCGCCCTGATACTCGCCGAAGCCAAGGCGACCGAGGTCAGCGAACGCAGACCGGGCGCCCTGGTGCTCGGCTGCGACCAGACTTTGTCACTGGGAGATGAAGTGTTCCACAAGCCGGCCGACATGGAAGGCGCCCGCCGCCATCTGCTGGCGCTGTCGGGCAAGACGCATCAGCTGAACAGCGCCGCCGTGCTCTGCCGCAACGGCAAGGTGCTGTGGCGTCACGTCGGCATCGCCAGCCTTACCATGCGCAAGCTCGATCCGGCCTTCGTCGGCCGGCACCTGGCCCGCGTCGGCGCCAAGGCGTTGTCGAGCGTCGGCGCCTACCAGATCGAGGGCGAAGGCATCCAGCTGTTCGAAAAGATCGAAGGCGATTATTTCACCATTGTCGGCCTGCCGCTGTTACCGGTGCTGGCGGAATTGCGTGCGCTCGGAGCCATCGATGGTTGAGAAAAAAGCTTTCGTCACCGGCCATCCGATCGCGCATTCGCGCTCGCCGAAGATCCACGGCTATTGGCTGAACACATACGGCATCGACGGCAGCTATCATGCGATCGATGTCGCGCCGGCCGATTTTCCCGAGTTCCTCTCTTCCCTCCAGGCCAATGGCTATCAGGGCGGCAACGTCACCATTCCACACAAGGAAGTCGCCTTCGCCCGGGTCGAGCGCCGCGACGAGGCGGCGGAGATGATCGGCGCGGTCAACATGCTGTGGCTGGACGACGGCGTGCTGTGGGGCGGCAATTCGGACTGGATCGGCTTTGCCGGCAATCTCGACGAGCATGCCCGGGGCTGGGAGAGAAACGCTCCGGCCGTGGTGCTCGGCGCCGGTGGCGCGTCGCGCGCGGTCATCCACGCGCTTAAATCGCGCGGCATCAAAGATATCCGCATCGTCAACCGCACATTGGCGCGGGCGCAGGAACTCGCCGACCGCTTCGGGGCCGGCGTCTCGGCGCATGGCGCGGTCGGCGACTTGCTTGGCGATGCCGGCTTGCTGATCAACACGACGGCACTTGGCATGCATGGCGATGCGACGCTGGCCGCCGATCCGGCCGGCCTGCCAGCTCACGCCATTGTCGCAGACATCGTCTATGTGCCGCTGGAAACACCGCTGCTTGCCGCTGCCCGCGCGAGAAACTTGAAGACGGTCGACGGGCTCGGCATGCTGTTGCACCAGGCTGTGCCCGGTTTCGAACGCTGGTTCGGCAAGAAGCCGCAGGTCACGCCTGAGTTGCGACAGATGATCGTCGCCGACATCGTCGCCAAATGATGGGTCGCAAATGATGGGCGCAAAATGATGATCGTGCTTGGCCTCACCGGGTCGATCGGCATGGGCAAGTCGACGACGGCGAAAATGTTCGTCGACGCCGGCGTGCCGGTGCATGACTCCGACGAGACCGTGCATCGCCTCTATGCCGGCAAGGCAGCACCTCTCGTCGAGGCGGCCTTTCCCGGCACCGTGATTGCCGGTTCGGTCGACCGCACCGAGTTGGCGCGCCGCGTGCTCGGCAACGCTGCTGCGCTGAAGACATTGGAGGCGATCGTCCATCCGCTGGTGCGGGCCGATGCCGATGCCTTTCTGGCAAGGCACCGCGCCGCCGCCGCGCCGCTCGTCGTGCTCGACATTCCGCTGCTGTTCGAAACCGGCGGCCGCAACCGTGTCGACAAGGTCGTCGTCGTCACCGCGCCGGCCAATATCCAGCGCGCCCGCGTGCTGGCGCGTCCTGATATGAGCGAGGAAAAGCTGGCGGCCATCCTGGCCAAGCAGGTGCCCGATGCCGAAAAACGCCGGCAGGCCGATTTCGTCATCGACACCGGTGAAGGCATGGACGCCGCCCGCAGCGCGGTCGGCGCGATCATTGCCGAGCTCTCAGGGCGCTGAGCTCGCCTGCTAACTCCTGGGGGATAAGTCGCGCCCATAAGGCTCCTGACGGCAGGCTGTCGGCATTGCCCATTGCCATTTTGTTGCGCTCCATGATTCTACTCCTCCAGGAGTGAGTTGATTCTATGCGTGAGATCATTTTCGATACCGAAACCACCGGACTCGACATGCGCGACGACCGCATCATCGAGCTTGGCGGCGTCGAGCTGGTCAACCGCTTCCCGACCGGCCGCACCTTCCACAAATTCATCAATCCGCAGGGGCGCGCCGTCCATGTCGAGGCGCAAGCCGTGCACGGCATCAGCGCCGCCGACCTCGTCGGCAAGCCGACCTTTGCCGAAATCGCCGAGGAATGGCTCGCCTTCACCGACGGCGCCAAGCTCGTCGCCCACAACGCCAATTTCGACATCGGCTTCCTCAACACGGAATTCGGGCGGCTCGGCCAGCCGGCCATAGACACCGGGCGCGTCGTCGACACGCTGGCGCTGGCGCGGCGCAAGCATCCGATGGGCCCCAATTCGCTCGACGCGCTCTGCCGCCGCTACGGCATCGACAACGGCCACCGCACCAAGCACGGCGCGCTGCTCGATTCCGAGCTCCTGGCCGAGGTCTACATCGAACTCATCGGCGGCAAGCAGGCCGCACTTGTCCTCGACGCGGTCGTGGTGCAGCTCAACAGCAATGGCGACGTTGCCGACATCGACATCTCGATCGCCGCCAGGCCAATCGCCCTGCCGCCGCGCCTGACTGAGGGCGAGCGAGCGGCGCATGCGGGGCTGGTGGCGACGCTGGGTGAAAAGGCGCTGTGGCTGAAGGTGGCGGCGGGGTGAACGGATCGCGGAGGTAGCGTTCCGTCACACCCCTCTCTGGCCTGCCGGCCATCTCCCCCTCAAGGGGGGAGATCAGCAGCTTCGCCGCTCCAGCCCATTCCTGCAACGTCTAAAGTTGGCGAAGGTCGCGATGAGGGGGAGATGCCTGGCAAGGCAGAGGGGGTGCTGTCCCGCCAGCATCTCAGTATACAAAAAGCCCGGCACGAAGCCGGGCTTTCAACTCATGCGCGTGACGCTTGCCTTCAGCTCACCTTGACCTTCGATGCCGCCTGGTCCTCGGCCAGCTTCTGCTGGAACATCTGGGCAAAATCGATCGGGTCGAGCATCAACGGCGGGAAGCCGCCATTGCGGGTGGCTTCGGCGATGATCTGGCGGGCGAACGGGAACAAAAGCCGCGGGCATTCGATGAACAGGATCGGCAGCATGTGCTCCTGCGGGAAGCCGGCGATGGCGAAGACGCCGCCATAGACCAGTTCGACATTGAACAGCACTTCCTGGTCGAAGGACGCCTTGGCGTTCAAGGTCAGATTGACGTCGAACTGCTTGTCGGAGAGCGGGTTGGCATTGACATTGACGTTGATCGCAATGCCTGGGGCCTTGTCGCGGCCGCGCAGCGAGTTCGGCGCGCCGGGGCTTTCGAAGGACAGGTCCTTCACATACTGGGCAAGCACGTTGAGCGAGGGCTGCGCCGTTTCGCCGTTGCCGTTGGCGGCGCCGACCGGCGCGTCATCTTTGCTGGCCATGAGCCTTGTTCCTTTTGCCTGGACAGCAGCGCTGACCGAATTGAAATCGGGCGTTGGCTAGCATGGTCGGCATGACAAGACAAGGTTTGCCGCCTTCAGGCCGAAGGGGTCGATGTAGCCTCAGTCGTCCTCAAGGCGACGGTCAGTCGTCCTTCAGGCGGCGCCACGGCGAGTTATGGTCGGGACCGCGCTTGAAATCGTCCTCGCGCGAATAGTCGCCGTCGTCGAGGTCGATGACCTTGTCGCGCGACCTACCGCGAAAACCGCCGGCGGTGAAATCGGTCGCGACGACGATGCGGCCCTTGAGCCTGCGCCAGGCAAGGTCGCGCACCGGCGGCAGGAACAGCAGCAGGCCGATAATATCGGTAATGAAGCCGGGGATGATCAACAGGATGGCGGCGACCACGATCATGGCGCCATGCGCGAGCTGGCGGCTGGGGTCGCCGCCGCCGGCCATCTCGGCGCGGACCCGCGCCATGACACCAAAACCCTGGTGCCGGAGCAGAAGCACGCCGGCAATGCTTGAAGCCAGCACCAGGCCGACCGTGGCGAGCGCCCCGACCTCGCGGCCGACAATGACGAAACCGGCGATTTCCAGCAACGGCAGCGCAAGCAGGAACAGAGGAAGGAAGGAAATGCGCAAGTCTTGACCGATCGTTTCCATGTTTGCCGGGCGGCGCATAATCGCCGCTGGCACTGAGGCCGTTAGATAGGTATGCCTGCCTTTGATTTGAATGATTGCGCCATGCGTTCTATATGCTTTGCATGTTTAACGCCATGCGACCGCCGCCCGATTGGCTGGCGGTCCCGGCCAGGTCAGGGATTGATTGGCGAAAGATATGGGATTCTTCGACTTCGGCACCATTTTCTTTCTGATTGCGGCGGTGGTGATCTTTTTCCAGCTGCGCAACGTGCTTGGCCGCCGCACGGGCAGCGAGCGCCCGCCCTTCGATCCGTACACGGCCAGCCGCACCGAGAAGGACGCGACCCAGAAGCCCGAAAATGTGGTTTCGCTGCCACGCAAGCGCATGCCGGGCGAGACGGCTGCCGAGACCTACGCGGCCATCGATGCCTTCGCCAAGCCCGACACCGACCTCAACAAGGGCCTGCGCGCGATCAAGGATAATGATCCCTCCTTCGACCCCAAAGTCTTCGTCGACGGCGCCAAGCTGGCCTACGAGATGATCGTCATGGCCTATGCCGATGGCGACCGAAAAACGCTGAAGAACCTGTTGTCGCGCGAGGTTTTTGACGGCTTCGTTGCCGCGATTGGCGACCGCGAGGCGAAAGCCGAAAAGATCCAGTCCTCCTTCGTCGGCATCGACAAGGCCGACATCGTCTCGGCCGAGATGAAGGGCGGCGAGGCCCACATCACGCTGCGCATCGTGAGCGAACTGATTTCGGCGACCCGCGACAAGGCGGGTGCCGTCATCGATGGCGATCCCGAGACGGTGGCCGAGGTCAAGGATGTCTGGACCTTCGCCCGCGACACACGCTCGCGCGATCCGAACTGGAAGCTGGTCGCCACCGAGGAAGAAGACTGAGCCTATGCATGTCGCCCGGTGCGGGCAGCTTTTTTGGGATAGCGACATGCAGGCAAACATCGGCAGTGGCGAGGCTGAGGTGTCGCTCTCGCCGCTTTTCGTGGAAAAGTCCTTCGATGATCTTCCCGGTTGGAATTCCGATGACCATCTGCCCGCTTTCGAAGCCTTCCGCCGTTCGGCCTTTCATGTCCTGAACAAGCCCTACCGCACCGGTTCGTTGGGCGTCCGGTTCAACGCGTTTGCCGGCGCTTATGACGAGGCGCGCACCGTTTCGCCGGCGAATCGGTCGGCGGCCAAGGCTTTTTTCGAGCGCCATTTCGCCCCGGTCCAGATTCGATCCGAAAACCTCGGCCTGGTCACCGGCTTCTACGAGCCCGAGTCCGAGGCCTCACCAGTGCGCACGGATGAATTCACGGTGCCGCTGCTGGCGCGGCCTTCCGATCTCGTCGACATCGATGATGCCAACCGTCCTCGAGGGATGGACGACTATCTCGCCTTCGCCCGCGATACGCCGCAGGGCCTGGTGGAGTATTTCGACCGCAGTGAGATCGAGAGAGGCGCGCTGGCCGGCCAAGGCCTGGAAATCGCCTGGCTTGCCGACAAGGTCGACGTCTTCTTCATCCATGTGCAAGGTGCGGCCAGGCTGAAGATGACCTACGGCCGGCTTTGCCGCGTCACCTACGCCGCCAAATCCGGCCAACGTTTCAGCGGTCCGGGGAAGATTCTCGCCGAACTCGGCGAAATCCGACTGGAAAAAGTGACGATGCAGTCTATCCGCGCCTGGTTCAGGGCGCATCCGGATCGCGTCGACGAGATCCTCTGGCAGAACCGCTCCTACATCTTCTTTCGCGAAGCCGATGTCGACGATGCCGCACTCGGTCCTATCGCCGCCGCCAAGGTGCCGTTGACGCCCGGCCGCTCGCTCGCCGTCGACCGGCTGCTGCATACGTTCGGCACGCCCTTCTACATCGACGCTCCGTCGCTGACCGCCTTCGATGGAAAACCGTTCCGGCGGCTGATGATTGCGCAGGACACCGGTTCGGCCATCACCGGGCCGGCGCGGGGCGATCTGTTCGCCGGCTCCGGCGATGCGGCCGGCGAGATCGCCGGCGTCGTTCGCAATGCGGCCGATTTCTATGCCTTGGTTCCACGCGCTCTCGTTTCGGAATCGAATCGATGAACAAGCGCCCCGATAAACTCAATGAAGACGACCGGGTGCTGTGGAACCTGGTGGCGCGCACCGCCCGACCGTTGAAGGGCCGGACTGCGGTCGAGATTCCCGACATTGTCGTCGACCCCAAGCCGGCACAGACGCCGGTCGCTGTCGGTCCGGTCCTCGCCGCCAAGCCGAAGGCGCAGCATGTATCGCACGCGCTGGACGAGCCGACATTGGACAAGCTGAAGAAGGGCCGGCTGCCGATCGAAGGCCGCGTCGATCTGCATGGCATGACCCAGGACGAGGCCTATTCGCTGCTGTTTTCGTTCCTGCACCGGGCCCATGCCGGCGGGGTCCGCTATGTCCTAGTCATTACGGGAAAAGGGTCGTCGTCGGGCGGCGACGGCGTCTTGCGGCGCGCCGTGCCTGCCTGGTTGTCGACGCCTGCCTTCCGGCCGCTGGTCTCCAGCCACGATCACGCCGCCCGCAACCACGGCGGTTCGGGCGCGCTCTACGTTCGGCTCAGGCGAACCCGCTGATGACGCCGTTCGGCGAAAAACTGCGGGCGCTTCGAGCCGAGCGCGGCTTGCGCCAGAAGGACATGGCGCAGGCGATCGGAGTCAGCGCCGCCTATCTGTCGGCGCTGGAACATGGCCGCCGCGGCGCGCCGACCTGGACGCTGATCCAGAAGATCATCGGCTATTTCAACGTCATCTGGGACGATGCCGAAGAGCTGGCGCGTCTGGCCGAGGCCTCACATCCGCGGGTGAGACTCGATACGTCCGGCCTCAGTCCTGCTGCCACCGAGTTGGCCAATCTGTTGGCCGAAAACATCGAGAAGCTGGACGAAGCCGAGCTTGCCCGCATCACCGGCTCGATCCGGGCGGCACTGGAGCGGCGTAAGTAGGGCGGCGCCAAGGCCACGAATGCTCATCAATAGCGCCGGCATTTCATCCTGAAGGCGATGCCCGCCGGCCGTTAGCCAGCGGGCATATAGCGAGATTACTTCGCGCCGGCCTGGCCGCCACGGCCGCCAGTGCTGTCATGATCGCCGCCGCGACCGCCACCCAGGCAGTCCGAGGTGAGATCGCAACAGCGATTGCCCCACTGGTTGTTCTTGGCGCAGCCGGTCTGGTCGGCCATAGCGGATCCGGCCAGGGACGATACCGCGATGGCGGCGAGGAAAGCATTACGCAGGAAAGCAGTCATTTGAAGTCTCCATGGTTGGGTTTCTGTTTACGGCTGTGTGTCGCCGCTGGAGACGGTTTGGTTCACGCAGGTAGCGAAATTTTTTGAGGAGGCGTTTCGAGAGATAAGATTTCGAGGGCAGCGCTGCCCTCATCCGCCTGCCGGCACCTTCTCCCCGTAGTGACGGGGGAAGGGAGATAGCCGCTGCGCCGGCACCTATTCCGCAGCGTTGATGGGGGCGGCGCTGACTCATCCTGAAGATGGCGCGCGGGCCGATATCCCGCTCGTTCGAAAGCGTCGTGTCCTTACTGAACCGCGCCGACCAGTACCTGCTGGCCGCCGCGGATCGAGACCCAGCGGCCGGTGTTGTCGATGGCCTGCCGCTTGAGGAAGCGATAGCCGGTGGCGTCCCAGATCTTCACCTTGTCGGTCAGATTGTCGAGGACGTAGTCGCCCTTGTCGGTGCGCACGGTCAGCACGGCATGGCCTTCGCCGTCCGGCTTGCGCACGACGGTGATCAAGAGATCGGCCAGCGACACGCCAGAGCGCGAGAGCTGGCGGCGCTTTTCCAGCACATAGTCTTCGCAATCGCCGACGCCCTTGTCGGGATAGGCCCAGACCTCGTCCTTGCCATAGATGTCGTAGTCGCTCATCGGCTTGACGGCGGCGTTGACCCTTGACGTCACGTTGATCAGCTTGCGCATGAAGGCGTCGGTCATCGCGGCGGGGTTGAGGTTGCTCGGCCGGATCGAGCATTCGCCGGGCTGGGTTTTACAGAAATCATAGTGGCCGATCGGCTGCGAGGTCATGCCGCCCGTCGCCATGGCGCCGCCTGCAAGTGCCGGCACTGCCCAGCACGCAGAGATCGCCAGCCCTGCTGCCGCCCACAAGCGCAGCGTCCGTGCCATCGGTGAGGAAGTCATTGTCCCCGTTCGCCCTTGTTCTTAACGAAAGGTTAAAGGGGATTTACACTCCGTGTCAATTATAAGGGGAGCCAGATTCTTCGGCATGGTTACCCGCGCCCGCCCAACAGCGTCTATTGTGCAACAGAACGCCTGTGGCGCGCAAAATCGCCCCGCTTTTGTGGGCAATGCACGCTGCAGCCGGATCGAGCCTCAGCTTTTGGCGGAGCGGACCAGCCTTGGTTTCACCGCAACCCGGTTCTGGCGGCCGTAGCTGGTGATGAAATCGACGATGCGCGGCACGATTTCCGAGCGGAATCGCGACCCGTTGAAGACGCCGTAGTGGCCGACGGCCGGCTGCATGTAATGCGCATGCCGGTCAGCCGGGATGTTGGGGCAGAGATCGTGGGCGGCCTGGGTCTGGCCGAGACCGGAAATGTCGTCGTTCTCGCCTTCGACCGTGAACAGCGCGACATTGCGGATCGCCTTGGTGTCGACCACCTCGCCGCGATGCGTCATCTCGCCCTTGGGCAGCGCATGGCGCACGAACACCGTGTCGACGGTCTGCAGATAGAATTCCGCCGTCAGGTCCATCACCGCCAGATATTCGTCGTAGAAATCGCGGTGCTTCTCGGCATTGTCGCCGTCATGCTTGACCAGATGCATGAAGAAGTCCTTGTGGGCGGTGATGTGGCGGTCGAGGTTCATGCTCATGAAGCCCGACAGCTGCAGGAAGCCCGGATAGACTTCGCGGCCGAAGCCCGGCACCGGCCAGGGCGCGTGCATGATGACGTTGTCGCGGAACCAGTCGATGCCCTTTTCCTTGGCCAGCAGATTGACCGCGGTCGGATTGCGGCGGGTGTCGATCGGCCCGCCCATCAAGGTCATGGTCGAGGGCACGAAGGGATCGCCGCGCTTTTCCATCAGCGCCACCGCCGCCAGCACCGGCACCGAAGGCTGGCACACCGCCATCACATGGGTGTCCGGCCCCAGCGCATGCAGCATGTCGATGATGTAGTCGATATAATCGTCGAGGTCGAAATGGCCGTCGGTCACCGGCACCATGCGGGCATCGACCCAGTCGGTGATGTGCACGTCGGCATAGGGCAGCATCGCCTCGACCGTGCCGCGCAGCAGCGTCGCATAATGGCCCGACATCGGCGCCACGATGAGAAGCTTGGGGTCGGCCGTGCGCCCGGCGGGCACCGACCGCTCGAAGTGGGTGAGATTGCAGAACGGCCGCGACCACACGGTCTTTTCGCTGACCTCGACGCTCTTCCAGTCGACCACGGTCTTGCTCAGGCCGAAATGCGGCTTGCTGTAGCGGCGCGTTGTGCGCTCGAACAGTTCGGCGGTGGCAGCGACCGAGCGGCCCCACGGCGTATGCGAAAACGGATTGAGCGGGTTGGTGTAGAACAGCCGCACTGCATCGGCATAAAGCCGGGCGGGCTGCAGGGCGGCATGGTTCATTTCATAGAGCTGGTAGAACATCAGGTACTCCGCAGCTGCCGTGACCGAAGGGACGACGGACAGCGCCGAGCCTTGAATGTCTCGCGCGGAGGTTAACAAGATATTGCTGCGATGCAATACATCACGTGGCGTGACATATGCCAATCTTTCGTCCGAGGCCTTGAGAAACCGCGTTGGGCGGGTGCAGCCGGCTCAATGTGCACTGCAAAATGCAAGGCTGTTGGACAACGGGGCAGGGATGCGTCCGGCCCGATCGGGCCGGACTTGGACAGATCTAGACGCGCGCCATGCACACCGAGGTATGGCCGGAGCCGATGAAGCCGAGTTGGCCGGCGGCGCCCTTGGACAGATCGAGCACGCGCCCTTTGATGAACGGGCCGCGGTCGTTGATGCGCACGATGACGCTGCGGCCATTATTCTGGTTGGTCACTTTCAACTTGGTGCCGAAAGGCAGGCTGCGGTGCGCGGCGGTCAGCGCCGACGGGTTCATGCGTTCGCCATTGGCGGTCCTGGAATGCAGTGCGTACCAAGAGGCGCGGCCGCACTGGCCAGCGGCGGAGGAGGCGGATGCACCGACCATTAGGCCAGCCGCGATCGTTACCGCGACAAGCGCGGTCTGGTTTGTTTTCTTCATGTTGGGGGGATTGGCTCCGTTTTCGACAGACCCCAGCCGTTAAGTGTCGAATAAGGCAGGAAATGCGGCAATCATCGGGCAGTTCCGTGGCACCGGCACACGTTTGGAGTCGCTGGGAAACAGTTTGTCAGGCATCTTTCGTGTGGCGCAGCCGTATCTCCGGCGATATTGCGAGCTGTTTCACAGATTCCGTGAGCAAGGCAGGACGTTATAGTACAAGTAGAAGAGAGCGCGATTGGGCGCCGTCCTTTCGCTCTGTCATCACGGTCATGGCGCAGTTGACGATCGACTTCGGAAAGGAATCTTGGCGATGAGACTGTTCAGATATCTGCTGGCGCTGATCGTGCTCGCCATTGGCGCGCTGTGGTCGCTGCAGGGCATTGGCGTGGTCGGCGGCAGTTTCATGACCGGCCAGTCGCAATGGCTCTATATCGGCATCGTGACCATGCTGGTCGGTTTCGCCGGGCTGGTATGGGCGAGCCGTTCGCGGGGGTGAGTTGCGACGAAAAATCGACCCACACAGATCGACCCCCATTCCGTCGAGCTTCGCTCGACACCTCTCCCCCGATCGACGGGGGAGAGGAAAGACGGAGTGGGGGAAGGCGCTGGTCAAACCCGCAGTCGCAAACAGGCACAACCCGGCGAGCAAGAAAACAGCCACCCCATATTGCCGGTCCATTCTGTTACCTATCTATCCGGCTCGGATAGAATGCCCTGCCCGCGACAGCACTACCCGAACAGCTGATCCAGAATCCTTCCCTCCAGCCTGGCAAGCTCGACCGAACCGCGCCGGCGCGGCCGCGCCACCGACACGTCGAGATCGAGCGCGATGCGGCCCTCGTCGATCACCACCACCCGGTCGGCGAGCGCAACCGCCTCGGCGACGTCATGCGTGACCAGCACGGCGGTGAATTTTTGCTCCAGCCAGATGCGTTCCAGAAGCTGCTGCATTTCGATGCGGGTCAGCGCATCGAGTGCGCCGAGCGGCTCGTCGAGCGCCAGAATCTTTGGCTGTCCGATCAGTGCACGCGCCAGCGCCACGCGCTGCTTCTGGCCGCCCGACAGCACCGAGGGCCATTCGTCGGCGCGGTCGGCGAGGCCGACTTCACCCAGGATGGCGAGCGCGCGCCGCCTGGCTTCCGCACCGGTGGCAAGCCCGGTCAGCCCGACCTCGACGTTTTTCACCACGCTGGCCCAGGGCAACAGCCGCGGCTCCTGGAACATGAAGCGGCTCTCTTCCCCGGCGCCGGCCTTCGCCTCCGGCCCGAATGTAAGGGATCCAGCGGTTGGCCGATCGAGCCCGGCCAGCAGCCGCAACAGCGTACTCTTGCCGCAGCCGCTCTTGCCGATGACGGCCACAAACTGTCCGACGGGCACATCGAGATCGATGCCGTCGAGCACGACCTTGTCGCCAAAGCGCTTTTCCACGCCCTTGAAGGCAAAGGCGCGCTGCCTGTCGACGGCCTCCTCCGGCCGTGACGGTTCCGGCGCGGCGACGAAGGAACGGATGGCGGTCAGGCTGGCGGTTGGCATCGAACCCTCAGGCGTTCTGGAAGGCGGGATGCCAGCCGAGCGACAGCCGCTCGAGCAGGCGGGCGAAGCTGTCGGCAAGCTTGCCGAGCAGCGCATAGATCAGGATCGACAGCACGACGACATCGATCAGCAGGAATTCGCGTGCCTGCATGGCCATGTAGCCGAGGCCGGAACTGGCCGAGATGGTTTCGGCAACGATCAGCGTCAGCCACATGATGCCTAAGGCATAGCGCAGGCCGACGAAGATCGCCGGCAGCGCGCCGGGCAGGATCACCTGAAAAAACAACGCGCGGCGGTCCATGCCGTAGACCCGGCCCATCTCGACCAGATGCGGGTCGACGCTCTGGATGCCGAGCAGCGTGTTGACGTAGATCGGGAAGAACACGCCGAGCGCCACCAGGAACAGTTTTGCTTCCTCGTCGATGCCGAACCACAGGATGACCAGCGGGATCAGCGCCAGATGCGGGATGTTGCGGATCATCTGTAGCGTCGTGTCGGTCAGGCCGCGGCTGAGCGCCGACAGCCCGTTGGCAAGGCCGAGTGCAAAGCCGATCGAGCCGCCGATGGCAAAGCCGGCCAGCGCGCGCAGCGTGCTGACGCCGATGTTCTGTATCAGCTCGCCCGACAGCGTCAGCCGCCAGAAGGCCTCGGCCACCGCGCTCGGCGCCGGCAGCACATTGGCCGGCATCACGCCGGCGCGGCTGGCGGCTTCCCAGCCAATTATGACCAACGCCGGCAGCAGCCAGCCGATGCCGTTCTGTTTGACCCGTTGAGCCAGGCTCATGACGACGCCTGAAGGCGGTTGGCGCCGTGAAACCCGACGGCGAATTCATTGGCGATGTGCTCATGCGCCCGTGCCCGCCTGGTGCCCAGGCCGAGACGCGGGAACAGAAGCTCGGCGACGCGGTAGGCTTCCTCGAGATGCGGGTAGCCGGAGCCGATGATGGTGTCGATGCCGATCGCCTGATACTCGCGGATGCGCTCGACGATCTGCTCGGGCGAGCCGACCAAAGCTGTGCCGGCGCCGCCGCGCACCAGGCCGACGCCGGCCCACAGATTGGGCGAAACCACCAGCCTGTCGCGGCGGCCGCCATGCAGTTCGGCCATGCGCCGCTGTCCCACAGAGTCCATCTCCCTGGTGAAGCGGGCCTGGGCATTTTCGATCTGGGCATCGGTGACGTGGCTGATCAGCCGGTCGGCGGCGCGCCAGGCCTCTTCCTCGGTCTCGCGCACGATGAAATGAAGCCTGATGCCGAAACGCAGTTTGCGGCCGCGCCGTTCAGCCTTTTTGCGCGCCGCGCTGAGTTTTTCCGCCACCTGCGCCGGCGGCTCGCCCCAGGTCAGGTACATATCGACGAGATCGGCGGCGAGCTCCTGGCCGGCATCGGACGAGCCGCCGAAATAGAGCGGCGGCCGCTCCTGTTGCGGCAGAAGGTCAAGGCGGCCATTGTCGACGCGGTAATATTTGCCGTTGAAGTTGACGCTCTCGCCCGACACCAGGGCGCGCCAGATGGTCAGGAACTCTTGCGCCTGCGCATAGCGCTCATCATGCGGCAGGAACACGCCATCGCCGGCAAGCTCGGTCGGGTTGCCGCCGACCACGACATTGAGCAGCAGGCGGCCATTGCTCAGCCGGTCGAGCGCCGCCGTCTGGCGCGCCGCGAAGGTGGGCAACGTCACGCCGGGCCGTAGCGCCACCAGGAATTTGAGCTTTTCCGTCAGCGCTGCAAGGCCGGAGGCGGTGATCCAGGAATCCTCGCAATTCTGCCCGGTCGGCAAAAGCACGCCGGGAAAGCCGAGCCGGTCGACCGCCTGTGCGATCTCCTTGAAGTAAGCGAACTCCGGCGGCCGCTGCTGCTGTTCGGAGCCGAGATAGGAGCCGTCGCCATGCGTCGGGATGAACCAGAAGAAATCGAGCGGGCTGGCTTGCGGATTGTCTGGAGCGGTCATGACGAAATCCCTGAAGCGTGAAACGGCAAAAGGCGCCCGGCGTTTCCCCCCGGCGCCGCACGTGAAAAATCAATTGCCCGGTGCGGTCCACACGGCGTCGGAGATGCGCACCGCATTCGGGATCAGCTTGTGCTTGTAGAAGCGATCGGCGGTCGCCTGCTGGCCGGCGATGATCTCGTCGGTGATCGGGAAGATGCCGAATTTGGTGCGATTGGCGGCGATCGTCTGCGCGTCGAGCGGCACGCCGGTCACCTCATGCAGCGCCGCGGCGACCTTGTCGCGGTTCGCGTCCGCCCATTTCGCCGCCACGCCGAGCGCCGCTATCGTCGTGGTGATCGTCTCCGGATGCGCCTTGGCAAAATCCTTGTTGGCGAGGAAATAGGTGTTCACCTTGAGCACCTCGCTGGAGCGCGCCAGCACGCGCGGCTGGTAGCGTGTCTCGGCGATGGCGTAGAACGGATCCCAGACCGCCCAGGCATCGATCTGGTCGCTGGCGAAAGCCGCCGCAGCATCGGCCGGGCTGAGATAGACCGGGGTGATCTGGTCGAAGGGGATGTTTGCTTTTTCGAGTGCCGCGACCAGCAGATTGTGCGCGCTGGTGCCTTTGCCGACGCCGATGCGCTTTCCCTTGAGGTCGGCGAGCGACTGGATCGGCGATGCCGGCTTGACGAAGATCGCTTCGCCGTCGCCATTGGCCGGCAGTGCCGCCGCATAGACGATGTTGGCGCCGGCCGACTGGCCGAAGATTGGCGGTGCGTCGCCGGTCCAGCCGACATCGATGGCGCCGACATTGAGCGCCTCGACCAGCGGCGGGCCGGCGGTGAATTCGACCCATTTCACCGCGACACCCTTGTCGCTCAGCGCCTTCTCGATCACCTGCTGCTGCCGGGCGATGACCGGCAGGCCGGTCTTCTGATAGCCGATGTTGAGCTGCTTCAACTCCTGCGCCGAGGCACTGAGCGAGGCAGCAATGCCCGCCGCCAAAAGGCCAAGGCCGAAAACGCGTCTGGTCAGGCTGAACATGATCCCTCTTCCTTCGCTGCGAACCGGCGCCGGGAAGGGCTCCCTGCCGTGGATGAGAGACAAGGCTAGGTAGGTCTATAAATTTAGTAGAGAAACGATTTTGCGAGTTGGCTGCTTGACGTGGAAATATTTTCTTCAGAACCCAGCGCTCGTCATCCTAGGGCGAAGCAAGGAGCGAAGCGACGCGGCGCAGACCTTAGGATCCATGCCGTGACGTTTGCCGTAGAGTGGAACGGATCAGAATGTCGCTTGTGCGCGAACCGAGGCTCGATACCCTGAAACCATGACCGACTACGTCTACATGACTGCAAGCCAAAAACGCGGCACGATCTACATCGGCGTCACCAACGATCTCGCCCGCCGCATGCCTGAACACAAATCCGGCCAGGGCGCAGGCTTCACCAGCCGCTACGGTGTTCAACGGCTGGTCTGGTATGAGGAATTCTTCGACATCACCGATGCCATTCAACGCGAGAAGTCGCTGAAGCGATGGCCGAGACAGTGGAAGATCGAACTGATAGAGAAGGCCAATCCGGAGTGGTTTGAGCTGTTTCGCGGAACCGGGTGGTAGGCGCCCGGTTTGTTGCTCCCCTGGAGCGTAGCATCAGCGTCTCGGCATGGATCCTAGGGTCTGCGCCGCGTCGCTTCGCTCCTTGCTTCACCCTAGGATGACGAAATCGCGAAGGCTGGCGCTAATCTCCATCACCTCACTGCGACCAATACTGCCAGGCCCAGTAAAATCCCTCGTCGCGCGGCGGCAGGCGGTCGCGTTCGGCGTCGAGTTGCACGGGGGCCGGCGATTTCGGCTGCGGCTGCGACGACGAGTTCTCCCGCCAGGCGAGCAGCCAGTTGCCGAGATGGGCGAACAGCACCGCGGTGGACTGGGTCATGACATCACTCCTTCTGTTCCGGGGTCGGCGGTCGCCGTGCTGCGAAGGGAAGCAGCCGGTCAAACCGGCAGAACTTGTTGTCATTCCTTTCCCGCCCACGGAACCAGCTGACGCTCGATTCGGCGGATGATGAATTCCAGCACGAAGGCTATTGTCGCGATCACCACTATTCCCATCACCACGACATCGGTGACCAGGAACTGGGCGGCCGACTGGATCATGAAGCCGAGGCCGCGCGTTGCCGCCACCAGCTCGGCTGCAACCAGCGTCGACCAGCCGGCGCCGAGCGCGATGCGCAGGCCGGTGAGGATCGACGGCAGCGCGCTGGGCAGGATGACATGGCGCACCACTTGGCGCTGCGTCGCACCAAGCGAACGCGCCGCATCGATGCGCTCCTTTGAGACACCGCGCACGCCCGAGGCCGTCGACAGCGCCACCGGCGCCAGCATGGCAATGGCGATCACCAGGATCTTTGACGGCTCGCCGATGCCGAACCAGATGATGACCAGCGGCAGATAGGCGAGCGGCGGGATCGGCCGCAAAAATTCGAGCAAGGGATCGAAGATGCCGCGCCCGACCGTCGAAATGCCGATAGCCAGCCCAACCGGAACGCCGATGACGATGGCCGCGAGCAGCGCCGCGAACACGCGGCCGAGGCTGGCGACGATATGCTGCAGCAAAGTCGCGTCGACGAAGCCGTCCTTGATCACCACGATGAACTTGGTCCACACGGCGGCGGGCGACGGCAGGAACACCGGCGACACCAGTTGCAGGCGCGCAGACAGCGCCCATGCCGCCAGCACGACCAGGATGGTGACGGCGCTGATCGCCCGCGAGGAAACCCCGCGCCGCTTCCGCACCGGCCGCGACCACGGCACCGAAATGGCATCGGCCTCGCCGGTCCCGGTGGCCGGCCGCTCGCTGTAGGAGGTGACGCTCATGCCACCTCTCCTTCGAAGATCGCATCGGTCAGCTCGCCGCGCGCCGCGGCAAAGGCCGGATCGGCCTTGATGGTGCGGATCGGCTCGCCTGCGGCATAGCGCCGGCTGAAACCGGTCTCGAATGTCCGCACCACGCGGCCCGGTCCGGGCGCCAAAACGACGATGCTTGTGGCCAGCACCAGCGCCTCCTCGATGCCATGCGTGACCATCAGCACGCCGACCCGGCTTGCGGTCCACAGGTCGAGCAGCGTCGTCTGCATGCGCTCGCGCGTCAGCGCATCGAGTGCGCCGAGCGGTTCGTCGAGCAGCAGGAATTCCGGCTCGGCCGCGAGCGCTCGGGCGAGGCCGACGCGCTGGCGCATGCCGCCGGACAATTCCCAGATGCGTTTGTCGCCGACGCCGTCAAGCTTGACCAGCGCCAGCAACTGGTCGGCGCGGCGCGCCCGCTCGGCTTGCGGCACGCCGCGCAGCCTGAGCGCAAAGCCGACGTTTTCACGAGCCGTCAGCCAGGGAAACAGCGCATCGTTCTGGAACACGACCGCCCGGTCGGAGCCTGGGCCGGTGATCGGTCTGCCGCCGATCGTGGCGACCCCGCGCGCGGGTTCGACCAGGCCGGCGGCGACATTGAGCAGCGAGGTCTTGCCGCAGCCGGAGCGGCCGACCAGCACGACGAAATCGCCCTTGGCGACATCGATGGAAACTCGGTCGACCGCCGGCGCTGCTTGGCCGTCATAGTGAACCGAGGCCTTGTCGAGTACGAGATGCGGGTCGAGTACGAGATGCGGCATGAAAAGGGGCTCCGGAAGAAAATCAGCCTGCCCCGGCCCTCGTTAAGCGGATCCGGGACAGGCAGCACGCGGCGTCAGGGAAGAGGAAACCGCGTGTTCAGAGCAATTCCAGGAAAAGTGTGAAGCGGTTTTCCGTCCGGAATTGCGTAAAACTGAAGATCAGTTCGAGGCCAGAGCCTCGGTCACGTATTTCGACGACACGTATTTCGAATAGTCGGGCAGCACGGCGTCGATCTTGCCCTGCTCCTTGAGGAAGGCCGAAGCTGCCTCCATCGCCTTGACCGTGCCGCCGCCGAGGAATTTGTCGGAAGCCTGCTCCTCCAATGTCGGGAAGACGTAACCCTTGAGGAGCTGCGGCACCTCTTCCAGTTTGGCGCCGGTGATCTTGGCGATCTTGGCCGCTTCCGGCGACGAAACCGACCATGCCTCGGGCTTGGCCAGGAACTGGGCATAGGATTCGCCGGTCACCTTGACGAAATCGCGCACGGCGTCCGGGTTCTTTTCGGCGAAGTCGGTGCGCACGATCCAGGCGTCGAAGGTCGGCGCGCCCCAGGCGGCAACCTGCGAGGAATCCAGCACCACCTTGCCTGTCGTCTTGATCTGGCCGAGCGCCGGATCCCAGACATAGGCCGCGTCTATGTCGCCGCGGGCGAAGGCGGCGGCTATTTCCGGTGGCCTGAGATTAAGGATTTCGACCGACTTCGGGTCGACGTTTTCGTGCTTCAGCGCGGCAAGCAGGCTGTAATGCGTGGTCGACACGAACGGCACCGCCACCTTCTTGCCGGCGAGGTCGGCGATCTTCTCGATGCCGGATCCATTGCGGGCGACCAGCGCCTCGGACTGGCCGATCAGGCCGACGACAAAGATGGTCTGGATCGGCAGTTCGCGGCTGGCGGCCGCGGCCAGCGGACTCGAGCCGACATAGCCGATATCGACCGAACCGGATGCGACGGCGGCGATGACATCGGCACCGGAATCGAACTTACGCCAGTCGATCGTTGCCTTGGTCGCCTTTTCATAGGCGCCGTCGGCCTGTGCTACTTTCGAAGGTTCGACCACCGTTTGGTAGCCAATGGTGATGTTGAGGTCCTGCGCCTGGGCCGGGCCGAGGAAGGCCGCACCCGCCAAAGCTGCCGACGACAGGAGGACAATGCGTCGCGAAATGCTGGACATGAAAGGCTCCATGAAAAATGAGAAAAACCGGATGCCTGTTCATAGTCAGCTAATTCTATCATTCTTGTAGAGTTAAATCGTTCCAAGGAAAAAGCACTTGTTAGAAAAAAACCAACGGCTGATGCGGGCGCGGTGACCGGCCCGTGTCGGACCGTGCACAAACGCAAACGGCGCCCCAAAGGTGCTGAAGAGTTGGTGGTCCTGCCAACCCTCGCTACGGAAGAGGCCTGATTTGGTGCTCGGCGCGCCGCTTGCGGCCTGCCGCAGGATCGATGTCGAGCCGTTGAGCCTCACCGACTTCCGCAGCGACGGCCACCGCTGGATGCTGCGGTCAAGCGGCGTGCCGGTGGCCGCCAAGGCCGCCCGGTCTCAGAGCGGCAAGGCGGCGTCCTGATATCGGGCGCAGGGCGGCGCCCGAGTTGTCGGGAGTCATGTTCGCCGATCCGCGGGCTGCGACCCAAAATTCCCGGCAAAGCCCCAAATGGCGCAAATCCATGCTGTAAAAGACGGTTGATTTGAAAACACGTTCCCCGTGTTCGAGGGTAAGTATAGTAATCTTATCGACATTGGGAGCAGGAGCCGCCGTTCATCGCCGCAATCGCTCGCGGCTGGCTGTGACCGTAACGGCACAAAGCCTTGCTAAAGTGGCCCCTGCGGCGTGAAAACGAAGCAAAATCAAGGTTTCTCGGCTTGTATATCATGTCAGTAGAATTTATGTGTCGAAGCAGCTTGCACGCGGCGGGGAGGCACGTCAGGCGTTTCGCAACCGATGGTTTGGGCCATCGCCTGACAGAGAAACATTCGGTCTATGCTCACCAAAAAAGGCAAGTACGGCCTCAAGGCGCTGGTCCATCTGGCGCATCTGCCGGTGGGACAGCTCGCCTTCGTCGGCGACATCGCCAGCGGCAACAACATCCCGAAGAAATTCCTCGACGCCATTCTGGGCGAATTGCGCAATGCCGGTTTCGTCCAGAGCCGCAAGGGCAAGGATGGCGGCTATCGCCTGGCGCGCCCGGCCGACGAGATCAAGGTCGGCCATGTCGTGCGCGTCCTCGACGGACCGCTGGCGCCCATCCCCTGCGCCAGCCGCACCCAGTATCAGCGCTGTGAAGACTGCAATGAGGCGACATGCCAAGTCCGACATCTGATGCTCGAGGTCCGGCAGGCGATCGCCGAGGTGCTCGACCAGCGCACGCTGGCCGAGATGCGCGACATCGTCCTCGACGACCTTCCGGTCGCGAGGGACATCGACGAGCTTGCGCCGGCGCAAAAGGTCCCCGCCTGATCCTGAGCGTGCTCGCATGAGCGTCGCGCGCGCCAATTCGATCATCCGCAGCTCGATCATCATCGTCGGCGGCGGCGCCAGCGGCGTCGTGCTTGCCGCGCATCTGCTGAAGTCGCCCAACCCGGACCTTCGCGTCACGCTGATCGAAAAGCGTCCGCATTTCGGCCAGGGCATCGCCTATTCGACGCTCTTATCGGCGCACGTGCTGAATGTCAGCGCCGCGGGGATGAGCGCCTATGCCGACGATCCCCTGAATTTCTGGCGCTGGTTGCAGGGGCGCGGCCTGATAAGCCAGGAACAGACGCCGCAGACACCCTTCTATGCACCGCGCAGCGTCTATGCCCGCTACCTCAAGGAAGTGCTCGACGAACTCGAAGCGCGCGAAAAGGAAACCGGCCGTCTCAGGCTGATTCGCGAGGAAAGCCTGTCGATCTCGCCGACATCGTCCGGTGTCGAAGTGGTGCTGGCCAACGGCACCAGCGTCGTCGCGCATCTGGCGGTGCTTGCCACCGGCCATGACGAGCAGCCCGGCGCCGGCCAGGGCCACGCCATCCGCATGGGCACCGAGGCCGACACCGCGCTCGATCCTGAAGCCCGCGTGCTGGTGCTGGGCACCGGGCTCAGCATGGTCGATGCCTTCCTGTCGCTCGAGCAGCGCGGCCATCGCGGCGAGATCGTCGCCGTGTCGCGGCGCGGCCGGAGGCCGTCGCCGCACCGCAAGGGCAACCCGATCAAGCTCGACGTCGCCGACATTCCGCTCGGCACGCAGCTCTCCTATTTCGTCGGCTGGTTCCGCGACCTGATCCGAGAAAACCAGAAGGCCGGCATCGACTGGCGCGACGTCGTCGATGGGCTGCGACCCTTCAACCAGAAGATCTGGCAGAACTGGCCGTCCTCGGCCAAGCGCCGCTTCGTCGAGCACACCAAGGCCTGGTGGGACATCCATCGCCATCGGCTGGCGCCCGAGGTGCATGCCCGCGTCACCGAGGCGGTGCGCACCGGCCGCATCCGCCCGGTCGCCGGCCGTGTCGTCGGCATCGAGGCCGGCGATGGATTCACCGTCGGCATCCAGTCCCGCCACACAAAGGCGCTGGAAACGCTGCAGGTCGCCCGCATCTATGATTGCACCGGCATCGCCCGCGATATCTCGACGACGTCGAACAGCGTCGTGCGCTCGCTGGTCGACCGCGGCCTGGCGCGGCCCGACCCGCTGCGGCTTGGTCTCGATGTCACAGCCAAATGCGAAATCATCGCCGGCGACGGCACCGCATCGGCCAAGATCCTCGCCGTCGGGCCGCTGACCCGCGGCACCTTCTTCGAGATCGACGCCATCCCCGATATCCGAGTCCAGTGTGCGCGGCTGAGCAAGCAGCTGCTGGGGTAAAGCTGTTGACGTCGGTGGGATAGCACGCCCCTCAGAGGGGGGTGGGAAGGATCGCTACGGAGGGTGTTGGGCTTGAGTCCAAAGCCGGCCTAAAACTGGAATTCCATTCCCCCTCTCGCCGGTTGATTGGCACGATCTACCTTCTTTCCGACTGCAAACGGCCGGAAAAGAAGCTACGCTGCCGCTCTGCCCCCGAGGCGGTCGCTTGTTCAAGGGAGCACATCGATATGAGCGAGCACGGAAAAGCTGCGCCAGGCAGTTCGGACGGCGCGTTATCCCGCCTGCGTCCGCCCTACGCCTCGGTGCTCGACCTCATCGGCCAGACGCCGGTGGTCGAACTGACCAAATTCGACACCGGCAAGTGCCGGCTGTTCATCAAGCTCGAAAGCCAGAATCCAGGCGGCTCGATCAAGGACCGCATTGCGCTGTCTATGATTTCCGCGGCCGAGAAGGAAGGCAAGCTCAAGCGCGGCGGCACCATCGTCGAGGCGACCGCCGGGAATACCGGCCTCGGCCTCGCCCAGGTCGGCATCCCCAAGGGCTACCGCATCATCCTCGTCGTGCCCGACAAGATGTCGCGCGAAAAGATCCAGCATCTGCGCGCGCTCGGCGCCGAAGTGCGCATGACGCGCTCCGATGTCGGCAAGGGCCATGCCGAATATTACCAGGACATGGCCGAGAAGATCGCATCGGAAACGCCCGGCGCCTTCTACGCCAACCAGTTCGCCAACCCGGCCAACCCCGAGGCGCATGAGACCACCACCGGACCGGAAATCCTTGCCCAGCTCGATGGCGACCTCGACGCCGTGGTCGTCGGCGTCGGCTCCGGCGGTACGCTGACCGGGCTTGGCCGCTACTTCGCCAGAACATCGCCGAAGACCGAAATGGTGCTGGCCGATCCCGTCGGATCGGTGCTGGCGCCGCTGATCAAGACCGGCAAGATGGAAGAGGCCGGCAGCTGGACCGTCGAAGGCATCGGCGAGGATTTTGTGCCGCCCAATGCCGATCTGTCGCTGGTCAGGAAAGCCTATTCCATCCCAGACAAGCAGAGCATGCTGGCCGTGCGGGACCTGCTTTCGAAGGAAGGCATTCTCGCCGGCTCGTCTTCCGGCACGCTGCTGTCGGCCGCGCTTCGCTATTGCCGCGAGCAGACGACAGCAAAACGCGTCGTCACCTTCGTCTGCGACAGCGGCAACAAATATCTGTCCAAGGTGTTCGACGATTTCTGGCTGGCCGAGCAGGGGCTGGCCGAACAGGAACAGCATGGCGATCTGCGCGACCTCGTCATGCGCTCGCACCGCACCGGCGACACCGTTTATGTCGGCCCCGACGAAAGCCTGCTCAACGCCTATGGCCGCATGCGCCGCTCCGATGTCTCGCAGCTGCCGGTGCTGGACAACGGCAAGCTGGTCGGCATTATCGATGAGGGCGATATATTGGCCAAGGTCGACGGCCCCTATGAAGGCCGCTGGGACCGCTTCAACGCTCCGGTGCGCACCGCCATGACCTCCAATCTGCACACGCTGCAGGCCAGCCAGACGCTGGATGCGCTGCTGCCGGTGTTCGACCGCAACGAGGTCGCCATCATCTTCGATGGCGACGAGTTCGTCGGCCTGATAACCCGTATCGACCTGATCAACCATTTAAGGCGCGCACGATGACTGCTGAAACACCCCCATCGGGCAAGAACCGCCTGGCTTTTTCCACGCGCACCATCCATGGCGGCCAGAGCCATGACCCGCTGACCGGCGCGGTGATGGTGCCGATCTACGCGACCTCGACCTATGGCCAGCAGTCGCCCGGCGTGCACAAGGGGTTTGAGTACGCCCGCAGCCAGAACCCGACCCGCTTCGCCTTCGAGCGCGCGGTGGCCGATCTCGAAAGCGGCTCGGCCGCCTTTGCATTCGCGTCCGGCCTGGCGGCGATCTCGACCGTGCTCGAGCTGCTCGACAGCGGCGCCCATATCGTTGCAACCGACGACATCTATGGCGGCTCGTTCCGGCTGATGGAGCGGGTGCGCAAGCGCTCGGCCAATCTGCAGGTCTCCTTCGTCGATTTTACCGACCTCGCCGCTGTCGAAGCCGCTATCCGTCCGGAGACGAAACTGCTCTGGGTCGAAACGCCCACCAATCCGCTGCTGCGCATCGTCGACCTCGAAGGCGTTGCGGCACTCGCCAGGCGCAAAGGGGTTTTGACGGTCGCCGACAACACGTTCTGCAGCCCCTACATCCAGCGGCCGCTTGAACTCGGCATCGACATCGTCGTCCATTCGACGACAAAATATCTCAACGGCCATTCCGACATGGTCGGCGGCGTCGCCATCGTCGGCGACAACAAGGATCTCGCCGCCCAGCTGAAATTCCTGCAGAACGCCATCGGCGCCATCTCCGGTCCCTTCGACAGTTTTCTCGCGCTGCGCGGCATCAAGACACTGGCGCTCAGGATGGAGCGGCATTCCACGAACGGCCTGAAGATTGCGCAGTGGCTGGAGGCGCGAAAAGATGTGCGCCGCGTCGTCTATCCCGGCCTGGCCAGCCATCCGCAGCACGCCATCGCCGTCCAACAGATGCATGCCTTCGGCGGCATGATCTCGGTCGACCTCGACCGCGACCTCGCCGGCACCAAACGCTTCCTCGAACGGACGCAATTGTTCACGCTGGCTGAAAGCCTCGGCGGCGTCGAAAGCCTGATCGAACACCCGGCGCTGATGACGCACGGCTCGATCCCGGCGGAAAAGCGCGCGGAAATCGGCATTTCGGATTCGCTGGTGCGGTTGTCGTCGGGGATAGAGGATGGCGATGATCTGATCGCCGACCTGGACCAGGCGCTGCGGGGGTAGGCGTACCAGATGCGTACCGATGACAATGAGGGGCGGCGCTGACCGTCGAGATTAAATCCCAATCCGCCGCGCGTTAACACATTCAGCAGCCTTTGCTTAACCCTTCGCCGCTATGTCCCGCCTGGGGAGGCATGGCGAGAGTGAGTATGATGGACAACAACCCGGAAAAGCGCAGCGAATGGCGCGCCATTTTTTATGTGCAGGCCCGCGTGGCCATCCTGTTCGTCCCGGTCGTCGCCAGTCTTCTGATCATTGCCGCACTTGCCGGCAACGACCACAATCCCAATGCCATAGACCGCACGGTTACTGGCTCGGTGAAATAGGCGCAGCGGTCGGCCGACAGTCGGCCGCCTCAGAAAAACTTCGGGATCGGGCCGTTCTGAGGCGTCACGTCGCCTTCCAGGTCGATGAACGCCTCGTCGACAAAGCACCATGCCCAGCCTTCCGGCGGGTCGTAGCCTTCGATGATCGGGTGCTTTGTGGCGTGGAAATGCTTGGTGGCGTGGCGGTTGGGCGAGTCGTCGCAGCAGCCGACATGGCCGCAGGTGCGGCACAGCCTGAGATGCACCCACATGGAGCCGCTCTTCAGGCACTCCTCGCAACCGAGCGCGCTCGGCGTCACCGTCTTAATGTCGCGCGTGTGTTTGCATTCATCCATTATGCTCTCCTGTCCAGTTCGGGCGCTGCTGCGTTGGGTCGCGCGAGATAGGCGTGCAAGGCAGCCACCACCTGGGCGCCTTCGCCGACGGCGGCGGCGACCCGCTTGACCGAGCCTGCGCGCACGTCGCCGATGGCGAACACGCCGCTGCGGCTGGTCTCCATCTGGCCCGCCCCTATGTCGGCGCCGGTGCGCACGAAACCCCTGGCGTCGAGCGCGATATCGCACCCAGCCAGCCAATCGGTGTTGGGGTCGGCGCCGATGAACAGGAAGAGATGTTGGATCGGCCGCGTCTCGACGCCGCCGGGGTTGCGCCAGCGCAACTGGGTGAGATTGCCGCCTTCGCCTTCCAGCGCCTCGATCTCGGTCTCGCCAAGCACCTCGATGTTGGGTTGCGCCTCGATACGCTCGACCAGATAGCGCGACATGGTTTCCCTGAGGCCGCCGCGGCGCGCCAGCATCGTCACCTTGCGGACCTGGCTGGCGAGATAGACCGCCGCCTGCCCCGCCGAATTGCCGGCGCCGACCAGCGCCACTTCTTGCCCTGTGCATAGCCGCGCCTCGATCGGCGAGGCCCAGTAATGCACCGACGTGCCCTCGAACTCGGCCAGCTTGGCGACGTCGAGGCGGCGGTAGCGCGCGCCGCTGGCGATCACCACCGTGCGTGCGCGCAGGCTTTCACCGTCGCCGACGGTAAGCGTGTAGCCCTCGCCTGCTGCACCGAGCAGCTTGGCCTCGTCGGGGATGACTATTTCGACGCCGAATTTCTGCGCCTGGTTGTAGGCGCGCGCCATCAGCGCCATGCCGGAAATGCCGGTGGGGAAACCCAGATAGTTCTCTATGCGCGCGGAGGCGCCGGCCTGGCCGCCGAAGGCGCGGCAATCGAGCACGATGGTCGACAGCCCTTCGGATGCCGCATAGACCGCGGCCGCCAGCCCCGCCGGTCCGGCGCCGACAATGGCGACGTCATAGACCATGTCGGGATCGATCGGCCGCAGCAGGCCGATGCAGCGGGCAAGTTCGGTTTCGCCGGGATTGTGCATCAGCTTGCCGTTGGGGCAGAGCACGATCGGCAGATGGTGCGGGTCGACATGAAAATGCTCAATCAGCGTCTTGGCGCACGGGTCGCTGTCGGAATCGAGCGCGCGGTGCGGCTGGCCGCTGCGGCGCAGAAATCCCTGCAGCCGCAGCGTGTCGCCATTGCCGGCCGGGCCGATGACGACCGGCCCGCTCGAGCCGCTTTCCAGAAGCCCGACGCGGCGCAGGATCAGCGCCCGCATGATCCGCTCGCCAAGGCTTGCCTCCTGCACCATCAGGTCGCGCAGCCGCTGCGAGGGGATGACGAAGGCCTCGACCGGCTCGGCCGCCTCCGCATTGACCAGCGACGGCCGGCTGGAAAGCTGCGCCAGCTCGCCGATGAAATTGCCGGGACCATGAGTGACGATGGTCTCGCGCCGGCCAGGCCTGACATCCTGGGTGATATCGACCGTGCCCGACAGGATGACGATCAGCCCCGGCGCTACGGTGCCGGCGGTGACGATATGCTCGCCGGCGGCATAGGAACTCGCCTCGCCGAACCGGCGCATGCGCTCGATATCGGCGTCGCCCAGGATGGGAAACATCTGGTCGCGGCGGGTGACGGTGATCGGCTGGGTGGGTGGGGCCATAGGTGCGAGCGTAGCGCCGAGACGGCCGGGTTTGAAGTGGTTTGTTAAGCGCCTGGCCGGGAGGGCAGGTTGGTTCCCGCACCAACTCGTGCGGATGCCTCACATGGCCCCGCGCTGCAAGGCAAACAGTGCGCCGACAAGTGCGACCTTTATAAGGGCGAGCCCGAGCAGTACCGCCAGCAGTCCTCGCTCACCAGTATGCTGCAGGAGCAGCGCGCCGACGAACGGCGCCGCGGCTATCGCGTTACGCCAAGCGCCTGGGGTGCGGTGGTATCCTCGGGCTCCCCGAACGCAGATCCCGGCGAAAGCCCATTCGTCACATCTTTGTAGAGCGCTATCGGATGCGGGCGCCCCACCAGATATCCTTGGATTTCGGGACATCCTTCCTTCATCAGGAAGGCACGCTCGTCCTCTGTTTCGACACCCTCCGCGATGACAGGCAAGGCCAGCGCATTCCCCAGGCTGAGTATCGTGCGCACGATGGCGGCCGATTGGACATTCGAGCCGACACCCGAAACAAAACTGCGATCGATCTTGATCTTGTCGAAGGGAAACGCCTGCAACGAGGACAGCGAGGCATACCCGGTGCCAAAATCATCCATCGAGACCCTGACGCCCAACGCCTTCAACCTCCGCAAAACCGACAAGGCGGTTGCCCGGTCGCGGATGAGAACCCCTTCCGTGATTTCCAGTTCCAGCCGCCCCGGAGCAAGGCCGGTCTCGTAGAGGATAGAATGAACGAGGCCTACCAGGTCCCCGAAACGGAATTGCACGGGAGAGAGGTTGACGGCGATCTGCAGCGGTGAGGGCCAGGAGGCCGCGTCTCTGCACGCCTGCCTGAGCGTCCATTCACCTATCTCAACGATCGTGCCATCCTGTTCGGCAAGCGAGACAAACGCGTTTGGGGAGATGAGCCCATGCTTTGGATGGTGCCATCGGGCGAGTGCCTCGAAACCGAAGATTTCGCCGTCCATCCTGGCTTGCGGCTGGTAATGAAGCACAAGTTCGCCATGGCCGACCGCAGAGCGCAAATCTCGCTGCAAGGCGTAGCGCTCTCTTAGTCGCTTATCCATCTCAGGGTCGAAGAATTGCACCATTCGGCGACCGTCCGCCTTGGCCCGGTAGAGCGCTGCGTCGGCATTTGCCATCAGCGCCGCGGCATTCTCTCCGTCTTTCGGATAGATCGCCGCGCCGATGCTCACCCCGATCGAAATGTGCTGGCCCCGGATTTCGAATTTGCCTGCCGCCGATTCGAACAGACGGTCCGCAACATCCTTGGCACTCGCGGACCGGTCATCCATGGCCAGGACAACCGTGAATTCGTCGCCGCCCATGCGCGCGATAAACGCCTCAGGCGCCGCGGTTTGGAGACGCCGGGAGATGGTGCAAAGCAGATCGTCGCCGGCGGCGTGCCCGAAAACGTCGTTCGCCTCTTTAAAATGGTCAAGGTCGATGCTGAAGACGGCAAAGCTGGCGTGCGTTGCTTTTGCACGCTCGAGCGTCGTGGCCAGGTGTGCTGCAAGCGCGGCTCGGTTCGCCAGGCCGGTAAGCGGATCGTGGTGCGCGAGATGCGCGATTTCCTCGTGCCGTGCCATCAGTTCGGTGCGCGCTACGTTCATGTTCTCGCGCGCGTCGTCCAGGCCGTGGGCGGCTTCCCTCACCTTGTCCTGGAGCAGGTTGAAGCTTTCGGCCATCTCTCCAAGTTCGTCACGAGAGTTTACCGTAACCGGCATGATGTTCACGGAGGCATGCGCCGCAGCGAGGTCTCCCCGCCCCAGGGCGACCATGGCAAGAGAGAAATCCTTCAGCGTTCCGGATGTCAGACGCTTTGCCGCGTTGCTCACCTCGGTCGCCGAATGGGTGATCATTCCCGGCAAGATCAGGCCAACGCTGATGGTCAGCAGCGCGACAACGACAAAAATGTCCTCCAGCGCGGCGACCAATGAAGTGTCGCCTTGGGGAACGCTGCCGATCGCCAGAAAATAGCCGGCACCGTCAAGCACGAGCACAAAAAGCATGGCTCCGGTAAGCTTCAGGTGAAGCGTATGTGGCAGCAAGGGTAGACCGAGTGCGTATCGATCCTCCATCGTGCGCCAGGCGTAGAGCGCAGCACCCGAATATGCCAAAGCCAGACCGAACAGGACGGTCGGAAGGCCAAATTGCTGAAATCCCAGTATGGCGGTCAACAGCCATATTGCAGCCGCGCCTACGCCAAGGATGATCGTTCCCCTGGGAGCCCGGAAGGGTCGCTCGGCTTCGGGACTGTCACGGCGCAATAGCCAGACTGCGATGTTTGGCATGCAGATGCTGATCAGGTACGTAAAATTGGCCGCGGCGATCATCCAGAGCGGATACCCGCACAGCATGAAGCCGATTGCCGCGGCAGCTGTGAGCAGCGTTGCCGCCCAGGGACAATCTGTTGAGGTGCGCCTGGCCAGGAAGCTCGGCAGCAGGCCGTCTTCGCTCAGCTGCGCAAGGGTCCGCGCGGCGCCTGCCAATGGCTGCAACGTTCCATGGAACATGTTCAGCATGATGAGCCAGATGGCGGCCGCCTTGCCGAAACTCCCCAACAAGGGCGCAAAGGTGGGCCCGAGAGCTATGGCGAGGTCGGTGCCGAGCGGCTCCGGTCCGAGCACACCCAGCCAGACAACCGGCAGGACCAGGAAATAGACGCCCGCCATTGCGGCGCTGGCCCACATCGCCAGAGGAATGTTGCGGTTGGGATCGATGGTTTCGCCAACATGGCAGGCTGCAGCCTCAAATGCCGGTGCGGCAAACCCGATCAGGTACAGTCCCGCCATCACCGACGTGATATCGCCGAACAGGCCGGTAAACGGGCTGGTCAGGGCAAAATCCGTCGCCTGCCGCCAGTCGACCGAGCCACTGATGACCGGGACGAGGGATGAGAGAAACGCAAGCGTCGCGGAGGCAGTGGCGATCGGGATCG
Organism: Mesorhizobium sp. M0030; assembly: GCF_040323695.1. Classification (NCBI taxonomy): domain Bacteria; kingdom Pseudomonadati; phylum Pseudomonadota; class Alphaproteobacteria; order Hyphomicrobiales; family Phyllobacteriaceae; genus Mesorhizobium; species Mesorhizobium sp. M0030. The sequence continues at coordinate 163,523 of NZ_JAMYVE010000014.1, read as the reverse complement.
CCAGTTGGACCACCCACTTGATTCCACACAGGTTGACCGCCGTAAAGAATGCGATGAGCCCGCAGGCGACCGCCTCCACGGGGAGGCCCGGCAGGTACCATTGCTGTATTGCAGACGCTGAAAGAACCGCTGTCAGTCCGCAGGTCGGCACCCAACCCCACCAATAGCAGGTGCCCGTCAGAGCCGAGAGAACGGGACTGTAAGGTCGGAAGGCTTCGGCGCACGCTGCGGAGATACCGCCGACGCGGTTTGGCCACATGAGAACCAATTCGGTCCACGCCGGTGCGGCGGCCCAGCTTAGAAGCAGACCAACAACCAGCAAAGGAACCGCGGCGCTTCCTTGACCGGGAATATTCCCCTGGCCGACAAAAAGGGCGGCAATCAGAAACAGGCTTTGATTGCTGCCACCCATGGCGAGCGCTGTCGTGCCCATCCATCCCAAGGTTCTCGGGTGCGGTCGTGAAGGCGTGAGGCCCGGCATTCAGAGACATCCATTCGAGTGCGGAGCGCTGTCTGACTGGCGAATGTAACCTGCGGAGATATGTCTGTCGAACGTCGCGCTCCCGAAGTCAAAGTTGGACCTTAGGTGAGACGTATTAAGACTTCGTACCAAACCAGATCCGCCCGATGATCGCTGTCAACTTGCGGTAGCTGCGGTTCAATCATGCTGATGCCGGCCCGAATGGATCGATCTCCTCCGATCTGGGATATCATTTCCAATCTTATCTAATCGCCCACTATGGAAGAGCGATCGAATAGTCGCGAATACAGCCTTATATCGATTATTATCGACAAATCTCGTGATCGCGGGGCGCCATCATTCGAAACGGCGGCTGAAGTCGACTGTAGATCGCTAAGCACATTGACCGCTTTTTGACTTCGTACCTCGCCATCGTGGGGGCAAGCACCGAGACTTCACGCCGTGCCTCAAGCTGGAGCTAACTTGTGCGAGCACGCCGCATAGCCCCGCGTTGCAGGGCAAACAGCGCGCCGACCAGTGCGATGTTTATCAGGGCGAGCCCGAGCAGTGCCGTCAGCAGTCCGCGTTCACCGGTATGCTGCAAGAGCAGCGCGCCTACGGACGGCGCCGCAGCTTGGGCGATCAAGCTCGGCATGGCGAGCCGGCCCATCAGCTTCGCATAGCCGGTGGCGCCAAACAGGGCGAGCGGCAGCGTGCCGCGCGCGATTGATTCCAGGCCGATGCCGGCGCCGTAGAAAATCAGAGCGCCCGGCAGGACAGGCAGGTCGGTCCAGAGCGTCGCCACGCCTATGACCACAAAAGTCACCGACGCCAGCTTGGTCCAGATCGGATGGTGATAGCGGGCGATCGCCATCTCGACCGCGCGGGCGCCGACCTGGGACGGGCCGACCAGCGCGCCGAGGCCGACCGCCGCGCCCAGCGCCAGGCCGGCCGATTGCAGGATAGTCAGCAGATGAACCGATAGGGTGGAGGAAATGACGGCGGACAGGGTGATACTTGCTGCAAGCGTGGCCATAAGCGGCAGGGTTCGCGGCGCTAGACCCGTTTCGGGCTCAATGGCGGCTGCGGGCGTCGTTTCGGCGGGAACGCCGCGTGGCAAGATGAGCAGATAGACCGGCAGCGCCATACAAAGCTGGATCGCAGCATAGACCAGGCACACGCCGCGCCAGCCAAACGTGTCGAGCAGAAAGGCCGAAATCGGCCAGCACATGGTGCTGGCGAAGCCGCCAAACAGGGTGAGGCTGGTAATGGTCGAGCGAGCGTTGCGGCCATAGAGACGGCCAAGCGTGCCGAAGGCCGCGTCGTACAGGCCGGCCCCCATGCCAAAACCCATGATCAGCCAGCCGATGACAAAAACAGCCAGACTAGCAGACACGGAGAGGACGAGTTGGCCGAAGCCGAGGCAGAGGGCGCTGAAGGCCAGCGTCACGCGCCCTCCATGGCGTTCGATCGCGGCGCCGACATGCGGCGAGATCAGGCCCGCGACGAGCAGGCCGAGCGACAGGCTGCCGATCACCCAAGGAAACGACCAGCCGGTCTCAGCCGACACTGCCGGCGCAATGACGGCCGGCAGGTAGTAGGAGGAGCCCCACGCCATGATCTGTGTAAGGCCAAGCGCCGTGACGATCGTGCCGCGGCTGCGCACGCCGGCGGTCGATGATGGCAGCAAGCTCACGCGGCAACGCCGCAACCGCACCCACCCTTGCCGACAGCTTTTGCGGCGGCATCGGCGACGCAGCACGCATCCGCCTCCTTTGCTGCCGGGCCGCCGCAACAGCCTTTGGAGGCAGCGCCAAGTGCAGAAGACGGCACCGTACAGACCCCGGTTTCCGGCAACACCAGTTGCACTACGTCGGCGGAAGCCATATCGCCGGCAAGCGCGGCGGCGACGGAGCGGACCTGTTCATAACCCGTCAGCAGCAGGAAGGTCGGCGCCCTGCCGTAGCTCTTGATTCCGACCGTATAGAAATCGGGCTCGGGATGGCTGAGCTGGCGATGGCCATGCGGCGGCACATCGCCGCAGGAATGCTCGTTGGGATCGATGAGCGGCCCCAGTGCCTTGACGCTTTCAAGCCACGGATCGAGGTCGAGGCGGAGCTCCCTGGTCAGCGAGAGGTCGGGGCGCTGCCCGGTTGCGGCGATGATGCGGTCGATAGGGCCTACCTGGCGCAAACCGCCTGCCGTCTCGCCTTCGACGATCAAGCGATCTTCCTGGGCACGGATGGCGACGGTTGAAAATCCTGTCACAAGCGAGACGCGGCCGCTTTCCGCCAGGTCGCGAACATCGGCGCCAAGCTCGCCGCGCGCCGGCAAGGCATCGGCGTCGCCGCCGCTATAGATGCGCACGAGGTCGGTGCCGCGCGTTACCCAGATGAACGCCGTGCCGGGCTCGGCATCGGCCAGTGTGGCGAGGTCGAGCAAGGCATTAGCGGCCGAGTGCCCCGAGCCGGCAACCAGCGTCGTGCGGCCGGCATAAAGAGCGCGGTCACGGCCGAGAATATCAGGAACTCCATAGGCGATACGGCCGGCATTCTCGGCCTCGCCCTCGGCCGCGATTCCGCCCGCGCCGAGCGGATTTGGCGTCTGCCAGGTGCCGGATGCATCGATCACGGCGCAGGCGCGATCGCGCCTTGTGCCATTGGCCGTTTCGACCACCAGCATGAAGGGCCGCGTCCCGCGTGCCTTGCTCAACACCTTGTCGGCGCCCCAACGCGAGATGCCAACGACGCGGGCGCCGGTTTCGATCACCGGCGTCAGTTCCGGCAGCTTGGCAAGCGGCTCCAGGTAATGCTCGACAAGCTCGGTGGCGGTGGGGAATGCCTCTGGCTCCGGCATGCGCCAGCCATGGACCTCGAGCAATTTTCGCGCCGCCTGGTCGACGCAGTAGCGCCAGGGCGTGAACACTTTGACATGACCCCAATCCCGCAGGGCGGACGCAACTTCGCTACCCGATTCATAGAGCTTTACTGGCAGGCCCTGCTTCAGCAGATGGACGGCTGCCGCCAGGCCAACAGGACCGGCGCCGATGATGGCAACGGGGAGATCGCTTCGAGAAACCATAGTTTCCATCCTTCCGGGATTATCGAAATAGAACCAAAAATTATGCCGCGGCCTCGCCTTCGGCAGGATTGCAGGCGACGTCGGCGCAGCATTCGTCGGCGAGGAAGCCGATGAGGTCGTTCATGATGGGATAGTTAGCGCGACAGATCAGCGTCGTTGCCTGCCGCTCCTGAGTCACGAGGCCGGTCAGGATCAGCCGGTGCAGATGGTGCGACAGCGTCGATGCGGCGATGCCGAGACTTTCCTGCAGATAGCCGACCGGCCTGCCGGCTGCACCGGCCCTGACCAGTGTGCGATAGAGGTTCAGCCGCGTCGGATTGCCGAGCGCCTCGAGCTGTTTTGCTGCTTGTTCGAGTCTCATCGAAATACAATACGCCAGTGACCGACGCAATCAAGCGTTGTTTCGATTGCCGTCGAAATAACGCGTTGCTCGGACGACGCGTTTGCCCTCGGCATTCGTGACGACCTCACCGTCCTCCTTTGTGAAGGCGCCGATCTGCGGATTTGGAAGGATGTCGAGGACGGCTTCCGACGGCCGGGCGAGCATGGCGCCGAGCGGCGTCACCACGATCGGCCGGTTGATCAGGATCGGATGCGCCAGCATGAAATCGAGGATCTCGTCGTCGCTCCACTTGGGATCGCCGAGGTTGAGTTCGGCAAAGGGGGTACCCTTCTCGCGCAGCAAATCGCGCGGTGTCATCCCCATCGCCGCAATCAGCTCGATCAGCTTTTCGCGCGAAGGAGGCGTCTTGAGGTACTCGATCACCTCCGGCTCTTCGCCGGACTGGCGGATGATCGCCAGGGTGTTGCGCGAGGTGCCGCAATCGGGATTGTGATAGATGGTGATGGTCATTGCGCAGCTTTCATCTGTGACTCGGGTTTGGGTTCTGAAAGCAGCCAGCCGGCCAGAGCCACGGCGAGCAGCGCGCCCAGTAGTTCGGCGACGATGAAGGCCGGGACATCGAGCGGCCGGACCCCGGCGAACGTGTTGGAAAACGCGCGCGCAATGGCGACCGCCGGATTGGCGAACGAGGTCGATGCCGTGAACCAATACGCGGCGGTGATGTAGAGCCCGACCAGCCAGGGAATGGCATCACTGCGAAAGCGCAAGCCGGCAAGGATGGTGAACCCCAAGCCGAAGGCGGCCGCCAACTCTGCGATCCATTGGCCGCTTCCGGTTCGCACGGTTTCGGACACCTGCAGGATCGGCAGTTCGAACATCGCGTGAGCTAGGAACGTTCCGGCAACGCCACCCAGAATTTGGGCGACAGTGTAAGCCAACCCTGTTCTGGCTTCAATCTCACGTCGAAGCGCGAACACCAGCGTGACGGCCGGATTGAAATGCGCCCCGGAGATCGGCCCAAGAATGGTGATCAGCACCACCAGAATAGCGCCGGTCGGGATCGTGCTGCCGAGGAGCGAAAGCGCCACGTCGTCGGTCAAGCGATCGGCCATGATGCCCGAACCGACAACGGCGGCAACCAGCATGGTGGTGCCGAGCGCTTCGGCGGCGAGGCGTCGGGACAAATCAGTGGCCATGCTGCTCAGCCTGCATTGGGGTGATTGCGACCGATCTCATTTCAGGCGCTTCTGCAAGGCAAGCTTATCGACCGTATTCATCGGCAGGCTGACGAAGATTGCCTCGACGGTTGCGTGAACGGGCTCCCCCAATGAGACGTCATCGGCTGACCGGGCCATACGGGACAGGACTCATTGGCTGCGTTGTCGCAAACGGTCTTCAGAAGCTGCAGCGTATAGGGATGGACCGAACCCTTCGAATGGGGGCCGGCAAAAAAGGCCTTGAACCTGTCGGCGCCGACACGGTTCAGCATCGCGTCCGCGAGGATCGACCGCGCCGAATTGCCGGTGCACAGGAACAACCCATTGTAAATCTGATCGCTCATGGCTTCCTCCCCCTGGCATTCACTCAGCTTAACAATTGCAAGTCACCGCCTGGATTACCGACGGGCAAAGCTCCGGCGCACCGTTACAGCAATCCTCCATCAGGTAAGCAAGCAAGTCACGGAAACCGGTCATGTTGGCGACATAGCGAATGGTGCGCCCCTCGCGCTCAGCGCGGACCAGCCCAGCATGGCCGAGTATCTTCAGATGCGCCGACATGGTGTTCTGGACGATGCTTAAGCGCGCCGCGACCTCGCCAGCGGGCACGCCTTCGACACCGGCCCGAACCAGCAGCCGGAAAACCTCCAGCCTTGTATCCTGGCCAAGCGCCGCGGGCGCGACAAGGGCGGTCTCTTTGTTCACGTATCCACAAATCCAGATTTATCGCCACATAGCCAAGGCGTATGACATCTGGATGACATCCAGGAGGGGGATCGATTTAGCGGGCTTCCAGATCTTGACCGCAGATATGAACAGGATCGCCGCGAGCGCCGGCAGCAGGAATGTGTTCAGCACCAGGGCGAGAAGCTGGCCCAAGGCACCTGATAGCAGGTTTGAACCGGTTCGGCGATTGTACTTCGCAAACGCTTTGGACTTGGGACCAGCGTTGCGAGAGCCTGCACACGTGAGTACTCCGCCTCACAAGCCTTCCGGCTGGTCCTCGAGGACGAACGACGCTGCAATCAGGTCATCGCCGCTGATGCGGCCACTGCCGCCAACCATGATGGATGCGACTTTCTGAAAGGTCTTCATGTCGGCCTCTGTTATGCGCGCATCGCGCATTCTCGCCCTGAGAGAACCCAGGCGGGTATCAAGGGCTGGCGATGTCTCGACGTCATCGATCATCTTCGATCATCCTGGAGCGCAATGTGAAATCCGCTGCCCGCCGCCATGGCCGGCGGCGGGCGGCAGCTATTCGATCAGTCGTAGACCTTCACAATTTTCCGGGTGCTGGGATCGACCAGGACGGTGCGGTTGTCGACCACGACGTAGCGGTATTTGACGTTGGGAACTTCGTGCAGCTCGACCGTATCAGGCAAGGCACTGCCGACGTTCAGCTCCACGCCCGGGATCTTCACCGAAGCCAGCGGCTGCTTTTTTACGTATTCGCGGACGACCGTATCCTGCTCCGGTGTGATGACGACATCCTGAGCTGCGGCGGCGCCGACCTCAGCCAAAAGCAACAAGCCTGCAGCGGCACTTGCAAAGTGGATTTTCATGGTTTTCTCCTCGCGTAATCCGGCGACGGCACCACGCCTGTTCGCCGAGGGACCGAACTTGAGATCAGCCAGATTGTTCCTGTGACTTCAGTCTGCGGCGAACCAGACCAAAGTCGGATATCAGCTAAGACCCAAGTCCCGAAGCGGAACGTTCAAGTGGGGCAGGCGTTTCCCAAATGCAACTAAATAAAACAGGAGAGGAACACATGGCCGACGGCCCAACTGTTGTTAATTCTGGTGGTGGGGGCGGCACTGCAATTGCTGTTGTTCTTGCACTTATTGCAGTCGTAGTATTGCTTATTTTTACCGGCGTCATCAATATCCGCGGCGACGGCGGCAAGGATATCAACGTCAAGGTTGAAGCGCCAAAGGTGGAAGCTCCGGCTGCACCCGCAAAGCCTGCGGCACCTGCCCCAGCCCCTGCGAGTGGCGGCTGATCTGCTCGTATCCACGCTTCCGAACTGACCTATGAAAAGGAAATTCCCATGACCAGATATTTCGTCAGCGCCGCCGGCGCCCTCGTCCTTATGGCGGGCATCGGCACCTCGTTTGCCGAGGACGTTATTGTTCTCAAGCCCGAACAACAGACGGTCGTTCGCGAATATATCCATAAGCAGAAGCTGGCCTCAGTCAGTTTGCTCGGCGTCGAACTCAATGTCGGCACGGCACTTCCAGACACTGTCGAGCTCCACGCAATCGACGTTCCGGATGTGCGCTACAAGTATACGGTTGTCGGAGATCATGCGGTTCTCGTCGATCCCGACACGCGCAAGGTCGTGCAGATCATCGAGTAACGCGCGAGCCCGCCGCTCCGGTCTGGAGCGGCGGGCTGTGGCTGAGCTGTGAAGGCTCTACGGGCAGCCGTTTTCTGAACGGGAGGATGTCTGATGTTTAGCGACAAGGAAACTTGGGTCCTGGAAGCTGCCTTACTCGCGGCAATTCCAATTTGCGTAGCCGTCACCGCACTCGTGGCATTTTTGACCGCGGCCTGGATATGAACCGCTTCCTCTTTGTGATGGGCGACTTTCTATCCCGGCCACCGGGCTTCTATGTCCTTCTTGTAGCCATGCTGCTCTGTACTGCGTTGGTGCCATTCGGCCTGACCAATGTGGTCACCTACGCATTGTCGGTAGCGGCCATCGTGATCACCGGCGTTGTGCTGATCCAGGGTTACCGCGACACGGCCGCCATCCACGCCAAGCTTGATGAGATTATCGTTTCGCTGAATGAGACCAGAAACGATGTCGTCGGCTTGGAGCATGCCGAGCCGGAGGAGATTCGGGAGAAGCTCCAGACACTCGAAGAAGAAGCAATGAAAGCGGTTCGCCCGCCGCATTGACCCTCCGCTGGACTATCTGTCATCCATCAGCAAAAAAGCCCGGGAACCGGGCTTTTTTGCTTCGCGTCTAAATCATTTCGGACTTATCCGAAACGGGAATTTGGTGCCCAGAAGAGGACTCGAACCTCCACTCCTTGCGGAACACGGACCTGAACCGTGCGCGTCTACCAATTCCGCCATCTGGGCTGGTGCGGGCTCATGTAAGCGGGCAAACGATATGTGTCAACGCGCTTTTTCGAGGGCCGCTGCCTGCCGGCTTAGTTTCCCGGGGGTCAGCGCCGCCCCTCACCTGCCTGCCGGCATCCTCTCCCCGCACAGTGACGGGGAGAGGGGCGCTCTCCATCGATGATTTTCGCCGGTCACCTGCGTCACAAGAAGAGCGCCGAGGCTGCGGCCAGCCCTTTCTCCCCGTCACTACACCGGGAGAACTGCCCGGCAGGGCAATGAGGGGCAGCGCCGACTTGGCGAATGCGCTGGCCGAAAACCTCACCCCTCCAGCACGTCCTTCGACGCCACAGTGGAATCGGCGTTGAGCTCGTAGATCACCGGCACGCCGGTGCCGAGCTCGAGCTTGACGATCTCCTCGCCGCTCTTGCCGTCCAGCGCCATGATCAGTGCGCGCAGCGAATTGCCATGCGCGGCGACCAGCACGGTGCCGCCCTTCAGCACATGCGACTGCATGTCGTGAAGATAATAGGGCCAGACGCGAGCGCCGGTGTCCTTCAGGCTTTCGCCGCCGGGCGGCGGCACGTCGTAGGAGCGGCGCCAGATGTGCACCTGCTCTTCGCCCCACTTCTGACGCGCGTCGTCCTTGTTGAGACCGGAGAGGTCGCCGTAGTCGCGCTCGTTCAGCGCCTGGTCGCGGATCGTCTTCAAATCGCTCTGGCCGACCGCGTCGAGAATGTGCTGGCAGGTCTTCTGCGCCCGGATCAGCGCCGAGGTGAAGGCAATGTCGAATTTCAAGCCGCGTGCCTTGAGCTTCTGGCCGGCTTCCTTGGCCTCCTTGTGGCCTTGCTCGGTAAGGTCGACATCGCGCCAGCCGGTGAACAGGTTCTTCAGGTTCCATTCGCTCTGGCCGTGGCGCACGAGCACGAGAGTTCCCGACATGTTTGCTCCTTCAAAATTATGGATAGTTTAGCTCAAGCCGAGCACGTCCCGCATGGAATAAAGTCCGGGCTTTTTACCGCGCGCCCAGAGCGCGGCCTTGACCGCGCCGCGGGCAAAGATGGCGCGGTCCTCGGCATGGTGCGACAGCGTGATGCGCTCGCCGGTCCCGGCCAGGATGACGCTGTGGTCGCCGACCACCGAGCCACCGCGCAAGCTGGCAAAGCCGATCGCTCCTGGCTTGCGCACGCCGGTATGGCCGTCGCGTGACCGCACATCGTTGCCGGCAAGAGAAATGCCGCGTCCCGCCGCCGCCGCTTCGCCGAGCAGCAAGGCGGTGCCCGAGGGCGCGTCGACCTTGTGCTTGTGATGCATTTCGAGGATCTCGATGTCGAAATCCTCTGGACCGAGCGCGCGCGCGGCCTGCTCGACCAGCACCGCCAGAAGATTGACGCCGAGGCTCATATTGCCGGATTTGACGATCGTCGCGTGGCGCGCCGCGGCCTCGATCCTGGCGTCGTCTTCCGCCGAGCAGCCGGTGGTGCCGATGACATGGGCAATGCGTGCCTGCGCGGCATAGCCTGCGAATTCGACGGTGGCTGCCGGCATGGTGAAATCGAGCACGCCGTCGGCCTTGGCGAACACCGGCAGCGGATCGTCGCCGATCGTCACATTGATGATGCCGATGCCGGCAAGCTCGCCCGCATCCCTGCCGAGATAGGGCGATCCGGTTCGTTCGACCGCGCCGACGACGCGGGCGCCGGGGATCGAATGGATGGCGCGGATCAGCGTCTGGCCCATGCGGCCGGCCGCCCCCACCACCACCAGGCCCATTTCGCTGGATTCGCTCATGCTGTTCTCCCCACCGCCTTCTTGGCGCGGCTGCGCCGGACCGGAGTTTGGACGGGCTTCGAGTCGTCGACAAGCCCCAGTCCGTTCTTGCCTTGAATGCGGTGGAAGCGGGCGTAGACACTGTTTGGATCGGCCATCAGTGCGGCATGGGTGCCTTCCTCGACCAGGCGCCCCTCTTCAAGCACGATAATGTGGTCGGCGTTGACGACCGTCGACAGGCGATGCGCTATCACGATGGTGGTGCGCCCTTCCATCACATGGGTCAGCGCCTCCTGGACGCGCGCCTCGGCCTCGTTGTCGAGCGCCGAGGTCGCTTCGTCGAGCAAAAGGATCGGCGCGTTGCGCACGATCGCCCGCGCAATCGAGACGCGCTGGCGCTGGCCGCCGGAAAGTGTCGAGCCGCCCTCGCCGACGGGCGTGTCGTAGCCCTGCGGCTGCTGACGGATGAACTCGTCGGCCGCCGCCAGCACCGCCGCCCGCTCGATCTCGGCGTCGGTCGCCGAAAGTCGGCCAAAACGGATGTTGTCGCGTATGCTGCCTTCGAACAGATAGGGCGCCTGCGAGACATAGGCGATCGAGCCGCGCAGCGAGTGCTTGGTGACTTTGGAAATGTCCTGGCCATCGATCTCGATCGAACCCTTGTCGACATCGTAGAAGCGCTGCAGCAGCGCCACGAGCGTCGTCTTGCCGGCACCCGAGGCCCCGACCACCGCCGTAACCTTGCCGGCCGCGGCGGTGAAACTCAGGTTCCTGATCACCGGCATGTCGGCGCTGTAGCCGAACGTCACATTGTCGAAGCGAACCTCACCGGTGGTGATCCTGGCTTCGACCGCGTCGGGCGCATCGCCCTGTTTAGGCTCCAGGTCGAGCAGCTCGTAAATCATCCGGGCGTTGACCAGGGCACGTTCCATACCGACCTGCGTACGAGCCAGGCGCCGTGCCGGATCGTAGGCCATGATCAGCGCGGTGATGAAGGAAAACACAGCGCCTGGTGGTTGTCCGAGCACCAGCGCCCGGTAGCCGGAATAGGCAAGGACGGAGGTAATGGCGAGACCGCCCAAAATCTCGGAAATCGGCGACAGCCGCTCCGCGACCCGGGCGATCTTGTTGTTACGCTGCTCGGCCGTATCGGCCATGATGCCGATCCGGCGCGCCAGCTCGGCTTCCAGGGTGAAGGCCTTGACGATGGCGATGCCTTGCGTGGCCTCCTGTACGGACCCGTTCAGCCGCGAGTTGATCAGCACCGATTCCCGGTTGATGCGCCGCAATCGGCGGGTGATGTAGACGACGGCCCAGATCAGCGGCGGCCCGATCAGCAGCGAGCTGAGCGACAACACCGGATCCTGGTAGATCATGACGCCAACGAGGGCGATCAGCGAGACCGCGTCGCGGCTGATGGAGGTCAGCGTCAGCGACAGCAGATCGCGAACGCCGCCGACATTCTCGTTGACCTGTGCCGCCAGCCGACCGGAACGCGTATCGTTGAAGAAGTCGACGCCGAGCTTCATCAGATGGTCGAAGCTGCGCTTCTGGTAGCGGGCGACCAGATTGTTGCCGATCTTGGCCAACGCGACCGCCTGGCCGTAACCGGCGAAGCCGCGCAGCACGGAGGCGGCCATGAACCCGGCGCAGATCCAGACGATCATGTCGCCGCGTCGTTCGTAGAAGATCTCGTTGATCATCGGGGCCATGATCCACGCCGTGAAGGCGGTGGTGGCGGAAACAATCAGCAGGCAGCCGACGGCAACGACATAGGTCCAGCGATATTCACTACCGTTTTCGGCCAGGATGCGGCGCAGCACCGCAGTGACCTCAGCTGGCTGGACTTTCAGTTTGAGTGGACTTTGAGCGGTCAAATCGCGGGCGCTTCGTGGTTTGCTAGAGCATGATGCCGAAAAGTGTGAAGCGGTTTTCGGACGACATCATGCTCTATCTCTTTGATTTAGAGCCGGATGATTTCAGGTCGATTCGATCTGAAATCAACCGGCATCTAGGGATGCCAGGCTGGAATTCGGCCCCCTCTTAGCGCCCCGGCTACGGCTTGCCTATGGCGAAACTTCGTCGCGGCTCGAGGTCAGGGTCACGAAAGCGGCAGCCATTTCCAGGAACAGACCCATGTTCGGGACGAAATGGATTACGTGCGCCAGCGCCGCCCCGCGGTCTGGACGCCGAACAGCGACGGGTTGCGGGCATAGGCGGCAAGGCCCAGAAGCGCTGCCAGCGGGTGGGTGATGACATAGACCGGCATCGAGGCCATCAGCGCGCTGTGCGGCGCTTTGTCCTCGAAGGCGGCACGGAAACTGCCTTCCTTCAGTGCCGGAACGATCTTTTGCGCGATGCCGCCGGTCAAAAACACGCCGCCGCGGCTCATGAACACCAGCGCGAGGTCGCCGGCGGTGCGGCCGAGGCAGGTGACGAACAGCGCCAGCGCTTCCTCGGCAACCGGGTCGGTCTTGGCCAGCGCCGCCCCGGTGATTTCGGCCGGCGTGGTGAACGGCGCCGGCTTGCCGTCGGCCTTGGCGACCGCCCGGTAGACATTGACCAGACCGCGCCCGCACAGGATCTGCTCGCCCGAAATGCGGCCGTCCAGCTTTTCGATATGCGGGAACACCTCGAAATCGCGCGGCGTCCGCGGACCGATATCCATATGGCCGCCTTCGCCAGGCACCGGGATCCAGTGGTGGAGGGCATGAACCAACCCGGCGACGCCGAGGCCGGTGCCGGGGCCGAGCACGACGCGTCCGGCATTCTCCTCCGGCGTGCCGCCGCCGATCTTTTCCATATGCTCTTCGCCGAGCGCTACGACGGCCAGCGCCTGCGCCTCGAAATCGTTGAGCACGACGATGTCGCCCAGGCCCAGATTGGCAAACATCTGCTTCGGCTTCACCACCCAGGGACAGTTGGTAAGCGGGATCTCGTCGCCATCGACTGGTCCGGCGATCGCCAGCACTGCCGAATTCGGCCGGATGGACGACCGGTCGAGCACCGCCGCCTGGATCGCCTCGTCTATGGTGGCGAAATTGGCGGTTTGCACGATATGCGGCTCACCGGCTTCCGAATTTGCGTCGAGCACCATCGAAAAGCGCGCATTGGTGCCGCCGATGTCGCCGATCAGCACTGGAAACCGCAACGCGGTGTCGTCGTCGCCTGACATGCTCTTGCTCGTCCCCTTTGCGGCGCCGTTGCGACCGTTTCAATCGCCCGGTTTTTCAATCGCCCGGTGTTCAATCGCCCGGTGTTCAATCGATTGACTAGCGCATGGCCCCGGAAAGGGAAAGCGTCAGTTCGCCATCACTGTCCGACGTTTGCCGGCGGCCGTCGCCTTGGCAGGGGAATGCCGATCTCCGGCGTGGCGGTGAAGGCGTTGGCTGCGTTTGGCAAGCCGCCCGCATTGCCCGCAATAGGCGGAGGCGCGTCGGGTTCCGGCGCCCTGGCGGCGATCGGCACGCCGCCGCCGCGATAGGTGACGGCTTCGGCCGAGTCCGCGTCGGGCTGGTCAAGCACGAACTGGCATTGTTTCGGCAGGTTCGCCATCGTCATCAGGTCGCGCGCCTTGGGCGCATCCGGGTTCTTGTTGGGGCGCCACGGCTCCTCGGTAAACCACCAGGCCAGCGGCTTGCCGCAGCCGTCATCGTCGGGCGTCGCTTCCTGTCCCTTGCAGTTGGGCGAACCCGGCTGGCAGCCGATGCGGATGTGGAAATGATAGTCATGGCCCCAGAACGGCCGGATTTTTCTCAACCAGGTACGGTCGCCGGTGACGGTGTCGCACAGCTTCTTCTTGATGCCTGGATTGACCAGGATGCGCTCGACTTCCGGATAGCTCGCGGCGCGCTTCAACAGCTTGGTATGTATCGGCTTCCACAGCCTGTCCTTCACCAGATGCGTCTTGTCGTCGACCATCAGCGTGGCGCTGATGTTTTCGCGCTCCTGGGTCGTAAGCTTGCGGTCGGGCATCGGCGTCAGCCAGATGTCGGCGTCGAGGCCGATCTGGTGCGAGGCGTGCCCGGTCAGCATCGGGCCGCCGCGCGGCTGCGAAATGTCGCCGATCAGAAGCCCCGGCCAGCCGTCGGCGGCGGCATCGCGCGACAGCTTCTCGATCAGCGCAATCATCGTTGGATGACCCCAGCGCCGGTTGCGCGAGGGACGCATCACCTCCCAGTTCTGGCCGTCCATCGGAATGGCGACGCCGCCGGTGAAGCAGCCCTTTGAATAGAAGCCGAAGGATTGCGCCGCAGCCACCGCCGGCAGCTTCTTGGCGCCGAACAGGTCTTTTGCCCGTGGCTCGGCCGTGATTGCGCCCGCCACCAGCCCGGCCAGCGCCACGATCGCCAGCGCCGCCGTCAGGAACGGCCGTCTGCCGGTCAAGGATCGCATCGAAATCGTCATGAACCCCACTGCAAAAGTCCGCAACACAATCGAATCATATCACCCTCGGGCTCGCGTTTCGATTATCTACCTTCATCGGGCTGCGCGGCTCGCCGTCGCGCCAGCTGCCGTCGGCCCACATCCGATCGAATGCCTGGCGGTAGTCCGGATAGCGGAACCGGTAGCCCGCTGCCTTGATCGCGGCGTTGGCGACGCGCTTGTTCTCGCCATAGAAGGACCGCGCCATGGGCGAAAGTTGGGCGGTCTCGAAAGGAATCTCCGGCGGCGGCTCGACGCCCATCAGCGAAGCGGCATAGGTGACGACATCCTGCGGCGGCGCCGGCTCGTCATCGGTGACGTTGAAAATGCCGCCTCTATTGCCACCGATGAGGTGCCAGAGCGCACCGGCGATGTCGTCGCAATGGATGCGGTTGAACACCTGGTCGGGCTTGACCAACCGCCTGGCCGTGCCGTTTTCCAGATTGACCAGCGCGTTGCGTCCCGGCCCATAAATGCCGGAAAGCCGCAGGATCGCCACCGGCTTGCCGGTCTCGAGGCCAAGCTGCAGCCAGTCCCGCTCGGCCGCCACTCGCATCGACGAGCGTTTCGACACCGGCCGGCACTCGGCCGTTTCATCGACCCAGGCGCCGTCATAATTGCCATAGACGCCGACGGTCGAGAGATAGCCGATCCAGCGAAGCGCCGGCATCGCCTCGATCGCCTTTCGCGCGGCGAGAAGCACAGGGTCGCCGGCCTCCTCCGGTGCCACGGAGACGATGAGATGGGGGGTCTTTTCCAGCGCATCGCCGATTTCAGGGGTCAGGGCGCCGTCGAACAGCAGCGGCGCGATGCCGGCCTGACGCAATGCCTCGAATTTCTCGGCCGAGCGCGTGGTGCCGAAGATCGTAATCGCCTCCGCATTGGCCCGTGCAAAGGCTTTGCCCGAATAGCCGGCGCCGAAGATAAAAACCTGTTTTTCGCTCATGCGTGCGCCTCAATTGGCAATACGGACAGCCATTCGCCCCGCACTGTCGTGTCGGTTTCAGTGTTCGAGTAGATCGCCGCCTGCCTGTTGAATTCGGCGGCCGGCACCAGCCGCGACAGCGCCCAGATCGCCGCGCCGCGCACCAGCGGCGAGGCATCGCCAAGCAGATCGCGCACCGGGCCGGCCAGCGAAACATCGCCGGAATTGCCGGCGGCAACCAGCACATTGCGGACAAAGCGGTCGCGGCCGATGCGCTTGATCGGCGAGCCGGAGAAAAAGGTCCGGAACGCCGTGTCGTCTAGCTGCAACAGCTCGCCCAGCGGCGGCTCGCGCAGTTCGTCGCGGGCAGCAAGCTTGGCTTCCGAAGCGGCGCGGGCAAACTTGTTCCACGGGCAGGCGGCAAGGCAATCGTCGCAGCCATAGATGCGGTTGCCGATCTTTTCGCGGAATTCTTGCGGGATCGGCCCCTTGTTCTCGATGGTCAGGTAGGAGATGCAGCGCCTGGCATCGAGCCGGTAGGGCGCCGGAAAGGCATCGGTCGGGCAGGCGTCGAGGCAGGCGCGGCAGGAACCGCAATGGTCTACCTCGGTCGCATCTGGCGTGAGCTCCGCCGTGGTGAAGATGGTGCCGAGAAACAGCCAGGAGCCGTGCTCGCGGCTGACCAGATTGGTGTGCTTGCCTTGCCAGCCGAGCCCGGCGGCCTCAGCCAGCGGCTTTTCCATAACCGGGGCCGTATCGACGAAAACCTTCACGTCGCCGCCGGCCCGCGCGACGATCTTGCCGGCGATCTCCTTCAGCCGGCCCTTCATCACTTCGTGATAGTCGCGGTTTTGCGCATAGACCGAGATCGCGCCGCGATCGCGCCTTGCCTGCAGCGCACGCGGATCGTGGTCGGGGCCGTAATTCATTGCCAGCACGATGATCGAGCGCACCTCGGGCCACAGCGTCGAAGGCTCGCTGCGGCGTTGGAGCGTCTCCGCAATCCAAGCCATCGAACCGTGAAAACCATCGGCGACGAATTCTGCCAATCTGGCCGGCGCCAGCGGGATCGCGTCAGGCGTGGTGACGGCAACCGCATCGAAGCCGGCGCGCCGCGCCTCGGCGTCGATCAGCGCGCGCAGGGTTTGGCTTCTAGAAGTCGAGGTCCGCATAATGCGAAACCGGCGACAGGCCGCGAACCCGGTCGGAGAGCAGCGGCCGGAACGACGGCCGCGATTTCACCCGCGTGTACCATTCGCGCGCCGCGGCATGCTCGCGCCAATCGATCTCGCCGAGATAATCCAGCACCGACAGCGTCGCCGCTGCCGCCAGGTCGGCATAGGTGACCTTGCTGCCGGCCAGCCAATGACGGGTGCCGGCCAGCCAGTTGGTGTACTTCATGTGCTGGCGAATGTTGGCGCGCGCCGCGCGGATCGCCGCCGAATCGGGGGAACCGCCGCCCGCCGTTTCCGGCATCACCGGCTTCAGCACGCGCTCGCGCACCAGATGCCGGGTCACTTCGCTCTCGGCCTTGTTGAGATACCAGTCGGTCAGGCGGCGGATTTCGGCGCGCTGCATCGGGTCTTCCGCAAACAGGCGCTTGTCGCGCTTCAGGACACCACGTGTTTCGTCGAGATATTCAGCGATCACCATGGCGCCGACGATCGGCACGTCGCCTTCGGCCAGCAGGATAGGCAAGGTGCCGGCGGGGTTCAGCGCCAAAAACTCCTTGCGCCGCGTCCACGGTTTTTCCTCGATCAGCGCCAGCTCCTCGCCATATTCGCCGAAGGCGAGGCGCACGAAGCGGCAGGTGGCGAACATCGGGTGATGGAAAAGCGTCAGCATGATTCCGCGATATTAAGGCGCACTGGCGAATCGCCGTCCGCACCGGTAAGTCTTGGCGGCCCGTCATGCGGCCGTCACGGTGCTGCGACCTATAGGGGGACTTCCGCGCCGTGACAAGCAAGCCCTTTTGCCAGCCGTTTCCTTCCGTCCCTTGAATGCCGAGGTTGCCATGGATAGCCACACCATCGTCGAAGCCCTGCTGCTCGGCCTGCTGGAGGGGCTGACCGAGTTCATCCCGGTCTCCTCGACCGGCCATATCCTGCTCGCCGGCCATTTCCTCGGCTTCCATTCCACCGGCAAGGCGTTCGAGATCCTGATCCAGCTCGGCGCCATCCTGGCGATCCTCAGCGTCTATTTCCGCCGCCTGTGGCAGATGCTGCTCGACCTGCCGCATGACCGGCTGACGCGGCATTTCGTCATCGGCATCCTGATCGCCTTCCTGCCGGCGGCCATCATCGGCGCGCTGGCGCATGATTTCATCAAGACGGTGCTGTTCGAATCGCCAAGGCTGATCTGCATCATGCTGATCGTCGGCGGCGTCGTGCTCTTGGTCGTCGACCGCATGAAGCTGCAGCCGGTCTACCGCGATGTCGAGCGCTTCCCGACAAGGCTTTACCTGCAGATCGGCCTGTTCCAGTGCCTGTCGCTGATCCCCGGGACGTCGCGCTCCGGTTCGACCATCGTCGGCGCGCTGCTGCTGGGCGTCGACAAGCGCGCGGCGGCGGAATTCTCCTTCTTCCTCGCCATCCCGACCATGGTCGGCGCCTTCGCCTTCGATCTGTTCAAGAACCGCAACGTGCTGAGCAGCGCCGACCTGCCGATCATCGCCATCGGCTTCATCGCCGCCTTTGTTACCGCGCTGATCGTCGTGCGCTTCCTGCTCGATTACGTCTCGCGCAACGGCTATTCGCTGTTCGGCTGGTGGCGCCTGGTGGTGGGAGCGGTTGGGTTGGTGGCGCTTTTCATTTGGGGGTGAGCTTTACCCTCCCCCTTGTGGTGGGGAGGGTCGATCCGCAAAGCGGATCGGGGTGGGGGCGCCACACCCCCGCCCCGTTTCGCCAACGACGCGTCGCTTGCTCACCGACCCTCCCCACAAGGGGGAGGGTAAAGGCCGCTAACTCCTCCCATAAAACGCGTTCTCGACATGCACAGGCCAGCGCCAGGGCAGCACCGCGATCATGTCGAAGCGCATCGACAATCTGCCATAATCCGGTTGGCGCGACAGCCAGATGTCGGCCGCGCCCTCGATGCGGCGCTCCGATTCGTGGCCAATCGCCTCCATCGCTTCCATCAGCGTGGGCCGCGCCTTGACCTCGACGAACAGCACCAGGTCGCCGCGCCTGGCGATCAGGTCGATCTCGCCGAAGCGGGTGCGATGCCGGCGGGCGAGGATGCGATAACCTTTCAGCATCAGCGCCGCCGCCGCCAGCCACTCGCCGCGATGGCCGCGCCGATAGGCTTTTTGGCGGCTGGCGGCCGGGCGCTCAGCCACCTTCGCCTTCTCCAACCGCATCCCTGAGTTCCAGCAGCCGGCGGTAGAGCGACTGCTTCTGCCCGCCTGTCATCTTCGCCGCTTCCGCCGCCGCCTTGGACGCCGGCATTTCGGCGGCCAGCGACAGCAGCAGCCTGTCGATGTCGGCGGGTTGGTCGGCCTTGATCTCGGCGGGCCCGACGCAGATGACGATCTCGCCCTTCGGCGTGTCAGCCGCCGCATAGTGGTCGGCCAGCGCCTGCAGCGTTCCCGTCCGCATCTCTTCAAAAGTCTTGGTCAGCTCGCGGCCGATGGCGGCCTTGCGCCCACCACCCAGCGCCTCGACCATCGCAAGCAGCGTATCGGCCAGCCGGCGTGGCGACTCGAAGAAGATCAGCGTTGCCGGCACCGTCTTGAAGGTCTCCAGCCTGGTCAGCCGCTGCCCAGATTTCACCGGCAAAAACCCCGCAAACAGGAAGGCGTCGGACGGCAGGCCCGACGCAGTCAGCGCCGCCAGCGGCGCCGATGGGCCGGGGATCGGCACCACGCGCAGGCCGCGCTCCAGCGCTTCGCCGACCAGCCGGTAGCCTGGGTCGGAGATCAGCGGCGTGCCGGCATCCGAAATCAGCGCCACGCTCTGCCCGGCCTCGAGTGCTGCGATCAGCTTCGGTCCCGCCTCGCCGGCATTGTGTTCGTGATAGGCGGTTGTGCGCCTGCGGATGCCGTATCGGTCGAGCAGCACGCGTGAGACGCGGGTGTCCTCGCAGGCGACTATGTCGGCGGCAGCCAGCGTTTCCAAGGCGCGCAGCGTGATGTCGGAGAGGTTGCCGATCGGCGTCGCCACCAGATACAGCGCCGGCGCCAGCGACCGGACCGCGATCTCGGTCTGCCCGATCACATAGCTGCGCTTCTCGCCGGTCACCGGGGTCTCTCCATTTCGCCCTGTTTGGCACGGCGCGCGCCGGGTTGCAAAACTCCCGAACGTCGAGCCAAACCTGACGCCGATGTAACCCGGCGGCCATGTCTTTGCCACAGTGGGGAACGAAAGCGTGGCTGGCGGATTGAATACCTGAGTCTCTTGAGGAGGAGGACAGGATGGACAGCCTGGAATTGCAGGACGTTTTCGAGCCCTATTATGCCGAGCGCAAGCGCTTCACTGCGCGAAAGGGCAAGCGTGCGCTCGCCGAAAGCGACACCGGCCTGGCCAGTCGGGCGGCCACCGCCTTGCCGACGAATGTCAGGCTTTCGGACAACAAACCGGACAGCACGACGGAGCACTGACCGTACGATGCCCAATCGTTTCGATATCTTCATCACCCGTCTTGAAACGAAGAGCGCCCGCGAAGGCGCGCCGCCGCATCCGATGAACGACCAGAACAGCGTCCGCCGGGACAAGAGCGACGCCAAGCCGGCCCGGACCGGAGAGGCGCATGCCGAGAAACACCGCGGCAAGCGCCGCTTCAAGCACGACGCTTAGTTTGTCGATCGGTGCAACATCGTCATCCTAGGGCGAAGCAAGGAGCGAAGTGACGCGGCGCAGACCCTATGATCCATTCCGTGACCTCTGCCGAAGGATGCAGCGGCGCAGAATTCTGAACCGCTGCAGCGCCTTAACCTCGCGGCATGAATCCTCGGGTGAAGTCCGAGGATGGCGAACGCGGGCGTGGAACGCCCCAACCACATCAGTCAGCCCAGGTATCGCGTCACCCTCACCTCCAGCAATCGCACCAACTCCGGATCCATGAATCCGTAATCATCCGGGATGTCGAGGCAGATGACGCGGGCCTTCTTCAGGCTCTCCTTGAATTTCTTCTGCAGCTTGGTGCGGTGCGCCTTTTCCATCACGAAGACGATGTCGGCCCAGGCGACCAGCTCATGCGTCAGCGGCGTGTCTGCATCGTGATTGGTGCCGGCCGACTCGACCTCGATATCCCTACGTTTGGAGAACACCTGCTCGGCGGTCGGGCTGCGCAAGCGGTTCTGGCTGCAGACGAACAGGACGTTCTTCACCGACTACTCATCCCAGATCTTACGCAGATTTTTGCTGAGAGGGATGTACTGATCAAATGTGAGTCCATTCAGATCAAACTCGAGCAACTCATCCTTGGCGATTCCGCGAAGCTTATTTCCAATATATGTTATGAAACTGAGGACAACGCTGAATTCGCTCAAGTGGGTCAATTTTAGGTTTCGATGTGACCGTTGCGTTCCTGATGAAAATCGCCTGAGCCTCAAAGAGGTCGTCTTGCTCTGGAGATCTCAAGATTTCGGTCAATCCAAACTCGAACACATCATCCGTGTTCAATGTCATCAATGTCTCGTGGATCAGGAACGTCATCGCAGGAGTCACCTCGGATGCGGCGCTGGCACGCCAGCGGTTCAACAAGTCGACTTTCTAACATCCTTGCTCAAGCCGATAAATCGTCCAACAGCCCGGCCATTTGCCCTGTGGGCTCACCGCGCCAAATCCGCCACCACGGCATCGAGCACGATCATGCCGGCTGGCGTGGCGCGTAGCCTGGCATTGCCGATCGGCGCCACCAGCCCCTCATCCTGCAGCACGGTCAGCCGGGCGCTCGACAGGCCGCGCCCGGAAAACGCCTCGTAGCGGGAAAGGTCGATGCCTTCGGCCAACCTCAGCCCCATCAGCAGGAACTCGTCGGCCTCTTCGGAGCGCGTCAGGATCTCGCCGCCGGTGACGCCATGGCCCCTGGCCTCCACCAGATTGGCCCAGGTCTCCGGCATCCGCTCGGCGATCGTCACGGTGCGGTGGCCGTTCTCGATAAAGCGGCCATGCGCGCCCGGTCCGACGCCGACATATTCGCCATAGCGCCAATAGGTCAGATTGTGCCGGCTCTCGGCGCCCGGCCTGGCGTGGTTGGAAATCTCATAGGCCGGCAGGCCATGCGCTGCGGTGATCTCCTGCGTCAGCGCATAGAGATCGGCGGCCCGGTCATTATCGGGGATGATGAATTTGTTCGCCGCATGAAGGGCATGGAACGGCGTGCCTTCTTCGATGGTCAGCTGGTAGAGCGACAGATGGTCGGCGGCATGGCCGATCGCCTGTTCGAGCTCCGCCTGCCAGTCGTCCAGCGTCTGGCCGGGGCGGGCGTAGATCAGGTCGAAGGAAAGTCTTGGGAATATGTCCCGTGCCAGGCCAATTGCATGCAGCGCCTCGTCGACATTGTGCAGCCGGCCGAGGAAGCGCAGATCCTTGTCGTTCAGCGCCTGCACGCCGAGCGACACACGGTTGACGCCGGCGGCGCGGTAGCCGCGAAATCGCTCGGCCTCGACCGAGGACGGATTGGCTTCCAGCGTCACCTCGATGCCGTCGGGCACCGTCCAGTTCTTCGCCACGGCGTCCAGCACCGCCGCCACCGTCTGCGGCTGCATCAGCGACGGTGTGCCGCCGCCGAGAAAGATACTGGTCACTTCGCGCGGCCCGGTCCGCTCGCTCATGGTCTTCAGCTCGTTCTCGAAGGCGCGGGCAAAGCGCTCCTGGTCGACCGGCTGGTGACGGACATGGCTGTTGAAGTCGCAATACGGGCATTTGGCCGCGCAGAACGGCCAATGGATGTAGACCCCGAAGCCCGGGCTGCGGTCCAGCGACATTAAGCTGAGCCTAACCTGGCGCGGGCGAATTTCTGGAAGGCGCGGGCGCGGTGCGACAGCGCCGTCGGCTGACCGGGCTTCCAGCCGTGTTTTTCCTCAGCGCTCATCTCGCCGAACGTCTTGTCGAAACCGTCGGGCAAAAACACCGGGTCGTAGCCGAAGCCCAGTTCGCCGCGCGGCGGCCACACCAGCGTTCCCTCAGCTTCGCCGCGATAATATTCAGCCTCGCCATTGGGGAAGGCCAGGCAGATGACGGCGACGAACCGCCCCTTGCGCTGCGCTGGCTTGGCGGCGCCGACCTCCTGCAAGGCCACTTCGGTGCGCTGCATGGCCATCCCGAAGTCGCGGCTGCCATCGGGAGCTTCGGCCCAATTGGCGGTGTAGACGCCGGGGGCGCCGTCGAGCGCGTCGACGCACAGGCCCGAATCGTCCGACAGCGCCGGCAGGCCGGTCGCCTTAGCCGCGGCGAAGGCCTTGATGTAGGCGTTTTCCTCGAAGGTGGTGCCGGTCTCCTCCGGTTCCGGCAGGCCGTAGTCCTTGGCCGACTTCGCCTCGAAGCCGAACGGACCCATCAAATCGGCGAATTCGCGCAGCTTGCCTTCATTGTGGCTGGCAACGACGATCTTCTTTCCATCGAGAGAATGCATCAAAGGCCCCAGATCCTTGGCTCGGCGAATTCGATCGAATTGCCCGAGGGGTCGCGTATGTAGATCGAACGCCCGCCCTGCGGCCATTCGAATTCGCTTTCGATGGCGATGTTTTTCGCCTCAAGTTGCGCCTTCCTCTGTGCGAGTTCATCCGCACTTGCGGCAAAGCAGAGATGGCCCTCGCCGACCGTGCCATGCGGCGGCACTTTCAGCCGCGCATCCGGTGCCGGCGGGATTTTGGTGGCTTCGGCGTTGAAGATGAGCAGTACGCCCGGGCCGCAGCGGAAGAAGAGATGGCGGCCGTCGACCTTGCCGAGGAGAGGGAGGCCGAGGACGTTGGAGTAGAAGGCTTCGGCAGCGGCGAGATCCGTGACGTAAAGCGCTGACTCAAGAATAGCGGAGGGTTGCATCAGGCGCCCCCCTCTGCCCTGCCGGGCATCTCCCCCGCAAGGGGGGAGATTGGCAGTTCCGCTGGCGGCGTCTCAACGTTGATGGTTGGCGAAAACGGTAGCGACCTCTGATCTCCCCCCTTGCGGGGGAGATGGCCGGCAGGCCAGAGGGGGGTGTGAAGGATCGCCGACGTCATCACGTTAAATTCAATCAGGCCACAGCCATCTGCTGCAAGCTCACCAGCCGCTGAATGCCCTTCTTTGCCAGGCCCATCAGCTCCGCGAACTGCCCTTCCGAGAACGGCTCGCCCTCGGCGGTGCCCTGGATCTCGACGATGCCGCCCTTGCCGGTCATGACGAAATTGGCGTCGGTGCCGGCAGATGAATCCTCGATGTAGTCGAGGTCGATGACCGGCTGGCCGTCATGGATGCCGCAGGAAATTGCCGCGACATGGTCTTTCAGCACCTTGGCAACGCTGGCCATCTGCCGCGCTTCCATCCAGCGCAGGCAATCGTAAAGCGCCACCCAGCCGCCGGTGATCGAGGCCGTGCGGGTGCCGCCATCGGCCTGGATGACGTCGCAGTCGACGGTGATCTGCTGTTCGCCCAGCGCCTGCAGGTCGACAACGGCGCGCAAGGAGCGGCCGATCAGCCGCTGGATTTCCAGCGTGCGGCCGCCTTGCTTGCCGGCCGAGGCTTCACGGCGCATGCGCTCGCCGGTCGAACGCGGCAGCATGCCGTATTCGGCCGTCACCCAGCCCTTGCCGGAATTGCGCATCCAGCCCGGCACCTTTTCCTCCAGGCTCGCCGTGCACAACACATGCGTGTCGCCGAATTTCACCAGGCACGAGCCTTCCGCGTGTTTGGAGACGCCGCGCTCGAAGGAGATGGCGCGCATTTCGTCGGCTTGGCGTTTAGAAGGGCGCATCGAGGCCTCTTTCTGTTCTTTTACGGTTGCGTCGGCGGCTTGTAGACGCATGCAGCCCATGGCGCAAAGGAAAAGGCCGGGCGATCTGGCACAGACGCCGGGTTGCGCGGGGGCGATGGAAGTCTATATCCTTGAGCCGGAGGTTTTTGGCTCGAATGACCAAGGCAGTCACCGAACCCAGTCTGCTGGCGCCCGCGCTGCAATCGCTCGACATGCGTTCGCGCGACATTTTTAGGCGCATCGTCGAATCCTATTTGAAGGACGGTGAGCCTGTGGGATCGCGCAGCCTGTCGCGCATCCTGCCGTCGTCGCTGTCGCCGGCCACCATCCGCAACGTGATGAGCGACCTCGAGCATCTCGGCCTGATCTATGCCCCGCACATCTCGGCCGGGCGCCTGCCGACCCAGACCGGCCTGCGCTTCTTCGTCGATGCCTTCATGGAGCTTGGCGATCTCTCCGACGAGGAACGCCGGGTCATCGAGGCGCAGGTGCGCGCCTCCGGCTCGGGCGCGACGCTGGAACACATGCTGACCGAGGCCAGCCAGATGCTGTCGGGCATGTCGCGCGGCGCCGGCCTGGTGCTCGCCACCAAGAACGAGGTGGCGCTGAAGCACATCGAGTTCATCCAGCTCGAGCCGACCAAGGCGCTGGCGGTGATGGTGTCGCAGAATGGCGATGTCGAGAACCGCGTCGTCGACCTGCCGGCCGGCATCACCGTCTCGCAGCTGCACGAGGCCTCCAACTTCCTCAACGCCCATATCAGGGGCCGCACGCTCGCCGAGGCGCGCATCGAGATCGCCCGTATCAAGGACGAGACCCGGGCAGCGCTGGACACGTTGTCGCAGGACCTGGTCGAGAAAGGCCTGGCGGTGTGGGCCGGCGCCGACAGCGGCCTGCCGGCGCGCCTTATCGTGCGCGGCCGCGCCAATTTACTCGAAAACGTCACCGCCCAGGCCGATATCGAATTGCTGCGCCACCTGTTCGAGGATCTGGAGACGCAGGACGGGCTGATCCAGCTGCTCGACCTCGCCGAGGACGGCCCCGGCGTGCGGATCTTCATCGGCTCGGAAAACAAGCTGTTCTCGCTCTCCGGCTCGTCGCTGGTCGTGGCGCCTTACCGCGACAAGGACGCCCGCGTCGTCGGCGCGCTCGGCGTCATCGGCCCGACCAGGCTGAATTATGCCCGCATCGTGCCTATGGTCGACTACACGGCCCAATTGATTACCCGGATGTTAAGATAATTCGAAAGCCGGGATCACCGCAAAGGAGGGCGCAGAATGGCGCTTGAATCGTTCAAGGCCCAGATCAGCATGCTGCTCGAAGAAATGGTCAACCAGCCGGAGGACGAGCACGAAATCCAGGAGCAGCTGCGCGAAAAACTGCGCGAAATGCGCGCCATGGGCTTGCCGCTGCCGGAAGATCTCGTCGCATTGGAAAAGCGTCTCGACGACGATCTGGACGTCGAAGAGGAAAGTTGAGCGGTTCTCTCGTCGAATCTGCGCGCGCACGCTTCTCTTTTGCGGCGGCCGCACAATATCTCCTTTGTCGTGACGCGCGACCGGCGCGAGTTCGAGGAGAACAGCATGATCCGGATTGCCGGCTTCGCAGGCCTTTCCCTGCTTCTGGCCACCAGCGCCTTCGCCCAGCAGGCTGATCAACTGCTGCTGACCGGCAAGGACGCTTTCGGCGACTGGAAGGCCGACAAGCCAGGTGTGCGCCGGCTGATCAAGCCGGATGATCTGCAAAAGCCCAACATCACCGAATCCGCCTCCAACAGCGCCGGCCTTGGCGATCGGCCCGAGGGCGCGAAGCCCGTCCTGCCGCCTGGGTTTTCGGCCGAACTGGTTGCTTCCGGCATTTCCAATCCGCGGGTCGTGCGCGTGGCGCCGAACGGCGACCTGTTCGTCGCCGACAGCGACGCCAACCAGATACGCGTCTATCGGCTGGCCAAGGGTAGCGCGAAGCCGGCCGAAGAGGGCATTTTTGCCGACAATCTCAACCAGCCCTATGGCATCGCCTTCTACCCGCCTGGCGACAAGCCGCAATGGGTCTACGTCGCCAACAACGACAGCGTGGTCCGCTACGCCTATCGCGACGGCGACCTTAAAGCCTCCGGCGAACCGGAGACGATTGTCTCCGACATCCCTACCGGCGGCCACTGGACCCGCGATATCGCCTTCTCGCCGGACGGGAAGACGCTGTATCTCTCGGTCGGCTCCGGATCTAACGTGGCGGAGGGCATGGGGAAGGCACCGAATAGCGGCGTTGACGCCTGGGCAAAATCACAGCCACTCGGCGCCACCTGGGGTTCCGAGGATGGCCGTGCCGACGTGCTGGCCTTCGGCCCCGACGGCAAGAATGGCCGCATCCTCGCTACCGGCCTGCGCAATTGTTCGGGCATGACCGTGCAGCCGGCGACCGGCGCGCTGTGGTGTGTCGTCAACGAGCGCGACGGTCTCGGCGACGATGTGCCGTTCGAATATGCCACCTCCGTCAAGGACGGCGCCTTCTATGGCTGGCCCTGGTATTATATCGGCGCCAACGAGGACCCGCGTCACGAGGGCGCGCGCCCAGACCTCGCCGGCTCGGTCACCGTGCCCGACGTGCTGATGCAGGCGCATTCGGCGCCGCTCAACATCGCGTTCTATGACGGCGGCAATTTCCCGGCAGAGTACAAGGGTGACGCATTCGTCGCCCTGCACGGCTCCTGGAACCGTGGTATGAGGACCGGCTACAAGGTGGTGCGGCTGAGATTCAGCGACGGCAAGCCGACCGGCGAGTACCAGGATTTCATCACCGGCTTCGTCCTCTCCGACGACGCCGTCTGGGGCCGGCCGGTCGGCGTCGCGGTGGCCAGGGACGGTGCGCTTATCGTCACCGAGGATGGCAACGGCACCATCTGGCGCATCACCCATGTCGACGGCCCGTCCTGAGCCGGCGAACAGCGCAATCCGGCCCTAATGTACGTCCCGATGGATCACCTTGGGATAGGTATGGATCACCTCGGCCGATGAGACACGGTCATCGAAACCGGTATCCCTGAGATTGAAGAGGCCGACCGAGCCGAAGGACTTCTTCGCCCCTTGCGCGAAGCGGCCGTCGCTGAAATCGTGTTCGTAAAGCGTCACCGTGACGTGGCCGGCATTGAGCTTCGGCACGTAAACACTGCTGATGGTGTCGTTGGCGAGGCCAAGCTGGTTGACGTTGAAGCGATAGAGGTCCTGCACCATGCGCCGGGCCGCATTGCCAATGATCATCCAGTATTCGCGGCGCGAAGCGCGGTTCGGGTCGATGAGTTTGAGCGGCGCCTTGCGGCCAAGCCCGAGCCAGTGCTCGAACACCATCACATTGGCGCCCCAGGGATAGGGATAATTGGACTTGTCGATGATGCGTGGCGGGCCATCCTCGGCAATCTCGGCGGTATCGACATAATCCAGCCATTGCAGCTGGAACGACGCTTCCACGTTGAGGTCGGTATTGCGCGGATCGGCAGCAATGATGCGCCAGTCCGAGACCGGCGGATATTTGGTGTCGAGGTCGATGTAGAATTCGCCTTTGGCGGTGTCGTCGGGGTCTATCTTTTGCGGTCCGTCACGCTCGATCGCCACCAGCCGCACCTTGAAGCGGTTGTTGACGACCAGCGGATAGATCATCGGACGAACGGGGTAGGCGCCAGGGTTCCGGCTGTCGGTAAAATATCCAGTCTGCGGAACGACATCGCTATCGCCCTTGTCGAACAGGCTGAAAGCCTGACGCCCATCGAACCACAGATACCATTCCAGCTCGTGGACGTGACCGCGTGCCTCGGAATAGTTGTTGGGCATCCACTTCATGAGCTGGATGTGAAGTCTTTTGGCTAACATGGGTGCTCCTGCCGTTCGGAGCCATGCGAGATAGCCGACCGCCTTCGGGGCGTAAGTGAACCCATCTCTCGCTTTCAGGCGAGGATGACCGGCTTTCATGTCCTGCTTGGCGCAATCGAATCCGTTTTGCCGTTGCAGGCTTTCATGGCATCAGAGTCGTTTCACGAGGTGCGACCGTCATGACCCTCACCGGCTTCCTTGCCTATAGTGCTGCGCTGGGCATCGCCGCCGCCATTCCCGGGCCCGGCGTCACCGCGCTTGTGGCGCGGGCGCTCGGATCCGGCTTCCGCTCATCGCTGGCGATGTCGTTCGGCCTGATGCTCGGCGACCTCATTTATCTCACCGCGGTGGTGCTCGGCCTTGCCTTTGTCGCGCAAAGCTTCGGCATGGTGTTTCTCGCCATCAAATGGCTGGGCGTCTCCTATCTCGCCTTCCTCGGCTGGCGTTTCTGGACGGCCGGGATCACGCCCGAGACTGTCGAGGCCAGGAAAGGCAAGGGCGGCCTGGTATCGAGCTTCCTTGCCGGCCTCACCGTCACGCTGGGCAACCCGAAAACGATGATCTTCTACCTCGCCATCACGCCGACCATCGTCGACCTGAAGACCATCACGCTCGCCGACTACGGCATCCTGGTCGCGCTCACCGTCATTGTGCTCTTCGTGGTGCTGGTGCCATATCTTGCGCTGGCCGCCAAGGCGCGCTGGTTCCTGAAATCGCCACGCGCGCTGAAGGCGCTTAACCGCACCGCCGCCGGCTTCATGGTGGGCGCGGCCGCTGCCATTGCCGCACGTCAGTAGATCGGTTCAGGCCCATCCATTCCGCCGATCGGTCCATCCGGAAAATGCGGCTTGAGGAGACAAGCGTTTTCAGCAAGCGGCCCACTCGATATTTTCGGCCGGCAGCCTATCTTGCGCGGGCGAAAGCCCTATTCTGTCCGCCGACGCCAATTGCCTGATCTGATTTGGGAGCGAAACCAATGAACAAGCCTTCCGCGCGCGTGCCCGGCCGCGGCCGTGTCTACAACTCGATCACCGAGACGATCGGCGACACGCCGCTGGTGCGGCTCGACAAGTTCGCCAAGGAGAAGGGCGTCGTTGCCAACCTTCTTGCCAAGCTCGAATTCTTCAATCCGATCGCCTCGGTCAAGGACCGCATCGGCGTTTCCATGATCGAGGCGCTGGAAGCGTCGGGCCGGATCAAACCCGGCAAGACGACGCTGATCGAGCCGACCTCGGGGAATACCGGCATCGCGCTCGCCTTCGCCGCCGCCGCCAAGGGCTACAAGCTAATCCTGACCATGCCCGAAACCATGTCGGTGGAGCGCCGCAAGATGCTGGCGCTGCTCGGCGCCGAACTGGTGCTGACGGAAGGGCCGAAAGGCATGAAGGGCGCCATCGCCAAGGCCGACGAATTGGCCGCCACCCTGCCTGACGCCGTCATCCCGCAGCAGTTCGAAAACCCGGCCAACCCGGAGATCCACCGCCGCACCACCGCCGAGGAGATCTGGAACGACACCGATGGCGGGGTCGACATCTTCGTCGCCGGCATCGGTACCGGCGGCACGATCACCGGCGTCGGCCAGGTGCTGAAGCAACGCAAGCCCTCGGTGCATGTCGTCGCCGTCGAGCCGGAGGCCTCGCCGGTGCTGTCGGGCGGCCAGCCCGGCCCGCACAAGATCCAGGGCATCGGCGCCGGCTTTGCGCCCAAGATCCTCGACACCTCGATCTATGACGAGATCGTCAAGGTCTCCAACGAGGATTCGGTCGCCAACGCCCGCCTCGTCGCCCGCCTTGAAGGCGTGCCGGTCGGCATCTCGTCGGGCGCTGCCCTGCAGGCCGCCATCGCCGTCGGGTCGCGGCCGGAGAACAAGGGCAAGAACCTGGTGGTGATCATCCCGTCCTTCGCCGAGCGCTATCTGTCGACGATCCTGTTCGACGGGCTGGGGGCTTAACGTCTTAACTGGATAGGCGGCGATCCTTCGCACCCCCCTCTGCCCTGCCGGGCATCGGGGGTGCTGTCCCTCCGACATCGGAAGTCTCATGGCTGGACCGCAGAAAACCCGGCCGTGGCGTCCGCCACCGGCTTGAGCGGGAGGCGGCTTCAGGGTCAAATCGCCCCGGCCTGCTTCGCGCGGGCAGGGGGAGAATCACATGTACAAGCTTTACACGCGCCCAGGCAGCGGCGGTTTTGTCGTCGAGGCCGCATTGGCGCTGGCAAACGCGCAATTCGACCAGATCGATGTGCCCAAGAAGGATCCGCCGGACCCGGCTTTCCTCGACATCAGCCCGTTGAACCAGGTTCCGGTGCTGACCTTGCCCAACGGTCAATCGATAACCGAATCGGCGGCGATCTGCATCCTGCTTGCCGAGCGCCATCCGGAGGCGGGTCTGGCGCCGGCCGCCGGATCGCCGGATCGCGCCGGTTTCCTGCGCTGGATGGCGTTCATGTCATCGGTGCTCTACCCCGCCATCCTGCGCCTCTACTATGCCCATCGCTACACCGCCGATGCCGACGGCAGGAAAGCCGTCAAGCAGGCAGCCATTGCCGAGATGGACCGCGGCTTCGCCATTGTCGATGCAGCCCTCGAGGGGCGCGGCTGGCTGGTCGGCGACGCGATGTCGCTGGCCGACATCTACCTCGTCATGCTGGTGGCCTGGCACCCCGATATGGACAAGGCGCGAGCCGACTGGCCGAACATCGAACGCTTATGGTCGGCGCTGCGCGCGCATCCGCTGATGAAACGGCTCAACACCACGCATGAAATGTGGCCGGCCTGAACGGACGCTTCAATTTCGCAGGATCGCCCGTTTCGCCTGCAGGAAGCGGCGCACGGCGGGGTCGCGTTCAAGGCCGATCGCCCGGTCATAGGCTTCGACCGCTTGCGCCGCATTGCCGAGCCTGGCCAGCAGGCCGGCGCGAGCGGCCCAATAGGGCTGATAGTCGTTGAGCCGCTTGTCGTCGCCCAGCACGTAGAGCGCCGCCAGTCCTGCCGCCGCCCCTTCGGCCTCGGCAATCGCCACGGCGCGGTTGATCGAAATCACCGGCGAGCCTGATATCGCCGACAGCGCATCGTAGAAGTTACGGATCGCCGCCCAATCGGTTTGGCCGGTCCGTCGCCGCGTCGCATGCACCGATTGTACCGCCGCTTCGAGCTGGTAGCGGCCGATGACGCCAATGGTGGCGGCGTGGCCCAGCAGCGACTCGGCTTCGTCGATCAGCGCGTGATCCCAAAGACGGCAATCCTGTTCGGCGAGCGGCACATAATCTCCAGCCGCATCGCGCCGCGCCGGGCGGCGCGCCTCGGCAAACAGCATCAGCGCCAGCAGGCCGAGCGCTTCCGGTTCGTCCGGCATCAGCGATGCCACCAGCCGCCCGAGCCAGATGCCTTCGGTCGCCAGATTGCGCACTCTCGTCTCGGTCCCTGCCGGGTCGGTCCAGCCTTCGGCGAAAGCCGCGTAGATCGCTTCCAGCACCGTTCCCAGCCGCTCGCCGAGTTCGGCGCGATCCGGCACGCGGAACGGAATGCCGATCTCGCGGATGCGGCTCTTGGCGCGCACCAGACGCTGGCCCATCGTCGCCGGCGAAACCAGGAAGGCCGAGGCGATCGTCGCCGCGTCGAAACCCAGAACCGTCTGCAGGATCAGCGGCGCCCGCACGCTGGCTTCGATCGCCGGATGCGCACAGGCAAACATCAGCCTGAGACGTTCGTCGGGAAGGTCTTCGTCTTCCATGCTCGCCTCCATCTCCTCGGCCATCAGCTTGAGATGGTCGCGGCTCGCCTCGCTGGTCAGCCGACGGCGCACCGCGTCGACGCGCCGCCGGCGCGCCACGGCCAGCAGCCATGCTTCCGGCTTCTCGGGCACGCCGGTCTGTGGCCAGCGCTCAAGGGCCGCGGCAAAGGCCTCGGCCAGCGCGTCCTCGGTGCCGGCTACGTCGCGGGTGCGCGCAGCAAGGTAGGCGACCAGCTTGCCGTAACTCTGCCGGGCGGCCGCTTCGGCCGCCGCCCGCGCGATCTCCGGGCGATTGTCCATCACGGTTTCATTTCTTGGGCATGTAGTCGGCCATTTCCCAGATCGGCCGCAACTCGACCGTGCCGGCGCTCGCCGCCGGACAGCGCGCCGCCCAGTCGATGGCGGTATCGATATCGGCCGCCTCGATCATGTAGAAGCCGGCAAGCTGCTCCTTGGTGTCGGCATAGGGGCCGTCGATCACGTTGGTCTTGCCGTCTGTGATCCGCACCGAGGTGGTCGCCTGGGTCGGGCGCAACCGTTCGCCGGCGAGCCATGCGCCGGATTTCTTCAACGCTTCGGTATAGGCGGCATATGCTGCGCTCATCTGCTGAGCCTTCTCGATTGGCGTGTTCGCCTGCGCGGCTTCGTCGCTGTTGATCAAAAGCATGTATCGCATGGGTCTTCTCCCGTGGTTTCGAAGGCCGCGTCCTAGCGGGGCCAGACGTATGTCGCGCGGCGGCGGCCGATTTCGACAGGCTTCAGAAAAAACTTTCGCCTCCGCCAGGAGATTTCGCAAGGACCAGATGTTCCTTCGTCTGCTGGCGGATGACCGGCAGCGGACTGGCCGTGGCTCCGCACAGCACTATCTTCTGTCGTTGGCGGGCA
Organism: Mesorhizobium sp. M0030; assembly: GCF_040323695.1. Taxonomy (NCBI): domain Bacteria; kingdom Pseudomonadati; phylum Pseudomonadota; class Alphaproteobacteria; order Hyphomicrobiales; family Phyllobacteriaceae; genus Mesorhizobium; species Mesorhizobium sp. M0030. The sequence continues at coordinate 130,865 of NZ_JAMYVE010000014.1, read as the reverse complement.
CGTCACACGAGGCGTGGGAGAAGAGAATGGAACTCGTGACCCACAAGAAATTCAAGAACGGCCGGTTGATGCCATGGGGCAAAGGCACGGTCGTCAGCGGTGCGAAAGGCACCGTCTATCTCTGCGGCAACACCGCGACATCGGCTGACTACGATCCGGCCGGCAAGAAGGGTGGCGGCTTCGCCGGCGATGCCGCGGCGCAGTGGCGGGAAGTTCTCGGCAACATCAAATCGGATCTGGAAGAACTTGGCAGCGGGCTCGACCATCTCATCAGGCTGACCTTTTTCGTCAAAGGGCCATTTCCCGACGGCGGCGTCCTCAGCTCGCCTAATTTTCGTCTCGACGTGCTGGACGCGTTTTTCGCCGAGCATTGTCCGAAGCATTGCAGCGACAACAATCCGCCGCCTTCGGAGGTAATCGGCGTCGCAGCGCTTGCCCAGGCAGACATCGTCATCGAGATCGTCGCCGTCGCGGCGCTGCCGGACTGAGGCGCGAACGAACAGGCCGGCCTTGCGCGACGTCGCCGTTGCGATCGAAGCGCGTCGGCACGAGCGGCGGCGCCGCGCCGGTGCGGGTTTTGCACCAGGCCTCGGCTTTGGCCAGTGAGCGCCCGGCGACGAGCAGGATCAGGCGTGGCTCGCTCTCCAGCAATTGCACGATGCGGCCGCCGAAAATGCCATAGCCGCCAACGACCAGAAGCCTATGGCGCCGCTCTTTTTGCGTATGTCGTTTTCCCGGAACCGAGGTCACTTTTGGGTGACAGGCGATTAGCCGATCACGCGCGCACGTATCGCGGCGGACAGGATCTCGCAACTGTCCTTGCGGCCGAACATGGCGTAGCGGTTTTTGGCGATGCGTTCGTAGAGCCAGTCACGCAAGGGGCGCGGGATGAGCAGCAGGGCCTTCGCCGCCCGCCACGGCCAGCCGAGTTCGGCCATCACCGCGATGAAACTGTCCAGCCGCATGAAGGGAGCGCCGCCGACAAGGACCAGATTGGTCTCGTAGCTGTCGGTGCGCAGCCCGTATCTCTGGAACAGCGCCTCGCCGAAGGGCGACTGCGCCGTGGCGAAGCGGAAGCGGTTTTTGCGGTCGAGCCCGACCACCGTGCGTACGAAGCCCGAGCACAGCACGCAGACGCCGTCGAAAACGATCAATGGCTGGCTGGCATCGAAGGGTTCAGGAGAAGAAGTCACGGGACGTCCGGCAGCTTGTGTCTTCAGACACTAAGCCCGCCGGCAGCGGGATCAAAGCCGCGGCGTTGTCGCACGGCTTCTCGCGGCCAGCGCGGGGCGCTCGGCGCGATAGGTGGTTGCGCGGGGATCGGCCTCCGGTCTGCAGATCCGGCTGTCGTGACGCGTTTCGAATGTCATGATCAATGCGCGCCGAGCGAGCTGCCGCGACGGGCGCAGGCCGGACCCGGGCCGCGCATGTAGTAGCGCTCCGGCCGATAGGTCGGCGCGATGAACTCACGGATGGCGGCGGCATAGCCGGCGATGTGGCCCCAGAATTTCATTTTACTCAAGTCCCTGTCCCGATTTTCGGATGTCCCGTCCGATTGCGGGGATCATAGCGTCGAGGCGTGAATAGTCGGTGAACACGATGTTAATCTTTGGTCGAAAACCCCATGCTTCGTGGCCGGAATGCGGCTGTTTGGGGGTCTTTCGGTGTGGTTCGTCGCCATTTCCGGCATTGTGACTTTTGCATCACATATGTTTCGTATGGATGTCGCTTGAGCGCGGTTCTGTTTCAATTTGGCGAGCCTCTCGAAATTTCCATGCTCGCTGCCGAAATGCCCCTGGCTGCGCGCCCGGAACCGGAACGGGCCTTGCCCGTTCTCGCTTGAACCGCATCGCGCAGGAGTTCGCCATGGCACCTCGCCCCGCCTGGAAGGGCTATCTGAAACTGTCGCTGGTCACCTGCGCTGTCGAACTGACCAACGTCGTCACCCACGCCGAAAAAGTTTCGTTCCGGGTGCTCAACCGCAAGACCGGCAACACGGTCAAGCGCATCTATGTCGATTCTGAAACCGGCAAGCCGCTGGGCGATGGCGACGAGATCAGGGGCTATGAGGTGAGCCCCGGTGAGTTCGTCTATATCGAGGACGAAGAGATCGAAGCGGTGCAGATCGAGTCCTCGCACACGATGGCGCTGGACGGCTTCGTCGACAAAGCCTCGATAGAGCAGATCTATCTCGACACGCCCTATTATGTCACGCCCGCCGACAAGGTGTCGGAGGAGGCCTTTGCCGTCATCCGCGATGCCATGGCGGACAAGAAGATGGCCGGGCTGGCGCGCGTCGTGCTCTATAGCCGCGAGCGGCCCGTGGTGATCGAGCCGCGCGGCAAAGGCATGGTGCTGACCACCTTGCGCTACGGCAACACGGTGCGGGAGCCGGAGAGCATCTTCGGCGACATCAAGGCGGTGAAGACCGACCAGGAGATGACCGATATGGCCGAACGCATCATCGACAAGAAGAAGGGGAAGTTCGATCCGTCGACATTCGAGGACAAGTTTGAGGACGCGCTGCTCGAACTGATCCGCGCCAAGAAGGCCGGAAAGAAGGCTCCGAAAGCGCAGGCCGCGCCCAAGCCGTCCAATGTCGTCAATCTGTTCGACGCGCTGAAGAAGAGCCTGTCCGATGGCGGCCAGGCGGAAGTCTCGGCGAAGAAGGCCAAGCCGGCGGCAAAAAGCGGCAAGGCGAAAGCTTCTGCGCCCAAGCGCAAGTCGGCTTGAGGGTCGGCGCCGTGGCCAGCCTCGAACAATATCAGTCCAAGCGCGATTTCAAGAAGACGGCCGAGCCGGGGGGCAAGGTCGCGCGCGGCAAGCAGCCCGGCGGCATCTTCGTCGTCCAGAAGCACGACGCGACCAGGCTGCACTATGATTTCCGCCTCGAGCATGAGGGCGTGTTGTGGAGCTGGGCGGTGACGCGAGGCCCGAGCCTCGACCCGCACGAAAAGCGGCTGGCCGTGCATGTCGAGGACCACCCGATCGACTATGCCGGCTTCGAGGGCACCATTCCCAAGGGCGAGTATGGCGGCGGCACCGTCATCGTCTGGGACGAAGGCACATGGACGCCAGAGATCGACCCCGCCAAGGCGATGAAGAAGGGCCATATCGACTTCGAACTCAACGGCCAGAAGCTGAATGGGCGGTGGCATCTGGTCAGGTTAAGACCCCGCCCTGGCGAAAAGCGCGACAACTGGCTGCTGATCAAATCCGACGATGCCGCCGCCCGCCCCGGCGAGGATATCCTGAAGGACGCACCGAAATCGGTGAAGTCCGGCCTGACCATCGAAGAGGTCGCGGAAGGCAAGACCGCCGACGGCAAGAAGCCGAAGGTCTGGCACTCCAACAAGCCTGCGGCATCCAGCAAGGCGAAAGCCGGCAAGCGCCTCGACTTCGTCGAGCCGCAACTGGCGACGCTGGAGCGCGAGGCGCCGCCCGGCGAGGACTGGCTGCATGAGGTCAAATTCGACGGCTACCGCATGCAGGCGCAGATCGCCGGCACGGAGGTGCGGCTGCTGACCCGCACCGGCCTCGACTGGACGGAGAAATTCGGCCCTGAGATCGTCGCGGAACTGGCCCAGCTGAAATGCAGCGACGCCATCATCGATGGCGAGATCGTCGTGCTCGCCGACAGCGGCGTTTCATCCTTCTCGCTGCTGCAGCAGGATCTCTCCGCCAATCGAACCGACCGCTTCACCTACTATGTGTTCGACCTGATGCGGCTTGACGGCAAGGATTTGCGCCGCGAGCCGCTGGTCGAGCGCAAGCAGGCGCTGCAGGAGCTGCTCGGCGAGACGGCCGAAAATGCCGCTGTTCGCTTCAGCGACCATTTCGCGGAGCCCGGCAAGATCATGCTGCAGCACGCCTGCCGCATGGGCCTCGAAGGCATCGTCTCCAAGCGCGCCGATGCGCCCTACCGCAGCGGCCGTGGCCCGAGCTGGGTGAAATCGAAATGCACGGCCCGCCAGGAATTCGTCATCGGCGGGTATCTGCCCTCGGACAAGACCGGCCGCGGCCTGCGTTCGCTGCTGGTCGGCTACCACGAGGGCGGCAAGCTCCACTACGCCGGCCGCGTCGGCACGGGCTTCACAGCCAGGAGCGCCACCGATTTGAAGAAAAAACTCGATGCGCTGAAGGCAGACGCCTCGCCCTTTGCCGCCGCCGTGCCGAAGGGCAAGGGCCTGGTCTGGGTCAGGCCCGAACTTGTCGGCGAAGTGGAGTTCCGCAGCTGGACCTCGGACCGTATAATACGCCACGCGTCGTTCCAGGGACTGCGCGAGGACAAGCCGGCAGAGGAAGTCGTGCAGGAAAAGCCATCGAAGGCGGCGAACAAGGCAAGGCCCGCGGCAAGCGGCGCCGGCAAGGCCGCCGGGGCTAAGGCGCCCGCGACGATCACGACCAGGGTAAAACTATCCCATCCCGACAAGCTGCTGTGGCCCGAGGAAAAAATATCCAAACAGGCTTTGCTCGAACACTACGCGCTGGTCTGGCCGCGCATGGAGCAGTTCGTCGTCAACCGGCCGCTCAGCCTAGTCAGGGCGCCGGATGGCATCGGCGGCCCGCGCTTCTTCCAGAAACATACTTCGGCCGGCATGAGCGACAAGATTGCCCGGATGAAGGACCCGACCGATGGCGAGGAAATCCTGTTCATCCGCGATTTCGACGGCCTTGCCGCTCTGGTCCAGTATGGCGTGGTCGAGGTCCACATCTGGGGCTGCAAGATCGACGCGCTGGAAAAGCCGGATCAGATCATCTTCGATCTCGATCCCGATGAAGGCGTCGACGTCAAGGCGGTGCGCGAGGCCGCGCTCGACATCAGAGGCAAGCTCGACGATCTGTCGCTGCCGAATTTCGTCAAGCCGTCAGGCGGCAAGGGCTATCACGTGCTGGTGCCGCTGAAGCCGTCGGCGGATTGGGAGGCGGTCAAAACCTTCTCGCATGATTTCGCCAAGGCGCTGGAGCAGGCCGCGCCCGACCGCTACACGGCGACGCTGTCGAAAAAGGCGCGCACGGGAAAAATCTTCGTCGACTATCTCCGCAACGGCAGGGGCTCGACCACGGTCGCGCCCTACTCCTCGCGGGCGAAGAAGGGCGCGACGGTGTCGGTGCCGGTAACGTGGGCGGAGGTTGAAAAGGGGCTGGCGCCGAATTCCTTCCCGATCGGGGGCAAGACGACGCTGAAGGAACTAGCGGAGGCCGATCCGTGGGCGGATTTCTTCAAGCAGGGGAAGGTGCTGAAGCGGGGGTGAGCGTCGCGCGCCTCACCTGCTACGCAAGCGTTCCGTCACACCCCCCTCTGTCCGGCAGGACAGAGGGGGGTGCTGTCCCACCAGCGTCGCCCAATTAGCGCCTGCAAACTAACCCAAAAACACCTGCTCGAACGCCTGCTTCCCCGGCGGTGAAAACACCACCGCGCGGCTGTCCTTCTCCCGCCTTGCCCATTTCTCCGACAGGATCTTGTCCAGAATAGCCGCGCCGAGCGTTCCCGCGAGGTGCGAGCGGCGCACGCTCCAGTCGAGACAGGCGCGGCAGACCGGCCGGCGCGGCTTGGCGCCGACATCGATACCGAGGGCCGAAAAATATGACGCCGCCGACGGCCCGAGCCTGATCTCCCCCGGCCGGATCTGCCCCGGCCTGATCTCCCCGAGCCTGATCTCCTTGTCGTCGCGCAACAGGATGCCGCGCGCGACGAGCCGGTCGAGCATCGCCACCGCCTGTTCGCCGGCGAGGTGGTCGTAGCAGACGCGGGCCACGCGCATGGCGCCGTCGCGCGGGCCGGGCCGCACCCGCTTGGGGCCGACCGCTTCGGCCACCCCGGTGATCGCCTCGATCATGCCGGCAACCTGCGGCCCGGCGAGGCCGTAATAGCGATGCCGTCCCTGGCTGGCCAAAGTTAAAAGCCCGCCCTCCATCAGTTTCGACAGATGCGAGGACGCCGTCGGCAGCGAGACGCCGGCCTCCAGCGCCAGTTCGCTCGCCGTCAAAGCCGTGCCGCCCATCAGCGCATTCAGCATGTTTGCTCGCGCCGGATCGCCGACCAGGCTGCCGATGCGGGCGATGTCGGGTCCTTCACGCATAGTTAGGTCTCCATCGAAGCATTCTCGTCAGATAAGCATTATTGTCGGGCGGGATCAAGGAGAACGCCGATGCCAACCGCTTCCGCCCCACTCGCCAGCCGCCGGCCGTTCCCGTTCGTCACCTGGCTGCAACGGCGGCTGCTCGCCCGCTGGTACGACCGCCATCTGCAGCGGCTCGACCTCGCGGAGGTCGACGACCATCTGCTGCGCGATCTCGGCCTGACCCGTGAGGATGTGCGCCGCGAATGCGCAAGGCCCTTCTGGCAGGCCTGACAGCCAGCGCTTTTGCTTAGCGGACCCTGCGGCACAACGTTTCGACGCCGCTCGAACTATCCACGCGAAACCCAAGGAGTTCACGATGGCCATCACCTGCTTCATTCGCTATAAGATCGACCCGTTCGGCAAGCCGGCCTTCGAGCAATATGCCAAGGCCTGGGGCCAGGCGATCCCGCGCTGCGGCGCCGATTTGATCGGCTACTACGCCCCGCACGAGGGCTCGGCCACCACCGCCTACGCCGCCTACAACATCGACAGCCTCGCCGCCTACGAAGCATATCGCGCCCGTCTCGCCGCGGATCCGGCGGGCAAGGCCAATTACGAATTCGCCCGCCGGGAAAAGTTCATCTTGAAAGAGGACCGCATCTTCCTGAAGCTGGTGTCGGGGCCGCATGGACCGCGGCAGCTGTTCCAGACCGTGGTCAAGGAGGAGATATGATCGCTGTCATCTTCGAGGTGCAACCGGCTGAGGGAAAGCGCGACGCCTATCTCGGCATCGCTGCGGAACTCAGGCCGCTGCTCGACGGCATCGACGGTTTCATCTCGATCGAGCGCTTTCAGAGCCTGGGCGATCCCAACCGGGTCCTGTCGCTGTCCTTCTGGCGCGACGAGGAAGCGGTGAAAGCCTGGCGCAATACGGAAGAGCATCGGCAGGCGCAGCATGCGGGCCGCGGCGGAATATTTGCCGGCTACCGGCTGCGCATTGCGCATGTGGTGCGGGACTATGGCCTGACGGAGCGGGATGAAGCGCCGGCGGACAGCAGGGCGGTGAATTGTGACTAGGTATCGGCGTCGCGCCAGGCCCCCTCATCCGGCCGCTTCGCGGCCACCTTCTCCCCGCTGGGGAGAAGAGACTGGCGCAGGCGTCGAAAATCTCCTCTCCCCTCGGGGAGAGGTCAGCCGAGCGTAGCGGAGGCTGGGTGAGGGGGCGCTTGGCGCTCACGCATTCCCGATCAGCACCCCGGCCGCAAACACCAGCGCCCCACCCAGCACCACCTGAAACGCCGCGCGCAGAAACGGGGTTTGCATGTAGCGGTTCTGGACGAAGGCGATTGCCCACAGTTCGAAGAAAACCACCACGGCCGCCACCGCCGTCGCCGTCCAGAAATGCGGGATGATGTAAGGCAGCGCGTGGCCCAGCCCACCCAGCGTCGTCATGATGCCGACGGTGAGGCCGCGCTTGATCGGCGAGCCACGCCCTGACAATTTGCCGTCGTCGGAAGCGACCTCGGTAAAGCCCATCGAAATGCCGGCGCCGATCGAGGCGGCGAGGCCCACCAGCAGCGTCTGCCAGGTGTCGTGCGTGGCAAACGCCGCGGCAAAGATCGGCGCCAGCGTCGACACCGAGCCGTCCATCAGCCCGGCAAGCCCGGGCTGCACATAGGTCAGGATGAACTGGCGTTGCTCGGCGCTGGCTTCCTCGTCCTTCACCTCGCCCGGCACAAGTTTCTGCTCCAGCCGATGCGCCGAATTCTCATGGCTTTGCTCGGCCGCGGCCAGGTCGCCGAGCAGTTTCCGGGTCGAGGCATCGCCGGTGCGCTTGGCCGCCTCGACATAGAAGCGATAGGCCTGCCGCTCCATCTCTTCGGCTTGGCGCCGCACATGCTCGATGCCGAGCGGCCGCACCAGCCAGTCGGGCTTGCGCTCGTAATAGCCTTTCACGTGCTCGCGGCGCAGCAGCGGAATGCGCTCGCCGAAACGCTTGCGGTAAAGCTCGATCAGGGAATCACGATGGCCGTCCTCCTCCTCCGCCATCGCCTCGAACACTTTCGCCGATTGCGGAAAACTGTCCGCCAGCCCGTCGGCATAGGCGCGGTAGATGCGCCCGTCATCCTCTTCGGATGAAATTGCCAGGGCCAGGATCTCCTGTTCCGACAGCGTTTCGAAAGGACGGCGGCCGAAACCGAAGACACGGGAAAGCATGAGAAATTCACCCCAGTTTAGAACAATTCTAAACTAGGCGCTGCAGTCTCCGCGGTCAATCACCAGTCAAGAAATGTTGAAGCGCCGGATTGCAACGCGCCCTTCATTATCGGCAAATGTTCGCCTATATCGGTCGCGATACGCAAGCGAAAGGCATGAGCAAGATGACGGCAAAGCCGCACGACCACTTCGATCCGAAACCCGTCCTCGATCTGATCGCCAGCATCGAGGCCGATTTGCAGCGGCTGAAAGGCCTGGTCGAACAGCAGGTCGAAAAATTCGACCCCGCCAATCCGCACAACAAGGCGCCCGACGGCAAGCTGACCGAGGAGGGCGTCGAATGCTGCTACCGCCTGTTCGACGAAGGCAGGTCGCGCTACTCGGTCGCCCAGCAGATGAAGATCTCGTTTGCCGCCGCGACGCACCGGTTCAACTCCTGGCGCAAGGCGGGCGGGCCGAAGCGGCAGAGGGCGTTGCTGGGCTAATTGGCGAAAGCCGCGGGGAAACCCGATCTCCCCCTCGTGGGGGAGATGGCCGGCAGGCCAGAGGGGGGCGCTGTCCCGCCGACCTTTCCCTGCCCTAAAGCCCCAGCACCGTTCAGGATGCGCCTCCAAGCCCAGCCGCAATCACAATATGCTGGCAGACATTGTCGATGTCGCGGATGACGTCGTCATTCCAGAACCGCAGGACGGTCCAGCCATCTTGTTCGAGGTGCGATGTCCGCGTTTCATCACTGGCAGCCGCGCCGGCGTCCGCATGCTGGGAGCCATCGACTTCGATGACCAGCTTCTTCTCCGGGCAAGCGAAATCGACGATGTAGGCGGCAATCGGAAATTGTCGCCGGAAGCCAAGCCCCATCAGCCGGTGGGCACGAAGTTCGTTCCAGAGCTTGAGTTCGGCTGGCGTCAGGACTTTGTGCATCGATCTGGCGTTTGCGCGATGTCGAGGCGGTAGAGGCGTGTGCGGCATTACGATGCTCGGTGGTGCGGAGGCTTGCGCTCTATGGCGCCCCCCTCTGTCCTGCCGGACATCTCCCCCACTTGGGGGGAGATTGGTTGTACTTCCTACGGCGTCAGTTCAATTTCCTCCGTCTCGCCGCCATTGCAGGTGTAGCAGCAATCCTCGCATCTTTCCTTGTTGTTGGGGCCGACGCCCCAATAGGTTCCCTCGTCGCCGTCGACCCAGGCGCCGTAGCAGATGGACTCGCCTTCGTCGCACGACACCGGGATCTGCTTGGTCTCGCCATCGTCGAGATAAAAATCCTTGTCATTGCCCGGCCAGACATAGTCGCGGTCCTGGCTGTAGAGCTCGAGGCGCATGGCGTTGGGATGGCTGTTCTTGACGGCGAAGGTGATGTCGGCTGCGTGCGCTGCCGGCGCAAACAGCGCCGCAAGCGAGAGCGCGACGACGACGCGGCGCAGACAAGTGAAAGACATTGAAACCCCCGAGGCAAATCGGCCCCCCGGCCGAGGGAACCAGCATCGCATGATGGCGGCTGACATTGAAGGGGAGCGGCTGACTGATTTTGGGGTGATTGGCGAAGGCGGCGGAGCGCTAATCTCCCCCCTCGTGGGGGAGATGCCTGGCAAGGCAGAGGGGGGCGCTGTCCCGCCGACCTCTCATTCCTGCAGCCGCGTCATTTCAATTTTAGGCTTGCTGATCCATACGCTGGCGATCCTTCGCGCGCCCCTCTGTCCTGCCGGACATCTCCCCCACGAGGAGGGAGATCAGCAGCTTCGGCGCCCCGCCCCTCACTCCACCAGATCGATCGTCTCGGTCGTTTTCTCCACGCAGATGAAACAGCACGTATCGCACGGCTGGTCATTATCCGGCCCTACGCCGGCCGAAATCGCATCATTGCCATTCACCCAGGCGCCATAGCAGATGTTCTCGCCCGGATTGCACGAGATCGGCACCGATTTCTGCGAGCTCGGCTCGATCAGAAACACCTGACCACCGCCCGGCCACGACATCTTGCGGTCACGGCTGAACAACTCCACCGCCACCGCCTGGCTGCGCAGGTTCTTGACGAAGAACGCCATATCGGCGGCGTGCGCCGGCGTGGCGATGAGGAGGGCGGCAAGGGTGAGGCGGAGCATGATGGGCGGTCCCGAATCGGAGATGCGAGGGTCGCACGCCGCGAGGGCCGGGCCTAGAGCCACGGCTAGGCAAGTCCCCCTCACCCGGATTGCCAGCCGAATTGCGAAAGGCAATTCGGGGCAATCCGACCTCTCCCCGAGGGGAGAGGAGCTCGCTCGGCGCTGGTGCTCGCTTCTTCTCCCCAGCGGGGAGAAGGTGGCCGCGAAGCGGCCGGATGAGGGGGCGGCCTCGTGATACCCTACGCCCCCTACTGCCCCACTTCACATGCGGCGCCAGCCGTCGGATCGCGTCAATCACCTCGGCGACTTCAGCAACGTCCATATCCAGCCGGCAAAGGTCAGCACCAAAACGGATAGCCGGCGGCGGGCAGCGGCGCCGAGGTCGGCAGCAAGGGCGCGCCCCACAGCACCCCACCGTCACCACAAACAGGATGGCGCGCCGGTGAGCCGCATCCACAGGGCAACGGTGCTCGCTGCGCCGATCAGCACGAGCGCTGCCGCCCACAGCGAGATGCCGCCGACATAGGAGGGAAGGCTGGCCTCCAGCCCCGCCGCATTGCCGGCCAAAAGCAGGCTCTCGCCGGCGAGGAAGGTGAGGAACCCCGCGGCTACGCAATCATTGCCCAGCCGCTGGTATTTCATGGTCAGCAGCGCGGTGGCGACGACGAGTGCCACGCCATCGATCGCCCAGAGCGTTTCGCGCAGTGGCGCGCTGGCCACGAAGGTGCCAGCCAGGCCGAAGACGCCGCCGATGGCGAGGCCGATTGCGGCGATGGTGTCGGAGGTGGTGCGCATGCGGTGTCCCTCCAAGCTGGATCCGCCGAGGCGGTAGGACGGTGAAGGGTCGCGTCCCGTCTAGCCCAGAGCAATTACTTTATCGAGATCAGATCCAAGAAATCCCGCCAGCCATAAACCTTCCACCTGTAAGCCGTAATTTTCTCCGGAATGATACCCCCGTCGAGCCGTACACAGACCCCCAGCCGCTTGTATGCCAAAGCCTGCTCGACAACTTCGTTTCGAAATGCTGTACCGCGCTCCCCGGCACAGAAGACGAAAACAACGTCGCACCATTCGATCGCGTCGCTCACGCGATCTCCATTAGTTATGATCCTGACTTGGTTCCGTTCCGGCAGCTCAAGGTCGGAAAGCCTCTTGCCAATATCGCTATGATCCGACCGTTCCAACACGAATAAGTACCTGGAAACTTTACCTAAATCTGCTCGAATAGCCTCCTTCGCCTTCGCAAGCAGACCGGCAGTCGTGTCCTTGCTCTCCACCTCTACATCGGGGCGCCCACCCATAAACCTAACCTCCATATTCCAGGCAAGCGATACATCGCCCACAAGGATGCTCAGTTCCCGCATGACATGAATAGTACGACAGGATTCCTATCTTCCGACCGAGTTCCAGCACCTGATTCTTGCTGAACGATCGAAGTGGCGTTCGGATTTCTATGGGTCTACCCAAACTTTGACGTATCGCCTCGCGAGCAGCCAAAAGGAATTCATCTGTCTGGTCAGGGAATATCGTCGTTCTCGCGGAGAGAAAACCAATTACAACCGAGCTAGCACCGTTAAGGTATGCATAAGCTGACGCGCAAATTAGGAAAAGCAGATTCCTATTTGGAGTAAACGCATCATCTTTAACGTCTAGATCTGGGTCTGTGAGACCTGATCGGATAGTTAGCCCAAATCCGCTGATATCCATTATGTGTGGCTTAGGTAGCTGCAGCTTCTTACATACAGCTAACAAATTTTCGCTCTCGCGTTGGTATGCTCGTTGGCCATAATTTATCAACAAGGGCATAGCCTCAACACCCTCGTCCGCAAGGAGTTTCAGGCAGACGAGCGAATCCAGACCCCCAGATGCCAGGCACACTGCCTTTTCCATTACGAACCTCGATGAATGGCTGCCATGCTTGCCCAGATGGCTCGGTCAAGAGAGGCCACGCTAATTCCGTAGGCAGATGCAAATTGCTGCAACGCGGCTTCACATTTTAGGTAGCTTTGACTGGTACCCTTATACATTGGCATTTCAATAAATATACCCGAAAATTTTACTACGTGAGTATCTATTATAGCCAAATTTTCTGCCAAACCTAAATCTCGGAGGAGCATACTTGCTTGTTTATATCCCAAGCCCGGGAAATGCTCCACCAGCCGTTCCCGCATAAGCGCTTCATTCCCCAAGAGTACCCGTATTGAGGAAAACGAAAATGCCATGTCACTGAATTTTTCTAGTGACCGGTGAAGATAGGTTGACGTTCTATTCGGGTATCGGTGCCCGCAGCTTATCAAAATGGACAAGAATTTAGCTGGGAGTGATATGCACTCCCCATCCTTATAGCGCTTTGCGATAGGCACAGAACTATCCGCTATTCGACGTGCTACCTCGTACTTCGTCCCGCTAGACGCCACAGCAAGTGCTAGGGCCGTCCAATCCGCCCAATAGTCCTCCTTCACTGCGGAAGTAGCCGTTCCCGATTTGTCCTCTCGAACGAGATTTATACAAGTAAAGAAGAGGTTCGAAAGTTTGCCTGGATCAAAGCCTTGCATAGTCGAATAGCTCTGCCGCCTTCTTTCCGTAGTTGCGCTCTACAAAAAGGCGAAGACTATTATCAGCAATGCTCTGCCGAATATTCTCCATCAGTCTCCTAAAACCTTGTAGGTTGTGCAGGCCCCACTTAGTGTAATATCCGCCCCTAGTCTGCAGCAGATAATCGATCTTTTCGCTTCTCTCAAGCGGCGAGACTTCGAACGCTTCAAGATGCTGGTGGTGATGGAGGTGCCAATCGACAGTTGAGATTGTCGTCCGGCACCACTCGAGTCCATCAACGATGCTGACGCCAGCATCTGCCATAAAAGCAATTGCCAGAGGATTCCCGCATCCTAGTACGTGCAATCCACCGTTTGGACGTACGATATCAATCGCTCGCGCGATCTCCCTCACACTTTTCGCTCGCTTATGAAGCCCTTCACCGAGTTCACGCTCAGGAATGGCGACTAGGCAACAGGGGAACCGCTGTAGCAGTGACGTAGATATCTCAGCAGCATCGGCGGCATCAAATATCGAGCGACCTCTTCTGGGTTGTAGGTGAAGTACAGGTATTATCCTCCGGAGATCCAAATCTCTTGACGTCTCGTCCAACAACGCAGCCAACTTCAAAGCGTATTTTGCTGGGCTATCATGCTCTTCTGGAAATAAATCATATGAAAAAATGAGGTCCGGATTTACCTCTAGCGACACCTTCTTATAATTTCGGACCCCCCATTTCCATTCGCAATGTGACCAAAAATTGTAGCGGCTATGTTCGTAACCACCGCTATCGGCCAGGACGATCCCGCCTTCGCTCTGGAAAACCTTTGTGATTTCGAGCAGGTCATCATTCTCGTGGAGGTCGAACGACGAGACCAATGTGATCGGCTCGTCTGTCGCCAGTTGCAGTTCGACAGCAGAGACGGGAGGAATTTGTGACTCGTACGATGAAATCGAAGGGACAAAAACTGGGCGATCAAATCGCCGGCCGGATATTTCTAGTCCGTCCATGTCCCCTCGCCCCTCCCCAGTTAGGGGAATCAGTCTAACTAATTACTCTCACATTGCCTGATAGCTGGCAATAAAGCCTCCGATGAACAGCAAGCCCGTTCCTACGAAGATTGCATTAAATATTCGTCGATACGTTATGAATCCCTTAGAGGGCGGGCTGGATTTTGCTACGATCCGTATGTCGTCGTACTCAACCTCATCTTTGAGACGCTCCTCTTCAACAATCAGCGCGGATTCAGCGAATTTAAGAAGCCCAGAGACTCTTACATCGAGGGCTTTAAAAGCAAGGCAGATTATAAGTGCCAATGCCGACACGCCGCACGCGGCCAAATATGATTTCAAATTATATAAACTGATGTAGCCGGCAGTCAGGCCAATGACTACGTACACGTATGTCTTAAATAGCTCCATCCTTTGGTCAGCATGGACACGAAACCAGTTCCACGCCATCTGGTAGGCGTCTTTGTTGAAACCAGACCCCATAGCATTGCCCCTCCGCCCTCAAACTCAATCCCCCATCTTAAGCGCCTGGATAAACGCCTCCTGCGGAATATCCACCTTGCCGAACTGGCGCATCCGCTTCTTGCCCTCTTTCTGCTTGTCCAGCAGCTTGCGTTTGCGAGACACGTCGCCGCCATAGCACTTCGCGGTCACGTCCTTGCGCAGCGCCGAGATGGTTTCGCGGGCGATGACCTTGCCGCCGATCGCGGCCTGGATCGGGATCTTGAAGAGGTGATTCGGGATCAACTCCTTGAGCTTCTCGCACATCTGGCGGCCGCGCTTTTCCGCCGCCGTGCGGTGGACCAGCATCGACAGCGCGTCGACCGGCTCTTCATTGACCAGGATCGACATCTTCACCAGGTCGCCTTCCTTATAGTCGGTCAGGTGATAGTCGAACGAGGCGTAGCCCTTGGAGATCGATTTTAGGCGATCATAGAAGTCAAAAACCACTTCGTTGAGCGGCAGGTCATAGATCAGCATGGCGCGCTTGCCGACATAGGAGAGGTCGGCCTGGATGCCGCGCCGGTCCTGGCAAAGCTTCAGGATGCCGCCGAGATAGTCGTCAGGCGTCAGGATGGTGGCGCGGATCCACGGCTCCTCGATGGCCGAGATTTTCACCACGTCGGGCATGTCGGCGGGGTTGTGCAACTCCTTGACCGAGCCGTCATTGAGCAGCAGCCGGTAGACGACGGATGGCGCCGTGGCGATCAGGTCGAGGTTGAACTCGCGCTCCAGCCGCTCCTGGATGATTTCGAGATGCAGCAGGCCAAGGAAGCCGCAGCGGTAGCCGAAACCGAGCGCGGCACTGGTTTCCATTTCATAGGAGAAGCTGGCGTCGTTGAGGCGCAATTTGCCGACGGCGGCGCGCAGATCCTCGAAATCGGCGGCGTCGACCGGGAACAGGCCGCAAAACACCACCGGCTGCGCCGGCTTGAAGCCGGGCAAAGCGTGCGCCGTCTGGCGCTTGTCTTCGGTGATGGTGTCGCCGACGCGGGTGTCGGCCACTTCCTTGATCGAGCCGGTGAAGAAGCCGAACTCGCCGGGGCCGAGCTCGTCGACATTGATGCGGGCCGGCGTGAACACGCCGGTGCGCTCGACCAGATGTTTTGCGCCGGTACCCATCATGCGGATGGTCGCACCCTTTTTCAGCACGCCGTCGATGATGCGCACCAGAACGATGACGCCGAGATAGGCGTCGTACCAGGAGTCGACCAGCATGGCTTTGAGCGGTGCTGAGGCATCGCCCTCGCGCGGCGGCGGCAATTGGTGGACGATGGCTTCGAGCACATCGGGAATGCCGAGACAGGTCTTGGCCGAGATCAGCACGGCGTTGGAGGCATCGATGCCGATGACCTCCTCGACCTGCTCGCGGATGCGCTCGGGCTCGGCGGCCGGCAGGTCGACCTTGTTCAGCACCACGACGATCTCGTGGTTGTTGTCGATGGCCTGGTAGACATTGGCGAGCGTCTGCGCCTCGACTCCCTGTGAGGCGTCGACGACCAGCAGCGAACCCTCGCAGGCGGCCAGCGAGCGCGACACTTCATAGGCGAAGTCGACATGGCCGGGCGTGTCGATCAGGTTGAGGATATAGTCCTCGCCATTGTTGGCGCGGTATTTCAGCCGCACCGTCTGCGCCTTGATGGTGATGCCGCGCTCGCGCTCGATGTCCATCGAGTCCAGCACCTGCTCCTTCATGTCGCGCAGCTCCAGCCCGCCGGTGGACTGGATCAGCCGGTCGGCAAGCGTGGATTTGCCATGGTCGATATGGGCGACGATGGAGAAATTGCGGATGTGGTCGAGAGGCGTGCTCATGGCGCGCGCTTTAGCAGGGGCGGGTTGCAGGGGCAAGCGGGGTGGCGGTGCCCTTGCCTTCTCCCCTTGTGGGAGAAGGTGGATCGGCGCGCAGCGCCGAGACGGATGAGGGGTGTTCCAGCTTGACGCCGGCGTTCTTTCACCGCCATGGCTGCAAACTGACATCCCTTACATAAGCGATTATCGTGGTGCAGACGCTGTCCATGTCTTTCAGGACATCGTCGTTCCAAAAGCGCAACACACGAAAGCCTCTCGCCTCCAGTTCCGTTCTACGGGCCTGGTCTGACTCTGAGTCCGCATGCTGACTCCCATCGATCTCGATGATGAGGAGTGATTCAAGACAAGCGAAATCGGCGACGTATTTTCCAACAGGAACTTGGCGCCGAAATTTGATCCGATCGAGCCTGCGGTCACGTAGTTCGTGCCACAGTTTGTCTTCCGCCTCCGTCATTTCACGTCGGAGCGAACGGGCAAAGTTTCGTTTGGCAGGAGCGACGGGCTGATGTGGCATGACGTTAGATTAACCAACGTCTCACTCCGCTGGAACACCCCTCATCCGTCTCGGCGCTTCGCGCCGATCCACCTTCTCCCACAAGGGGAGAAGGCAACGACGCGTCCGCCCCCAATCACGAAGCGGTGAACCATGTAACGAAGCCTCGGGCAGCGACGAAGTGTGGGATGAACCCGCCGCAACGGAGACCCCCGATGACTGGACTTAACCCGAAACGCGCCGGCATGCTGGCTGCCGTAGGCGCCGCGCTGATGATGCTTGGCGGCACCGCCTTCGCCCAGCCGCTCACCGTGGTCGAATTGTTCACCAGCCAGGGCTGTTCGTCTTGCCCGCCGGCCAATGCCAACCTGATCAAGGTCAAGGACGAGCCGGGCGTTCTGGCGCTGTCGTTCAACGTCACCTACTGGGACTATCTCGGCTGGAAGGACATTTTCGGCCGCGAGGAATTTACCCAGCGCCAGGTGCGCTATGAGCCGTCGCTCGGCCGCTCCGGCCCGTTCACGCCGCAGGTCGTGGTCAATGGCGGTGCCGATGCGGTGGGTGCAGCGCCCGGCGAGATCGAGCAGCTGATTTCCGCGAGCGGTCACACGAACGGGCCGATGCTGTCGCTCGACGGCGGCAAGATCAGCATCGGCGCCGGCAAGGCTCCGGGCGGAAAGGCCGATGTCTGGCTGGTCCGCTACAACAAGGGCGTCGTCGAAGTGCCGGTGGCGCGCGGCGAGAATACCGGGCGCACGCTGCCGCATGCCAATGTCGTGCACTCGCTGGAGAAACTCGGCAGCTGGAGCGGCGACGCCACCACACTGCCGCTGCCGGCGGCAAGCGGCGGGCTGAGCACCGCGGTGCTGGTGCAGTCGCCGGGTGGTGGGCCGATCCTGGCTGCAGCCGCCGACTGATGCTTTTTCTACGCAACGCCGCTAGCGCGGCATAACCGGGCTCGCATCCGCGCGCCCTCTTCAAGGAGGAAATACCATCATGACCAAGACCCTGACCGCGCTCGCTTTTGCGCTTTCGATGACCGCCTTCGCCTCCGGCGCCCGCGGGGACGAAGCGACCAACGCCATGAAGCCGGCGATGGCAACTGATGCGATGAAGCCCGCGACCGATGCCATGGCGCCGGCGACCGATGCCATCAAGCCAGCCGACCCAATGGCGACGAATGCGATGAAACCCGCCACCGACGCCATGAAACCGGCCGATGCCATGAAACCCGCAACGGATGCGATGAAGCCGGCGGACGCCATGGCGCCCGCGCAATAAGACTTGATCCCATGGCCCGGCCGCACAGTGGCCGGGCCGGCGCACGGCAATTTGAGAAACCAGGCGGGACGTTCTGTCGTATAGTCTTCGCCACCATCAAGGAGATCAGACATGACCGGCATTGCAAGGACGAGAACGCCGATCTTCAAGAGCGCGCTTGCCGCGCTCATCGTCGCCGCCGCCGCGGCCGCCTTCTGGCAGAGCCCTGCGCGCTCGGCCGAGGACGCGGTGGTGATCCCGCCGCCGGCAATGGACGAGAAGGCCGCCAGCGGCAGCGAGAAGGCTATCTTCGCCGGCGGCTGCTTCTGGGGCGTGCAGGGCGTGTTCCAGCACGTCAAGGGCGTGACCAAGGCCGTCTCCGGCTACACCGGCGGCGCCAAGGATGACGCCGTCTACGAAACGGTGGGCAGCGGCCGCACCGGCCACGCCGAATCGGTCGAGATCACCTACGATCCGTCCAAGGTGACCTACGGCCAGCTGCTGCAGGTCTATTTCTCGGTCGCCCACAACCCGACGCAGCGGAACTATCAAGGGCCGGACTCGGGCACCCAGTACCGCTCGACCATCTTTGCCGAGAATGGCGAGCAGCAGAAGATCGCACAGAGCTACATCGCCCAGCTCGACCAGGCGAAGGTGTTTGCCAAGCCGATCGTCACCACGTTGGAGACGGGCAAAACCTTCTATCCGGCCGAGGAATATCACCAGGACTTTCTGACGCTGAACCCGACCTACCCCTACATCGTCTACAACGACCTGCCCAAGGTGGCGAATTTGAAGGCGCTGTTCCCGGGGTTGTACAGCGAGAAGCCGGTGCTCGTGCTGGCGGGGAAGAGCTGAGCACCTAATCTCCCCCCTCGAGGGGGAGATGTCGCCGGAGGCGACAGAGGGGGTCGGTCCGACCGGACGCGACCTCCTGCGGCAGAAGAAGGTTAGCGCTCCACGGGCGGCGACCCCCTCTGGCCTGCCGGCCATCTCCCCCTCAAGGGGGGAGATCAGCTCCCTTCAATCATACGTCAGATCCGTCGCCTTGCCCCCGAACACCCGATACGCATAGAACGAATAGAAGATGATCACCGGCAGCACGACCACCGTGCCGGCGAGGATGATGGCCAGGCTTTCCGTCGCCGACGCCGCCTGCCAGATGGTCAGCCTGTCGGGCACCACGAAGGGGTAGAACGACCAGGCAAGCCCGGCAAAGCCGAGCGCGAAGATGGCGGCGAGCGTCAGGAACGGCCGCAGCGCGTGGCGATCGTCGGGCTTGGGCAGGTGGAAGGTCTGCCGCCACAGCCAGATGAACAGCAGCGCCGACAGGATCGGCAGCGGCGACAGATAGAGCATTTCGGGCCAGACGAACCATTTGGCGAAGATGCGCGGGCTGGCGAATGGGGTCGCCAGCGACACCGCCGCCATGCCGAGCGCGGTCAGCACAAGGGCCGTGCGCAGCCAGGCCACCGCCTTCCTCTGCAATTCGCCCTCGGTCTTGTAGATGACCCAGGCAGCGCCCATCGCTGCATAGGCCGCCGACAGGCAGAGCGCCACCAGCGCCCCGAAAGCGATACCGCCAAAGCCGACATCGAGGCCAAGCACATAGACGCCGAGCATATAGCCTTGCGCCAGCGAGGCGATGACGGAACCGAGGAAGAAAATGCGGTTCCAGCGGTGCTTCTTGCCGGCGGGCACCTTGGCGCGGAAATCGAAGGCGACGCCGCGCAGGATGAGGCCAACCAAAAGCACGAAGACCGGAATGTAGAGCGCGGTGAGGATGACGCCATGCGCCAGCGGAAAGGCGACCAGGAGCAGGCCGACGGCCAGCACCAGCCAGGTCTCGTTGGCATCCCAGAACGGGCCTATTGCCGCGATCATGGTGTCCTGCTCGGCATCTTCGGCGACCGAGAACAGGATGCCGATGCCGAGATCGAAACCGTCGAGAATGACGTAGATCAGGATGGCGAGGCCCATCAGGCCGGCGAAGATCAGGGGCAGCGCGGTTGGCCAGTCGAAGCTCATCGGTCTGTCATCCCTCTCATCAACGGTTCTGCCCTTCGCTATGGCTCCGGGCGTTCGTCATTCGAAAAGCCAAATCGTTGGCTTTTCGTCCGCTACGCGGACCATTCCTCACTCCGCTGCGGCCGGTTGCGACATCGCCGTCTTCATCACGCCCGGCAGCGGCGAGGTATCGCCGTCCCTGGCGGCCTTCAGCACCAGGTGCACCAGCACGCCGAGATAGGCGATCAACAGCAGCACATAGAGGATGAGATAGATGGCGAGCGTCAGCGCGACATGGCTGCCGGCGACCGGGCCGATAGCGTCGGCGGTTTTCAGCACGCCCGTCACCAGCCAGGGTTGACGGCCGATTTCGGTGGTGTACCAGCCGGCCAGTGTCGCCAGCCAGCCGGACAGCGCCATCGGCACCATCAGCATGGCCAGCGGCCTCGGCAGGCTGTGGCGGCGCTTGAGGAAGAAGGTCGCCGACCACGAGACGATGAGCATCAAAATGCCGGTGCCGACCATGATGCGGAAGCCCCAGAACACCGGGAACACCGGCGGGTGCAGGCCGGGATAGTCGTTGAGCCCCGGCACGATACCGCTGGTGGCGTGGCGCAGCACCAGGCTGGCGCCGTCGGGAATGGCGATCTCGAATTTGTTTTCCTTCGCCGCCTCGTCGGGCAGCGCAAACAGCACCAGCGGCACGTTGGGGCCGGTGTTCCAGTTCGCCTCCATGGCGGCGATCTTCTGCGGCTGGTGCTCCAGCGTATTCAGCCCGTGCTGGTCGCCGGCGAAGATCTGGATCGGGATCAGGATGGCGGCGGTGAAGACGCCGGTGCGCAGCGCCTTCCACATCGATTCCGACCGGTCGCCGGTGAGGTAGCGCAGCGCCGACAGGCCGGCGATCAGGAACGACACCGTCAGGCCGGAGGCAAGCAGCATATGCGTCAGACGGTAGGGCATGGACGGGTTGAAGACGATCGCCCACCAGTCGACGGGATGCGCCTTGCCGTCGATCATCTCGAAGCCGGCCGGCGTCTGCATCCAGGAATTGAGCGCAATGATCCAGAAGGCCGACAGCGTGGTGCCGCTGGCGACCAATACCGTCGCCAGCGTGTGGACGCGGTTGGAGACGCGGCGGAAGCCGAACAGCATGATGCCGAGGAAGGCCGCTTCGAGGAAGAAGGCGGTGAGGATCTCGTAGGCAAGCAGCGGCCCGGCGATGTTGCCTACATGCTCCATATAGCCCGGCCAGTTGGTGCCGAACTGGAAGCTCATGGTGACGCCCGAGACCACGCCCATGGCGAAGGACAGCGCGAACACCTTTACCCAGGTGAAATAGGCGCGCATCCAGGCGGAATCATTGGTGGCGTTGTAGCGGAGCTTGAAGAACAGCAGCACCCAGCCAAGCGCAATCGTGATGGTCGGAAACAGGATGTGGAACGAGATATTCGCCCCGAACTGCATTCGCGACAGGATGAGCGGGTCCATGCGGGCTCCGGCTGCTGTTTGTTGGCGCAGAATAGGCGGCGGATGCGGTCCGGTCAAAGCGGCTTGGCGTCACGCGGGGCGCGTTGTCGCAGCAGATGGGATCAATCCGTCAGTGCCCGATACCCCCATGACGAAACGGCAAAAGGGGAACGTTTGTCCACAATTGTCAGCAGCGGCATTGACTTCCCGCCGTGCGCACCGACATTCAGCGCAATAATAATCCCCGCCTCTTTCAAACAGTCGTTTTCGGCCTCATGTCTTCCACGAATTTGCCTTCCATCATTTCGATTTCCGGGGTCACCAAGACCTACGCCACCGGCTTCAAGGCGCTGAAGGAAATCAACCTCGACATCGAACGCGGCGAGATTTTCGCGCTGCTGGGGCCGAACGGCGCCGGCAAGACGACGCTCATCTCGATCGTCTGCGGCATCGTCAACCGTTCGTCGGGAACGGTGACCGTCGACGGCCACGACATCAACCGAGACTACCGCGCCGCGCGCAGCCTGATCGGGCTGGTGCCGCAGGAGCTGACCATCGACGCGTTCGAGAGCGTCTGGGCAACCGTCACCTACAGCCGCGGCCTGTTTGGCAAGGCGCCCAATCCGGGCTTCGTCGAAAAGGTGCTGCGCGACCTGTCGTTGTGGGACAAGAAGGAGGCCAAGGCGATCACGCTGTCGGGCGGCATGAAGCGGCGGCTGATGATTGCAAAGGCGCTGTCACATGAGCCGCGCATCCTGTTCCTCGACGAACCCACGGCCGGCGTCGACGTCGAACTGCGCCAGGACATGTGGGCGATGGTGCGGCGGCTGCGCGACGATGGCGTCACCATCATCCTCACCACGCACTATATCGAAGAGGCCGAGGCGATGGCCGACCGTGTCGGCGTCATCAACCGCGGCGAGATCATCCTGGTCGAGGGCAAGGCCGAACTGATGCGCAAGCTCGGCCGCAAGCGCCTGATCGTGGAATTGCGCAACCCGCTCCCCGCCATTCCCGATGCATTTTCGCACTACGCGTTGGAGCTGTCGGGCGATGGCACACAGCTGACCTACACCTATGACAATCAGAGCGAACGCCCCGGCGTCGCATCGCTGCTGCGCGAACTCGAGACGGCCGGCATCCAGTTCCGCGACATGGACACGCAAAACAGCTCGCTCGAGGAGATCTTCGTCAATCTGTTGAGGCAAGAGCCATGAATTGGCGAGCAGTATGGGCGATCTACCGGGTCGAGATGGCGCGTGCGTTCCGCACCGTGCTGCAGAGCATCGTCTCGCCGGTGATCTCGACATCGCTTTATTTCGTCGTCTTCGGCTCGGCCATCGGCTCGCGCATCACCGAGATCGACGGCATCAGCTACGGCGCCTTCATCGTGCCCGGCCTGATCATGCTCTCACTGTTGACGCAGTCGATCTCCAACGCTTCCTTTGCCATCTATTTCCCGAAATTCGTCGGCTCCATCTACGAGCTCTTGTCGGCGCCGGTGTCGTATCTGGAGATCGTCATCGCCTATGTCGGCGGCGCCGCGACCAAGTCGATCATCCTCGGCCTGATCATCCTGGCGACGGCCTCGCTGTTCGTGCCGCTCACCATCCAGCATCCGTTCTGGATGCTGGCCTTCCTTGTCCTGACGGCGGTGACCTTCAGCCTGTTCGGCTTCATCATCGGCATATGGGCGAAAAGCTTCGAGCAATTGCAGCTGGTGCCGCTGTTGATCATCACGCCGCTGACCTTCCTCGGCGGCAGCTTCTATTCGATCAACATGCTGCCCGAGACCTGGCGCACGGTGACGCTGTTCAACCCGGTCGTCTACCTGATCAGCGGTTTCCGCTGGAGCTTTTACGGCAAGTCCGATGTCTCGGTCGCCGTCAGCCTGGGCATGACGATGGTGTTCCTCGCCATCTGCATCGCAATCGTCGCCTGGATCTTCCGCACCGGCTACCGGCTAAGGAATTGACCTGGCGCCTAAAGCGCGTCGCGTTTGAACGGACTCAGGCGACGCGCTTTAGGTCTTTGTTTTTATGCATGTTGTCTCAAAACCGGGACCACTTTTGAGCGACATGCAAATAGGCGATCGCCCGTGCGCCGGTCAAATCAACAGTTTTGCTGAGGGCAAATTGGCCACGTTGGCCGCCACGGATCTTGCTAGATCGCCTTGATGAGGCGCAGCAACCCCAGCATCTCGATCAGCTTGCCCTCGCGGAAGGCGATGTAGGTCGGTTCCTCGACGCCGTGGAAGCGGCGCTTGAACGCCGCCTGGCCCTTGAGGTTGAACTTGCTGCGGTTGACCCAGGGCGACTCATAGGCCCGCTCGAAGGCGTTGCGCCAGAAGCTTGATTCGGCAAAGCCGTTGGCTCCGACATCGAGCATCGGCGACAGGCCGAGCGTGACGACCGAAACGCCCTCATTGCGAAACCGGTCGACGGCGAATTTGGTCAGCCCGATCTCGGCATGCGGCGAGGCATCGATATGCTTGCGCTTGAACGAGGTGGTGTAGCCGATCACCTTGCCATCCCGGAACATCGGATCGAAATCGAGCAGGGCGACGAGCTCGCCTTCCGGGCTGTAGAGCACGAAACGGCGCATATCGATGCCGAGATGATCGGCAAAGGGGCGGTTGAGGAACGCCATCTCCCAGCGCTTGACGATGCGGTCGGCCCGCCAGTTCTGTGACAGGCGCTGGACCTCGTCGAGATAGACCGCTCCTTCGCCAAAGGAAAACCCCTTCTTCAACAGCCAGCGTTCGGAATACCGCACGGTTTCGTTGCGCTTGCCGGAAAAATCGTGAGCCGGCAGTTCCAGCCGCGTGTCGACGCCGAGACGGTTGACCTGGTAGCCGAGCCCGGCCAGAACGCGCGCCGTCGGTTCGCCGATCTGCACGAACCACGGGCTGTCGGCGGCTTCGACAAAGCGCCTGATATAGTCGGGCCGATCGGCCGGGTGGGCCACCGGGTCACCGAGCGCGAAATGGTGCTTCATCTTGGTGCCGAAGGCGATGTAGCCGTCGGCGTCGCCGAAATAGGACAGTTTTTGCTGCACGGCGGTCGAATAGGCCAGCGAGAAGTCGCCGTGGCGGCGGACAAGCGCCAGCCGCTCGACATGCGAAAAATCCTGGCGCGGCACCTTGGCTGCGGCGCCCTCCAGCAGTCTGTCGAGAAAGATGCGCAAGGAGGGCATGGTCGAGCTTCCGCGTGCCGATGATAAACAGAGGCTTGCCCCCAAGGCCTCGAATCAGTCGCATTGACGCGACCTCATTATCGATCATATCGCCCCTGTGCCATATGGGACGTGCCATATAGGACGGGTCCCCATGGCGCACCTGAAAGGGAATCTCGACCGAATGGTGGCTACGACAAGCGAAACGATGCCTATCGTCCCGGGGCCGAAAGGACTCGACGATACGGTTATCGTCATCGGCGCCGGATCGGCGGGGCTGGCGGCCGCCGACGCGCTTGGCCGGCGCGGCGTGTGGGTCGTCGTGCTTGAAAAGGAGCCGCGGATCGCCGAACCGTGGCGACGGCGGCACGAGAAGCTGACCCTCAACACGCATCGCGCGCTATCGACCCTGCCCGGCCTTGCCTATCCGCCACGCACCGCCGCCTTTCCGAAGAAGGATGCCATCGTCGGCTATCTCCAGGACTTTGCCCGCACCCGCGGCATCGTCATCGAATTCGGCACCGCCGTCGATCGGATCGAGCGCAGCGGCAATGGCTGGCTTGTTCATACCGGCCAAGGAGTGCTGAGCACCCGCAATGTCATCATCGCTACCGGCCGCGACCGCTTGCCATGGACGCCGGACTGGCCGGGCAAGGCCTCCTTTTCGGGCAAACTGATCCACGCCGCCGACTTCGGCACGGCGGACGACTATGCGGGCAAAAAAGTGCTGATAGTCGGGGCCGGAAATTCCGGCTTCGACGTCCTCAACCACCTCGCCCGCGCCGACGCGAAAGCCGTGTGGCTGTCGGCCAGGCAAGGTCCATCGCTGATGCCCAAGCGGATCGGCAAGGTCGCCGTGGCGCGCTTCGGCGGTTTCATGGCGATGCTGCCGACGTGGATTGCCGATGCCGCGATTGCCGCGACGCAGCGGCTGGTGTTCGGCGACCTCACCCGCTTCGGCCTGCCGCCAGCGCCGAAGGGCGGCGCCAGCCGGCTCGGCGTCGAGCAGATCGCTATTGCCGTTGACGACGGCGCCGTCGCCGCGCTGAAGGCCGGACGGATTTCGGTGGTGGCGCCGGTGGCGGCTTTCGAAGGCGCCGGCGTGCGGCTGAACGACGGCACGGTGCTCGAGCCGGATGTGGTGATCGCGGCAACCGGCTATCGCACCGGCCTGGAGGCCATGCTGGGCGATCTCGGCGTGCTCGACGCCAAGGGCGTGCCGAAGGCCAATGGCGGCACCCCGAGCGGCCAGCCCGGCCTGTGGTTCATCGGCATGCGGCCAAGCCTGACCAGCTATTTTCACAGCGCCGGCCTGCAGGCCGAAGCGATTGCCGGTCAGATCGCCAAGGGGTTGTAGACGAGCGCCTCTGGACGGAGAACCACCGCACTTCGGGCTGCTGCTGTGGCGCGGACTAGGTGGTTCAACGCATCTGCAAGACGGGATCGAATATCCTGGCGATTGGGCGAAACGCCATCCCGTCGTCATCCACGGGCGAAGCAAGGAGCGTAGCGACGCGGCGCAGACCCGAGGATCCATGCCGTGACTTCTGAGCTACGCTGCGTTGCAGGTTCTGCTCCGCTGCTTCCACGGCCAAGGCATGATCCCTGGGTTTCCGCGACGGAGCTTCGCTCCTGCTTCGCCCAAGGACGACGAAGTTGAGATGCTTGCGACCAACCTCCAAAGCAGGCGCTTGAACTCGTTCATTGCATCATTATATAACATGTTATACTTATCCAGCATGCGGATCACCCATGGAAGACATCATTCGATCCCTTGGCTACCTCACCCTCGGCAGCAGGCTGAAGCGTATCGGCGAGCAGTTGCAGGCCGATACGCAGCGCATGCTCGATGGGCTGGAGGTGCCGGTGCAGTCCAGCCAGTATCCTCTGCTGGCCGCGCTCGACCGGCTCGGGCCGCTGCCTGTCGGCGAGCTGGCGCAGTCACTGGGGATCACCCAGCCGGGGGTGACGCGCAGCGTGGCGCTGCTGGCCGAGTTGGGGCTGGTCGAGGCCGCGCCATCGAACGACGACCAGCGCCGCAGGATGATCTCGCTGACCGCGAACGGCCAGCGCCTGGTCGATAAGGCGAAGCGAGACGTTTGGCCGCGCATCGAGAACGCCGTTGCCGACTTGTGCAAAGGCCTTGCAGGGCCGCTTCTCGAACAACTCTCGGCAATGGAGGACGGCCTGGCGGCGGCCCCGCTCGACCGTCGTGTGAAACAGGATGTCGCGCCATGAGCCATGTCCTCGATCGTCCGGTCTGGAGCGCGCTCGACACGCGGCATCGGATCTTTGCGTATGGCGACAGGCTCGCCAGGCGCTATCCCTCCTCGATCGTCCCCTTCGCGGCTTCCGGGGCAGACGACGCTGAGAGCCTGCAGGCGCTCGCAAGCCTCATTCCTGCAGGTGAGAGCGTGTTCATGCTCCAGGCGGACCCCATTGCCTTGCCGCCGGAACTGACCGCGACCGTGACCGCCTTCGGCGTTCAGATGGTTGCCGAGGCGCCATTGCCTTCCGTGTCGGACGAGCGTGTACAGCAGCTGACGCAGGACGACGCGGCCGAGATGCTTGCTTTGGCGTCACTGACCAAGCCCGGCCCGTTCACGCTCAAGGCGCTGAGCCTCGGCGAGTTCTGGGGCGTGAAGATCGACGGCCGGCTGGCGGCAATGGCCGGCGAGCGCATGAAGCAGCCCGGCTACAGCGAACTCAGCGGCGTCTGCTCGCATCCCGAATTTCGCGGCAGCGGCCTCGGCCGGCTGCTGTCGGTGTTCGTGGCCAACCGAATTTTTGCGCGCGGCGAAGTTCCCTACCTGCATTCCTATGCCAGCAATGCCAACGCGGTTGGGTTGTACGAATCCATCGGCTTCAGGCTGCGGGCAGAGATGAATGTGGCCGTCGTGCAGCGCGCCGGCTAGAGGCCTTTGTTTTTTACGCAATTTCGGACGGAAACCGCTTCACACTTTTCTGGAATTGCTCCAGGCCGCCTTGCAGGCCTCAGGCTGATTTCGGCTCCAACCGGCGAAAACCCACGGTTTCCATAAGCATATCTTCCTCGACCATGCCGGCATTGTGCAGCGCAAGCAGGTTCAGCGCGATCTCCCGCGCATCCGCGGAATCGGGATGCACGTCGCGCCTGCGGCAGGCTTCGTCGAACACGCGTTGCAGCCTGGCGATGTCGTCGGGTTTCAGCAGGCCACGGTCATAGACGGACTTTGGCATGGCACTCTCCTCCAGAAGAGGTAGGGCGCCATGTTTAAATGTCCATTCTTTTCCGGGGCTTGGGTGGGCAGCTGCCTGGGTTTGCGTTAATCCGGCCCGAGCGTTGCAATCAGACCGCGATCGTGCTGCCATTCATTCAGCCACCTCTCGTCATCGTCGGGCCTGTTCCGCCGCAGTCTGCTTGACGTGCCGCCACGCTTGCGAAACAAGAGCTGCCACAAAGGACAGCGAGGCACAAAAGTGAGTTTCTGGGGACTGGCGCAGCTCGTCATTTCGACGGTGATCTTCCTGCTGGCGGCCATCGCGGCCAAGCAATGGGGGCTGGCGCCAAGCCTTGGCAAGATCGTGCTGACACTGGCGCTCTATACGGCGGGCAATCTGATGATGCTGCGGCTGGTTCGTGAGTTCGGCATGTCGGTCTCGTTCAGCCTGTCGGCGGTGATCCAACTGGTGGCGGTCAATGTGGTGGCGCTGGTGTTCTTCGGCGAACGCGTCAATGCCTTGCAGGCGACCGGCATCGTGCTGGCCATCGCGGCGGTGGTGCTGATCTCGCTCGGGCCTTACCTGCAGGGGCGACTGTAATCCGATGAAGACCCCGCGTGCGTTCACCAACTGGCTTGAATTTCCGGTGCTGCTGGCCGGGCTGGTGATAGCCGCCGGGCTGTGGGGCTTCGAGGAACTGATGGAGGTGGCGCGGGCCACCACGCCGCACGCTTTCGATACTGAGATCCTGCTCGCTTTCCGAAAAGTGGGTCAGCCGGATGTTCCCGTCGGCCCGGCATGGCTGGAAGGCGCGATGCGCGACATCACCAGCCTCGGCAGCTCCAGCGTGCTGGTGCTGATCGTAACGGCGGTGATCGTCTACCTCCTGCTGATCCGCAGGCCGAGGACGGCGCTGCTGATCTTTGTCGCGGTGGCCGGCGGGCAGCTGCTGTCGACCTTGCTCAAGGCCGGCATCGACCGGCCGCGCCCCGATCTTGTCTCGCACCTGGCCAACGAGACGTCGCTGTCGTTTCCCAGCGGCCACGCCATGCTGTCGGCGGTGACCTATCTCACGCTGGGCTCGCTGGCAGCGCGCTTCCTGCCGGGACGAACGACGAAAATCTATGTCCTCAGCCTGGCGGTGCTGATAACGCTGCTGGTCGGCGTCAGCCGCGTCTATCTCGGCGTCCACTGGCCTTCCGACGTGCTGGCGGGATGGTGCGCCGGCTTCACCTGGGCGACGCTGTGCTGGCTGGCGGCGCGAATGCTGCAGCGGAACAAGGCGGTGGCCGATGGCAACGAGCCCGAAGACTGACGATCCGGAGCGACATTCAAATCAGCCGGTTGATCAGCCCGTGTCCGCAGCCTGCCAGCAGAAAAACCGCCGACAGCAAGGCTGCCGAAGTCGTCAAGGTCCTGAAAATCTTCAACTGATATTTCCCCGCCAGTAAGAGCCAAGGCGGTAGCGTAGCATGCTCATCCCGTATCCCGCCATCCGGCTTTGTGGAGAGATCATGTTTCATGTATGCTTTATGATGGTTGAAACATCACTATGATTGTATTACACGTCGTCTCCGCAGACTCAGACGGGGGTTCCGACCGATGATCACTGCCGCGCAGATGCGCGCCGCGAGGGCGCTGGCCGGCATCGATCAGAAGACGCTCGCCGAGCGTGCCGGCGTTTCGCTTCCGACAATCCAGCGCATGGAAGCGAGTGACGGCGTGGTCAGGGGTGTGGTCGATACGCTGATGAAGGTTATCCAGGCTCTCGACGAGGCCGGGGTGGAGCTCATCGGCGAGAACCAGACCAGCGAGCGCGGCGGCCGGGGCGTGCGCCTCAAGCCGGTCGCGCCGCCGAACCCGCAAGGCTGAGCCGGCATATAGTCGCGACGGCGACCGCCGACAGTCCTGCCGACGATCCCGCCGCCTTCACGCAAGCGGAAGGCAGTCCATGGATCAGATCCGGCGGGCAGTGCATCAACCGGCCCAGAAGTCGGCAAAGCCGACATTTTCAGAGCTGTTCACGCCCAAGCTGGTGACGGTCTGGCGCGAAGGTTACCGCCTGCCGCAGTTCAAGGCCGACTTCATGGCCGGGCTGACCGTCGCTATTGTCGCGTTGCCGCTGTCGATGGCGATTGCGATTGCTTCGGGCGTGACGCCGGAGCGCGGCCTGTTCACGGCCATTGTCGGCGGCTTCATCGTCTCGGCGCTCGGCGGCAGCCGCTTCCAGATCGGCGGCCCGGCCGGCGCCTTCATCGTGCTGGTAGCGGCGACGGTGCAGCGCGAAGGCGTCGACGGACTGCTGCTGGCGACGATGATGGCCGGCATCTTCCTGCTCGCCATCGGCTATCTCCGGCTCGGAACCTATATCAAATTCATCCCTTACCCGGTGACGGTCGGCTTCACCGCCGGCATCGCAGTCATCATCTTCTCCGGCCAGATCGTCGAACTGTTCGGGCTGAGGCTTGCCGGGCCGGAGCCCGGGCCGCTGCTGCCGAAGCTGATGGCGATCGGCCACGCGGCCGGCACGCTCAATATCTCGGCAACGCTGGTGGCGGCGCTGACCATCGCCACCATCGTGGGGGTGAAGCGCTGGCGGCCCGGCTGGCCGGGCATGCTGATCGCCGTCGGACTGGCCTCCCTTGTCGTGGCGCTGCTTTCGCTGCCGGCGGAAACGATCGGCACGCGCTATGGCGGCATTCCGCGCAGCCTGCCGTTGCCGGCACTGCCGGGACTCAACCTCGACAAGGCGATTGCGGTGCTGCCGGATTCGGTGGCTTTTGCGCTGCTCGGTGCCATCGAATCGCTGCTCTCGGCCGTGGTCGCCGATGGCATGACCGGGCGGCGTCACCGTTCCAATTGCGAACTGGTGGCGCAAGGCTTTGCCAACATCGCGTCTGCCCTGTTCGGCGGCATCTGCACCACCGGCACCATCGCCCGCACCGCCACCAATGTGCGGGCCGGCGCGCATGGGCCGGTTTCCGGCATGCTGCATTCGCTTTTTCTGCTGGTCTTCATGCTGGTGGCCGCACCAATGGCGAGCTACATCCCGCTTGCCGCCCTTGCCGGGGTGCTGGCGGTTGTCTGCTGGAACATGTTCGAGAAGCAGGCCTTCGCCACATTGCTGCGCGCTTCGCGCGGCGACGCCCTGGTGCTGATGGCAACCTTCCTGATCGTCGTCTTCCGCGACCTCACCGAAGGCATCGTCGTCGGCTTCGCACTAGGCTCGATCCTGTTCATTGATCGTATGGCCAAGTCGATCGCCGTGGAGGCGGATTTGCCGCTGGTGCAGGACGATGTCGCCGACAGCAGCGGCCGCGCCTACGATGCAAGCGAGGCAAGCGACGCCGACACCGTCGTCTATCGCATCTCCGGCGCCTTCTTCTTCGGCGCCGCCTCGACTGTCGGCACGGTGCTCGACCGCATCGCCGACCAGCGCAAGAACTTCATCCTCGATTGTTCGGCGGTGCCGTTCTTCGATTCCACCGCGGCCAATGTCATCGAGGGCGCGGCGTACAAGGCGAAACGTGCCGGCGTGCGTTTCATCATCGCCGGCGCCTCGCCGCAGACGCGGCGCATGCTGATCAACCACGGCGTCAAGCGGCCGCTGGTGACCTTTGCCGCTTCGATCAAGGATGCGCGGGCGCAACTCAAAGCCGCGCCCGCTGGCTGAGCCGGCAAGTGTGCGCCGTCAGTCCAGGCTCAGCACCGCGATCTCACCTTCGTTCATCAGCGGCACGAAAATCCGCGTGCCATCTGTGCCGATGTCGGCGCTGCCCGGCTTGAACTGCTCTACAGCCTCCGGCGCCTCGCCGACTTTGTACCGATAGAGCGTGCCGGTCATGAAGGCGGTGGCGTAGATCCTGTCGCCGATGGCGACGACGCCATCAAGGTCGGCAAAGTTTTGTGCGCCAGGCAGCGGCGTCACGGCTTTCGTCGCGAGATCGACCGACAGCAGGCCTCCGGGCGCGGCAGTGCTGAAGTCCGGCTTGATACCCTTGCCCCACGAGGCCACGATCAGCCGGTCGCCATCGGCAAAGATGCCGTTGGGCGCGGCGAGCTTCGCATCCTTCACGAACAGGTCCGGCTTGTTGCCGTCGATGCGGTAGATCGCATCGGCCAGCATGTCGGTGACATAGACCTTGCCCGATGAGTCCGATGTGACGTCGTTGAGGAAGACGGCACCGGGCACATCGATGGTCGAGACCAGCTTGCCGCTGGCGAGATCGACGATGCGCACCTTGGTGATGTCGGCGACGTAGAGCTTGCCGCCAGAGATCGCCGAGCCCTTCGGTGCATCCATGCCGGCGGTCCAGTGCCGGCTAACGACCTTGCCGTCCAGCGACAGCACCGAGAGATAGCCGTTGCCGTCGGCCTCCCCGGGATTGCCGACGATGTTGGAGACGATGATGCGATTGTTGGCGGCATCGAACAGCGCCGATTCGGGTTGCTCGAAGCCCGAGGCGCGCCAGAGTTCGGCGGCCTCGGCCGCAGGCACAAGCGCGATGAAGGCGGCGAGACAAATGGAGGGGATGAGGGTTTTCATGGCCAGGTCTCCTGTGGTGGATGGCGGAGAGCTAGGAGTTTCGATACTTTTCCGGAAGGGCGATTCGAGCTAGTATCGGAAACCGATACGAAATGGCGCAAAAGAGGTGCATCCCATGAACGGCCTGATCTTCGAGGCGCTAAAGCGGACGCTGAAGGCCAAGGGCGTCACCTATCGTGAGCTAGCCGGGCGGATGGGCGTTTCCGAGCCGACGGTGAAGCGCATCTTCCACGAGCGCAACTGCAAGCTCGACCGTCTCGTCGGGATCTGCGCTGCCGCCGGCGTCGAGCTGGAAAACGTGCTGGGGTCGATGAACCGGGGGCCGGGACCGGTCAACCGCATCGCGCCAGAGGTCGAGCGCAAGCTTGCCGGCCGGCCGGCGTTGCTGTTCATCTTCGTCATGCTGTCGGAGAAATTCACGCCCGAGGGCGTCATGCGCTCGCAAGGCTTAAGCGAAGCGTCGATGTTCCTCTATCTGCGCGATCTCGAAGCGCTCGGCCTCATTGCGCTGGGCAGCGGGTTGTCGGCACGGCTGCTGGTCGACACACCGATCCAGTGGAATTTCGAAGGGCCGCTCAGGCCGCTATTCGAGATGACAAACAAGAATTTCATCGGCTGGGCGATCACCCATCTGGAGCGGGAAGCGACCTTCGTCTCTTTCTCCAGGCGGATGCGGCCGGAGACGGCGGAGATGGTGAAGCGCGAGGCGGAGGAACTGGCCGAGCGCGCCAAACTGCTCGCCCATCACGACCAGCACACGACGCCGGAAGACGGGCTGACCGGCTACAAATGGACATTTGCTTTTGGCGCAACCCCGTTTCCGGCGATCATGCCGATCGGCCCGCACCCCAGGGATGCCGGTGCGTCCGACCGGCCCACCGCTCCGGCAAAGGGACGCCGCCCGTTGCCGGCTTGACGCGCCAGCCGCGTTTCAAAAACGAAACCATGATAGAGTTCGCGCGCTGATTTGCCAGACTGTACGGGGCGGGTTTGCCGAATGCGTGACCGTCCCCGCAAAATCGAAGTGATCCTATGCCGACCGCGCCAACACTTGAACTTCGCCGCTATTCGCGCCTGAAAAATTTGCGGGAGCGCGCAGAACGCCAGGGTGCTGCATTGCAGTTCTGGGCGCGCACGGCATCGCTCGCCGTGATCTCCTGCTTCTTTTCCTTGATCAGCCGCTGGGATGCCTCGCTGCTCTTCGTGCTGGCGGGCCTAGCGCTGTTCCAGCTGGTCGGCCTGATCCAGTTTCGCTTTGCGCGCCGTCGCAACGCGCCATGGTGGATCGGTTACCTCGTCGGTACGCTGGACATCATTCTGTTGACCGTTCTGCTGGTAACGCCCAACCCGTTTTCCCGCGAGGTCGCGCCGGCTGCGATGCAACTGCGCGAGGGCAGCTTCAAATTCCTGCTGATTTTCGTATGCCTTGGCGCGCTGACCCTTTCGACGCGATTGGCGCTCTATCTCGGCGCGCTCGCGGCCTTGACGTGGACGATCGGGGTGGGATGGGTGGTTTTTCATGCGGGAACCGTCATTCCGGCAACGAACCTCTATTCGCTGCCGATGACAGAGCGACTGAATCTCTATCTCAACCCCAATTTCGTCGATACGTTCGCGCAGGCGACCAATGTGTTGGTTGTCCTGATTATCGGCGCGATCATGGCGCTGGTCGTCTCCCGTTCCCGGCATCTGTCGGAAGACTATGTCAAGGCGGAGCGCGCCCGCGCCAATCTCGCCCGGCATTTTTCGCCCAATGTCGTCGACCAGCTCGCCTCGGATGACGAGCCCTTCGGTCCGGTCCGCCGGCAGGATATCGCGGTGCTGTTCGCCGACATCGTCGGCTTCACACACTATTCCGAGGATCATCCGGCCGAAGCAGTGTTCGAACTACTGCGTCAGTTCCACCGTCGCATGGAGCAGGTCGTTTTCGACCACCATGGCACCGTCGACAACTATATCGGCGATTGCATCATGGCGACCTTCGGGGTTCCGCAAGCCAGCCATGACGACGCAACCGGGCCATCCGGTGCGCTGAAGCGATGATCGCCGCTATCGAAGACTGGAATGTCCAGCGTGTGTCCAGGGGATATCCGCCGCTGGACGTTCGGATCGGTGCACAATATGGCGCCGTCGTCCTCGGCGCGGTCGGCAGCGAGCGCAACCTGTCCTTCGCGGTGGTGGGCGACACCGTCAACGTCGCCAGCCGTTTGCAGGCGCTCTGCCGGGAACTTCAGGCGAATATTTGCTTTGGGTCACGACTGATTGAGGCCGCGAAGGCGGAATCGCCAACGACACGGTTGAATGCGCGCGATCATGGACCGGTTAGCATCCGCGGCCGGGACGAACCGGTCCATGTCTGGGTCGAACACAGGGCCGAAAACCAGGGCGCTATTGCGGTTTCGGCGTGATGCAGGCCGCCATGTGAGACGCCTGAACCTCATGACTCAGGCCGAAGCCATCACGTGTCTGAGGCGATTGCGCCAGCCTTCGCGGCTGCGGCGTCGGTGCCTGCCTTGTCCTCCCAGGTCACCGCCCGGTAGTCGAACCCAAATTCCAGCGTCGGTTTCACGATGCGGAAGAAGGGCGACAGGTCGAAGTCGCGCGGCGTGTAGAGCGAGTGGTGGCGGATGTGCAGGATTTCGCGGCGCGAATAGTTCGACTGCGCCGAGGCGCGGCCGGGCGCGCGGGTGATCTCGGGCAGGATCGGGTAGCGGATCTCACCATAGGCTTCGGCGATCAGCGTCGAGCAAATGGCGCGCGTCGGATCGCCGGAACCGAAAGCCAGCATGCGGCGGCGCCAGCGCACCGGCACCGGTGGCGTCGGCAGGAAAAAGCGCAGCATGTCGAAGATGTTCTTGAGATCGTATTTCAGGCCGAGCTTGCCGATCATGAAGGCGACGACATGGTCGCGGTCTTCCGGCGCCAGCCCGCTCGCCCGGCAGATACGGGTGTTGTAGGTGCGGTAGCGCGACAGCGGCACGGCGACACAGCCTTCGCCGAGCGTGACTTCGATCAGCCGACGCCGTTCCGATCCGTCCTCCGGTTCGGACAACGCATCGCCGATATAGAAGGCCGCATGCGACCAGGTCGACTGTGTCAGGTATTTGATGGCCGCGGAGATCTTCTGGTTGCCTTCGATGAGCAGGATGTCGCCGGGTTCGAGCGTGCGCCGCAACGTCTCGGCGTCGGACGGCGTGTAGGGCTCATAGCCCGAGGATTCGTCCTGCAGCCGGCCGGCAAGCCAGCGGCCAAGTCGGTCGAGAAGCGTGTCGCGCGGCGCGGTCATGGTAAAGTGTGACTAGCACGAGGTGACGTCCTCGGCCATGATCAACCGACCGGGACCTCTTTCGACAATACCGGGCCGGCGAGGTCGTCGCGCGCATTGCGCGCGAGTTTCTTTGTCGAGCGCTTGGGGCTGTCGCCGAACAGCTCGGCCGCTCCGGCGAGGCAGCTCTTCTTCAGGCTTTTTTCCGAGCGCTTCAAAAGCTTGCCAAGAAGCCTTGTGTCCTGCGCATCGCCGGCCGGCTCGCCGTCGGCTTCGAGCAGGGCGCGCATGACGAAGACATCGTGCAGTTCGCCGAGCTTTTCACCCAGTTCGTCGACCGCCTTGCGCCGCACCTTGATCGGCGTCGGCCACAGCCGGCCGAGCAGCGAAAGATGCATCGAGTGGGTCTTGGCCGCCTTACGCAGATCGTGGAAATCCTCGGCTCCTCCGTGGGATCCGGCCTTGTCCAGCGCCTTCCTGGCCCGGCGCAAGGTCTTGCGAGCGCCTTCCGCAAGCACATCGGCTGCATGCTCAGGCAGATCGGGGAGCAGCAGCCGCTCGATCCGGATCAGGCCTTCCTCGCAGGCGGCCGTGGCCGCGCCTATGGCGGCGTCGAGACCAGCCCCGGCATGGATTTCATGCTGGCGGGCGATAAGCCGGTCGCGCACGCTGTCGAGGCCGCCGCCGGCAACCTGCTCGGGAAAGGCGGCTGCCAGCCGGTCGACGGTCTCGACCAGCGCGGTCGCCTCGCGCGGCCCGGCAAGCAGCGCCGCCACCTGACGGTAGCATTGGTTCTCAGTCCGACAGAATGTTTCATTTCCGGAACGGACCAGCCGCAGCAAGGCGCGCGCGCTCTTCAGCCGCTTGCGGCATTTGTGCAATGCCTGCTCCGGCTGGTCGCGCGCGACGGCCAGATGGGCAAGCGCCTTGCCGATCTCCTCGCCAAGGATACGCCTGACCTCGCCGGTCAGCGGCAGGCGCGGATCGATGCGAAAGCTCATGCGGCGATCTCCGGAATCCCCCTAGAGCATGATGCCGAAAAGTGTGAAGCGGTTTTCGGACGACATCATGCTCCATCTCTTTTGATTTAGAGCCGGATTCCGATTTTAGGTCGACCCGACCTAAAATCATCCGGCTCTAGGGCGAGCGACGCGTTGTAAAATCTCTGCTCGCCGGTCACTTCGCGGCCGAGCCAATCAGGCAGCATTTCGTCAGGTACATCCTCCGGCGTCTCCAGTTCGGCCACCACAAGGCCGGCTAGAATCCCGCCGAAAACATCGACTTCGTAGAGATAGCCGCGATGCCTAACATGGTGGCGTGTCTTCTCGATGACATGTCCGATGGCGAAGGCCAGCATCTCCTCTGCGTCCGCCAGTGGAATTTCATATTCGTATTCGTCACGCTCGCGGATCTTGCTGCCGAATTTAAGCGTCAGCTTCGCCGAACTGCCGTCGCTGATGCGCACGCGCACGGTGCGGCCGGGTGTTGCGGCAAGATAGAACTGGCGAATGCGTATATTCGCCTCGGCCATTTCCAGCCATTCGGCGCTGGAGACCAGGAACTTGCGTTCGACTTCCTTGCCCATGGCCGCCCACTAAAGCGTCTGCGGCCCGACATGGCAAGCCGCCGCGGATAATCAATTTGACTTTAATCAATCGATTGATTAAGTGCCCAGCATGATCAAAACCGTAGCCGATAAAACGCCCCGCCAGGAGACATCCCCCGCAGAGCAGACGCGCGCCGCACTCGTGCTTTCGGCGCTCAAGCTGTTCGGACGGCAAGGGTTCGACGGCACGTCGACGCGTGAGATCGCCGCCGAGGCCAAGGCCAACATCGGCTCGATCGCCTATCACTTCGGCGGCAAGGAAGGGTTGCGCGCGGCCGCCGCCGACCACATCGTCGAAACCATCCAGTCGGTTGCCGGCCAGGCGCTCGGCGGCACGCAATTGCCGGGTCAAGCCGGCCCGGAGGCGGCGAGGGCACAATTGTTCGCCGCGCTGGAAGCGATGGTGGCGTTTATCGTAGCCAGACCGGAAGCTGGCGATATCGTACAATTTGTACTTAGGGAATTGACGCATCCGACCGCCGCACTCGACCGCATCTATGACGGGGTGTTCGAACCGACCCATCGCCGCCTCTGCCAGATCTGGGAACAGGCGACGGGCGAGCCGGCCGAAAGCGAGGCCACCAAGCTCGTGGTCTTCACGCTGATCGGCCAGGTCATCTATTTCCGCATCGGTCGCGAAGCAGTGATGCGTCGTATGGGCTGGCGCGAGATCGGCAACACCGAGGCCGCCAAGGTGGTGGCGGCGGTGACAGGCAATCTTGGCGCCATACTGGCGGCCCGCAATCCGGTCGCCCGCAAGGAGGGCAAGCGATGAGTTTTCTCTGTTCCCTGCCTCTCGCGGCCAAGCTGTTCGGCGCCTGCGCGCCGGCAGCGCCGCTTGCCGTCGGCTATGTCGAGGGCGACTATGTCTTGCTGGCTCCGATCGAGGTGGCGCAGGTCGAGACCGTCGCGGTCAAGCGCGGCGACCGTGTTGTATCAGGCACGCCGGTGGTGACTCTCGAAAGCGCCGACGCAAAAATCGCCGTCGCCCAGGCAGGGGCCGCGCTCGCCCAGGCGCAGGCGCAGCTGGCCGACCTGCAGATCGGCAAGCGGCCGGAGGAGATCGCGGTGCTGAAGGCCGAGGTCGACATGGCCAAGGCCCAGGCCACGGATGCCAAGCGCAAATACGACCGCGCCGCCGACCTGTTCAAGCGCGGTGCCGGCACGCAGGCCGACTACGACACCGCCGCCGCGACGCTGGAGACCGCCAATGCGCAGGTCGGCCAGGCGCAGGCCAACCTCGCCGTCGGCGGTCTGCCTGCGCGTCCCGAAACGATCAAGGCGGCAGACAATCAGGTCAAACAGGCGCAGTCGGCGTTGGAACAGGCTGAGTGGCGGCTATCGAAGCGCGTGCTGGCGGCACCCTCGCCCGGCCGCATCAATGACGTCATCCGCAATCCCGGCGACACCGCTGGTCCGACCGCGCCTGTCATTTCGATGTTGCCGGACGGTGCGGTGAAGCTCAGCGTCTATGTCCCGGAAAGTGCGTTCTCGTCGATCAAGGTCGGCACGCTGCTTGTCGTGCATTGCGACGGCTGCGGGCCGGAGGTGAAGGCGCGCGTCAGCTATGTCTCGCCCGACCCGGAATTCACCCCGCCGGTGATCTACTCGCTCGAGAACCGGCAGAAGCTGGTCTACCTCGTCGAGGCGCGGCCTGAGGGCAAGGCGCAAGCGCTGCAGCCGGGACAGATCGTCGATGTCGAGCTGGCGGCCTCAAAATGAACGCCATCGACGTTCATGGCCTGGTCAAGCGTTTCGGCGACAAGACTGTCGTCGACCATGTGACGATGACGGTCGCCGAGGGCGAGATCGTCGGCTTTCTCGGGCCCAACGGGTCCGGCAAGACGACGACCATCCGCATCATGTGCGGCCTGCTGACGCCCGACGAGGGCGAAGGTACGGTGCTGGGTTTCAACATCCGCACCGAGTCGCTCCGCATCAAGCGCGAAGTCGGCTACATGACGCAGAAATTCTCGTTCTACGAGGATTTGACGATCGGCGAGAATCTCGAATTCGTGGCGCGGCTCTACCGGCTGAAACCGGTCGAGGAGCATGTGTCGAAAACGCTGGAAGAGCTTGGCCTGACGAGCCGCCGCAACCAGCTCGCCGGCACGTTGTCGGGCGGCTGGAAGCAGCGGCTGGCACTGGCCGCCTGCATCATGCACAAGCCGAAGCTGCTGCTGCTCGACGAGCCGACCGCCGGCGTCGATCCGAAGGCGCGGCGCGAATTCTGGGACGAGATCCACCGGCTGGCGAGCGGCGGTCTGACCGTGCTGGTGTCCACCCACTACATGGACGAAGCCGAGCGCTGCCACCGCATCAGCTACATCTCCTACGGCAAGATGCTGGCCACCGGCACGGTGGACGAGGTGGTGACGAATGCCGGTCTGACCACCTTCGTGCTGCAGGGACCGCGCCTCGACCAGGTCGCCGATGCACTCAGGGACCGGCCCGGCGTCGACCAGGTGGCGCCGTTCGGCGCGACGCTGCATGTCGTCGGCTCCGACAAGGCAAAGCTCGAAAAGGCGCTCGCCGATGTCGAGAAGGAGCACAAGGGCGTCAGCGTAAAACCCGGCGAGACCAGCCTCGAGGACGTCTTCATCCAGTTCATGTCCGGCTCGAAGGACAATATGGCATGAACAGCGTCTTCTCCTTCGCCAGGCTCGGTGCGCTGCTGATCAAGGAATTCATCCAGATGCGGCGCGACCGCATCACCTTCGCCATGATGCTGGGCGTGCCGCTTTTGCAGCTGGTGCTGTTCGGCTACGCCATCAACAACGATCCCAAAAGCCTGCCTGCCGCACTGGTGGCGACCAGCAATGACCCCTACACCCGCGCCATTGTCGCGGCCCTGCAGACGACCGGCTACTACCGCTTCGACCATGTTGCGCAAAGTGCCGAGGCTGCCGAATTCCTGATGGCGCGCGGCGATGTCGCCTTCGTCGTCACCATCCCGGCCGATTTCGGCCGCCGGGTGGAGCGCGGCGACAATCCGCAGATACTCATCGAGGCCGACGCCACCGACCCGGCCGCCGCCAGCGGCGCCATCTCGACGCTAAGCAAAGTGGCCAGCCAGGCGCTGCTTCGGGCGCAAGGCATGCAGGAGGCGGCGAGTGAGGCCGCCAGGGGCCAGCTCGATGTGGTGGTGCACCAGCGCTACAATCCGGAAGGCATCTCGCAATACAACATCGTGCCCGGCCTGCTCGGCGTCATCCTGCAGATGACCCTGGTGATGATGACCTCGATCGCGCTGACCCGCGAGACCGAGCGCGGCACGATGGAAAACCTGCTCGCCATGCCGTCCAGCCCGTTCGAGATCATGCTGGGCAAGGTGCTGCCCTATCTTGTGGTCGGTGGCGTCCAGGTGGTGGTGGTGCTGGCGGCGTCGAAGCTCTTGTTCGCCATCCCCTTCACCGGTTCCATGTCGCTGCTGCTTACAGCCGTATTGGTGTTCGTGCTGGCGCTGGTGCTGCTTGGCTACACCATCTCGACCATCGCCCGCACGCAGATGCAGGCGCTGCAGCTGACCTTCTTCTTTTTCCTGCCGTCGATCCTGCTGTCCGGCTTCATGTTCCCCTATCGCGGCATGCCGGGCTGGGCGCAGACCTTCGGCGAGATTTTTCCGCTGACGCATTTTCTGCGCATCACCCGCGCGGTGATGCTGAAGGGCGCCGAACTGCCGGCGGTTGCGGGCGAGATCGCCTGGCTGGTCGGGTTCGTGGCCTTGTTTGCCGGCGTCGCATTGGTGCGGTTCAGGCGCACGCTCGACTGAGCGTTCAGGAATTGAGCGATCGCGGACCGCTGACGAACGGACTGCCCCTGACATAGAACCGCAGCGGGCGATCCGCATCCTTCGTGATGCCGATGCGGATGCCTTGGCCGATGTCGCCGGGCTCGTGCTCATCGGCTGCCAGCCATAGCGGGCCTTGGCGGCACAGATCGAGGCCGTCCAGCGAACGGTCGATCCGCAATGCCTGTGCGAGCCGTCCCGGCCCGCGCGCCACGTCGCGCAGGCGTTCGACGCCCCGGTTCTGCCGCATGATGGCAATGCCTTCGAGCGGCTCCAGCGCCCGGATCAGCACACCGGTGCCGGTCCCTGGCCCCTCGCTCGAAACATTGAGCATCCAGGAGACGCCATAGGCGAGATAGACATAGGCGTGCCCGGCCTCAAGAAACATCGAACGGTTGCGCGGCGTCATCCCGCGATAGCCGTGACCGGCGGCGTCGCCGGTGACATAGGCCTCGGTCTCGACGATACGGCCGCCGACGATGCCTTCCGGCAGCTCCCGCACCACGAGCTTGCCGATGAGATAGCGGGCGAGATCGGCCGTATCATCAGGCAGTTCGGCACGATCGAGCGGATGGTGGCCGGTCATGCTACCGCCGCCGTGTTTCAAGGTATCCGTTCGACCCATTGCGCGCGCGACTGCCCCGGCTCGAACGGATCGCCGAAATACTGGGTCTCGCGAACCACTTTGCCATCGACGAACTCCATGATGCTCACCGTATAGGACGGAATCCCGTCATAGGTCAGGACATATTCGGTGATCCAGAGGTCGCCTGACCCGGTGATCCGCCGCACGGCAAAGCGCTTCCGGTTGGGCTGCGTGGCGCGCGACGACTGGATGTTGTGCCGTCCGCTGATGCGCTCGCCTGATTGCGGATAATCGAGCACCGCGTCCTCGCGATAGATCTGATGCTCCGTCTCGAGATCATTGGCATCGGAGGCAGCCCAATGGCGATCGAGAGCCGCCCTTATCTCAGCGTCT
The DNA here is from genome assembly GCF_040323695.1 of Mesorhizobium sp. M0030. Classification (NCBI taxonomy): domain Bacteria; kingdom Pseudomonadati; phylum Pseudomonadota; class Alphaproteobacteria; order Hyphomicrobiales; family Phyllobacteriaceae; genus Mesorhizobium; species Mesorhizobium sp. M0030. Next base: position 88,837 of record NZ_JAMYVE010000014.1, on the reverse strand, counting down.
GCCATATCGGTTCTCAGGCCGCGGCCATGATCTCGGCATAGGTGGTGAAATCGACATTGCCGCCTGACAGCACGACGGCGACGCATTTGCCCGACAGTTCGATCTCGCCTGACGAGAGCGCCGCCAGCGCCACGCAGCCGCCGGGTTCGACCACCAGCTTGAGATGGGCCATGGCGTCGCGCACCGCCTGTGCGGCCGCCTTGTCGGAGACGGCGATGGCGCCGGCGAGGTTCTTGCGGTTGATCTCGAAGGTGATGGCACCGGGCTCTGCGGTGAGGATGGCATCGCAGATCGAACTGTGGCCGGGCTCGTTGGAAACCCTTTTTCCTTCGATCAGCGAGCGGCGGGTGTCGTCGAAATGCTCGGGCTCAACGGCCCAGACTGCTGTGGCCGGCGAGGCATCCTTGACGGCGATCGAAATGCCGCTCGTCAGGCCGCCGCCTCCACAGGGAATGACGACCGCATCGAGGCTGACGCCGAGCGCTTTTGCCTGGCGCATCAGTTCGAGACCGATCGTGCCCTGGCCGGCGATGATGGCCGGATCGTCGAAAGGAGGCACCAGCACCATGCCCTTGTCCATGTAGGGTCGCACCACCGTCATGCGGTCGTCGCGAAAGCGGTCGAACGGCACCACTTCTGCGCCCATCTTGCGAACATTGGCGATCTTCATCGCCGGCGCGTCGGCCGGCATGGCAATGACCGCCTTGACGCCGAACATGGCAGCCGCCGCGGCGACGCCCTGAGCATGGTTGCCTGAGGAGAAGGCGACGACGCCGCGGCTGCGCTCTTCTTCGCTCAGCGAAGACAGTTTGTTGTAGGCGCCGCGGAATTTGAACGAGCCGGTGCGCTGCAGCGTCTCCGGCTTGAACAGGATGCGGCCGCCGAAGCGTTTGTTGAGTTCCAGCGATTCGATCAGGGTCGTTTCGGCGATCAGGCCGGAGAGCCGCGCGGCGGCGGCATGGATGTCGGCGATGCCGGGAAGCGTGGTCATGGCGAAGTCCTGAAAGGGATGAGATCGGCGCATGGTGCACGCAAAGGCAGGCCACGCACCAATGAAAAAATGTGACCGTTACAAAGTTTGGGGGGCATGAGCGGCGACGAGGGTCAAACTGGCCCACCCCTCCCGCCTTTATCCGCCGGGCCGTATCGGCTAAGGGCGGGGGGAAGCAGAATTCCGGACCGCCAGAAATGACCGCCAAGCCAAAACCCCTGTTCCTCGGTATCGACACCGGTGGCACCTATACCGATGCCGTGCTGTGGTCGGAACAAGGCGGGCCAAAAGGCAAGGTGCTGGCCAAGGCCAAGGCGCTGACGACGCGGCACGATCTTGCCGTAGGCATTTCCGGCGCGGTCGATGCGGTGCTGGAAAAATCGGCCACTGATCCGGCCGCCATCAAACTCGTGTCGATGTCGACGACGCTCGCCACCAATGCGCTGGTCGAGGGCCAGGGTGGGCGTGTGGCGCTCATCATGATCGGCTTTTCCGAAGGCGACCTTGCCCGCGACGGGCTGAAGACCGCGCTCGGCACCGATCCGGTGGTGTTTTGTCCGGGCGGCCACGACGTGCACGGCAATGCGGCCAAGCTCGATCTGTCGGGTCTGGAAGCGGCGATCCCTGAACTCGGCGCCTCGGTGTCGGGCTTTGCCGTGTGCGCCTATTTCGCCACCCGCAACCCGGCGCATGAACTCGCCGCGCGCGACCTCATCCGCGAAAAGACCGGCCTGCCGGTGACCGCCAGCCATGAATTGTCGGCCAAGCTCGGCGGTCCGCGCCGCGCACTCACCACCTTGCTCAACGCCAGGCTGATCTCGATGATCGACCGGCTGGTGGCGGCAACCGAAGGATTTTTGGAAGCCCGCAACATCGTAGCCCCCCTGATGGTGGTGCGCGGCGATGGCGCGCTGGTTTCGGCGGCGTTTGCCCGCCAGCGGCCAATCGAGACCATCCTCTCCGGCCCGGCCGCCAGCCTGGTCGGCGCCCGCCACATGACGGGCCTGGACAACGCCATGGTGTCCGACATTGGCGGCACCACCACCGATGTCGCCGTGCTCGACGGCGGCCGTCCTCGGCTCGATCCCGAAGGCGCCACTGTCGGCGGCTTCCGCACCATGGTCGAGGCGGTCGCCATGCGCACCTTCGGCCTCGGCGGCGATTCCGAAGTGGCGCTGGAAGATGGCGCGCTCAACCCGAAGATCCTGCTCGGGCCGCGTCGCCTGGTGCCGCTGGCGCTGGCCGGCCTTATGCATCGCGAGGCCGTGACCTCGGAACTCGAGCGGCAGCTGCGGGCGCCAAACCCCGGCCGCATGGATGGCCGCTTCGCGCTGCGCACCGGCGTGCCGGACAGGCTCGCCGCCGGCCTGACCGCGCCCGAGGCGAAACTGTATGAAATGATTGGTGCCGTGCCGCTCGCCATCGACAGGCTGCTCACCTCGAACGCCCAGAACGCCACGCTGAACCGGCTGGTCTCGCGCGGTCTTGTGCATATCTCGGGCTTCACCCCCTCGGACGCCGCCCATGTGCTCGGTAAGCAGGCCAACTGGGACCCGCTTGCGGCCCGGCTCGGCGCCGAACTGTTTGCCCGCAAGCGTGATGGGCGAGGCCAGTACATCGCGCCGTCTCCGGAGGTGATTTCCGAACGCGTGCTGCTGACGCTCACGCGCTGGTCGGCCGAATACATTCTGGAGACAGCCTTTGCCGAAGACGGGCTGGATGGCGCCGCCACCGTCGCACATGCGCTGGTGCAGCGCGCCGTCGATTCCCATCCCGGCATCGCAAGGCTCAGCGTCGCGCTCGATCGTCCGGTCATCGGCCTCGGCGCCTCGGCGCCGCTGCACTATGCCGGCTTGGCCGAGCTGGTCGGTAATGAGTGCGTGGTGCCGGAGGATACCGACGTCGCCAACGCACTCGGCGCCGTCGTCGGCCAGGTCCGCGTCTCCGCCGAAGCCCGCGTCAGCCAGCCTAAGGAAGGTTTGTTTCGTTTGGCGTCGGGGCAAACGGTGCGCGACTTCACGGACGAGGCCGAGGCGATCGCGGCAGCGGAGGCTGATGTGCGGGCGATCGTAGCCGCGCGCGCGAAGGATGCCGGCACGGATAATGCTGAGATCGACGTTTCGACCGAGTTCAAGGTGTCTACAGTTGAGGCCCAACGGATGTTTATCGAAGCGCATGTGGTGGCGGTTGCATCGGGTCGGCCGAGGATCGCGGTTTAGGGTAATCTCCCCACGAGGGGGGAGATCAGCAGCTTCAAAATCCCCGCCTTCACCCTAAGCTGAATTGACCCCTCACCCCCGACATGCCAAAGGCCGCAAAGCCTTTCATCTGGAGAAGCCCTGATGACCGATCGCGTCGAGATCGCCGGATTGCGGATTGCCCGCGAACTGCATGACTTTGTCGGCGAAGCGCTGCCGGGTACCGGCATTGCCGCCGACGCCTTCTGGAACGGCTTTTCGGCCATCGTCCATGATCTCGCGCCGAAGAACCGGGCGTTGTTGGCCAAACGCGACGCCATGCAGGAACAGATCGACGCCTGGCACCGCGCCAATGGCGCGCCCATCGATATGGAGGCCTACAAAAGCTTCTTGCGTGAGATCGGCTATCTCGTGCCTGAAGGGCCGGCCTTTTCCGTGTCGACCGACAATGTCGACCCCGAGATCGCCACCGTTGCCGGGCCGCAGCTGGTGGTGCCGGTGATGAATGCGCGTTATGCGATCAACGCCGCCAATGCCCGCTGGGGTTCGCTCTACGATGCGCTCTACGGCACCGACGCCATTGCCGAGACCGGTGGCGCCGAGAAGGGTAAAAGCTTCAACCCCGTGCGCGGCGCCAAGGTGGTTGCCTGGGCGAAGAGTTTTCTGGACGAGTCCGTGCCGCTCACCTCGGGCAAATGGGCCGGCGTGAACGGGCTGACGGCTTCGGGTGGCACCTTGCGGCTCGGCGCCGGCGCCGGCGGCACCACGCTGGCCAACCCGAAACAATTTGCCGGCTATCGCGGCGACGGCGCCAACCCGGAAGCCATCCTGCTGGTCCAGAACGGCCTGCACATCGAGATCCTCATCGACCGCACCAACCAGATCGGCCGCACCGACCCGGCCGGCATTGCCGACGTGATCCTGGAATCGGCGCTGACCACCATCCAGGACTGCGAGGATTCGGTCGCGGCGGTGGATGCCGAGGACAAGGTTATCGTCTACCGCAACTGGCTCGGCTTGATGAAGGGCGATCTGGCGGAGGAAATCAGCAAGGGCGGCAAAACCTTCACGCGCAAACTCAATCCGGACCGCGCCTGGACCGCGCCCAGTGGTGGCGCGCTGAGCTTGCCTGGCCGCTCGCTGATGCTGGTGCGAAACGTCGGTCACCTCATGACCAATCCGGCCATCCTCGACCGCGATGGCAACGAGGTGCCGGAAGGCATCTTGGATGCGGCGATGACGGCGCTGATCGCGCTGCACGATGTCGGCGCCAACGGGCGCCGGATGAATTCCCGCGCGGGCTCGATGTATGTGGTGAAGCCGAAGATGCATGGGCCGGAGGAAGTCGCCTTCGCAGTCGAGATTTTCGACCGCGTCGAAGCGCTGCTCGGTATGGCCAAAAACACTATCAAGATGGGCATCATGGACGAGGAGCGGCGCACCACCGTCAACCTCAAGGAGGCGATCCGCGCCGCCAGGGAACGCGTCGTGTTCATCAACACCGGCTTCCTCGACCGCACCGGCGACGAGATCCACACCTCGATGGAAGCCGGCCCGATGATCCGCAAGGGCGACATGAAGCAGGCCGCCTGGATTTCCGCCTATGAGGCGTGGAATGTCGACGCCGGGCTCGAATGCGGGCTGGCCGGCCATGCCCAGATCGGCAAGGGCATGTGGGCGATGCCCGATCTGATGGCGGCGATGCTGGAACAGAAGATCGCGCATCCCAAGGCCGGCGCCAGCACCGCCTGGGTGCCGTCGCCGACGGCGGCGACGTTGCACGCCACGCACTATCACAAGGTCGATGTCCATGCCGTCCAGGCGGCGCTCAAGAGCCGGCCGAAGGCGAAGCTCGATGATATATTGTCGGTGCCGGTGGCGGTGCGGCCGAACTGGACCCCCGACGAGATCCAGCGCGAGCTCGACAACAATGCGCAAGGCATTCTGGGCTATGTCGTGCGCTGGATCGACCAGGGCGTCGGCTGCTCGAAAGTGCCCGACATCAACGATGTCGGCCTGATGGAAGACCGCGCCACGCTGCGCATCTCCTCGCAGCACATCGCCAACTGGCTGCACCACAAGGTGTGCTCGCAGATCCAGGTGATGGATTCGCTGCGGCGCATGGCAGCGATCGTCGACCTCCAAAATGTCGGCGACCCGCTCTACCGCCCGATGGCCACCGATTTCGACAATTCCATCGCCTTCCAGGCCGCCTGCGACCTGGTGTTTAGAGGCCGCGAACAGCCGAACGGCTATACGGAGCCGGTGCTGCACGCGCGGAGGCTGGAGCTGAAGGCGAAAGAGCGGGCGAATTAGCGCCTGCGTTTCCCTCCCCCTCGAGGGGAGGGTGGCCCGAAGGGCCGGGTGGGGTCCTGCGTGAAGTGCGGCGACTCCCTTCGGACGACACTACAAGCAATGTCATTGCAGAGGCCCCTTCTCGGCTCGGCTCCAAAAAGATCGACCATTCTTCGGCGACCCCCACCCTGCCGCTTCGGGGCCACCTTCCCCTCAAGGAGGAGCGTTACGCCGCCTGCGCTACCCGCTCCGACATCATGCGGTAGGAAATCGCCTCGGCCAGGTGAATTCGGCCGACGGTTTCGCTGGCGTCGAGGTCAGCCAGTGTGCGCGCCACTTTGAGCACGCGGTGATAGGCGCGCGCGGAAAAGCCGAGTTTCTCGCTGGCGTCTTTCAGCAGCGACAGGCCGGCGGCATCCGGCATCGCGATGTCCTCGATAACAGAAGGCGAGCAATGGGCGTTGGTGGTGGCGCTGGTAACGCCCAGCCGCTCGAAACGTTCGCGCTGGATGGTGCGGGCGCGCGCCACGCGCTGGGCGACGGCTGCACTTTTCTCCGCTCGGTCGGGCCGGATCAGGTCGGCGGCCGAGACCGCCGGTACCTCGATCCTGAGATCGATGCGGTCGAGCAGCGGGCCGGAAATGCGCGCCTGGTAGTCGGTGCGGCAGCGCTCACCGCGCAGGCAGCGATAGCCGGGCTCGCCGGCCATGCCGCAACGGCACGGGTTCATCGCCGCCACCAGCTGGATGCGCGCTGGATAGGTGACGCGGTGGTTGGCGCGCGCGATCATGCAGTCGCCGGTCTCCAGTGGCTGGCGCAGCGCATCCAAGGTCTGCGGCGTGAATTCGGGAAACTCGTCGAGGAACAGGACGCCGTTATGGGCAAGCGATACTTCGCCCGGCCGCGCCCTGATGCCGCCGCCGACCATTGCCGCCATCGAAGCCGAATGGTGCGGGGCGCGGAACGGCCGCCGGTCGGTGAGCTTGCCTTCGCCGAGCTCGCCGGCCACCGAGGCGATCATCGAGACTTCAAGAAGTTCCTTGGGCGCCAGTGGCGGCAGAATTGAAGGCAGCCTCTGCGCCAGCATCGATTTTCCCGAGCCGGGAGGCCCGACCATCAACATGATATGGACAGAAGACCCTCACCCATGTAAGGCCCAGATCATGACGAAACACACCCCTACCAACCTGACAAAAGCGTACTCCTATGTTCGCTTCTCCACGCCAGAACAAGCCAAGGGCGACAGCTTCCGACGCCAGACTGAGGCGGCTGAGAAATACGCGGCACTGCACGGCTTGGACATGGACACCAAGTTCACCTTCCACGACCTCGGAAAGTCGGCCTTCCGGGGCGGCAACATGGCAGATGGCATGCTTGGTGAGTTTCTCTCGTACGTCAAATCCGGGGATGTAGAGCAGGGGTCGTATCTTCTTGTAGAGAACCTCGACCGCGTGTCTCGGGAGACGCCCCGCAAGGCGCTGCGGACGCTTGAAGACATCGTAGACGCCGGGGTCAATGTCGTAACGCTCTCCGACAACAGGACGTACACCAAGGAAACTCTCAACCAAGATACGATGATGCTGTTCGCCTCGATCATGTACTTCGCGCGGGCGAACGAGGAGAGCGCCACGAAGGCACGGCGACTGCGGGAAGCATGGGGGAACAAGCGCAAGAACGCGGCAGCGAAACCACTGTCGGCATTGTGCCCTGGCTGGCTACGCCTCAGGGACGACCGCACGGGGTTCGACGAGATTCCCGAGCGAGCCGCTGTGGTCAGCCGAGTGTTCGACATGACGTTGGCGGGGAAGGGGCAGCACACGATTGCCGAGACCCTGAACCGTGAAGGTGTTGCCCCGTTTGGGACCAAGCGGCGGACCCCGGCAGAACGAAAGGCCGGATTGAAGCCGAAGCCCGCCGACATGTGGCACCGCACCTACATCGCGAAGATGCTGGCAGACCCGTCCGTAGTTGGAACCTTTACACCACATCGCATCGAGGTGACGGGGGGAAAGAGGCGGCGTATTCCGACGGACACTGTCGAGGGGTATTTCCCAGCCGTCATCGACCGCGAGATGTTCGACAGGGTTGACGCCATGACCAACAGGCGGGCTGTGAGGGGAAGCAGCAAGGCGGGGATGGCAAACATCCTTGCGGGGCTCGCCAAGTGCCCGAAGTGTGGGGCGACGATGACCCGAGTTAACAAGGGCAGCGGACCCAAGGGAGGCCGGCCCTATCTGGTCTGCACCGTGGCGAAAGCGAAGGCGCGGCGTGCTGCTGGGACAGGTTGTGAGTATCGACAAGTCCGCCTTAACGATGTCGAGGAGGCCATAATGGAGAAGGCGGCGGTCCTGTACGAGCTTCTCCCCTCGACCGACGAGGCGCTGCAGGGGGAATGGGATCGGGCGAACACTGCTGAGATGGCAGTGAGCGACGAGATCGAGAACGTGGTTAAGGCCATCGAGCGGGGTGGACACTCCTCGGCACTACTCGACCGACTCTGGCAGAACGAGGCAGCGCGGGAAGACATAAGGCGCAACAAGGCTGACCTTGAGCGGCGGATAGCGGACACGCTGACAAACCGCGTGCAAGCGACGATCAGTGAGCTTGTGGATGCCGCTGAGGGGGAGGGTTCGCGAGACGTTGCGGCGATAAATGCGACCCTGCGGCAGTTGTTCACCAAGGTCGAAGTGGACTGGTCGACAGGGTTCCTGTTGTTCCACTGGAAACACGCGCCCGGCGAAGTGTCGAGTATCATGTATGCGTGGCCGAAGGACGATCACTGAACCGACGACACTCTTCGTTGGCGACGACGTGCACGACATGGCTGACCTAGCGGCTCCGGCAAAGATGGCCTACAGCGTTGTTTCCCACGGAGTACAACGCCTTGACCGAAGAGCCCATGGCTGTCGCCCAGACTTCACCCAGCAAGCCCCTCGCGTTCGGCGGGGGTTTGGTCATCGGGGCGCTGGGCGGGCTCGTAGGTCTTGGTGGCGCTGAGTTCCGCCTGCCACTGCTGATTGGCCTGTTCAACTTCGGGGCATTGGAGGCCGTGATCCTCAACAGGCGATGAGCCTAATCGTGGTGGCGACGGCGTTGCCCTTCAGGGCTCAAACGGTGCCGTTCGGAGAATTGGCGTCGCATTGGCCCGTCATCGCTAACTTGCTCGCTGGTAGCTTGATAGGCGCGTGGCTTGGGGCTGGATGGGCGACCCGGCTTCGGTCTGAGACCCTGTACAAGATCATCGCAATCATGCTTCTCGTGATCGCCGGGGTCTTGCTGCTCGGCCACAATGCCCACGCCGAGGGTGCCCTCTTGACAGGTGCAGCACAGGTCATCGCGGGGGTCGCTGCCGGGTTCGGTATAAGGCAGCCGTGGGGCTTAGTGACGGGCCGATGCTATTCCCCCGATACGGACGGGCGGGTGGCAACACAAGCGCGTCGGCGGCTCTAATGAAGCATGTGCGCATCGTGACTGATGACCGCAAGAAGGTGGTGCATTCGCTGCGGCATAACATGAAGGACACGCTGCGCCGGGGCGATGTCGACAGGGACAAGCAAAACCTCATTCTGGGTCACACGCTGGGTGGCGACGGGGAAACCTATGGGGGACCCGAGGGGAGGCTCGAGGAGGCAACGCGGGCGATGCGAATGGCGATCTTGAGGGAGGAAGCCTGAGGCAGACCCCGAGCTACTGCAATCGAAGCTGCAGGGCTCGGTGGCGGAAGATCATCCAGCCCAAACCGCCGGCCAGCGCGACGTTCAGCAGCGCCAAAATCAAGAGAACGGCAAGCGTTCCGTGGGCGCCTCCGCGTTCCAGCAGCAATGCCCCGATTGATGGAGCGGCTGCTTGGGCGATCAAGCTCGGCATGGCCAGACGCCCCATTAGCTTTGCGTAGCCGGTGGGGCCGAACAGGGCGAGGGGCAGCGTGCCTCGCGCAATGGTCTCAAGGCCGATGCCGCCTCCATAGAAGGCCAGTGCGACGGCAACAACCGGCATCCCGACCCAAAGCGCTGCAATGCCGACCGCGACGAAGGTCACCGATGCCAGTTTCGTCCAGATCGGATGATGGAAACGAGCGATCATCATCTCGACGGTGCGCGCTGACACCTGTGAGGGACCGACCATTGCCCCAAATCCGACCGCAGCCGCAAGCGTCAGACCACTGGCCTGCAGGATGGTCAGAAGATGAACCGACACTGTCGAGGAGATGACCGCTGCCAGCGTCAGTGTAGCAGCCAGGACGATCATGACCGGTGTTGACGGCGGTTGCAGGGGCATCGACCCCTGAGCGGCCGCAGGCTGACCTTGATGGCTCTCAAGCGGTATCCCACGCGGCAGCATGAAGATGTAGAGCGGCAGCGCGATCAGGAGCTGCACAGCGGCGTAGACCAAGCAGGTGCCCCGCCAACCAATCTCGCCCATCAGGAAGGCCGAAAGAGGCCAGCAGACCGTGCTGGCGAAGCCGCCGAACAACGAAAGTGTGGTGATGGCGGAGCGTGCGCTATGGCCATACAGCCGCCCAAGCGTCGCAAAGGCAGCGTCGTATAGCCCGGCTCCCATCCCAAGCCCGATCACCAGCCATGCCGCGATATACAGGGCAAGGTTCGGGGCGACGGCGAGGCCGATCTGTCCGAGGCCGATGCAAGCCGCGCTGAACGCCAGCACGTTACGGCCCCCATGCCGTTCGATGGAGGCGCCGACGTGCGGCGAAATCACCCCAGCAATGAGCAATCCGAGCGACAAGCCACCGACGACCCATGGCAGAGGCCAGCCGGTATCGGCGGCGACCGCAGGCGCAATGACCGCCGGCAGATAGTATGAGGACCCCCACGCCATGATTTGGGTCAGTCCAAGCACAGTGATTACGGTTCGGCGACCGCGCTCAGTCATGGTTGGCGACACGATCATGCGGCTACTTTGCAACCGCAACCGCCCTTGCCAGCGGCTTTCGCTACGGCGTCGGCGACGCAGCAGGCATCCACCGCGACAGCGGCTGGGCCACCACAACACCCCTTGGAGGCCGAGCCTGCCGCTGATGCCGGAACGGTACAGACGCCGGTCTCAGGCAGCACGAGTTGTACGGCGTCGGCTGCTGCGACGTCCCCGGCGAGCGCTGCTGCAACCGAGCGAACCTGTTCATAGCCGGTCAGCAGCAGGAAGGTCGGAGCGCGACCATAGCTCTTGATTCCGACCGTGTAGAAGTCTGGTTCCGGGTGGCTGAGTTCGCGATGCCCGTGGGGCGGGACGTCACCGCAAGAATGCTCGTTGGGATCGATTAGAGGCCCTAACGCCTTGACGCTCTCAAGCCATGGGTCGAGGTCCAGCCTAAGCTCGCGGGTCATTGAGAGATCGGGGCGTTGTCCTGTCGCTGCGATGATCCGGTCGACAGGACCGATCTCATGCAATCCATCTTTCGTGTGGCCCTCCACCGTCAGGATGCCATCAGAGGAGCGGATGGCTACCGCCGCGAAGCCCGGCACCAACCTTGCACGGCCACTTTCCACCAGCTCACGAACGTCAGCGCCTAGCTCGCCACGGGCGGGCAGTTGGTCAGCATCCCCGCCGCCGAAGATACGAACCAGATCAGTGCCGCGTGTCGTCCAGAGGAAAGTGGTTCCGGGCTCCACCGAAGCCAGCCTGTCGAGGTCGAGTAAGGCGTTGGCCGCCGAATGGCCTGAACCGGCAACAAGCGTGGTGCGGCCGGCATAGAGGCTGCGGTCGTGGCCGAGAATGTCGGGAATACCGTAGGCGATCCTGTCGGCAAACTCCGTCTCACCCTCCGCCGCGATCCCACCGGCCCCGAGTGGATTTGGCGTCTGCCAAGTACCTGACGCATCAATAACGGCCCGCGCTCTGTCACGCCTCACCCCGCCGGCTGTCTCAACCACCAGCATGAAGGGCCGCACCTGTCGATCCTTGCTTACGACCTTATCTGCACCCCAGCGGGAGACCCCAACCACCCTCGCGCCAGTTTCGATGGACGACGAGAGTTCAGGAAGCTTTGCGAGCGGCTCGAGGTAGAGCCCAACCAGTTCATCAGCGGTAGGGAATGTTTCCGGCTCCGGCATCGTCCAGCCAGCGCGCTCAAGAAGCCTTCGGGCCGTCTGGTCGACACAGTAGCGCCAAGGGGTGAACACCCGGACATGGCCCCAGTCCCTGAGATTGGTGGCGATGCCAGCGCCAGCCTCGTAGACCTTCACAGGGACCCCCCTTTGAATGAGCTGGACTGCAGCCGCCAAGCCGACCGGCCCTGCCCCGATAACGGCGACGGGGAGAGTGTTCGGATCATTCTTCGACATTGTTCTATCCTTCCGGGATCATCGAAATATGAGACAAAAAAGAAGCTATGCCGCCGCCTCTGTCTCGACACCGATGCAGGCGGCGTCGGCGCAGCACTCGTCAGCCAGGAAGCCGATCAGGTCCCTCATGATGGGATAGTTGGCCCGACAGATCAGTGTCGTTGCCTGCCTTTCCTGTGTCACGAGGCCAGTAAGAATGAGGCGATGGAGGTGATGGGACAGCGTCGAGGCCGCGATGCCAAGACTGTCCTGCAAGTGCCCAACTGGCCTGCCTGCTTCGCCGGCTCTGACCAGTGTCCGATAGAGCTTGAGCCGTGTCGGGTTGCCGATGGCTTCGAGTTGTTTTGCGGCTTGTTCGAGGTTCATGGAAATAGGGTGCACCCATTTTTCCCGCAGGTCAACACCTATTTCGACAATGATCGAAATATGGTCAAACGACCAGCTTGCCGCTCGCGTCAATCACCACCTCGCCATCCTCCTTGGTGAAGGGGCCGATGTCGGGATTGGGCAGGATCGGCAGTACTGCCTCGGAGGGTCGGGCCAATACCACGCCCAGCGGCGTCACTACGATTGGGCGGTTGATCAGGATCGGATGCATGAGCATGGCGTCGATCAGATCGTCGTCCGACCACTTCGGGTCAGCGAGCCCAAGCTCCCAATAGGGCGTTCCCTTCTCCCGAAGCAGGGCACGCGGAGTGATACCCATGGCTGCGATCAGTTCAACCAGCTTGGCACGCGAGGGGGGCGTCTTGAGGTATTCGATGATCTCGGGCTCTTCGCCGCTCTGCCTGATCATGGCCAGCGTATTCCGCGAGGTGCCGCACTCGGGGTTGTGATAGATCGTGATTGTCATTCGGCAGGTTCCACTTTCGTGAGGGCTTGGGGTTCCGCGAGTAGCCAGCCAGCGAGCGCGATAGCGACCAGAGCGCCGGCGAGCTGAGCTGCGATGAAGGCGGGGACGTCGAGCGGTCGAATGCCCGCGAAGGTATTTGAGAGGGCACGGGCCACGGCCACTGCTGGGTTCGCGAACGATGTCGAGGCCGTGAACCAGTAGGCGGCGACGATGTAGAGCCCAACCAGCCACGGGATGGCATCCGCTCGGAAGCGGAGGCCCGCGAGGATGGTGAAGACGAGCCCGAAGGTCGCGACGGCCTCGGCGATCCACAGGCCAGACCCCGAGCGCACCGTGGCCGAGAGGCTGAAGAGCGGCATGTCGAACATGGCATGAGCCACCAGCGTGCCGAGAATGCCTCCAGTGAGCTGGGCTGCCACGTAGGTAAGAGCGACGTCGCGGCTGATCTGGTGCCGCAAGCCGAACACGAGCGTGACCGCTGGGTTGAAGTGCGCCCCGGAAATCGGGCCGAGTGTGGTGATCAACACGACCAGTATCGAGCCGGTCGGCAGGGTGTTGCAGAGTAGGGCAAGCGCCACGTCATGGGTGAGCCGTTCAGCCATGATGCCGGACCCGATCACAGCCGCGACCAGCATGGCAGTTCCGAGTGCTTCGGCAGCGAGCCGTCGCGGAAGGTCAGCGGACATGGTGGCAAGGCTCCGGTGAGATTGAGGTCGTCAGCATTTGCATGTCGCCGCTTGGATGACTGGCTGGCAAAGCTCGGGGCCGCCCCTGCAGCAGTCTTCCATCAGGTAAGCCAGCAGATCGCGAAAGGCGTTCATGTCGACGAGATACCGGATGATCCGCCCGTCGCGTTCGGCACGAACCAACCCGGCGCGGTCGAGGACCTTCAGATGTGCTGACATGGTGTTCTGCACCGTCCCGAGTTGCGAAGCGATCTCGCCGGCTGGAACACCTTGGGGTCCTGCTTGCACGAGCAGCCGGAAGGCCTCTAACCGTGTATCTTGGCTAAGGGCCGCAAGCGCGAGCAGAGCTTCTGTTTTGTCCATCTATCCACCCATCCAGATTTGTGGATGCATAGGACCAGTGCGTGACAGTTGGATGACGGGACTCGTATGACCGACCAGAGGGCTACATCCCAGGACCACCCTGATTGAGCAGTGTTGCCAGCCCCGTAATGATCTGTGGCATTACGAACGGCTTGGTGATCATGATGCTGTTGGGCACCCCGAGCGAGGGCCAATCGTCCGCGCCATCGCCGCTCACGTAGATGATAGGTAGGTCGGGATTGACGCTCCGAGTGTGCCGGGCGACGTCCCAACCAGTAGGTCCCGCGCCCAGTCTTATGTCTGTGACTAGGGCCTCAATGCGCTCAGGGTCGTCGTTGAAGGCCCGTATTGCATCTGCCCCTTTCGTCGCTGAGACCACCTCGAAACCAGCGTCAGTCAGGGAGTGCTCAACATCTATGAGGATCATACTCTCATCCTCAACAAGCAGGACGACGATGGATGACATGGGCCGACCTGTTTGTCGAACACTGACGGCCAGCAATGCACAAGGCGGCGAATTGTTCCCGTTGACTTAACATTTGTTAATCGGGGAGTAGGACCCCCTCCTCCTTGGCAGCCAGCCAGAAGAGCCTTTGGACCTCTTGAGCTGACGCCCTATGCTTCCTGAAGGCCACGCAAACCTGGACCGCACGTCGCCAATGAGCGCCCCTCTTGGTGAACCTTAGGAGCTGCGCGCCGGCTGCCTCGACCGAGGAGACGTTGTAGCGGAGACCTAGGGGTTCCCTAATGGGGACTGCTGGGGTGAACCAATGAAGCGCCATAAACGTCATGCGGCGGACCGTCTTCCGACACAAGCGGCCACTGCATTAGCCACATCATCGTCCCCAGCAGGCTTCGACACCCACGTTCCCTTTTGAAAGATCGGGTCGCAGTAGCGAGGATCGAACGTGCTTCCCGAATGGACAACAAACGGGATGTTTCGCTCATGAAGGAGCCTAGCCACGGCCTCGCAGCTTCCATCATTCAGCTCGATATCAAGGACGGCTACATCGGGGGAGTTCGATTGCAGCCACCGAAGAGCCCCCGAGCAAGATGGCAGGACTGCCAAGACATTGAAGCCGGCACCACACAATGTGTCTTCAACGGCGAGCGCAATTAGCGGCTCGTCTTCCAGAACGACAACCGACAACACCGATTGGCTGCCCATCGTCATAACCCTCGTGAGGGGCAGGAGGTTGAAGACCCTTCCCACTCGCCAGCGCCTATACCTCAGCCGGCGACGAATAGGTTAACAACGTCCACTTAGATGCATTGTCAAGAGCTTTTTTCGCTGAGAGCCAGCGATGATTTGAGGGCCCAGCGCGGCACCTGAGTGCTATCAGGCGAACCCTCCTGGGAACCTCCCGTGGGACAGCCTCTGCTTCAGGTCGTTGGCATTCAGGATGTCCGCCAGCTCCTTGGCGTACTCCGTATCAGGAAGGTCGACAGATGGGTGGCCCGCAACAACAGCCGGCTGCCCGGTGAACACGTCGAACACCGTCAAGGTCCCATCCTGTTCCCGCCTTACGTCGTACCGCAGAGTTGCCATGAGGGGATCATATAGGCCGACCATTAGGGGTTGGGAATATACGGTACAAAAATGCGAGCGGGGGGATTGGATAACTGGCTCGCGCGGAGTTCCCCCGTGCCCGGTCGCCGTCTATCCATGCGGCTGCCGCTTCGCGGGCTAAATCACCATTGCTTTGTTGTGCCGGTCGCCGCTCACCCCGGATCGGAAAGGCAAGCCTTAGAGTTAGCGCTGGGTAGTTCGCTCAGGTGTGCTGTAGCGATACCAGCTGTGCGGCCTCCGAAACAAGATAGTTGACCAACCAAACTGTACCTGTTAGACGAAACCAACCAAAGTGAACCAAGGAAGGTTTCGACCATGTTCATCCGCGCATATCTTCGGGCATCGACCAAGGAACAGGACGCGGAACGGGCACGGGCGGAGCTGGAGCGGTTTGCGACTGAGCGCGGGCTCGTCATTGCATCGTTCTATGTCGAGAACGAGAGCGGTGCGAAGCTGAAGCGGCCCGAACTGGAGCGGCTGGTCCGGGACTGCCATCCAAAGGACGTTATCCTTGTCGAGCAAGTGGACCGGCTCAGCCGCCTCAACGAAGAAGATTGGGCAAAGCTCCAGACGGACTTGAAGGCGAAGCAGGTGCGAGTGGTGGCGCTCGATCTTCCGACGTCGTGGCAGTTTGTCAGAGACGGGGACGAGTTCACGCGACGGATGGCTGATGCGATCAACGGAATGATGCTGGAGATGCTCGCTGCCATCTCTCGGAAGGACTACGAGGACCGCAGGAGACGACAGGCGCAAGGCGTCGCCAAGGGAAAGGCGCTGGGTCGGTTCAAGGGGCGTCCTGAGGATGAGAAGCGGAACAGGACAATCATGACCATGCTACGCGCTGGGCAGAGTTGGAACCAGATCGTTGACGACATGGATTGCTCCCGCGCCACTGTCGCCAAGCTCGCCAAGCGGGTCAAGGAGGCCGAACGGCAGCCGGTTGGGTGATCCGGGTGTGACGCTGCTGCCCACGACGCGTCAGCCCTACCCCCAGTGGCGGGAAGTGGACCGCCATCCAGGGCGGAGCGGACGCTGGAGCGCGGGTTGATGAGCGGCTCGCGGAAGACTTCACAGGGCCGCGTTAAGCGCACCCGCTCTTTGCAGGTCGCCAACGCGCAGAACCGAGGTTACGCTGGATCGCCAGCTCAAGGGGGAACCTGATGCGTATCGCAATCGCAACCGCCGCGCTTATCATCGCCGCTCTTCCGGCACATGCAATGAGCGGGGCAGAACTGCTCCAGCAAACTCGCTCCTTTGGGGAAGGCTACGTCTTGGGCGTTGTCGAGGTTCGCACAGGGGTTCTCGACAAAGATGATCCAAAATTCATGCAGATCCGAACTTGCGTTCTGAACGCCCACGTGGCCTCGGACACACTCTACGAAGCCACGGTCGAATGGCTGAGGAGGAACCCGAAGGACTTGACGTTCCCTGCGTTCGGCGCGGTCTACAAGTTGCTTGACGAAATGTGCGGGGCATAGTTGCGGAGCGCCGGGCGCGCCGTCCGTTCATCCTGCCTTCGCCCCACCTGGGGCCTTACCATCGGGGAGGAACACTGGATGTGGGTTGCGTTATCGGCTTGAAGTCTGCATCCCACAGTGTGGTTGCGAGCCCGCTTTGCAATTCGGCAACTTTCCCTTCGCGCATCAGCTCGGGCTCAAACTGAGACATCGTGCCCTCCATGAGACTGCCGAGGAGTTCTCTATCGAGTTCCTGCACCACGGGCTCCGGGCGCTCCACTTGGATAGCCGCCTTTCCAGTTGCAATATCAATAGCCGTTCGGAAGAGAGGCTGAGATGAAATGTGCATACTTGCGGATGTCAAGCGCACCAACAGCTCTAACATCTGAATATCATTCATGCTTTGAGGAAGATTGTCCAGTTGATTTACCAGCATTGACTGCGCGATCCCGCAATCGTCAATGACGTTATACATGACAACATCCTTGACACGGATCATTATAGAACGACCAAGGTAATTATCCGCATAATTGAAGGTCGTTGGGCAGTGTAACCGGCTGGCTTGCGCCAAGATAAATGTCCCGAAGACGTGGGGGTCGATTTCAATTCCGAATAGCCGAGCGCGAGCAAGTGCGTGGACATGATGCAGCGCGTCTAAATCGTACATTTCTCCGATTGTTGTCCGATCCGACCTTGCGTCTTTGTTAATTATCATACTCCGGTCCTTAAGGTGGACCTTGAGGAAAATCAGCGCCATCCATAGTTGTAGAAGTTGCGGCCCTTCCGCATGAACATATTCGAGAACCCGGTCAAAGCCTCCCGCAATAATGTCTCGAACTGGCTCCTCGAACTCGACACCTAATCGAGAATTGCACTGTGTGCAGCATCGTATTCGATATGTGCTGTACCGTGTCTTAACTAAGTTTGGTAGCGTTATTTCTTGGTCATATAGACCGCAATGCCTGAGGAGCCAGTCAGGAAATACGTGCTCCCGGTTGAACCCGTTTTTTGGTGATTTGCCGCAAACGAAACAATGTCCTGAATGATAGATGTCCTTGGAGAAGCGATCGTAGTCAAAGAATATGACGCTTCCGTCGCGGCCAGTTATCGTGCCGCCCTTGCTAATTTTGTAACCCTGCATACCCCGCCCCCAGATACCCACGACTACGCCTCTACCATACATCACTGCCGTGCATCAGCAGCCTTGAGGCACGGGAGCGGACATCGGACCGACCGACCCTTCCTCCCTTCGTAGTTTAGGGTGTGCGCATTTGGCTCTGTCGCTCATCTCAGGCCGCTGATAGATGGTTGCCTCCCCCGGGATGCGGGGTGGCTACTTCGGGGAAGATGGGCATTTGACGAATTGGACGGCGAGGCGCGAACGCAAGGCGGAGGTGAAGGGCCGGGCTCAGGAGCCGAGCCATATGTTCAGTCGCTGTCGCGTGGTCGGATGCAGCAGGCCTGCGAGAGCGGGCACGGAGGACGGGTTAGACACACGGTTCTGTCGAGCCCACGCAGATCACTACGCCCGCCACGGGAGCCCCTACAGGCGCTCCTACAGGGCACGAGAGGTCGCCCCATACAGGGACGTTGCTCTGGCATGGCTGGAGGCTCGAGAGGGTGACACTTATGTCGGTAATGCGGTCGACCGTGTGGCCACCTTGCTGCAGACCTCAGGACCGCATGTGGAGGCGTTCAGGCTTCGCGGGCTGTCGCCCCATGATCGAGCAAAGGCTGCCTGGGCGAGGCTGCGGAAGGCTGCAGTGGACCCTCGCCGGGTGGTGGCGGCATGGCTCGCAATCGAGATGATCATTCGCGATGATCCGCAGGCCGAGCGCAAGGCCGAGTTCAAGCAGGTGCAGGCGGCGAAGCTGATCCACAAGATGGCCTCAGGGACGCATAAGAGGTGGGGCGAGGGGGCGAACGCCAAGGAACTCCACGTCTACCCAAGGTCCCGTGGCCGTGTCCTAAGGCACGTTGGTGAGGCGCTAGGGCAAGCCTGCGAGTTGCTGGTCGAACATCGGGGACACGATCTGCCAGAACAGCCAAGGTAAGAAGGCGCGACTCCTACCGGCCCAATATCTGGGCTTCAAGTTATCCGCCACTGAAGAAATCCCGAAAGGACACAGAGATGACAGCCGGAGGGCGGCCATTGCCGCAGACGGACCCCACGCACCGGATGATCGAGGAGCTGGAAACCGAGTGGAAGCAGCAGGAGGCTATCCTGCAGCGATGGCGTGATGATGGGGTCAAGTTTGACCTGGAGCGGCCCGAGACGCTGGACGTCAGTGCGATCACGCTCATGCCTGAGTTGTTCCAGCCCCGAGATGGCGTCAGCGAGAAGCATATCGGCGACCTGACTAAGGCCATCAAGAGCGTGGGGGACCTTGATCCGTTGACCGTGATCGTAGTCGGGAAGCGGACCATTCTTATCGACGGCCATCACCGCGTAGAAGCCTACGGGCGCCTTAGGCCAGACCGAGAGGTGCCGATAAGCTACTTTGAGGGGTCGCCTAGCGAGGCCGTTCTGGCAGCGAGCGCGGCCAACTCAGCAGCTAAGCTCCCTATGGACAGCCGAGAGCGTCAAAACCGGGCTTGGAAGCTCGTTCTCGTAGGGCTGTATACCAAGCCGCAGATCGCCAGAGCGGCGGGAGTATCGGAACGACAGGTCGCCAACATGCGGTCGGTCATGAAGCAGCTTGGTGATGAAGCCCTTGCCTACAGCAAGTCTTGGTTCGGTGCCAGTAAGGCGTCGAAGGGTGGGTATGATGTTATGGATGAGGATAGGGCCTCTGTGTGGCAGGAGGAATTAGCTCAACGATATGCTGATGGCATGGCGAAGATGTTCTCAACCAAGATGGCAGATAACCCCCAAGTCGCTGCCTTGGCCCTTGAGAAGTACTTTGGCAGGCGGCTTTCGGAAGTGTGGATGGAGCTGAGAGACTTTGTGGACGTCCACGAGCTTGAGCTTAAGGAAGCTGAGGAGACGTCAGCAGTGGAAGCTGAAGAAGCCCGCATCACCAATTTCATGGCCACAAAGGCAGCGACAGAAATCCCTACGAGCCCTCGTCCCGGCGACGCCAGCCACCTTGATGAGTTTTGACCATGATAGGGATGCAATCCTTATGGGATGCATTTTGCACCCCTCGCCTGTCAACTGAACGGTAAGCGAGACCACGGTCCGAAGTGGGGGTCTTTCGTCCACAACACGAACAGATTGTGGCCGCCGGCCGCCGCCACTTCCAGCGCCCGCTTGGCGCTTTCCTGGCCCTTGATGTCTGAAAGGTCGGGCAGGTCGCGGGCCGAGACATGGATGCCGGGCTCGGGCCGCGACAGCACCTGCGTGCCGCGAAAATGATTGGCGATGGCAATCAGGCTGCGCGGCGCCAATATGTCGAAATCCTTGCCCGCCCAGGCCGCTTCCGGCCCGCAGCCGAACGGGCAGATCAGGCCTTTTCCCTCGGCATTGGCGCCGATCGCCGCCGGCAGCGCACCGGCGACCGTGGCAATGGTGCCGTCGAGCGACAATTCTCCGAGCACGACATAGGAGGCCAGCATGTCGCCCGGAATGGCGCCAAGGGCGGCCATCAGGCCGAGCGCGATCGGCAGATCGTAATGGCTGCCTTCCTTGGGCAGATCGGCCGGAGCGAGGTTGACCGTCACCTTCTTCGACGGCATCGACAGGCCCGACGCATGGAGGGCCGCCTGCACCCGCTCGCGGCTTTCGGCCACCGCCTTGTCGGCCAGGCCGACAATCTGCATGCCGACCTTGCCCGGCGCGATCATCACCTGGACATCGACCGGTACGGCCTCGATGCCCTGGAAAGCAACCGTGCGAACCCGCGCCACCATCTTGCTCTGCCCCCGGATATCAGCTCGCCTCGGCCTTGTGGTTCAGACCGCGAGCGACGTCAGGACAAGACAACCATAGATTTCAGGCCAAGACAAGAACATTACAGGAACATGCATTCGTGGTGGTTGCAGCGCGCTGTGCCGGTTGCAAAAACGGAAGATGGTTGAGCAAAATGGAACGGCTGCTCCGCCTCCTCGACCGCGTTAACAAGGCGACTAGGCCCTTCGGCAATCTGAGGGTGTTGCTTCTAAACGGTGATGAAGGCATCGACCGAACCTGAAAGCGATCGATCGATCGCGACCTGCGGTGGAAGCCACTCCATGACAGGATATCTGAAAGGCCAAGGCAGGGCGATCCGGCGCGAAGAGCCGCTCTCCAGAAAAATCTCGTTTACAAGGTCTATGAACCGCCCGCGGTCTCGTTCGATTCGTTTCAAAGTTTGCGAACGAATGTAATCCCGGGGAATTCGTCGCTCCTTCAGCGCTAAGACAGCCTCCGCGATGGATCGAGGATCGGGTGGAACTGTGAGCGAATAGTCGTCATCCAGATAAAGGTCTCGGCCGCCATGGTTCGGCGTCGTGACCACTGGAAGGCCCGCGAGAAGATATTCCGTGCTGGCGAACATTGGTCCTTCCAGGTGAGAGAGACAGATTCCCACGGCTGCACGATTTAGATGCGTGTTCACCTGAGCCGGTGCCAATCGGACCGGCTTGCCGGTGCCGTCAAACTCGTTGATAAAGACGTGATGCGGCGCGAGCTCCCTATGCCGATTTATTCGCGCTCTTTCCGACTCCGTCGTGGAGGACCCGCTTGAATCTCGATAGAAGACAAATGCGCAACGCTGGATGCCAAGCGACAAGTCATGGCGCTTCCACGGAGCCAGTTGCGCATTGTAGATTGCATCAAATTCTACAGGGACGTCATCGAGAGGCCTGAATATGTGTTCGGAGGTTGTTGACGTCTTGTTGTGCAGGACGGCGGCCTCGCCGGACTGGTTCAACAGATCAGCCTCTGCCTGAGTGTTGGATAGGAAGATTAGCGAGTGACGGGGGTTCTTGAGTCTATGCAGAACGGCATAGGTCCGGATGGTTTTGACGCTAGCACTGTTTTCGATGGACCAGGTTGGCGAGATGAGAAACCAGGCGCGGTGGCTGCGTGGACGGAAAGGCATATGACTTGCTAATCCGAGCGGCGTACCGGACATTCCCGAATAGGATATGAACGGATCGTCCGACAGCAAACTGGCCTGAAGAGCAGGTTGCGACTTCGCGGAAGGGTGCCCTTTTCTGAGGTTGTGGCCATGACGCAGCATGGCTCTGACAATCTCGAACTTGATAGGAGGGCGATACCCGTGCTGTAGGGTCAACATGCGGCAATTGCGATCTTGAGTGCGGAGAAAAACTCGCTTCGATAGAGAGAAATTTGGCAAAGAAACACCGCCATTTGATCGACGGAATATCTCAGGCGATCAAATCTGGTGTACGGAGAAGCGCCTCTTGAAAGAAAACATCGTCCCAAGCGGAGCTGGTTCTCACATCGCGCTACCAACCGTATCCGTTTGCGTAGGCTGTTTCAATCAAGAGGCATTCATCGACACTGCGATCCGATCCGTAGCGGCGCAGACATACACTGCGTTCGAATGCGTGGTGGTCGATGATTTTTCGACCGACGGTTCCCGCCGAAGGATTGAAGAGTGTCTGTCCCAGCTTGGCGACAGTCGTTTCCGCTTTCTGCCCCGACTGCAAAATGGCGGGCAGTTGACAGCAATGATGACCGGGCTTGACGCGACAGCCGGGCCCCTGATCTCCTTTCTTGACGGTGACGATGCTTGGCATCCTGACTTCATAGAATGCCATGTGAGAGCGCATCTCAGCCAAACCCGTATCGCGGCAATGTCGAGCTCCGATGAGGTGGTGATAGATACGGCCGGCAACCTGCTTGCGGGCGGTCATCCCGTATTCCACCTGAACGACCCGCGATCGATGCCGAAAATGAGCGGCTACCTGCATGTCGACACCGAAGCTGACCCGACATTATTATTTATTGATCGGGGTACCGTGGGTTGGTTTTGGTCAACCACATCGGGGATGATGTTTCGTCGAGCTCCGCTTGAAATCATGCGTCCATCCGATCCGGACGAAATAAAGATATGTGCCGATGGTTATATGGCTCGTGCCGCCCATATGATCGGCGGAACCGTGAGGATTGGGCGGGCTCTTGGCAGTTATCGGCTTCACGGCGGCAATGGCTGGGCGGACGGGCGCATCCTGGGTACCGGAGTTGGCCTCGGCAGGATGTCGCCTGATACTGAAATAGCGATACGGCGGGCACTGGCCAATCGTTGGTGCGAAGTGGCGCCGGGACTGGCGCATTTAATCTCCCGCCACTCAATGCGCAGGACCTTGGTCGACCTGATCGGACTGTCTGCGGCTTTTGCATTGCTGGAAAAGAACTCCGATGCGGGTTTTCTGCTGAAAGACTGGGCAACACCACAGCGAAAATTGCAGACCAGACTTATCGGTCTCCTTCCTCCGAAACTGAGGCCTCGGCGCTTCCGGGACATAGTTTGATCTGATGAGCCGCTTGCTCGGCAGTCTTACCCGATAAAGAGCATCTTTCGATGCTTCTCTGGACCCACCAAAGTCCTCCGTAGCAACGCACACTACGCGGTCGAATTCCGCCGCTTTTCCTCCACCGCGTCCCAGAACAGGCTGGCGATATCGGCGCCGCCAAAACGCTGCACTTCGCGCACGCCGGTTGGCGAGGTCACGTTGATCTCGGTCATGTAGTCGCCGATCACGTCGATGCCGACCAGGATGAAGCCGCGTTCTTTCAGCGATGGGCCGATGCGGGCGCAGATTTCGCGTTCGCGTTCCGTCAGCTCGGTCTTTTCGGCGCGGCCGCCGACATGCATGTTGGAGCGCGAGTCGTGGTCGGCCGGCACGCGGTTGATGGCGCCGACCGCTTCGCCGTCGATCAGGATGATGCGCTTGTCGCCCTTGCGCACGTCCTTGAGATAACGCTGAACGATATAGGGCTCGCGTGACAGCTGGGCGAACATTTCGAGCAGTGAGGCGAGGTTGCGATCGTCTTCCTTGAGATGGAAGATGCCGGCGCCGCCATTGCCATAGAGCGGCTTGACGATGATGTCGCCGAATTCCTTGCGGAAGGCCGCGACCTCCTGGGGATCCTTGGTGATCAGCGTTTCGGGCATCAGATCGGGGAATTCGGTGACGAAGATCTTTTCCGGGCTGTTGCGCACCCAGGCCGGGTCGTTGACGACCAGTGTCTTCGGGTGAATGCGCTCCAGAATATGCGTGGTGGTGATGTAATTCATGTCGAAGGGCGGATCCTGGCGCAGCAGGATCACATCCATCTCCGACAGGTCGGTGCGCACCTTGTCGCCCAGCGTATAATGATTGCCCTTCTCGTCGCGGAGCTTCATCTCTTCGATGCGGGCAAACACCTTGCCGCCCAGCATCGACAGCCGGTCGGGCGTGTAGTGGAACAGTTGGTGGCCGCGCCGCTGCGCCTCCAGCGACAGCGCAAAGGACGTGTCGCCGGCGATCGAGACGGTGGAGACATGGTCCATCTGGACGGCGATCTTCAGGGGCATCTTCGGGTCTCCAGCGGGCTCTGTCGCCGATATACGGAACTTGGCGGCTTCTGCCAATCGCGCTTGCTTGGCCCAGACCTTTAACGGTCGAAGACCAGCCGGGAGTAACCGAGGAACGACAGCGCCATGGCGACCGGCGAGGCGACGGCAAGTGCGGCCAGCGGCGGCAGCGCCGGCAGCGCAAACAGGATGGCGCAGTAGACGAGATAGTTGACGATGCTGGTGGCGATGCCGACGCCGCCATAGCGCGCGCCCTCCTGCGCCACGCCGCGGCTCGACGGCGAAAAGGTCAGGTGCCGGTTGATCTGCCAGGTGACGCACAGCGCAAAGCCGATCGACAGGACACGGGCGACGAAGGGACCGAGCGGCGTCAGCGCCAAGAGCAGCCAGAGCGCCGCGGCATCGGCGACGAAACCAACGCCGCCTGCCAGGACGAAGCGGGCGAGCCGGCTCACGGCTCAGGCGGCCCGGGGCGTCTTGCCCGGTTCGGCCTTCGGGATTTCACCAGTGCGTTCGCGCCGTTCGACCCGGCCTGACGGCACCGAGAGATAAAAAATGCGCTTCTGCTCGGCGCGTCCGCGCGATACCGAATCGAGGATCAATCCGGTCACCATCGCAAGCATCGAGAGCAGCAGCAGGCTGACCGACAGCACCCAGGTCGGCATGCGCGGCACGAGGCCGGTCTGGGCGAATTCGATCAGCACCGGCGTCATCAGGGCAAGGCTCGACGCCAGGAAGAAAATCGCGAAGGCGCCGAAGAAGCGCAGCGGCTGCGTTTCCTTCATCAGCATGGCGAACATCCACAGGATCCTGGCGCCGTCGCGATAGGTCGACAGCTTCGACGACGATCCCTCAGGCCGGCGGCCATAATCGAGCGCGATCTCGCTCACCGGCAGTTTGAGCTGCGAGGCATGCACCGACATTTCGGTCTCGATCTCGAAGCCGCCGGAAACCGCGGGAAAGCTCTTGACGAAACGCCTCGAGAAGACGCGGTAGCCGGAGAAGATGTCGGTGAAGTCGGCGCCGAACAGCCGCTTGTAGAGGCTATTGAAGATGCGGTTGCCGAAGGCATGGCCGGAACGGCCGGCATCGTCGGTGACGCCGCGCCTGGTGCCTACCACCATGTCGCAGCGCTCGGTCTGCAGGATGTTGATCAGCAGCGAGGCATCTTCCGGCGCATAGGTGCCGTCGCCATCGGCCATCAGATAGATGTCCGCATCGATGTCGGCGAACATGCGCCGCACGACATTGCCCTTGCCCTGGCGCGGCTCGCGGACGACGATGGCGCCCGCTGCGCGCGCCTTGAGCGCGGTCAAATCCCTGGAATTGTTGTCATAGACATAGATCTCGGCCGACGGCAGCGTCTCGCGAAAGCGCCGCACCACCTCGGCGATGGTCAGTTCCTCATTGTAACAAGGCAGGAGCACGGCAATGGCCGGCTCATGGCGGACTTCGTGCGGCATTTCCGTCTCCCGACGCCCGGCGGAGCCTCCGGCCGCGCTCATATGCGGCCTCGCTCAGGCGACTTTACTATTTATTGAAGCTGTTAAGGCTAGGTTTAAGGCCGCAGTCTTTCCGACGAAGGTCATGATGATGAACGCAGCCAAGGCGGGTGCTTCCTCCTGGAAGTCCGATATGACGCTGGCGCTGCTTGCCATGCTGGTGGTGCTGGCTGTCAACGCCGCCACGGGCTTTCGCGAATTGAGCAATGCCGGCGGCGACAATGACAGCCTGCTGCGGCTGGTCGAGGTTCGCGACATGCTGGCCGGCCAGGGCTGGTTCGACCTGCATCAGTACAGGATGGGGCCGGAAGGCGGTTTCGTCATGCACTGGTCGCGGCTGGTCGACGCACCGCTCGCCGCCATCATCCTCGCCGCCTCGGCGCTGACCGGCAGCATGGCCATGGCCGAAGCGATCGCGCAGGTGCTGTGGCCGGCGCTGCTGTTTTGCCTGGCGGTGTTCTTCCTCGCCCGTGCGGCGCGCAGCTTCGCCGGCGTCGGCGCGGTGCTGCCGGCGGTCGTTATCGGCGCGGCGGCGCTGCATTTCATCGGCATTTTCTTGCCGGGTGCGCTCGATCATCACAATGTCCAGCTGACGCTGACCATGGCCAGCCTCAGCCTGCTGCTCGAGGCGCCGGCGCGTCGCTGGGCGGCGCTGATTTCCGGGCTGTGTGCGGCCCTGACGCTGGCCGTCGGCATGGAAACCGCGCCCTATGTCGCCACCATCGGCGCCTGCATCGCTTTGCTGTTCGTCGTCGATCCCGGCGGCGAACGCCGGATCGCCAGGGATTTCGGTCTCGGCTTTGCCGGCGTTTCAGCCCTGGTCTTCGTCAGCACCATCCCGCCATCGGCCTGGGGCCAGGCGCAGTGCGATGCCTTCTCGGCCGTACAATTCGTCGTCGCGGCAATCGCCGGACTGGGCCTTGCCGCCGTGACGTCGCTCAAGGTGTCCAACGGCACGGCCGGACGCCGCCTGATTTCGCTCGGCCTGCTCGCGCTTGTGCTGGGCGCCGTTGTCGCGGCGCTGTTTCCGCAATGCCTTGCGGCTCCCTACGCAACTCTCGATCCGCGCCTCAAGGAATTGTGGCTCGATCACATCGACGAGGCGCAGTCGCTGTTCAGTATTGCCGCCAGCGAGCCGGCGTCGCTGGCGGCGCGCTATGTCACGCCGCTGGTGGCGATCGCGCTGATGGCGCTTCGCCTGCGTGGGCCATGGCGCCGCCAGGACAGCCTCGTCGGCGCCTTGCTGGTCGGCGCCTTCATCGTCAGCGCCTGGCAGGTCCGCGGCTCGACATTCTCGATCGCCTTTGCCGTCATCCCGCTGTCGGCCTGGATCGCAAGCTGGCGCGAACGGGCGAGGATCAGCCCTGCGCGCAGCGTATCGCTGCGCATGGCGGCGGTCTGGGTGGTGTCGGTGAATGCCGTCTGGGCCGGTGCTGCCGCCGCGACGTCGAGCGTATTCGAGGCCAACAAGGTCTCGGTCGAGGCACAGGACACCGACAGCGATCCGTCCTGCGAGCGCAAGGCCTCCTTCGCGGCGTTGGCCCGGCTGCCGCACACCACGGTGCTTGCCATCTCCAATCTCGGCTCGCCCATCCTGGCCTATTCCGGGCACCGCGTCTTTGCCGGCCCCTATCATCGCAACATCGCCGGCGACCTGCTTGCGCTCGATGCCTTCCTCGGATCGGCGGACCAGGCGAGGACGATCGCGGCGGCTCACCACGTCGGCCTGATGGCGCTCTGCCGCGGCAGCGCCGAAAGCAAGATGCTTGCCGCCAAGGCGCCGCAAGGCTTCCTGGCCAGGCTGATGCAGGGAAGCGTCCCCGATTGGCTCGAACCGGTGGCCGAAACGCGCGGAACCCCGGTCGAACTCTACCGCGTCCGCTAAAGCATCATTCGCCAGCGAAAAATCGATTTCGCGATACGCTTCCTAAACGCTTTGCTGCCAGTCTCAGCCTAAATTTCGGGCGTCACAAACAGGGATACCGATGCAAACGACGTTTGGCACCGGGCAGGCAAGCAGGGAAAACTCGGATCTGGCGTTCACCGATGCGCTGACCGGGCTCGGCAACCATCGCCGCTTCTTCGACAAGGTCGATCGCCTGATCAGCGACCGTGCAGACGATCCCGCGCCGTTCACGGTCGGCATTCTCGACCTCGACGGCTTCAAGCCGATCAACGATCTGTTCGGCCACAAGGCCGGCGACGACATATTGATCCAGGTGGCGATGCGGCTGCGCGCCTCGATGGACAGCCACTCTACTGTCTGCCGCATCGGCGCCGACGAATTCGCCTTCCTCTACCCGATGGTGTTCTCGGAGGAGGCGGCGGCCGAGAAGTCGCGCATGATGATCGAAATCCTGTCGGCGCCCTACGATGTCGGCGAACGCACCGCCAGGCTTTCGGCCTCGGTCGGCTGCTCGCTCTTTTATTCCGGCGACGAAACCACGGAAATCCTCGTCAACAAGGCCGAAACGGCGCTCTACCACGCCAAGCGTTCGGGCCGTGGCCGCGTCGTCGTCTACACCCGCGAAATGGAAGAGGCGGCCAAGCGCGTCACCCGCATCGAACAGGCGCTGCGCCGCGCCGTCTCGGCCGGTGAGGTCGAGCCGCATTTCCAGCCCATCGTCGATCTGACCACCCGCCGCACCATCGGCTTCGAGACGCTGGCGCGCTGGACCGATCGCGACCTCGGCGTCGTCCCGCCGACCGTGTTCATCCCCATCGCCGAAGAGCGCGGCATCATCGGCCCGCTATCGCAGCTGGTGCTGCGCAAGGCGACCGAAGCGGCGCGCAGCTGGCCGAAGGACCTGTTCCTGTCCTTCAACCTGTCGCCCTCGCAGCTCGTCGACCAGAACACTGGCCTGCACATATTGTCGATCCTCGACCGCACCGGCTTCGATCCGCGACGGCTGGAGATCGAGATCACCGAAACCGGCCTGATGAACGATCCGGCCTCGGCCGAGAAGATCGTCGAGGACCTGCGTCGCGTCGGCATCCGCGTCTCGCTCGACGATTTCGGCACCGGCCAGTCCTCGCTCGGCCGCTTGCGCGAATTCCATTTCGACAAGCTCAAGATCGACCGCGCCTTCGTCTCCTCGATCCTCGACGACCGACCGTCGGAACACATCATCCGCGCCATTCTGGCCATGTGTGAAGGGCTCGGCATGGATGTCGTCGCCGAAGGCATCGAGGAGGAGGCGCAGGCCGACCGCCTCGTCCAGTTCGGCTGCGCCGGCGGCCAGGGCTATCTCTTCGGCAAACCGGTCGACGCCGACGCCACGCTCGGCTACCTCCGCGATTCCTATCGCGGCGCCCTCTACGCCAAGGCAGTCTGACCGGCGGTCTGGCCTGCGTCGAGCAAGTCAGCGGCGCGAGCCAAGATCGACTGTGGCCGCCATCTTGCGGCCTTTTGTCTGACATAAGCCAATCAAATCGCCGTTTTCGCCCTTGCTCCCCGGACTTGGCTGGATAGGATGCGCGCCGACCGGACCGGGAGATGAAGATATGATGCCATCGGCCGATTTTGCCGACCTCAGGGGAGCCTCGGTGCTGATCACCGGCGGCGGTTCCGGAATTGGTGCGGCACTGACCGAGGGCTTCGTTCGCCAGGGCGCCCATGTCGCCTTCATCGACATCGCCGATGGCCCAAGCACGCTGCTTGCCGACCGCGTCGAAAAAGAACTTGGCCGGCGACCGCTCTACCTCAAGACCGATTTGCGCGACGTCGAGGCGTTGCGCGCTTCGGCCGCCAAAGCGGCTGAGGCACATGGCGACGTCACCGTGCTGGTCAACAATGCCGCCTGGGACGAACGCCACGACGTCGCTGACGTTACCGTCGAGTTCTGGGACAACAATCTCGCCGTCAATCTGCGCCCGCATTTCTTCACCGCACAGGCGGTCGCGCCGGGCATGAAGCGGGCCGGCGGCGGTTCGATCATCAACTTCACCTCAACCTCCTATCTCATCAACCACCCCGATATGCCGGCCTACACCGCCGCCAAGGCCGGCATACTCGGCCTCACCAAAGGTCTCGCGGGCAAGCTTGGGGTCGACGGCATCCGCGTCAATGCGATTGCGCCGGGCTGGGTGATCACCGAGCGGCAGCGGGAACTCTGGGTCACCGAGGAGAAGCTCGCCGCCCATGTCGCCAAGCAATGCATCAAGCAGGTCATGCAGCCCGACGACATCGTCGGCACAGTGCTGTTCCTGGCCTCCGACGCCGCGCGTATGCTGACGGCGCAGATGTTGATCGTCGACGGGGGTTTCCTGTGAGTCCGGTGAATCAAAATCCGGCAAAAGGCACGCCGGCAGTCGCCGCCGTCGACTGGGGCACGACCCGCATGCGGGTCTGGCTGGTCGACGGGGCGGGCGGGGTGCTTGCCGAGCGTCGCGGCGATGATGGGTTGATCACCGCGCAGCAAAAAGGCTTTTCGACCATCCTCGAGGGCCATCTGGCGGCGCTCGGCGCACCTGACACACTGCCGGTCATCATCTGCGGCATGGCCGGCTCGCGCCAGGGTTGGCTGGAAGCGCCTTACGTCACCGTGCCGGCGCCGCTCAGTGCCATTCTCGCGGGGGCCGCCCGCATTCCCGGCCAGCGCCGCGACATCCGCATCGTGCCTGGCCTGGCGCAGCGCCTGGAAGATGCGCCGGACGTAATGCGCGGCGAGGAAACCCAGCTTGCCGGCGCCGGTTTGCCGGCAAAAGGTCGCCATCTCGTCTGCATGCCCGGCACCCATTCGAAATGGGTTCTGGTCGCAGACGGCGCGGTCGACGGCTTCTGCACCTGGCCGACCGGCGAGCTGTTTTCGGTGCTGGCCACTCACTCTATCCTGCGCCATTCGCTGGGCGAGAGCCCGAAGCCGGTCACTCCGGACAATCCGTTCTTCCAGGAATGGTGCCGCAAGGCTTTGGCGGAGGGCGGCGATGTCACCTCGCGGCTGTTCTCGATCCGCGCCGCCGGCCTGCTGCAGAACCTCAAGGCCGACGATGCCGCCGCTTGCCTGTCCGGCCTGCTGATCGGCGGCGAGATCGCCTCGGCGGGCCGCCGCTATGGCGAAAGCACCACCGCAATCGTGCTGGTTGCGTCCGGCTCGCTAGCAGCCCTCTACCGCCAGGCGCTAGACCTTGCAGGGCTTGCCGTCAGGACGGTCGACGCCGACGAGGCGGTGCGTGCCGGCCTTATCGAGGCAGCGCGGGAAAATGGCATGATCGCCAAATGACTCACCAGAGTGGAGTGACAGCGTGACCCAGACCGCCCCCTTCCCGAAGCTCAAGCGTGGTCTTGTCGCCATTCTGCGCGGCCTCAAACCCAGCGAGGCGGTTGCCATCGGCCAGGCGCTGTTTGACGCCGGCATCGAAGCCATCGAGGTGCCGCTCAATTCGCCGGAGCCGTTTTCATCGATCGCCAGCATTGTCACCGCTTTGCCCAAGACAGCGCTGGTCGGCGCCGGCACGGTGTTGACTTCAGCCGATGTCGACGCCCTCGCCAAGGCCGGCGGGCGGCTGCTGGTCAGCCCCAACATCGATGCCGACGTCGTGGCCCGCGCCATGCACCATGGCATGGTGACGATGCCAGGCGTGTTCACCCCCACCGAAGCTTTTCAGGCGATTAGGCTTGGGGCTTCGGCGCTCAAATTCTTCCCGGCAAGCGTGCTCGGGCCCAGCGGCATTTCGGCGATGCGGGCCGTGCTGCCGGCCGATACCGTGGTCGGCGCCGTAGGCGGCGTTTCCGACAAAGACTTTGCCGGCTACAAAGCCGCTGGGGTAACTGCTTTTGGTCTTGGCTCCAGCCTGTTCAAACCCGGCATGAGCGTCGATGAAGTGGCCACGCGCGCCCGGGCGGCGGTGACGGCCTGGGACGCGGCCTTCGGCGGAGCGGCATGATGGGAAACGTTTCGGTTTTTTCGGACCATGTCTGCGAACTCGGCGAGGGGCCGAGCTACGATCCCGCCACCGATACGCTGTTCTGGTTCGACATCGTCAACGGGCTTTTGCTGGAGCAGGGTGTCACGTCCGGCGCGCGGAAGGTCCATGAGCTCGCCCAGATGGCCAGCGCCATCGCCATTATCGATGACAATCGCCAGCTCATCGCCACCGAGACCGGCCTGCATGTCCGCGACGTCTCGACCGGCAAGCTGACGCTGCATACGCCTATCGAGGCCGACAATGCGCTGACCCGCTCCAACGATTCGCGCGTCCACCCTTGTGGCGCCTTCTGGGTCGGCACGATGGGCAAGGGTGAGGAGAAGGGCGCGGGTGCCATCTACTGGTTCTTCAAGGGAGAATTGCGCACGCTTTACACCGGCATCACCGTGTCGAACTCGATCTGTTTCTCGCAGGATGGAACGATCGCCTACTACACCGATACCTCGACCGGCCTGTTGATGCGCGTCGCCTGCGATCCGGCAACGGGTCTGCCGATCGGCGAGTCCAAAGTGTTCGTCGACCATCGCTCGTCCAAGGGCTTTGTCGACGGCTCGGTCGTTGATCGCGACGGCGTGCTGTGGAACGCCGTCTGGGGCGGCAAGGCGGTCAAGGCCTATTCGCCAGATGGCACATTGTTGCGCGAAATTGCCGTGCCGGCGGGGCAGTCCTCGTGCCCGGCCTTTGTCGGGGCCAAGGCCGATCGGCTGGCGGTGACCTCGGCCTGGAAAGGCAAGGACGACAAGCAGCGCAAGCTCGACCCACAGGCCGGCATGACCTTCCTGCTCGACATCCCCGTCAACGGCCGCTTCGAGCCGCGCGTGGTCATCGCCTGAGCGTACCGGTTGTCGTGCAGGCGGCGGGCGCGGGTCGATTTCGCGCAAGCCGATCGCATTGGCCGTGCGATGGTGTGGCTGCATCACCGAGAAGCTTTGACCCATGCCGCGCCCGACCTTGATCCTCGTCCACGAGCCGGAAAAGGCCTGTTTCGACAGGCTGGTCGCCGACGGCTTTCCCGCCGAGCGCGCCCTGGAAATCTCGTCTTATCTGGCGCAGTCGACCGATCTCGCTCCTGAGTTCGATCAACTGGCGACCGCTTGTGAAAAGCGCGGCCTCGCCTTTATGCCGGTTGCACTCGACGATGCGGCAAGCGCGCTGGCGAAGGCCGATCCCGCAACCACGCTGGTCTGGACGCTGACCGACGGCATTGCCTATTTCCGCGGTGCTGCAGCGCCCGCACTTGCCAGGCTGAATGGGCTTAGAACCATCGGAGCCGACGATGCGCTGTTCGCGCTTTGCCAGGACAAGTTCCGTTCCGGCGCCGTGCTTTGCGCGCTCGGCCTGCCGGCGCCGCAGGCAGGCCTGGCCCGCGACGGCCGCTGGCTGGCCGACCCGCCAGCTTCGGAAGCCGGCTGGTTCGTCAAGCCGAACCGGCTCGGCTCCAAGGTAGGCATCTGGCCGGATTCACGCTGCAACGACCTGGCCCATGCGCTGGAGCTTAGCCGGCGGGTCTATGCCGCTTATCGCGACGATGTCGTCGTCCAGCCCTATGTCGGCGGTCGCAATGTCCGCGCCAGCTTCCTTGGGCTGCAAACGGATGCCGGGGCGGAAGCGCTCGGCGTTGCATTCGTCGACTCCGGCGGCGATTTCCAGACCATGGCGGACTCGATGGCGCTTTACGGCGACACCGGCGAGGCCGCCAAGGCGGCTGGACTATACAGCGAGCCGGTGCTGGAGGCGGTTGCCGACACCCAGCCGGCAGCCGCGGCAACCATCCGCCGCATCGCCGAGCGGCTGGTCAGCGGGCTCGGCCTGCGAGACGTGTTTTCCCTCGATTTCAGGGTCGAGGCTAACGACCATGTCCACCTCATCGAGTTCGAGGTCTGTCCCGGCCTGCCCTGCTTCGATTTCCGCGCCTATTGCCTGATGCAATGGGGCATGACGCTGGCCGATGCGGTTGCCGAGACGGCGGCGAACCGACTGAACCGACAGGCGATCTGAACGGTCGAGGGACCAGCGCGACCTACCGCGCCTTGACGGCTTTTGCTCCACCTTTAGTGTCGCGGGACAGTCCTCAGGCAAGGCCGCGCTATGAGCACACCAGCAAGCTCCCTCCATCATCACATAAGGCGCATGGCCGGGCGCGATCCGCATGAGGCGCATCGCGTCGCCACGCCGCTCGAGCTGCTGTTCGATCTGACCTTCGTCACCGCCTTCAGCCTTGCCTCGTCGCAACTGGCGCATGCCTTGGCCGAGGGCCACTACGCGGCGGCGCTGATCGGCTTCGGCTTTGCCAGCTTCGCGATCTGCTGGGCGTGGATCAATTTCTCCTGGTTTTCCTCCGCCTATGACACCGACGATTGGATCTTCCGCCTCGTCACCATGGTGCAGATGATCGGCGTGCTGGTGCTGGCCATCGGCCTGCCGCGCATGTTCGCCTCGATCGAGCATGGCGAACACCTCAACAATTCGGTCATGGTGCTGGGTTACGTCATCATGCGCGTCGCCATGATCTTCCAATGGCTGCGCGCGGCGCGGCAGGACCCTGGGCGGCGGCGTGCCTGTCTCACCTATGCCATCGCCATCGCGATCGCCCAGATCGGCTGGGTGGTGCAGATCCTGGTCGATTTCTCGCTGGAGACCAGCCTGGCTTTCGGCACGGTCCTGCTTCTCATCGAGCTTGCCGGACCGGTCATCGCCGAACGCCGGGATGGCGGCACGCCCTGGCACGCGCACCACGTCACCGAGCGCTACAGCCTGTTCGCCATCATCGCGCTGGGCGAAGGGGTGGTCGGCACGCTGGCGACGCTGTCGGCCGCGGTCGAGGAGCAGGGCTGGAACCTCGATGCCGCCTTGATCGGCATTGCCGGAATGGGTCTCACCTTCGGCATGTGGTGGGTCTATTACATGCTGCCCTCGGGGACGGTGCTGCACCAGCACCGCAGCCGTTCCTTCGTCTGGGGCTATGGCCAGATGGTGATCGTCGCTGCCATCGTCGCCACCGGCGCCGGGCTGCATGTCGCGGCCTATTTCATCGAGCACAAGACCCATAACGGCCCGGTAGCGACCCTGCTGTCAGTCGCCATTCCGCTAGGCGTGTTCCTGGGGGCGATCTATGCGCTGTATTATTATCTCGTCCAGCGCTTCGATCCCCTCCACGTCTGGCTGCTGGCGGGAACGGCTGCGGTCGTCGCACTTGCCATCATCGCCGCCCTTGCCGGCGTCGACATGGCGGTCTGCCTCATCTTACTGACGCTAGCGCCGGCCGTCACCGTTGTCGGCTATGAGCTGTCGGGGCACCGCCATCAACTGGAGGTGCTGGCGCAGGAGGAAGCGCCGCACTGAGCAGAGCAGCTTCGCGCGTCAGATACCCTCGACCAGCACGATCTCGCCATCGGCTACTTTCTGACGGATGGCGACGGCGCGCTGGTACTCCGGCGAGTGGTAGCAATCGTGCGCAGCGCTGAGCGATTCGAACTCGATAATGACATTGCGGGCGCGGCCAGGCCCCTCGGCCTTTTCATGCTCACCGCCACGGGCAAGGAACTTCACGTCGAAACGGTCGAAAGCGAGCTTGGCGGCAGCGACATAGTCCTTGTAGCCTTCAGCGTCGCGCACATCGACGCGGGCTATCCAGTATCCCTTGGGCATTTTCTTCTCCTCGTTACGCCGCGCGCATCTCTTCCAGTATGGCCTCGGCAGCCGCGCGCCTGTCGCTTGCCGCCACGATTGGCCGGCCCACAACAAGATGGCTGGAGCCGTTGCGGATCGCCTGGCCGGGCGTCACCACGCGTTTCTGGTCGCCATGGTCGCTGCCCTTGGGCCGTATCCCCGGTGTCACCACCGCCAGGTCGGGTCCGACGATGCGGCGCACCGCTTCCGCCTCCTCGGCCGAGCAGACGACGCCGCCCATGCCGGCATGCAGCGCCTGTTCGGCGCGTCTCAGCACCAGCGTGTGCGGGTCGTATTCATAGCCGGCGTCGATCACGTCCTGCTCGTCCATCGAGGTCAGCACGCTGACCGCCAGCAGGCAGAGGTCGCTGCCCCTGGCGGCCTCCACCGCGGCTCGCATCGCCTTGGGATAGGCGTGGATGGTCAGCATGGTCATGCCCATGCGCACGATGTTCTCGACACCCTTCGCCACGGTGTGGTCGATGTCGAGCAGCTTCATGTCGAGGAAGATTTTCGTGCCGCCGCTGGCCAACTCCCTGGCGAAGTCGAGCCCGCCGGCGAAGGCCAGCTGATAGCCGATCTTGTAGAAGGAGACGACGCCGTCGAGCTCCTGCACCGCCTGTTCGGCCTCTTTCACCGTCGGCACGTCGAGGCCGACGATCAGCCTGTCTCTCATGGTATGGGCCTGCATGGCTGTGGAAATCATGCCCCGGTCCGGGTCGATAGCATGCGCGAGGTTTCGATCAGCGTGCGGCATAGGTGCTCCATCGATTTGGTCAGTCTATCATCCCTGAAATTGCCGTCGCCGTCGAAGGCACTGCCGCCATCGGATACCGAGCATTCCGGCGTCACCATCTCCAGCTGGCAGCGCACCAGCACGGCGCGCAGATGGTTGATGCAGCGGATCCCGGCGAAATGTCCGTTCGAAGACGAGCACAGGCCGGCGACCTTGCCGACAAATGGCCTCACCGGCCAGCCGCCATCGAGGCGCACCCGGCTTACCCAGTCGATCGTGTTCTTGAGCAGTGGCGGGATCGAGCCATTATATTCCGGCGTCGCGATCAGTAGCCCGTCATGGGCGGCGATCAGCCGGCCGAGCTTCACGGCGTTGTCGGGAACGCCTTTTTCTTTTTCGAGGTCCTCGTCGATGATCGGCAGCGGATAGTCGGCCAGCGAAATGCGCGTCACCTCGGCGCCTTGCATGGCCAGCTCCTTCTGCGCCACATCGGCGGTCCTGCCGCTGAAGGCGCCGCTGCGCACCGAGCCGGCAAAGACGAGGATTTTCGCGATCACAGCCATTGGCCACTCTTGTTCCCGGACAGGTACAGCCAGAGGCTGCGCAAATCAACGCACTGGGTCAAAAAACGGAAACGATCGGGGGGCAAGCGCGCGAAGGTGTGCCGAGCAGCTGGGCTATTGCTAGTGGGTGACCGCAATTCTTGCACTCAGCGCGATGAGTGCAACTCCGAGCAAGGCATCTATCGGCCTGCGGACGCTGCCATATACCGACCGAACCCTTCTTGTGGAGAACATTAGCGCGACAAGCCCAAACCACGCCATCGCGACCAGCCCGATTATGGCCAGCGACACTGCCTGGACCCAGATCGGAGCCTGCATCGGCAATACCGATATGAACAGGCTCGCGAAGAACGCGGCCGTCTTCGGATTTGTAATTCCGACAACGAATCCGCTTCGCCAAGGAGCCGTGGTCTCTGCGCCACCGACGGCCAGCGGTGGCCGCGCCTGCCAAGCCGACAAAAGGATCTTGCTGCCCAGGTAACCGAGATACACGGCACCGGCGATCCGGACGGCAAGGTGAGCCCATGCAATCTGCGTCAGTACGAGGCCCAGGCCACACATCGCGAGAGCCGCCCACACCAAGATCGCTGCGGCAATGCCAAGCGCCACATGGAACCCCGCGCGACGGCTGATCAGCGCATGGGAAGTCACGGCTACAAAATCGGGTCCTGGGCTCATGGCGCCGAGCAGGAAGACCGAAGCAAGGGTCAGGAATTGCGGAAGGTAGCTCATGCGATACTCCAGTTTTCAGTCTCGTCGTACCGCACGCCTGCATGCCGGAGAGGCCAGGAAAGCCGCTCGCCGATTTCGAGGGTCGTTTCCCTCACCTTCACAAAACCTACAGCGCTCTTTAATATGAGCGAAATGAAAGATATTTCGGCAGCCATGAACAAAGCTAATATCAACATCACGATGGTGCGCGTCCTGACATCGCTCAGCGAGACGCGCAGCTTCACCAAAACCGCCGAGCGGCTCTGTCTTTCTCAATCGGCCATAAGCCATGCAATGAAGGCGCTGGAGGAGATCGTTGGCGCGCCCCTCGTCATACGTGATCGGCGCGGTGTCGCTTTCACCGCAACCGGCGAGGCGGCTTTGGACGCGGCGCGCGCCGCTTTGCATGCTTTAGGCCGTCTTGTCGGCCTACGGGAACACTCCATCAAAGGCAGAGTACGGCTCGCGCTGGTCAGCAGCGCCTCGGTAAAGATTGCTCCATATGCGTTGAACATTACTTCCGTCCGGCACCCGGAGCTTGCTGTCGAACTGCTCTTGGGCACGGATACCGAGGTGGCGGAGTGGGTCGATCGCGGTGCCGCCGATATTGGACTGTCCTACATCGCCGGCAATTGCCAAGCCGAGGAACTTGTCGACGACGAACTCTTTGTGGCGTCATCGCAAAAGAACTCAGTCCAAGGCGGGTCATTTCCGATCCGCGCTCTCGACGGCCAGCCATTCATTATGTCGAGCGGCGGCTGCGGACCAATGCTTGCCGAATTGTTCCAGGATTTTGGCGTTGCGCCAGTTGTCATCCTGTCGGCGAGCGATATGGCGGCGCTGCTTGCTCTGGTTGGGGCCGGGCGCGGTTTGTCGATTGCGCCAGGCCTGGCGTTTCCGGCCGATTGGCAGCGAATCGTTGCGAGGCGTCCTCTTGAGCCGCGTGCGCGTCGGCCTCTGCTGCTTCTGTTCTCCAGCAGCGCCGAAGCAACGGCCGTGCGGGCCATGTGCGCGGCGATCAGAGAGGTCGCCACGAGTTTGCGAGGCGGATAACAGTCAAGGATGTGGATCGACCCTCAATCGAGCTTCCTTCGGGAGACGGCGATCCTCTACAAGGCGCCAGAGACTTCTCCCGCCCCCAATACCAGCTAATGCGCTTCGCGCCGGTAGATCCACAGCTGCGTCGGCGGGATGTTGCGGAAGATGAAGTCGAAATGCTTGACCGTGTAATTGCCGCGGCCGGGCGGGATCGGCGACAACGGCCCATAGGTCAGCTGCACGATCGGCCGTCCAACCGGGATGCGGTCTAGCAGGCTTTCAATATAGGCGATCCGCTGTGCGACCGGGAAATTGAGCAGCGGCACGCCGGAGACGACGGAATCGAAAACCATACCGCTCTTCTCGCCAAGCGTGGCGTTGAGATTGAAGGCATCGCCCTCGATGACGTTGACGCCGGGATAGAGCTGGCGCAGATGGCGCACGAAATCGGTGGAATATTCGACCGCGTAGAGGTTTTCGGGCTTAACGCCCTGGGCGAGGATTGCACGCGTGATGACGCCTGTGCCGGGGCCGACTTCAAGCACCGGCAGGCCGGACTTCGGATTGACGATGGAAGCCATCTTGCGGGCGGTGACGGAGCTTGTCGGCACGATCGAACCGACCGACTTCGGCTTGTCGATCCAGCCTTTGAAGAATTTGAGTTCGTCGTCGAACTTTTCCGCCAGCGCCTTCCGCAATCCCGGACCACGTGCCATGCAAGTTCTCCTCAACACTCCCCGAACGCTACTTAGCAGCTAACAGGTCCAAGGCAAGGCGCGATCTGGCATAAGATGTTGATGACGTTTGGGAAGCGTGGCGGCCTTGGCTTGGGTTCAGTGCTCGCCGAAGGATTCGAAAAAGTCCT
This sequence comes from Mesorhizobium sp. M0030, assembly GCF_040323695.1. Lineage (NCBI taxonomy): Bacteria > Pseudomonadati > Pseudomonadota > Alphaproteobacteria > Hyphomicrobiales > Phyllobacteriaceae > Mesorhizobium > Mesorhizobium sp. M0030. Next base: position 49,644 of record NZ_JAMYVE010000014.1, on the reverse strand, counting down.
TCATGCGGGCGAAAAAGCCGCTCGACTGGGGCGAATTGTCCTTCGACGACAGCTGCTCGAACTCTTCCAGCAACTCGCGCTGGCGGCGCGACAGGTTTTGCGGCGTTTCGACCGCGGTCTGGATATAGAGGTCGCCGACATTGGGCTGGCGCAGCACCGGCATGCCCTTGCCCTTGAGGCGGAACTGGCGGCCGTTCTGCGTGCCTTCGGTCACTTTCACCTTGGTCTGACTGCCGTCCAGCGTCGTCACCTCGAACGAGCCGCCAAGGGCGGCCGTCGTCATCGATATCGGCACCTTGCAGTAGAGATCGGCGCCGTCGCGCTGGAAGAATTCATGCGGCTTCACCGCCAGGAAAATATAGAGGTCGCCCGATGGGCCGCCGCGCAGGCCCGCCTCGCCCTCATTGGCAAGCCGGATGCGGGTGCCGTCCTCGATGCCGGCCGGGATATTGACCGACAGCGAGCGTTCCTCGGTGACGCGGCCCTGGCCGGCGCATTTCGGGCACGGGTCCTTGATCGTCTGGCCGCGGCCTTGGCATTGCGGGCAGGTACGCTCGATCGAGAAGAAGCCTTGCGTCGCTCGTACCTTGCCGTGGCCATGGCACATCGAGCAGGTCACCGGCTGGGTGCCGGGCTTGGCGCCGGTCCCGGAGCATTCCGTGCATGAGATCGAGGCCGGCACGCGGATTTGCGCGGTCTTGCCGGCAAACGCTTCTTCCAGCGTGATTTCCATATTGTAGCGCAAATCGGCGCCGCGTTCGCGGCCGCCCGACGAGCGGCGCTGGCGCCCGCCCATCATGTCGCCGAAAATGTCTTCGAAAATGTCGGCGAAGCCGCCGGCGCCAAAACCTTGCGCGCCGCCATTCATGCCGCCCTGCTCGAAGGCGGCGTGACCGAAACGGTCATAGGCCGCGCGCTTCTGCGGGTCCTTCAGCGTTTCGTAGGCTTCGTTGATTTCCTTGAACTTATGCTCGCATGAGTGATCGCCGGGATTGCGGTCGGGATGGAACTGCATGGCCAGCTTGCGGAAAGCGCTCTTGAGCTCCTTCTCGTCGGCGCCCTTTTGCACGCCCAGCGTCTCGTAGAAATCAGCTTTCATCTTTTCCCGCAGTCCGGATGCTCAACGTCTTGATGCATGTTGCGTCGTTTGCCGGCACGTTGTCTCGATTTAGGAGCGGTGCTGCCCGGATGCTAGGGCCGGCGCGCTTGTGCCTGTGTTTTTCAGTGACTTTTTCGGCAAGGCCCGCACTTTTTCAGCGAGGGTTGCAAAAAAGCCCGGCTTTGCGCCGGGCTTTCCGCTTTATTTGCCGTCAACCGGTCAGGCCGACTTCTTCTTCTCGTCGTTTTCGTCGATTTCCTCGAAATCGGCGTCGACCACATCGCTATCCTTGGCCGCGTCCGCCTTGGCGTCGGCTTCCGCCGCTTCCTTCTGCGAAGCTTCGTACATGGCCTGGCCGAGCTTCATGGATGCTTCGGCAAGCGTCTGCGACTTGGCCTCGATGTCGGCGGCATCGTCGCCTTCGGCAGCAGCCTTCAGCGCCGTGATAGCCTCCGATATCGCCGTGCGCTCGGTTTCCGAAACCTTGTCGCCATATTCTTTCAGCGACTTCTCGGAGGAGTGCACCAGCGCCTCGGCCTGGTTGCGGGCCTCGACCAAGGCGCGCCGCTGCTTGTCGGTCTCGGCATTGGCTTCGGCGTCCTTGACCATCTTCTCGATGTCGGCGTCCGAAAGGCCACCAGAGGCCTGGATGCGGATCTGGTGCTCCTTGCCGGTGCCCTTGTCCTTGGCCGAAACGTTGACGATGCCGTTGGCGTCGATGTCGAAAGTGACCTCGATCTGCGGCACGCCGCGCGGCGCCGGCGGAATGCCGACCAGGTCGAACTGGCCGAGCGCCTTGTTGTCGGCAGCCATTTCACGCTCGCCCTGGAAGACGCGGATGGTCACGGCCGACTGACTGTCTTCAGCGGTCGAGAACACCTGGCTCTTCTTGGTCGGGATGGTCGTGTTGCGTTCGATCAGGCGGGTAAACACGCCACCCAGCGTCTCGATGCCGAGCGACAGCGGCGTCACGTCGAGCAGCAGCACGTCCTTCACGTCGCCCTGCAGCACGCCGGCCTGGATTGCGGCGCCGAGTGCGACGACCTCATCCGGGTTGACGCCCTTGTGCGGCTCCTTGCCGAAGAACTGCTTCACGATCTCCTGGATCTTGGGCATGCGGGTCATGCCGCCGACCAGGACCACTTCGTCGATCTCGCCAGCCTTCAGCCCGGCATCCTTGAGCGCTGCCTTGCAGGGCTCGATGGTGCGCTGGACGAGATCGTCGACCAGCTGCTCGAACTTGGCACGGGTCAGCTTCAGTGTCAGGTGCTTGGGGCCGGTCGCGTCGGCGGTGATGAAGGGCAGGTTGATTTCGGTCTGCGTCGTCGACGACAGCTCGATTTTGGCCTTTTCAGCCGCCTCCTTGAGGCGCTGCAGCGCAAGCTTGTCGTTCTTCAGGTCGATGCCCTGTTCCTTCTTGAACTCGGCCGCCAGGTATTCGACGAGACGCATGTCGAAATCCTCGCCGCCGAGGAAGGTGTCGCCATTGGTCGACTTCACTTCGAACACGCCGTCGCCGATTTCGAGCACCGAAATGTCGAACGTGCCGCCGCCAAGGTCATAGACGGCAATGGTCTTGCCATCCTTCTTGTCGAGGCCGTAGGCAAGTGCTGCAGCCGTCGGCTCGTTGATGATGCGCAGCACCTCAAGGCCGGCGATCTTGCCGGCGTCCTTGGTGGCCTGGCGCTGGGCGTCATTGAAATAGGCCGGAACGGTGATGACCGCCTTCTCGACCTTCTCGCCGAGATAGGCCTCCGCCGTTTCCTTCATCTTCTGCAGGATCATGGCCGAGATCTGGCTGGGCGACTGCTTCTTGCCGCCGGCCTCGACCCAGGCATCGCCATTGTCGCCCTTGACGATCTTGTAGGGGACAAGCTTCTTGTCCTTCTCCGTCACCGGGTCGTCATAGCGGCGGCCGATCAGGCGCTTGACCGCGAAGATGGTGTTTTCAGGATTGGTGACCGCCTGGCGCTTGGCCGGCTGGCCGACGAGACGTTCGCCGTCGCCCGAGATGGCGACGATGGAAGGCGTCGTGCGCGCGCCTTCCGCATTTTCAATGACCTTGGGCTCCTTGCCATCCATGATGGCGATGCAGGAGTTGGTGGTGCCGAGATCGATACCGATTACTTTTGCCATTTTTCTAGTCTCTCCGCTAAGCAGGCTCTCAGGACCCGTAAGGCGTTCCGACGAAAGCCCCTGTTCACAAGAAATTCCGCTCCGGCAACCGGCATTCCGGCACTGGGCGGCTTGGCGCGTATATAAGAACAGGCGGCATCGGGCGCAAGCATTCTGCGCATGGCATCCACCGCGCCGCGCTTGGCGCCTTTGAACAGCCGCCCGGCGGCCCGGATGTGCTCAAACCGCGCTCAAAACCCCAGGATCTGCGCGATCCCCCGGCGAAGCGCCCAGTCAGGGCTTCGAAACCACAAGAAAACGTCACCTATGCGTGAGAGAGGCGGCTCCTGGCTGAGGAAGGCGCCTGCCCACAGCAGACACAGGCAAAAGCGTCACGCGGCCTGCGACAGCGATTTATGCGCCTCGGCCAGGATTTCGAACGAGCGCACGCGTGCCGCATGGTCGAAGATCTGCGCGGTCACCATCAGCTCGTCTGCGCCGGTGCGGCGCACGAACGCGTCTATGCCTTGCCGGACGGTTTCGGGGGAGCCGACGACGGCGCAGGACAGCGCCTGCGAAATCATGGTTTTTGCCATCGGCTCGAGCGTCTGGTCATAGCCCTCGACCGGCGGCGGCAGGCGGCCGGCCCGCCCCGTGCGCAGATTGACGAAGGCCTGCTGCAACGAGGTGAACAGCAGTTTGGCCTCTCCATCGGTCGGTGCGGCGAAAACGTTGAGGCCGAGCATGACATAGGGCTTGTCCAGCTGTTCCGAAGGCTGGAAGCGCGAACGGTAGATCTCCAGCGCATGGTCGAGTTCGGCCGGCGCGAAATGCGAGGCAAACGCATAGGGCAGGCCGAGCATGGCGGCGAGCTGCGCGCCATAGAGGCTGGAACCGAGGATCCAGACCGGCACCTTCTGGCCTTCGCCGGGCACGGCGTGGATACGCTGGCCTTCCGCGGCCGGCTGGAAATAGCCCATCAGCTCGACGACATCCTGGGGGAAATTGTCTGACGCCTCGAGATTGCGGCGCAGCGCGCGCGCTGTTCCCATATCGGTGCCGGGCGCGCGGCCGAGGCCGAGGTCGATGCGGCCGGGGTGCAGTGCCGCCAGCGTGCCGAACTGCTCGGCAATCACCAGCGGCGCATGGTTGGGCAGCATGATGCCACCGGCGCCAACGCGGATGGTCTTGGTGCCGCCGGCGACATGGGCGATGACCACGGCGGTCGCCGCGCTGGCGATGCCCGGCATGTTGTGGTGCTCGGCCAGCCAGTAGCGCCTGTAGCCGAGCCGCTCGGCATGGCGGGCCAGGTCGAGCGAATTTGCCAGCGATTGCGAGGCGTCGCTGCCTTCGACGATCGGCGACAGGTCGAGAACGGAAAGTGCGGTCATGGGCCTCAAGCCTTTACGATGTTCAACTGCCTGACCCTGGTTTCGAAGGCGCGGTCGGGAATGACGATGTCGAGCTGGCACCAAGCAACGGGTCCAGATTCTCGAACGGGATCGCCTGCGGATGCTGGCGATGCAGCGCGCTCAGCGTGTCGAGCGACGCATCGATCGGACCGCGATAGCCGATGCGGTCGAAATAGGAATCGAGGTCGAAGGAGGCATCGTTCATCGCAGGGTCCGGCTTGACCGGCTCGATATAGGCACTCCGCCTGAAGACAACAAATGCGGGATGACGGACAGGCGCGGCAAGCTTATGGCGCGGCCTTTCCGTTCTCTTCGGCCGCTTCCTCCTCCACCACGGCCGTCTGCTGTGCGGCGAGAAAATTGCCGACATGGCTGAGGCCATCGAAATGATCGCAGAACACTTTGACGACGACCAGCAGCGGCACCGCCATCAGCGCGCCGACAAAGCCCCAAAGCCAAGACCAGAAGGCGATGGCGATGAAGATCGCCACGGCGTTGATCTCGAGGCGTCGGCCGACAACCATCGGCGTAACGAACTGGCCTTCGACGATGTCGCACAAAAGCACGAAGCCCGGCGCCAAAAGCGCGTAGGTGATCGAGTCGAAGCTGATCATCGCAATGACGCTGACCAGCACGATGGTGATCAGCGCGCCGACATAGGGCAGGAAGTTGAGCAGCGCCGCCATCGTTCCCCAGACGAGCGGGTTGGGCATGCCGAGCGCCCACAGGCCAAGGCCGATAACCGCGCCGAGACCGGCATTGATGACGGTGACGGTGAGCAGATAATGCGAGATTTCGCGCTCGACGTCATAGACGACGCGCAAGGCCCGCTTCTTCTCACTGAGGCTGGCGAAGGACTGGATGATCTTCTCATAGAACATCGTGCCTGACGCCAGCAGGAACAGCGACAGCACGAAGATGATGGTCAGGCTTGTCCCCGCCGACAGGACGTTGCTGGCGGCGGCCGACAGGACGCCGGACTGCGCCATCGCCACCTTCTGGATGCCCGGCTCCTGCGAGGTCTCCGTCATCTGTTCGATCTGATGCGAGATCTGCATGATCCTCTCGAGCGGACGCCGTAATTGCGCCAGCCGTTCGGTAAGTTGTTGGCCGATCGACGAGGTGTTGTTGAGAAGGTCGATGACCGGGCCGCTGAGCAGATAGCCGGCAACGCCGAAGACGCAGATCGACAGCACGACCAACATTGTCGCCGAAACCACTTCCGGAATGCCGCGCTTGCGCAGGAAGCGGACGATTGGTGTCAGCGTCAGCGTCAGCAGGAAGGCGAGGATGACCGGCATGAAGAAAGCACGCGCGAAATACAGCGCGTAGATGGCCATGAACAGGAAGATCCCGATGAGCAGCGAACGCATCAGATGCGTGTCGGCACGCGCCACAACTCTCGCCTCTTCGGTCTCGGCAAGGCCAGCACCCAAAGCGGCGGGTTCGGCTTTCATGATTTTCCCTCAGCGGCGCACCGCAATTGGTGCATTCCCCTGACGGAAACGCCTCTGCAAGCCCAAGGTTCCGTTAGCCGGCAAGGCCCTCAATCCGGGCCGCCCGTCGCTCAGGCGGCTGGCGCTGCGAGGGCGACGCCGGGCTTGGCGGTCTCCTTGCGCACGATCGGCGCCACCTTGGTGCCGTACAGTTCGATCGCCTTCATGATCTTGGCGTGCGGCATGGCGCCGATCGCCATCTGCAGCAGGAAGCGGTCATTGTTGAAGATCTTGTGCTGGGCGACGATCTTTTCCGCCACCTGCTCCGGATTACCGACAAACAGCGCGCCGTTCGGACCACGCGACTGATCGAAATGCGCCCGCGAGGTCGGGCCCCAGCCGCGCTCGCGGCCGATGCGGTTCATCACTTCGGCCTGCGGGCCGTAGAAATCGTCGGCCGCCTGTTCAGTGGTCCCGGCGATGAAGCCGTGCACATTGATGCTGGTGGCAAGGCCCGAGGGGTCGGTACCGGCCCGCCTGGCGGCATCGCGATAAATGTCGAACAGCGGTGCAAACCGCGCCGGCTCGCCGCCGATGATGGCCAGCGCCAGCGGCAGGCCGAGCACCCCCGCGCGGGCCGCAGACTGCGGCGTTCCACCTATTGCGATCCAGATCGGCAATTTGTCCTGCAGCGGCCGCGGATAGACGCCGCGGTCGTTGATGGGCGCGCGCAGATTGCCGGACCAGGTGACCTTGACGCTGTCGCGTATGGCCAGCAGCAGGTCGAGCTTTTCGGCGAACAGCTCGTCATAGTCCTCGAGATTGTAGCCGAACAGCGGGAAGGATTCGATGAACGAGCCGCGCCCGGCCATGATCTCGGCCCGGCCGCCCGACAAAAGGTCGAGCGTTGCGAACTGCTGGAAGACACGCACCGGATCATCGGAGGACAGCACGGTGACCGCGCTGGTCAGCTTGATGCGCTTGGTGCGTTCGGCGGCAGCGGCCAGCGCCACCACCGGCGCGGACGCGGCATAGTCGGGGCGGTGATGTTCGCCCAGACCAAAGACGTCGAGGCCGACCTGGTCGGCCAGCTCGACCTCCTCGATCAGATTGCGTAGTCGCTGATGCGGGCCGATCGCGCCGGGGCCGGGCTCCGGGCTGACGTCGGCGAAAGTGTAGAGACCGAGTTCCATGGCATGTCATCCAAATGTTCTGATTTGCCGCTAGAGGTAGCGGCGAGCCGCCCCGGCCGCCAGAGGGGCGGATGGTGAACAGTGCATGTCGGTTTCGGCCGGCTTTGTTTCAGGGGAAACGCGTCTCCCGGCTGCAACAGCATAAACTTTCATGGCTGGCATACCGTTTTGGCGCTTGAACTCTCGGTTTTCGCGCGTATGTAAGCGTCGCGAATTGACTTCAGGGAAGTGGACTTGGCTATCTACAGGGAAAAAGACATTTTCGAGCGGCGCAATGCCGCGAACGAGGCAAAGAAGGCGCTTCTGGAGCGCTTCAAGTCAAAGCCGGCGGCTGATGATCCTGCGGTTCTGGCCAAACAGGCCGAACGCAAGGCGATTCTTGAGGCTCGCGAGATACGCGAGGCCGAAAAGGCCAGGCTGAAGCAGGAAAAGCTGGCACGCGAGGCGGTCGAGAAGGCCGAGCGCGAGGCAGCAGCCGAAGCGGCGCGTATTGCGGCCGAAGAGGCAGCGCAGGCTGAAGCGAAGATCAAGGAAGCCGAAGAAAACGAGCGCATCGCCCGTTTGCTGGCCGACGAAGCCGAACGCAAGGCCAAGCGCGACGCACGCTATGCGGCGCGCAAGCAGCGTACCGGCAGGACGCCTCCGGGCTTCTCCGCCCGCTAACGCTTCGATCGAAACGATCGGACATCAGGGTCGCCTTCCAGCGGCCCTGAAGGCGTTTGCCTAATTTAAGGGTTTGATGCCTCGGAGCTCAGGCGGCGACCTTCAGCCCCATAATGCCGCAGACGATGAGCGCAATGCAGGCGAGCCGGATGGCCGTCGCAGGCTCGCCCAGCAGCCAGATGCCAAGCAGCGCCGTGCCGACCGTGCCGATGCCGGTCCACACCGCATAGGCCGTGCCGACGGGCAGCGTCTTCAGCGCCAGGCCAAGCAGGCCCAGGCTGATGATCACCGAGGCGACGGTGAGCACCGTCGGCAGCGGCTTCGAGAAGCCGTCGGTGTATTTGAGGCCGATCGCCCAGCCGATTTCGAACAGGCCGGCGAAAAACAGAAAAATCCACGACATCGGGATGCACTCCATTCCATGAGCATGGCGGGCCGTCCCGGCCGATTTATGGGAAGGCGCGAGGTCGTCCTCGCCGCTTCGACACAAGCGGCTGCGCCGGTGCGATCAACAAAAACACCGGCCGCATCGTTCATGCCGCCGGTGTCAAAATCTGCGCCGAAACGGTTTGTCCGGATTTCAACCGTCCAAGATCTTCCGAGGCGGGCTTACTTTTCCTTGAGCCTCATCGCCTTGACGGGCGGCGCCTTGAGTGCCGGAGCCGCTGCGGGCTTCTTGGCGTCTTTTTTCGGCTTCCGAGCTTCCTTGCCCGCCTTCATCGCACCTTTAGCCATGATTCGTTCCTCCAGTTGCTGGGAGGCCAAGTGAAACAAGAGAAACGCCGGACTGCAAGGGGGCGGGCGTCCGTCGCCGGCGCCGGCGGGCCGCTTTCAACCGGTTTCTAATTTGCTCGTAAACCATTCCGGTCCGTGCCATGGTTGCCTTCGCACTGCAGCATCGGCCATGCCTTCGCCCGGCGATGATCAGGAAGTGCGGTCAGGACGACAATGCGAATCCGCATCGGCAGCGAGATGAGTTTCGATTTTCCGCAGGAAACGCCGCTGATCGCGATGCTCAATGTCCACTACTCCAGGGCCTCCGATCTCGAGCGCCCGGATTTCCTGACCTCCAACCCGCCGGTGCCGATCCAGAGCTACCGCGACAGTTTCGGCAATTGGTGCAACCGTTTCGTCGCCCCGCCCGGTCGCTTCACCTTCGGCACCGATTCGGTAATCCGCGACCCCGGCACGTTCGAGATGGGCGACCTGATGGCCTGGCAGCACGAGGTGCGCGATCTGCCGTCGGACACATTGCTCTTCCTGTTGCCGAGCCGCTTTTGCGAGAGCGATCTGCTGGCCAGCGAAGCCTGGCGGCTGTTCGGGCATACGCCGCTTGGCATTGCGCGCGTCCAGGCGGTCTGTGATTTCGTCCACAACCACATCGTCTTCAGCTACGGCAATGCGCGGCCGACCCGCACCGCGGCGGAAGCCTATCGCGAGCAAAGCGGCGTCTGCCGTGACTTTGCCCACCTCGCCGTCACCTTCTGCCGTGCGCTCAACATCCCGACCCGCTACTGCACCGGCTACATCAGCGACATCGGCCTGCCCAAACCTTGGGCGAGCATGGATTTCGCAGCCTGGATGGAGGTCTATCTCGGTGGCCGCTGGCATGTCTTCGATCCGCGGAACAATTCGCCACGCATCGGCCGCATCCTGATCGCGTCGGGTCGCGACGCCGCCGACGTGCCGCTGACCCACATCTTCGGACCGGGCACGCTGGCTGGTTTCAAGGTGTGGACGGACGAGATCATCGAATAGGGGCGTGTTTCCGCAAGCTGGCCTACAAGACCCTGAACGACCGGGCGATTCGTGCGTTGTGATGCCTGTGGAGCTCAGGGGCGTTACATCAGGTTCCTTGGAGGGACAGCATGGCAGCACATGGCGGGTCGAAGACGGTCATCTACGCGGCGCTCGCCGGTAATCTAGCTATTGCTGTTACCAAATTCGTCGCCGCCTTCTTCACCGGCAGCTCGGCGATGCTGTCGGAAGGCGTGCACTCGCTGGTGGATACCGGCAATGGCGGGCTGCTGCTCTACGGCATGCACCGCGCCGCCCGTCCGCCGGACCGCACGCACCCGCTCGGCCATGGCCGCGAGCTGTATTTCTGGAGCTTCATTGTCGCCCTGCTCGTCTTTGCGCTCGGCGCTGGCGTGTCCTTCTATGAAGGCGTCGTCCACATCATGGCGCCTGAGCCGGTCGCCAATTCCAAAATCAACTACATTGTGCTGGGCCTCTCAATGCTGTTCGAGGGCAGCTCCTGGTACGTGGCGCTGAAGGAGTTCCGCCAGCAGAAGGGCAAGCAAGGCTGGCTGCAGGCCGTGCAATCGAGCAAGGATCCGAGCGTCTACACGATCCTGTTCGAGGACAGCGCCGCCCTGCTCGGTCTGTTCGTCGCCTTCGCCGGCATATTGGCGGCCGAACTCCTCGACATGCCCGAACTCGACGGCGTCGCCTCGATCGGCATCGCAATGATCCTCGGCGCCACCGCCATCTTTCTGGCGCGCGAAAGCAAGGGATTGCTCATCGGTGAGCCGGCCTCGCCGGAAGTGCAGGCCAAGGTGGTGGCCATCGCCCAGCAGGATCCGGCAGTGCAGCGGGCCAACGGCGTTCTCACCGTCCATCTCGGCCCTCGACAGATCGTCGCTGGGCTGAGCATCGAATTCGAAGACCATCTGACGGCGCCTGAGATCGAAGCCTGTGTCGAGCGCATCGAGGCGCTCTTGAAAAAAGAAATGCCGGAGATCACCAGGCTGTTCGTCAAGCCGCAGACGACCGGAACCTGGGAGCACCGGCGCAAGCAGGTCGAGGCGGCGTCGGACTAGTTCTGGACCAGCAGTCCACCGTTGGCCCCATCGCCTGGTCCCGCTAAGATCACTCGACGGATTTCGGAGAATCAACCATGAAAATCGATGGAGGGTGCCATTGCGGCGCCATAACTGATGAAGCAGAGGTCGACCCGGAAAAGACCTCTATCTGTCATTGCACCGACTGCCAGCAACTGACCGGCACCGCCTTTCGTGTCACCGTTCCCGCGCCTGAGGATCATTATAGGATCACCAAGGGCACGCCGAAGGTCTATATCAAGACGGGATCGAGCGGCGCCAAGCGTGCCCAGGCGTTCTGTGGCGACTGCGGTTCGCATCTTTACGCAACGTCGGTTGGCGACGGGCCGAAGGTCTATGGGATCAGGGCGGGGACCGCGCGGCAACGCGAGGATCTCGTTCCGACCCAGCAGAAATGGCACCGATCGGCCCTGCACTGGCTTCCGGAATTCGAGGGCGTAAGCATCGTAGAGGCGCAGTAGCACCTGCCTCCCGGTTAAACGCGGCCCAAACCAGCCAATAATGTGCTAGGCTCGCCATCAAACGGATGGCGGGGGATAGCAATGTCGGAAACGGACAAGGTGTTTGCCGGCTCGATTCCGGAAAACTACGACCGCTACATGGTGCCGTTGATCTTCGAGCCGTTTGCCGCGGATTTGGCACGACGGGCAGCGTCCTTGTCGCCCGGCGCCGTCCTGGAAGTCGCCGCCGGCACCGGCGTTGTTACCCGCGCATTGGCGCCAAAACTGTCCCTTGGCGCAAGCTATGTCGTGACCGACCTCAACCAGCCTATGCTCGACTACGCGGCCTCGCGACAAGCTCCCGACAGTCGCATACAATGGCGTCAGGCGGATGCTCTGGCGCTGCCGTTCGAAGATGCGGCTTTCGATCTCGTTTGCTGTCAGTTCGGCGCGATGTTCTTTCCCGACCGAGCCGCCGGCTATCGCGAAGCAAAGCGGGTCCTGAAGACCGGCGGCCATTTCCTGTTCAACGTGTGGGATCGCATCGAAGAGAATGTATTCGCCAATGATGTGACGAATGCTCTTGCGGAGATTTTTCCGAACGATCCGCCCCGCTTTCTCGCCCGCACGCCGCACGGCTACAATGACACTGCATTGATCCGCGGCGAGTTGGAAGCCGCAGGTTTCTCCCGTGTGGTGATCGAGACGAGGGCCGAACAAAGCCGTGCCTCCTCGCCGCGCCTTCCGGCGGTTGCCTATTGCCAGGGAACTCCGCTTCGCAACGAAATCGAGGCCAGAGGAAAACTGGAAGCCGCAACCGATCACGCCGCGTCCGTGATTGCAGCCAGACACGGCAGCGGCGAGGTTGCGGCCAAGATCCAGGCGCACGTGATCGTGGCTACGGTCTAATGCATGTCGCCCAGAAGTGTGCCGCGGTTCTGGGACAACGACATGCATCAAAACAAAGACTTTAATCGTCGCCTTCGACGACACGTAGCCTGAGCTGCCCCGTCTTGGAATCCGCCACCCGCACCCCGGCTTCGGCCTTGGCGGGTCCGCCACCGCGCACTTCGGCTTCGCTTTCGCCAAACTCCAGCGCTTCGATCTTTTGGCCGCGCTTGGTCACCTTCGAGGTCGACACCAGTATCTCGTCGATATCCTTGGCCGACTGGCCAAAATGCGTCTGCAGCCGGCGCACGCGTTCGTCGACACGCGCGACGTCCTCCATCAGCCGGATCACCTCGCCCTGGATCAGATGCGCCTGTTCGCGCATGCGGGCGTCCTTGAGGATGGCCTGGATGACCTGGATCGACAGCATCAAAAGCGACGGTGAGACGATGATGACACGCGCCCGGTGCGCCTTCTGGACCACGGCGTCGAAATTCTCGTGGATTTCGGCGAACACCGATTCCGACGGCACGAACATGAAGGCGGTGTCCTGCGTCTCGCCCTGGATCAGGTATTTTTCCGAGATATCGCGGACGTGAATTTCGATGTCGCGGCGGAAAGCCTGGGCCGCGATCTTCTGTTGTTCGGCGCCATCGGCGGCACGGATGGCGTTCCAGGCTTCCAGCGGAAACTTGGCGTCGATGGCAAGCTGCGGCGCACCGTTCGGCATCCTGACCAGGCAGTCGGGACGGCTGCCGTTTGACAGCGTTGCCTGGAACTCGTAGGCGCCCATCGGAAGGCCGTCGGCGACGATCGCCTCCATGCGCGACTGGCCGAAGGCGCCGCGCGTCTGCTTGTTGGACAGGATCGCCTGCAATTGCACGACCTGGCCGGCCAGCGACTGGATGTTGCCTTGCGCGGTGTCGATGACCGCCAGCCGTTCCTGCAGTTTGGCGAGGCTCTCATGCGTCGATTTGGTCTGTTCGGTCATGGTCTGGCCGAGCCTGCCGGTCATGGCGTCGAGGCGCTGGCCGATCGACTGGTTGAGTTCGGCCTGCCTTGCGCCGAACACGTCGGCGATGGCGCCCATGCGGCCCTGCATCTCGGCCTGGCTTTGCAAAATGCCGGCCATCCGTGCCTCGGCGTCGCGGGCGTGGTCGGCGGCTTCCGCCGCGGCGATGGTGCGCGCCTTGGCCGATCGCCACAGCGCCACGACAAGCGCCAGGAACAGGCCGAGAAACACCAGCGCGCCGAGGGCCAGTGCATGGCCGAGCGTGATCGTCGTGGCGCCAAGCCGGGCAACGGGTTCGGAAAGGATGGTGCTCAGGTCGTTCATCCCGCCAGCATAGCCGATTCGCAGACCTGGCACAGATCAACGTGAACGAGACCGATTCGCACCGGTTGACGCTTCTCCTGCGACGTTTTAGGTGAGGCGCCATGTCGATCAAGCCGCTCATCATCCTTCCCGATCCTATCCTGCGCCAGGTTTCCAAACCGGTCGAACGCGTCGACGCGCCTTTGCGCAAACTGGCCGACGACATGCTGGCGACGATGTATGATGCGCCGGGCATCGGCTTGGCCGCAATCCAGATCGGCGAGCCGCTGCGCATGCTGGTCATCGACCTCGCCAAGGAAGACGAGCCGCCGGCGCCGCATGTCTTCATCAATCCCGAAATCCTCGAAAGCGCCGACGCTCGCTCGGTCTACGAGGAAGGCTGCCTGTCGATCCCGGACTATTACGCCGAGGTCGAGCGTCCCGCCTCGGTGCGCGTGAAATATCTCGACCGCGACGACAAGCTGCAGGAGATCGAGGCCGAAGGCCTGATGGCGACTTGCCTCCAGCACGAGATCGACCATCTCAACGGTGTGCTGTTCATCGACCACATCTCGAAGCTGAAGCGCGACATGGTGGTCAAGAAGTTCAAGAAACTCGCCAAGGACAAGGCGCCGGGCAAGCTGGTGGGATAGGCCCTGCTTTCGGCGACTCGCACAAAATCCCGTCTCGACCCGCCCCTATTGAGAGACGCTTCCTTGCGTGATATCATTGATATCAGACTGGAGACTCCGATGGGCGATATGTTGATCAGAGATATTCCCGAGCCGTTGAAGCGTGAAATCGAGCATGCGGCACGCAAGGGCGGCCAAAGCCTCTCGATCAAGGCGATCGATTTATTGCGAAAAGGCATCGTTGCGGAAAAAGAAGGCAAGGCCGAGCCTGGACTCACGGCTTGGGATGCGATTCGCGCTGCCTTCGCCTCGGAAAATGCAATCAGCGACGAATTTGCGCAGATGATGGATGAGATCGAAGCGGAACGGAAACGCGACTTTGGCCGCACCATTGAGAATCTCGAGTGATAATCCTCGATACCAATGTCGTCTCGGAAGCGAGCCGGCCCGCGCCCGATCCAAACGTCGCTAAGTGGTTTCGCAGACAGGACCTGCTCGACCTCTATCTCTGCGGTCCTGTTGTCATGGAGCAGTCCTTTGGAGCCGAAAGGTTTCTGAACAAGACCGGCTCGGACCGCCACGTCCGTGCACTTGACCACCTGGTTTCGAAGCAGTTTTCGGGACGTGTCGTCGAATTTGCCGGTCCCATTCCCCGTCTGGCGGGCAAGCTCCGGGCAATGCGGGAAACTATCGGCCGGCCGATCAGCCTTTCCGATGCCATGATCGCTGCCATCTGCCTGTCGCACGACGCTATGCTGGCGACGCGCAATATTAAGGACTTCGAAGAGCTTGACCTCAAGATCGCAAACCCGTTTGAAGCAGACGCTTGAGCGGACTGCCGCGCGCAGAACAGGATACTGGACGAAAAATGCCGCTTCGCGTCATCTTCATGGGCACGCCGGAGTTTTCGGTGCCGGTGCTGCGCGCGATTGCCGAGGCCGAGCACGAGATAGCAGCCGTCTACACCCAGCCGCCGCGCGCCGCCGGCCGCCGCGGTCTGGAGCTGACACCGTCGCCGGTGCAGCGCGAGGCTGAGCGGCTGGGCATCGAAGTGCGCACGCCGCTGTCGCTGAAGGGCGAGGGCGAGCAAGCTGCTTTCCATGCGTTGCGTGCCGATGTCGCAGTCGTCGTCGCGTATGGTTTGCTGTTGCCGAAGGCTATTCTGGAGGCTCCGCGCCTCGGCTGCCTCAACGGCCACGCCTCGCTTTTGCCGCGTTGGCGTGGTGCAGCTCCCATCCAGCGAGCCATTATGGCCGGCGACGTCGAAACCGGCATGATGGTGATGCGCATGGAAGAGGGCCTGGACACCGGTCCGGTGGCACTGGTTGAAAAATGCGCCATAGAGCCCGACATGACGGCCGGCGATCTGCACGACCGCTTGATGAATATTGCTGCCACGCTGATGGTGGAAGCGCTGTCCCGATTGGAGACAAATACCCTGGCATCGACTTTGCAGGCGGCTGACGGGGTGACCTACGCCAGGAAAATCGATAAGTCGGAGACGCGTGTGGACTGGACGCGCCCGGCTGCGGAGGTCCACAATCACATTCGCGGCCTGTCGCCATTTCCCGGCGCCTGGTGCGAGGCCGACATCGGCGGCCGCACGGAACGGCTGAAACTGCTTCGCTCGACGCTTTTGGAAGGCACGCTTTCTGAAAGCATGGGCGAGTCGGGAGGAATTCTCGATGACCGGCTGACGGTCGCCTGCGGGTCGGGCGCGGTCAGGCTGGTCGAAGTTCAACGGGCGGGCGGAAAGCCCGCTGCCGCACAGGAGTTTCTGCGCGGGGCCAAGATCGAAAAAGGAATGAAGTTCTCATGAGCATGATGTCGATACGCGGCGCGACGCCGCGGGACCGCGAGGCCATACGCCTGGTCGAGGAACACGCATTCGGCCAGCAGGCGGAGGCCGGGCTGGTCGACGCTCTGGTCACCGGCGGCGACGCCGTTGTCGAACTGGTGGCGGAAGAAGACGGCCAGGTGGTCGGCCACATCCTGTTTTCCAGGCTGTTCGTCCAGAACGGCGGCAAGCAGTTCGCAGCCGTGGCGCTGGCGCCGTTGGCGGTGGAACCTTCGTTCCACGGCTCGGGCATTGGCGGTGCGCTGATCCGCGAGGCGCATATCCGCCTCAGGGATGGCGGCGAGACGCTCGCCGTTGTGTTGGGCGATCCGGCCTATTACGGCCGCTTCGGCTACAATCATGCGCGCGCCGAAATGTTCGAGAGCGAATATCAGGGCGAAGCGCTGCAGGCGCTGGCCTGGGGTGACGCACCCGAAAAAGGCAAACTGGTCTACGCCCAGGCCTTTGCCGCACTCGCCGCCTGAACGAAGGGTGTATGCCGCGTTTTCGTCTCGATATCGAATATGACGGCAGCCTCTTCGCCGGCTGGCAACACCAGGCGGATCAGCCTTCGGTGCAGCAGGCGATAGAGCAGGCGATCGAGAAATTCTGCGGTGAGGCGGTGCGGATACGCGCCGCCGGCCGCACCGACGCCGGCGTGCATGCGACCGCCCAGGTGGCGCATGTCGACCTCGCCAAGGCATGGCCAAACGACAAGGTGCGCGACGCCGTCAACGCGCACCTGCAGGCGGCAGGCGCGCGCATCGCCATCCTGCAGGCGACGGTTGTCCCCAATGAGTTCGACGCCCGTTTCTCGGCCACCGGACGCCACTATCTCTACCGCATCCTCAACCGGCGCGCGCCTGCAGCGATGGAAAAGGGCAAGGTCTGGTGGGTGCCGAAGCGGCTCGATGCGGACGCCATGCACGAAGCGGCGAAAGTCCTGCTCGGCCGACATGACTTTACCACCTTCCGCTCGACGCAATGCCAGGCCAACAGTCCGGTGCGGACGCTGGAGCGGCTCGATGTAAGCCGCCAGGGCGACCTGATCGAAGTCAGTGCCTCGGCGCGCTCTTTCCTGCACAACCAGGTGCGCTCCATGGTCGGTTCGCTGAAACGCGTCGGCGACGGCGGCTGGACCGCCGCGGACCTCAAGGCCGCGCTCGCTGCGAAAAACCGCGCCGCCTGCGGCCAGGTGGCGCCGCCCGACGGGCTTTTTCTCGTCGGTGTAGACTATGCGGAAAAGTTCTAAGCCGGAGCGGCGGTCGGCACCGTGATGCCGAGCAGCGCCACCAGGGCGAACAAGACGGCCAGAGACACCACCAACATGCCTGCGAACACGGCACTGCCGACAGCCGCGCCCTTTCCGATCGAGGCGTTGGTCATCCGCCAGGTGAGTACCAGCGACAGCACCACCAGAACCAGCCACACCAATTCGGCAACCGGGTTGCCGGACGGCAGGAAAAGCCTGATCAGCGCTGAAGGCAGCAGCATCCAGGCGGTGATCGCCGACGCCCAGTTGCTGGCGACGACATAGTGGACGAAGCGGTCGCCGATGCCGGCGCGCGATGCGACCAGGGCAAGCACAAACAGAGGCAGCAGCCACGAGCCGAGGTCGACGGTCGCCAGGCGAATCAATATGCCCAGCCGGCCGGCGAACGCATTGGGATCGCCGATCTCGTTGGCCGTGCCGACCCAGCCGACGATCATCGCCGGCGCGGCGACGACGATGGCGAAGAAGGAATTCCAGAAGCCGTCCGCCGAAAGGTCGAGCAGCCGCAAGCCGTCGGCCTTTCCGAGCATCAGCCGCCAGGCGCCGTTAAGCGATGAAGAGGTCTCGTCAACCGAAAGCATGATCAGCCCTGCTCGAACCAGTCATCGATGAAGCGCTGGTAGATTTGGGTCAGCGTCTCGAGGTCGGCCAGTGCGACGCGCTCGTCGACCATGTGCATGGTCTTGCCGACGAGGCCGAACTCGACCACCGGGCAATAGTCCTTGATGAAACGCGCATCCGAGGTTCCGCCCGAGGTGGACAGCGCCGGCTCCTTGCCGACTGTCGCCTTGATCGACCCGCGCAGCGTCCCGATCAGCTTGTCGTCGCGCGTCAGGAAGACATGGCTCGGCCGGTCGCGCCAGATCAGTTCGTAGTCGACCGGCGTCTTGCCGGTCCGGTATTTCTTGCGCTTCGCCGCCTGGTCGAGGCGGTTATGGATCTCGGCCTGCACCGTCTCGGCAGTCCATGTGTCGTTGAAGCGGATGTTGAAGGTGGCTGTCGCCTTGGCCGGAATGACATTGGTCGCCGGGTTGCCGACATCGATCGAGGTCACTTCCAGATTGGTCGGCTGAAAATCCTTCGTGCCCTTGTCGAAGACGGGCGACAGCAAGGCGTCGACCATGCTGATCAGGCCGCGCACCGGATTGTCGGCGAGCAATGGATAGGCGACATGGCCCTGGCGGCCGTTGACCGTGACACTGCCCGACATCGAGCCACGCCGGCCGATCTTGATCATGTCGCCGAGCGTGTCCGGATTGGTCGGCTCGCCAACGATCGCGGCGTCCCATCTCTCGCCCCTGGCCGCCGCCCAGTCGAGCAGTTTTGTCGTCCCGTTGATCGCCGGCCCCTCCTCGTCGCCGGTAATCAGCAGCGAGACCGAGCCTTTCGGACCACCCTTTTTCTCGACATGGCGCGCCACGGCGGCGATGAAACAGGCGATGCCGCCCTTCATGTCGACGGCGCCGCGGCCATACATCTCGCCCTTGGCGATCTCGGCGGCGAAGGGCGGATGCGTCCACGACGCCTCGTCGCCCGCCGGCACCACGTCGGTATGGCCGGCAAACATCAGATGCGGCCCATTGCCGGAGCGACGCGCGTAGAGGTTCTCGATGTCGGGGGTGCCGTCTTCGGAAAACACCGGGCGTTCGACGGAAAAGCCGAGCGGCTTCAGCATGCCTTCCAGGGCAGCCAGCGCGCCGCCCTCGGCGGGCGTTACGGAGGCGCAGCGTATGAGGGTCGCGAGGTTGGCGGCGGGATCGGTCGGCAGTTTCATGGGCAAAGCGATAGTCGAAAGCGAAAGGCCTGTCACGGCCAGAGATGATGACCGGTCCTGCCGCCGACATTATGGTTTTCCTGTCGTATAGTGCAGGCCAACACGAGATAATCGCATGGCCAACGCCGAAAAGACCATCGTCATTGCCGGCGCCGGCAGCATAGGCTGCTATGTCGGCGGCTGCCTGGCGCTGGCCGGACGCAAGGTGGTGTTTTTGGCGCGGCCAAGCATCGCGACGGTCTTGCTGGACGGCGGCCTGCGCATCACCGATCTCGATAATCGCGACCGATCCATCCGGCCGGAGTCCGTCACCACCGATCCCGCCGCTGCCCTGGCCAGTGCCGACGTGGTGCTGGTGACGGTCAAGAACGGCGCTACCGAGGAGATGGCGTCGCTTGTTGCCGGACATGCGCGCGGCGAAGTCGTGGTGGTCAGCCTCCAGAACGGCGTCGGCAATGCCGACCGGTTACGCGCCGGGCTCGGTGGACGGACTGTGCTCGCCGGCATGGTGCCGTTCAATGTCGTCCAGTCGGCCATAGGCAATTTGCCGCTTCACGTGCATCGCGCCAGCAACGGCAAGGTCATGATCGAAGATGGCGTGACCGGCCTTGCCGGCCTTCTCGATGTCGAAGGGCTTGGCGTGGAAACCCATCCCGACATGAAAGCCGTTCAGTGGGGCAAGCTGCTGATCAACCTCAACAACGCGCTTGTCGCCTTGTCCGGCCTGCCGCTGGCGAGCGAACTTGCCGACCGCCGCTGGCGGCGGATCCTGGCCGGTCAGATCGACGAGGCCTTGGCGGCGATGAAGGCGTTACATATCGCGCCGGCGCGGATCGGCGGCTTGCGTCCCGGCCTGCTGCCGAAGCTGCTCCGGCTGCCGGACTGGCTGTTCCGGCTGGTCGCCCGCCGCATGCTCGCCATCGACCCGCAGGCGCGCTCGTCGATGTGGGACGACCTCCAGCGCGGTCGGCCGACCGAGATCGGTGACCTGCAGGGGGCCGTCCTGAGCCTCGCCGAAAAGGCCGGCACGCCGGCGCCTCTGCTGAAGCGGGTCACCGCGCTGGTGCGGCAGGCCGAGCGGGAAACGCGCGGCTCACCCGGGCTGACGCCGGAAGCCGTCACTGGATAGTCTACTTGCCGCGAGCCTCGGGCCTTGGCCCGCATAGCCCGAAAACAGGCGCGTGGGCCCGCCGCGTCACAGCTTTGGTGCGCGCCTCGGAGCCGGCGCTTTGCTCGCCGGGCCTGGCGCCGGCACGGGCTGCGCCGCCGGGTGGTTCTCGATCAGCGTGATCTTCTGCCAGATCTTGCGCGACAGGTTGGACGCCAGGTTCTCGACGTCGTTGACGCCGTCGATGACCACATCGTCATTGACGGACTGCGCAAACAGCGCCGCGATCTTGCCGGTGATCGACAGCATTTCCGAGCAATAGTCGAGGTAGCGCGCCAGGTCGGCGGCATTGGTGATGCGAGCCGGCGAATGCGCGGTCGGCCTGAAATTGGCGGACAATGCTGCCGGATCCTTGGTCAGCTGGTGCATGTCGATGACATGGATCAGCGATCTCAACCCATGCAGCTGGCGAAACACCCGCTTGCGCTTGATGCGCTCCTCGGTGCGGATCAGCGCCAGCAGGCCGAGCACGGCAAGGATCATCATGTTGATCGTGGCTTCGATGCCTTGCACCGACTGCACCGCATCGTCGGCCTGCGAGATATGGATGAGCGGCAGGATGGTGCCGACGAATAGGAAGGTCAGCGCGCCGGCGGCAACAGCGGCGACGATGGCGCCGCGCAGCCACCAGATCGGCGCTTCCAGCGCCTGCGCCGCCTTGGCCAGGTCGCGCGACAGCGACACCAGTTCGGCGGCGACGCCGCGCAGGCCGGCATCGGGAAAACGCTCGGCGACGCGCTCTTCCAGCCGCTCGGCGGTGTCGATGATCAGTTTCGGATCAAGCGTGCGGTAGCGCATGGCGAGATATCCGGTCGGCGCTCATGGTTCAGCCGGCGCGTTGCTGCGTTTGCCGTAGCGGTTCGGACCGGGGTCACCCCGGAAACACGCTAGAACGATGAGAAGAATGGGGCCGATGACAAGAGAGATCAACGCGTAATAAGTCGGCTTGCCGAAATCATGAAACCGCTTTGCGGTTACCGCAAAGCTCGACCATGTCGAGATGAGCAAAACGACCCAGAACACAAGTGCCCAGTTCTGGCTGGTTGCGGTGCCGGGTTCCAGTCTCGACAACTGGTAGAGCGGGAAAAACTGTGCAAGCACCAGCAGCAGCCCGGCGAGCACGTAGGCACTTGGGCTGACGCGCCCTGAGAGGCTGAAGAAAAGCCAGGGAAGTGGTGGTGTGTTGGGCAATCTGGAGCGCTCTGGTTGCTCGGACAGGATCAATCACGCAGCAGTTCGTTGATCGAGGTTTTCGACCGGGTCTTGGCATCGACGCGCTTGACGATGACGGCGCAGTAGAGGCCAGGGCCCGGCTCGTTGTTCGGAAAGGCCTTGCCCGGCATCGAGCCGGCGACGACGACCGAATTCGGCGGCACCTCGCCATAAAACACTTCGCCGGTGGCGCGGTCGACGATCTTGGTCGACTGGCCGATGAACACACCCATTCCGAGCACCGAGCCTTCGCGCACGATGCAGCCCTCGACCACTTCGGAGCGCGCGCCGATGAAGCAATTGTCCTCGATGATGGTCGGGCCGGCCTGCATCGGCTCCAGCACCCCGCCGATGCCTACGCCGCCCGAGAGGTGCACATTCTTGCCGATCTGGGCGCAGGAGCCGACCGAGGCCCAGGTGTCGACCATGGTGCCGCTATCGACATAGGCGCCGACATTAACGAAGGACGGCATCAGCACCGCGCCCGGCGCGACATAGGCCGAGCGGCGCACGATCGAAGACGGCACGGCGCGGAAGCCTGCCTTCTCGAAATCGACCGCGCTCCAGCCATCGAACTTCGACGCCACCTTGTCCCACCAGACCGCCTGGCCGGGGCCGCCCTTGATGATCTCCATCGGATAGAGCCGGAACGAGAGCAGCACCGCCTTCTTCAGCCATTGGTTGACATGCCATTTGCCATCGGCCTGGCGCTCGGCAACGCGCACGGTGCCACGGTCGAGCAGGTCGAGTGAGGACTGGATGGCGTCGCGCGTTTCGCCCCGGGTCGCGGTCGAAATCGTGTCGCGCTCCTCGAAGGCCTTCTCGATCGTCTTTTCGAGGCTGGCCAGATCAGGCTTCGACATGAATTCGCTCCGTTACCACGCTGTTAAGGCCGTCGGCCTTAACCTTGTTTTGAAAGTCGCGCGGACCCTATGTTAAGGCGTATTGGGGGTCAATCGCGCGTGCGCCATGGGACGGCGCAAGTGAACTGTTGGGACGGGTAGAAAGCATATGACTCCTATGGAAAAGGCGGGATGGACGCCGCTGCCGCATTCGGACGAGGATCTGGAGCGCTCGAAAAGCGTTCCCGACACGCCGCAGACTCGCGCCGAAACCTACCGGCTGGCCTGGAACGATCCCGACTTCATGACGCGCCGGGAGTTGCGCGCTGTGCGCTTGCAGCTTGAGCTCTTGAAACCCGAAATGATCCTTGCCGAGCGCGGCATCCGCTCGACGGTCATCCTGTTCGGCGGCGCGCGTATTCCCGAGCCCGGCGGCGAGGCCTGGGCCGCCAAGAACGAGACGCAGAAGAAAAACCTCGAGGAAAACAGCAAATACTACGAGGAGGCGCGCAAATTCGCCCGCCTCTGCTCACAGCAATCGGCCACGTCCTACTACCGCGAATTCGTCGTCGTCACCGGTGGCGGCCCAGGCGTGATGGAGGCGGGAAATCGCGGCGCCGACGATGTCGGCGCGCCGTCGATCGGCCTCAACATCGTCCTGCCGCACGAGCAGGCGCCGAACGCCTATGTGACCCCGGAGCTGTGCTTCAACTTCCACTATTTCGCCATCCGCAAGATGCATTTCGTGATGCGCGCCAAGGCCGTCGCGGTGTTTCCGGGCGGCTTCGGCACCATGGACGAGTTCTTCGAGACGCTGACGCTGATCCAGACCGGCCGCATGGAACGCGTGCCGGTGATCCTGTTCGGCAAGGCGTTCTGGCAGCGCGCGATCGACCTCGATTTCCTGGCCGAACAAGGCACCATCACGCCCGGCGACCAGGATATCATCGACTTTGTCGACACCGCCGACGAGGCCTGGGGGATCATCAGCCGCTTCTACAAGTTGGGGGAGTAGGGGAACCGGGAATTGAAGAACTGAAGAATTGAGGAAAAGGAGGTCCGGATCGGTCTCCCTTTCACCAGTTCTTCAATTCTTCAGCTCCTCAATTCCTCTACCCCCTCCACTATCCCCGTCAGAAACGTCGCGAGATCGTCGGTGATGAAATCGACGTCGTCCTCATTGGCCGGATCGCGTTCCCAGATCTCGGCAAAGGTCGGCTCGAAATTGCGCGGCACCACCAGCACCGTGGTCATGCCCAGTGATTTCGGCACCTCCAGGTTGCGGGCGAGATCCTCGAACATCACCGCATTGTGTCCGGTGACGGCGTGCAGTTCGGCAAACTTCTCATAGGTCTGCCGCGACGGCTTCGGCGTCAGCCCGGCGGCGACGATATCGAAAATGTCGTCGAAATGGTCGAGTATGCCGAGCTGGCGCGCGGTGCGCTCGGCGTGCCTGCGGTCGCCATTGGTGAAGATGAACTTGCGGCCGGGCAGCTGGCGGATGGCGGTGCCCAGCACCGGATCCGGCACCAGCCACGAATAGTCGATGTCGTGCACCTTTTCGAGAAAATCGTCGGGGTCGATGCCGTGGCGCGTCATCAGCCCGTTCAGCGTCGTGCCATATTCGAGATAGAGTTCCTTCTGCAGCTTGCGCGCTTCCTCGCGCGGTAGCGTGAGCAGTTCTCCGACATAGGCCGTCATCTTGACGTCGATCTGCGAAAACAGATTCGAATGGTGCGGATAAAGCGTGTTGTCGAGGTCGAACACCCAGTCGGTGACATGGGCGAAGCGGGCGGGATCGGGCAGCGTGGTCATGGCGTCCTTATGGCATGAAATATCTGCCGTTCGAACCCCTTTCTGATGTAGAGCTTATCCACAACCTATGTGCATCTAGAGTTGTAAAAAATGGGCTCACCATTCAAATTTTAGCCATCACGGAAAGGTGGCCTTCAGGGCTTGCTGGCACAGAGACGGTTCAGTGGGAGCCAGCGATGAGTCGCATAGTCTTAAAGTCCGCCGCGGTCGCATTCGGCTCGGTAGCCATCTCGCTTTTGCTGACGCTGATCATCGTTCCCGCCATGGGTTTTCCGGTCGACCGCACTGTCTGGCTGACATCGACGGTGTGCCCGCTGGCGCTCGCCTGGATCGCCTGCGCCAGCACCTTCTGGCAGAGCGACCGACTGAAAAACGCGCATCGCGATCTCGCCCGCGCGCATGCCCAGCTCGCCGCCGCGCATCGGCGCCTGTCGGCGAAGGCGAGCCGCGACGACATGACCGGCATGCTCAACCGCGAGAGCTTCTTTGCCGCGTTGGACGGCTCGCGGCGCAAATCCGATCGCGGCGCGCTGCTGATCATCGACGCCGACCATTTCAAGGCGATCAACGACAGTTTCGGCCATCTGACCGGCGATGACGCACTGGTGTTGATCGCCAGCGCCATCGAGCGCGGCGTCCGCAGCGGCGACGTGCTCGGCCGCATTGGCGGTGAGGAGTTCGGCGCCTTCCTGGTCGGCGCTACGGAAGCCGAAGCCCGGCGCGTGGCCGAGCGCATCCGCCGTGAAGTCGAGCTGGTCCGCTTTCGTCCGGTCGACGAGCGCACGGTGCCGCTGACCGTCTCGATCGGCGGCATCACCTGTGCGCAAGATGCCGATGTCTCGGACCTGATGCGCGCCGCCGACCGCCGGCTCTACGAGGCGAAGCACCGCGGCCGCAATTTGTCGATCCTAGACCGGGATATTTCCGAAGCTGCCTGAGGTGTTGGTGGTGGGGCTGTTAACGGATCGCCAACATTGTTTCCACGCAACTGCGCCGTTTACCGGGTTGTAACTCGTTTATAGGCAAGGCTTGGCACGGGAATGGCATGTCTGGCCGGTACGTGTGCCGTTCAGGGAACGCCATGCGTGGATCGAAGCCCCCATCCAGAGACGTGCCATGAGTTTCTTCATCAGGAAAATATCGCGCCGCACCATCGTGCAGGCGCTGATTGCGATGCCGGCGCTACAGCTTTTTCGCAAGCAGCCTGACAGCGACCGCCCCCCGTCCGATCCCGACGAGATCGTCGTGGTCAATGGCTGGATCCTGAAGCGGAGCGACCTGGCATGATCTTCGACAGCTATGAGGCGTTTCGAGCCTCGGATTTCAAGCCCAAGGTCTGCATTCTCGGCTCCGGGCCGGCCGGCACCACCATTGCCAGAAAGCTCGGCGCCGCCGGCATTCCGGTCGTGGTGCTGGAGGCCGGCGCACGCGAATTCAGCGACGAGTCGCAGGATTTCTACCGCGGCTCCACGGTCGGCGATCAATATTTCGATCTCGACATCACCCGGCTGCGCTTCATGGGCGGGTCGTCGAACCACTGGGCCGGCTGGTGCCGCGTGCTCGACAAGCAGGACTTTGAGCCCAAGGCATGGGCGCCGGACACCGGCTGGCCAATCGCCCGGACCGACATCGAGCCCTATCTGTCCGAGGTGCACGACATACTCGAGCTTCCCGACTTCAAGCCCGATGTGCCGATTTCAGACGACATACGCTGGGTGCAGCTGATCAAGAGCCCGGCCGTGCGCTTTGGCGAGAAATTCTCCGACGAGCTCGACAAGAGCAAGAACATAGCGCTCGTGCTCAACACCTATGCCACCGAACTTGCCGGGGACGGCAAACGAGTGACCGGCGCCAGGCTGTGGTCGAACGGCAAGGATGCCGGCGCCTTCAGCGCCGATTGTTTCATCGTCTGCGCCGGCGGGCTGGAGAATTCGCGGCTGCTTCTATGGTCGAACCAGCGCTCGAATGGCGGCGTGGTGCCGAACGCCACGGCACTTGGCCGCTACTGGATGGAGCACCCGACCTTCGAGGGCGGCAATGCCATCCTGGCCGATTACAGGGAGTTCGAGGTTGATGCCGTCAACGAGGCGTTCTTCTCGCCGACGCTCGCCGCCATGGAGCGGCTGCAGATCATGAATTTCGGCATACGCCTGATCGAGACGCCCTATGCCGGCGTCAAGAGCCTGATTGCCGACCTCGCCTGCACCGCGCCCGAGGCCGCCGAATGGATCGCCTACCAGCTCAGCCAGAACCTGCGCTGCGCCGCCCAGCTCTACGTCGCCTGGGAACAGGCGCCGCTGGCCTCGAACCATATCGAATTGTCGAAGACCGATGTCGACCGTGCCGGCGTGCCGCGCATCGAGCTGCACTGGAAGAAGTCGCCGTTGGAGCGCCGCACCATCCTCGAGGGGCTCAAGCTGTTCGGAACGACGCTGATCGAGAAGGACCTCGGCCGCGTCCGCATCATGGACTGGCTGACCAATGGCGAGGACTACCCGACGGATGAGGAACTGGCCGGCCACCACCACATGGGCGGCACGCGCATGGGCACCGATATCACCAAGAGCGTGGTCGACGCCAACTGCAAGGTGCACGGCATGGACAATCTCTATGTCGGCGGCTCGTCGGTGTTCTGCACGTCGGGCGAATGCAACCCGACGACGACAATCACCGCACTTGCCTGCCGGCTAGGCGACCATCTGACCAAAGTAATCACGGTGTGACGAAGTCATCCACGGTGTGACGAAGTCATTACCGTCTGATGTCAAAAAAGCGAACGGCGCGACAGGATTGCTGCCGGCGCTACCCATGCCTTGGTGTCGAAACCCTCGGAAATCAGCGCCAACGAGATCTCCCTCCCCCTTGTGGGGAGGATTAAGGGTGGGGATAGGTGCCGCGCAAACCCTTCAGGATTTGCTAAACCGTCGCTGGATCCAGGGTCGGCTGCCCCTTGCGGCGGGCAACGATCGCCTTGAAATCGGCGGTCCGGAACGCATCGCGCAGCACGTCGAAGGACGGCAGCACGAAATAAGCGCGCTGGAACTTGTCGATCTCGTAACCGGTGCGCATTACCGTTTCGAGGTCGAAGGGCACGTGGTGCGCGTCCGGGCTCGCGACGGCGAACTGCAATTCGGTGAACGACGACATCAGCCCGGCGCCGAAAGCTTTCAGCTTCTGGCCCTCCTCCTGTATCAGCCCGTATTCGGCGGTGTACCAGTAGAGCCGGGTGATCATCTCGTCACCGCCCAGCGCAATCACGCTCTCAGCCTTTTCGCCATACATCTGCATGAAGTCGGCAAACACCGGCTGTGTCAGGATGGGCACATGGCCGAAGAAGTCGTGGAACATGTCGGGTTCGACGATGTAGTCGAGCTCGTCCTTGGTGCGCAGCCAGTTGGTCACCGGAAAGCGCCGGTTGGCGAGATGGTCGAAGAAGGGCGCGGCCGGGATGAGGCCAGGCACGGCGACGATTTCCCAGCCGGTCAGCTTGCGCAGCCTGTCTGAGACCGCGCCGAAATCCGGGATCTTGTCGAGCAGGCCGAGTGCGGCGACGCCATCGAGATAGGAATGGTGCGCCAGCTTCTGCGTCAGCTTGGTCTGCCGGTCGCACAGCGTGCGCCACACCGCCTGTTCGTCGGCGCTGTAATCATAGCCCTGCGCCACGGTGAAATCGGAACGGCACACTGAATAGTCGCCACGCAGGCCTTGCGCCGCGCAATCACGGGCATATTCGGCAACGCTCATCGTCGTCATGGTTCTTCTCCCCTGATCGTGACACTTGAATCTGTCCGCAGAGTCTAGCGGCGGCCGGCGAGGCAATTCAGCTTTGATGATGGCTTGGGTCCATGATTTGAGGTAAAAATCACCAAGCAGAAGCTGAAAGAGAGTGAAAATGCCTCAGTTCGACGATTTCGAGATCAAGATGCTGGATGTGCTTCAGCGCGATGGACGCAAGCCCGTGTCCGAACTGGCGCAGGAGATCGGCCTGTCGACGACGCCTTGCGCCCGCCGCTTCGAGGCGCTGCAGGAGGCCGGCATCATCAAGGGCTTTGCCGCCGTGCTCAACCGCCGCGCCGTCGGCCTGATGGTCGAGGTGTTCATCCAGGTGCGGCTCACCAGCCACAGCGACGGTTCGCCCGAAACCTTCATCGCCGCCGTGCAACGCATGGACGAAGTGTCGTCATGCTGGACGATGACCGGCGACCACGATTTCCTGCTGCACGTCATGGTGCCGTCGGTCGACGAACTCAACGCCTTCGTCATGCACCGCCTGATGCGCCTTGCCGGCGTGCGCGACGTTCACACCCAGCTGGTGCTGCAGAACATCAAGGGCCCGGGCCACGTGCCGCTCGCCCACCTCAGGCGGTAGGACACGCACCGCCATTTCTGCGGAAAAGCTGCACGCAAACTGCTGAACGGAGCCCAAATGCGAAACTGAAACGCCGGCTACGCCATGCGGACCGTCGCTCAAAGGTCCGTCATGAACATCGTGCTGATCAATCCGCCGCACACCGCCATCGGCAGCCGCGTGCCCGATGACCATCTGCCACCGCTCGGCCTGCTGGCACTGGGCGGCCCGCTTATCGACGCCGGCCATAAAGTCCGGCTGGTCGATGCCGAATTCGGGCCGATGCCGTTGGAAACTCTGGTGCGCGATGCGCTCAGCGGCCAGCCCGATTGCATCCTGATCGGCCACTCCGGCTCGACCTCGGCGCATCCCACCGCGCTCGCGATCGCCCGCATGGTCAAGGCGCTCGAGCCGGCGACGCTGGTGATCTATGGCGGCGTGTTCCCGACCTATCACTGGCGCGACATATTGGCGGCGAGCGATGTCTTCGACTTCATCGTGCGCGGCGAGGGCGAGGCAACCATCCTTGCCCTGGTCGTGGCACTGGACAATCGCCGGCCGCTGGGCGATGTCGCGGGTATCGCCTATCGCGACGATCTCGGCCGCCCCTTCGCGACGCGGCCGGCCGGGACCACTGCCAATCTGGACGAGTACCGCGTCGGCTGGGAGCTGATCGATCACCGCCGCTACAGCTATTGGGGCGGCAAGCGCGCCGTGGTCATGCAGTTTTCGCGGGGCTGTCCGCATCTGTGCAACTATTGCGGCCAGCGCGGTTTCTGGACCCGCTGGCGGCACCGCGACCCCAAAAAATTTGCGCAGGAGATTGCCTGGCTGCACCGCCAGCACGGCGTCGAACTGATCAACCTCGCCGACGAAAACCCGACCGTATCGAAGAAGGTTTGGCGCGCCTTTCTCGATGCGCTGATCGCCGAGAACGTGCCGGTGCTGATCGTCGGCTCGACCCGGGCCGACGACATCGTGCGCGATGCCGACATCCTGCACCTCTATCGCAAGGCCGGCGTCATCCGCTGGCTGCTCGGCATGGAAAACACCGACCAGCAGACGCTTCAACTGATCCGCAAGGGCGGCAGCACCTCATCCGACCGCGAGGCGATCCGGCTGCTCCGCCAGCATGGCATACTGTCCATGGCGACCTGGGTGGCGGGGTTCGAGGATGAGACCTTTCGCGATCTGTGGCGCGGCTTTCGCCAGCTGCTTGCCTACGACCCCGACCAGATCCAGGCGCTCTATGTCACGCCGCACCGCTGGACGCCGTTCTTCCGCATCGCCAAGGACCGCAAGGTGATCCAGACGGATGCCCGGCTGTGGGACTACAAGCACCAGGTGCTGCAGATGACCCGGCTGAAACCGTGGATGCTGTTCTTCTCGGTCAAGCTGATCGAGGTCGCGGTGCAGTCGCGGCCGAAGGCGCTGGCGCGCATTCTCTTCCACCCCGATCCCGAACAGCGCCATTCGATGCGCTGGTACACCCAAATGGGCCGCCGCGTGTGGTTCCGCGAGGTCTGGGGTTTCCTGGCCCGCGACCGCCGCCTCAAGGATGGTCCGACGCTGGCTGAGTTCTGGGGCGCGCCGCAGGATGCCGATGAGGAATCCATGGTCGTCATGCGCCCGCCGCTCAAGCCGGCCGAAGCGGCTGTCGCGATCTCGGCCGGCACCTGACCGGCTCGCTGCCATTCATAGATACGTACCGTATGCGTATTGACATACGCGGCGTATGTACCCACCTCATGCATACGGGACGTATGTGAGTGCCCCGGACAATGGAGTGAAAATGACCAAACGTGACGCGATCTTTCCTGCCGGCAGGCAGGCTCTCTACGAGATCAATCGCTATTCTGCTGCAATCCGATCGGGCGATCTTTTGTTTGTCTCGGGCCAGGTCGGCAGCCGCGAGGACGGGTCGCCCGAACCTGTCTTCGAAAAGCAGGTCCAGCTTGCCTTCGACAATCTCGCGGCAGTGCTGAAAGCAGCGGGCGCCACGTTCGACGATATAGTCGACGTGACCACCTTCCACACCGATCCGGCAACGCAATGGCCCGTGATCGATGCCGTTCGGCTGAAGGTGTTCGGTGAACCGCCCTACACCAATTGGACGGCGGTCGGCGTCGACTGGTTAGCCGGCTTCGACTTCGAGATAAAGGTCATCGCGCGCCTGCCCCAGCCTGCCTAAGGGCTGGCCAGCCGACCAACTGGCCGCCAAGCCAGTTGCCGATCAGGGCACGATTAGCGTGCCGGCGCCGTGTTCGGTGAACAGTTCCAGAAGCACCGCATGCGGCGTCTTGCCGTTGAGGATGACGACGCCTTCGACGCCGCGCTCGATCGCCTCGATGCAGGTCTCGACTTTGGGGATCATGCCGCCCGACACCGTGCCGTCCTTGATCAGCGCCTTGGCTTCGGCCACCGTCAGCTCGTCGATCAGCTTCTTGTTCTTGTCGAGCACGCCGGGCACGTCGGTCAGGAACAAAAGGCGCGTCGCCTGGCAGGCGCCGGCGATGGCGCCGGCGAAGGTGTCGGCATTGATGTTGTAGGTATGGCCATCGCGGCCGGGCGCCACCGGCGCCAGCACCGGGATCATTTCGGAGCGCGCCAGCAGGTCGAGCAGGGTGCGGTCGACTTCGACCGGTTCGCCGACGAAACCGAGATCGAGCACACGCTCGATGTTGGAATCCGGGTCGATCATGGTCTTGCGCGCCTTTTCGGCGAACACCATGTTGCCGTCCTTGCCGCACAGGCCGATCGCCCATTCGCCCTCGGCGTTGATCAGCGCGACGATCTCCTTGTTGATCGAACCGGCCAGCACCATCTCGACGATTTCGACCGTCTTCTGATCCGTGACGCGCAGTCCGCCTTCGAACTTGGATTCGATGCCCATCTTGGCCAGCATGGCGCCGATCTGCGGCCCGCCGCCATGGACGACGATCGGGTTGACGCCGGACTGCTTCAGCAGCGCGATGTCACGGGCGAAAGCCTTGCCGAGCTCGATATCGCCCATGGCATGACCGCCATATTTCACCACCACCGTCTTGTGCTCGTAGCGCTGCATATAGGGCAGGGCCCGCGAGAGCAGGGCGGCCTGCATTTCGGCGGTGGCGGTGATCTCCGTCATCGGCATGGTTCCCTGGATGTGGGTAAGGACGGCGGCGTCTTAGCGGGAATTGGCCCAGGCCGCAAACAGCTTTGCTATCACGATGATGAAATCTGCCGGATCAGGCCGGCACCTTGAGCGGCGCCCGCCGCGTCAGCCACCCGGAAACCTTCTCCATCTGCGCAGCAAGCGACAAAAGCGTCCTGCTCGTCGCCGGGGCGGCCGACGGCCTGGATGCCGAGCGGCAGGCCGGCATCGGTGACATGGACCGGCAGCGCGATCGACGGCTGGCCGCTGACATTCTGGATCGCCGGCCAGTGGTGAACCACAGGCTCTTGTCCATCAATTGCCCAAACAAGGATCTGATCTCCAAGAGACGGGTCAAATGCAATTTGTCGAGCAGGTTTTCGATGAGCTCGTCGGCCCCCTTCGGGTCCATGGCGCCTCAGGCAAGCGGCGGATGCGCAATGATCGGGTTGCCTCGGCGCGCGCGATCGCAGCATCGACAAGGTCTGGCGGCGAGATCTCGCCTCTGTGCAACAGCTCTGCCAAGCCGGTCGCATCGTTCTCCCACAGCATCCGTTCGGCCGACATTGCTGTTCCCCTATCTGCGGGAGGCTAACGACAGCCGATTTCCTTGGCAACCGACCGGCGATTACTGGCGATCGGGCGCGGACATCGATTGCGTGGACAACAAGATTTCTGCCTTTGCAAATAAATCGTGATCGCTTAGCTTGTCCGTATGACGCCGCAGGATATCTCCACCCTGATTGTCCGGACCTCGATGAAGGATCGGACTGCGTTCGATCTGCTTTACCGGCAAACCAGTGCGAAACTTTTCGGCGTGTGCCTTCGTGTATTGAAGGATCGCGGAGATGCGGAAGAAGCGCTGCAAGAGGTCTTCGTCAAAGTGTGGACGAAGGCGGACCGCTTCGCTGTTTCCGATCTAAGCCCAATCTCCTGGCTGGTGGCCATAGCACGCAATCATGCGATTGATCGCATCCGGTCGCGACGCAAGCCCGCTGCCGATATCGATGCCGCGCTCGACGTGGCTGACCCCGGTCCGGGGCCAGAGGCTATGGTTGTTGCGGGCGGTGAATCCGAGCGCATCTATCAGTGCCTTGAAGAGTTGGAACAAGACCGGGCGCAAGCCGTTCGGGGTGCTTATTTGAACGGCGAAAGTTACGCCGAGCTCGCGGAACGTCACAAGGTTCCGCTCAACACGATGCGGACATGGCTGCGCCGCAGCCTGTTGAAACTTAGAGAATGTCTGGAAAGATGACCCTGGCAGAAGAAAATGGACCGGAACGTGGAGGCGACGACCTGCTCGCAGCCGAATACGTTCTCGGCGTGCTGCCGGCGGATGAGCGCCAGATAGCCTCCGGACGCATCGACGCGGAGACCGGCTTTGCCCGTCTCGTCGATTCCTGGGAAGTAAACCTCTCGCCGATGGCTGCCGCTTATGCTGAGGTAGAGCCGCCGGCCACCATCAAGCCGGCTATCGATCGCCGGCTGTTCTCCTCCACCGCGGCGTCGACGACGGCCCCGAGCGGCAGCCTGTGGTCCAGCCTTAGCTTCTGGCGCGGCCTCACCGCAGCGGCTCTCGCGGCCCTGGTGCTCTATGTAGCCGTGCCTTACGTCAGGTCGCCGGTCGTCGTGCCGCAGGAGCGCCTCGTCGCCTCGCTGGCTGCCGAAGGCAGCGATGTCAAATACCTTGTCGTCTACGACGCTTCCCGCCGCGATGTCGGCCTGTCGCTGGTTTCGGGCGAACGCGCCGCCGGCAAGGACTTCGAACTGTGGATGATCGAAGGCAAGAATGCGCCGGTCTCGATGGGCGTCATCCCCGCCGGCCAGGTCGCCCATATCCCGGTTACCCCGGCCGTGCAGCAGAAGCTGGCGCAAGGCGCCGTGCTTGCTGTCAGCGTCGAGCCGACGGGCGGTTCGACGACGGGACAGCCGACCGGACCGGTCGTTGCCGCGGGCGACCTGAAGGGCATCTGATAGATCGTAAAACCATGACGTGACAATGAAGACAGCGGAAGTACATCTTCCGCTGTTTTCGTTTTGGATACGCTGCTGGAGATTAGAGGTTCGATCTGGGAGATTAATTCGCCGACAAAATAAAGGAAATTTTTCCCGGCGCGCGGAAACTCAGGCAGTTCTATTTCGTATCTCCTCTGTTCCGAAAGAGGAAACAATAACCCCGAGGAGTTCGAACACTATGCGTAGAATCGCCACCCTTTTGCTCGCCGGTACCATTGCCGTCTCCGCCCTCGCCACAATCGCCTATGCCGAGAATCCGATGGTTGGCGGCGCCGCCATGTACGCCAACAAGAACATCGTCGAGAACGCCGTCAATTCGAAGGATCACACGACACTGGTCGCCGCCGTCAAGGCTGCCGGCCTGATCGAGACGCTGCAGGGCGCCGGCCCGTTCACCGTCTTCGCGCCGACCAATGAGGCCTTCGCCGCGCTTCCGGCTGGCACGGTCGAGTCGCTGCTCAAGCCCGAGAACAAGGACAAGCTCACCAAGATCCTGACCTGCCATGTCATCGGCGCCAAGGCGATGGGCGCCGATGTCGCCTCGATGGCCAAGGCCGATGGCGGCACCCACAAGGTCAAGACGGTCGGCGGCTGCGAGCTGTCGCTCAAGGCCGATGGCGGCAAGGTCACCGTAGCCGACGAGAACGGCAATGTCGCCAATGTCACGATCGCCGATGTCGAGCAGTCGAACGGCGTCATCCACGTCATCGACAAGGTCCTGCTGCCGAAGATGTAACAAAGCCCCTGCCGCCGACGAACAGGCGGTAAGCTCTCTGATTGCGCGGCTCCCCCTTCGCGGGCCGCGCAATCTTCCGAGCGCTCCACGCCGTCCGCCACAAAACGCGGAGCCGGCTTGGAGCGTTCGGTTTGCAGGGCAACCGTCACCGGCTTTTGATTTTCCAGTGGCGGCCAAATCTGGCAAAATGATCCGCAGGAGGATTTCCGTCATGAACCGTCGCGACTTGCTTTTGAGTGGCGTCGCCTTTGCGGCCGTCGCCGGCGCCTTGGCAACGCTACGCTTGGGCGGAACCCAGTCCGCCAGAGCTGCCGAAACCTTCGAGGTCACCAAGACCGACGCCGAGTGGCACGCCATCCTGTCGGATGAAGCCTTCAATGTGCTGCGCAAGGAAGGCACCGAATATCCCGGCACCAGCCCGCTGCTCAACGAGCACCGCAAAGGCATTTTCGCCTGCGCCGGCTGCGACCTGCCGGTCTATTCCTGGGAGACCAAGTTCGATTCCGGTACCGGATGGCCGAGCTTCTGGCAGGAGATCGCCAACAGCGTCGGCAAGACCACGGATCGTTCTCTGGGCATGACCCGTACCGAGGTCCACTGCCGCCGCTGTGGCGGCCATCTCGGCCATGTCTTCGACGATGGCCCGGCGCCGACCGGCCTGCGCCATTGCATCAACGGCGTTGCGCTCAGCTTCAAGCCGGCCACTGCCTGACCGTTCGGCGTCTTTTAGCGGGGTGGAGATTTGGCGCCGGTGTGACGACCGCCCCCTATCTATTGAAATGGGGCGAAAACAGTCAACTTCAAGAATTGGCAGACGGCTTTTTATGCGTAGATTCCGCAGCCCTTAACGAGAGGGCCAGAACCTATGCAACGAACTGAAGCACGGGCTCGCGACGGCGAGCCCAAATCGACCTCCAAATCGACCGACGGTGTTGATGCGGACCGGCCGCGAATATCCCATTCCGTGGTGATCGCCGGCGGCGGCCCGACCGGGTTGATGCTGGCCGGCGAGCTTTCCCTGGCTGGCATCGATGTCGCCATCGTCGAGCGGCGCGAGAACCAGGACCTCGCGGGCGCGCGCTCGGGCGGCCTGCATTCGCGCACCATCGAGATCTTCGACCAGCGCGGCATTGCCGATCGGTTCCTGTCGCAAGGCCAGACCGCACAGGTCGCAGGCTTCGCCGGCGTTTCGCTTGATATCAGCGACTTCCCCACCCGCCACAATTACGGGCTGGCGCTGTGGCAAAAGCACATAGAGCGCATCCTTGCCTGCTGGGTCGATGAGCTTGGCGTCACGTTCTACCGTGGCCGCGAGGTGACAGGCTTGGTGCAGGATGGCGGCGGCGTCGATGTCGCGCTGAGCGATGGCGGGTCGCTTCGTGCCGATTATCTCGTCGGCTGCGACGGCGGCAGAAGCCTCGTGCGCAAGGCGGCGGGCATCGAGTTCCCCGGTTCCGAGCCGACAACCAGCAATTTGATCGCCGAGATCGAGGTAACGGAAGAGCCGCAATGGGGTATCCACCGCGATGCCATCGGAATTCACGGCCTCAGCAGACTGGAAGACGGTACGGTGCGGGTGCTGGTGACCGAACGCGAGGTCGGGGCCGGCGGCGTGCCCACATTGCATGAGCTCAGCGAGGCGCTCATTGCCGTCTACGGCACCGATTACGGCGTCCACAATCCAACATCGCTGGCCCGCTTCACCGACATGACCCGGCAGGCAGCCTCATACCGCAAGGGGCGGGTGCTGCTGGCAGGCGACGCCGCGCACGTGCATCCACCGGACGGTGGACAGGGGCTGCAGACCGGCGTGCAGGACGCGGTCAATCTGGGCTGGAAGCTCGCCCAAGTGGTCAGGAAAACTGCGCCCGAAAGCCTGCTCGACAGCTACCAGGCAGAGCGCCACCCGATTGCCGCGCGTGTGATGAAAAACACCATGGCGTCGGTCGTGCTCCGTCGCGAAGACGAGCGCACCAAGGCGCTGCGCGATACAGTGTCGGAACTTCTCGGCATGGAAGAGCCGCGCAAGCGTTTTGCCGGCATGTTGTCCGGCCTGGACATCCACTACGATCTTGGCGAGGGGCATCCGCTGCTGGGGCGTCGCATGCCGGATCTCGACCTCGTCACCGCTGCCGGTCCGCTGCCGGTTTTCGCCCTGCTGCACGACGCTCGGCCGCTGCTGCTTAATCTTGGTGAGCCCGGCGCTTTTGGTATCGGCCAGTGGGTGGAGCGGATTCAGCTGGTCGACGCCAGCTACGATGGCGCGTGGGAGCTTCCGGTGCTGGGGGCAGTCGAAGCCCCACGCGCAGTGCTGGTCCGGCCTGACGGTTATGTGGCCTGGGTCGGCGGCCCTGAAGCAGCCGGGCTAACCGACTCGCTGACCAAATGGTTTGGGCCGCCTCGACCAAGGAGCTTGACAACGATCGATGCTTAAGCGTGACCCCGGAAATCGGGGGTGATTTCCGGGGTCACACATGAGGGCGCCAGGCGGGGGATCCGGCGCGCTCAATGGCCTCCGCCACCGCTGCCCGCGGGCGGCGCCGGCTTGGCGATGACCAGGGTGAAGACCGCCATGGTCGCGAACAGCACGGTCAGCATGGTGAACACATCCATGAACGACAGCAGCGACGCCTGCTGCTGGACCATGCCCGACAGTTTGGAGATCGCCGCCTTGGTGGCGTCGAGGCCGGGAGTCTGCTGGAAGTCGAGCGTCATGTTCTGCAGCTTGGTCTGCGCCGCCGCACTGCCCCATTCCACATGCTCGGCCAGCCTGGCGTAGTGGAAGGCGCTGCGATCGATCAGCACTGTGTTGATGACGGCAAGGCCGACCGCACCGCCGAGGTTGCGGGTCAGGTTGAACAGGCCCGACGCGTTCTTCAGCCGGTCCGGCGGCAAGGTGCCGAGCGCAATGTTGTTGATCGGCACCATGCACAGCATCATCGAGCTGCCGCGCAGAATCTGCGGGATCAGCAATTCCCAGAAATCCCAGTCGGCGGTCAGATGCGTCATCCACCATGTGCCGGCAGCGAAACCGAACAGCCCGATCATCATCATGATGCGCAAGTCCATCTTGCTCGACAGGATGCCGGAAATCGGCGCGGTGACGAACATCGCCAGGCCGCTGACGAACAGGGCTTCGCCGATCATCAAGGAATCGTAGCCGCGGATGCGTCCGAGGAACACTGGGTAGAGATAGGTCAGACCGTACAGGCCGATGCCGATGACGAAGGAGAACAGCGAACCGAAGGCGAAATTGACGTTGGTGAAGGCCCTGAGATCGACGATAGGCTCCTCGGCGGTGAAGGCACGCCAGAAGAACAGCGCCGCACCGGCAACCATGATGATGGCGCAGATGAACACGGCCTGTTCCTGCAGCCAGTCATGGTTCGGACCTTCCTCGAGCACATATTCCATGCAGCCGAGAAACGCCGCCATGCCGGCAAGGCCCCACCAGTCGAACTTGCTGAACAGGCCGAGATTGGGCTTGTCGAAATCGATCAGGGTCCAGGTCGTGACCGTCACCAGAATGCCTGGAATGACATTGATGAGGAACAGCCAGTGCCACGACATGGCATGGCTGATATAGCCGCCGACGGTCGGGCCGATGGTCGGCGCCAGCGTCGCCACCAGGCCGATCATCGGCGACACCATGCCGCGGCGCGACGGCGGGAAGATGGTGAAGGCGGCGGCGAAAACGCTCGGGATCATGCCGCCGCCGATAAAGCCCTGGATGGCGCGGTAGACGATCATCTGGTCGATGTTGGTGGCGGTCGCGGCCAGCGCGCTGGCCGCCGTGAAGCCGGCCGCGGCGCCTGCAAACAGCACGCGCGTCGACAGCATCCGGCTGAGGAAGCCCGACAGCGGGATCATCACCACTTCGGCGATCAGATAGGCGGTCTGCACCCATGGGATTTCATCGGAACTGGCGCTGAGGCCGGCCTGGATCTCGGCCAGCGAGGCTGAGACGATCTGGATGTCGAGGATCGCCATGAACATGCCGAACACCATCGCCAGGAAGGCGATGAGGCGGCGCGTCGAGATGGTCGTCGGTACCGCCGGCATGGCAGGCACCGGCGCCGCTCCTGCTGTTATGGTTGCGGTTGCCATGGCATTGCTCCCGGCTTTCGCTCAGTTCGCCGCGGCCGGAGCCGTGCGGCTGTCGACGGCGACAACGACGCTCAGGCCGGCGCGCAGCCTGCCTGCCTTCAACACATCGGCCGGCACGTCGATGCGAACCGGGATGCGCTGCACCACCTTGGTGAAGTTGCCGGTGGCATTTTCCGGCGGCAGCAGCGAGAACACCGCACCCGAAGCCGGCGCCAGCGACGACACCGTGCCTTCGAAATCATGGCCGTCCGTGGCGTCGACCGAGACCCGCACCTTCTCGCCGGGCACCAGCTTGGCCAGCTGCGTCTCCTTGAAGTTGGCAACGATGTAGAGCTTGTCCAGCGGCACCACGACGGCGAGCCTCTGGCCGGGGCTGACGAGGTCGCCCTGCTCGACCGAGCGGTTGCCGACGACGCCGTCATAAGGCGCCTTGAGCACGGTGAAGGACAGATCGCGCGCGGCCTTGTCGCGGTTCAGCCGCAGCGAAGCCAGCGTGCTGGCCGATTCGGCGCGCTGCGCTTCGAACACGCCGATATTGGCCTGTGCGGCTGCAATCTGCGCGTCGGCGCCGACGAGGGCTGCATTGGCCTGGTCGAGAGCGGTCTGGGCATCGTCCAGTTGCGCCTGTGTGCCGACATGCGTCTTGACCAGTTGCGCGGCGCGCTGCTGGGCGCGAGCGGCGTTGTCGGCTGCCGCCTGGTCGGCGACCTTCTGCGCCTGCGCCTGTTGCAGCGAAGCTTGCGCCGCCTTGGTCTGCGCGTCGATACGGTCGAGCGTCTTGGCCAGCGTGGCGATCTGCGCCTCCGCCTGGGCAACGGCTATTCTGTAGTCGCCGTCGTCGATCGTCAGCAGCGGATCGCCGGCCTTGACCTGCTGGTTCTCCGAGACCTTGACTTGATCGACATAGCCGGAAATCTTCGGCGAGACGAACGACATGTCGGCCTGGACATAGGCATCGTCGGTCGAAATCAGGAACCGGCCGTCGGTCCAGTAATTATAGCCATACCAGGCGCCGGCGCTGAGCAGAGCGAGGCCGATGATCGGCAGCATCAACGAGCGAGCCGACCGCTTCTTCTTGGCCGGCACCTCGGCCAAAACTTCGGCGGCAGGCTTGATGGGCGCTTCCGGCGCTTCGATAACCGGCGAGACCTTGGCGTTGGGAAAGGGGCGGACTTCGGCGGTGGTTGGCGTGTTCGAGGACATGATATCTCGCTACCGTAGCTATATAAGGGAAATGTGTTATACTGAACCGTTCGGTTCGATGTGAACGTTGACATAGCGCTAAAGCAGGCCCATATCAAGAGCAATCGAACCGCTCGGTTCGAATTATTTTCGCGAGGTGTGACTTTAATGGCCGACACGTTACCCGACGTCGAAAATGATCGGTGCGATGTGCTGGATAGTGCGCGTCGCGGCCGCCCGGCGGCGGGCCAGGATCCGGTCAAGCGCAGCCAGATTATCGAGGGCGCGCGGCGCGTGTTCATCGACAAGGGCTTCGAAGCGGCGTCGATGAACGACATTACCCGCGAGGCCGGCGTCTCCAAGGGCACGATCTATGTCTACTTCGCCAACAAGGAAGAGCTGTTCGAGGCGCTGATCGAGGAAGAGCGCGGCACCATCTTCAAGAACATGTACGACATGCTCGACCGAGCTGACGATCTGCGCCAGACGCTGGTGAAATTCGGCAAGGTGCTGTCGATGAAGATCACCTCGGCCAAGGTCATCCAGGCGCAACGCACCGTGATCGGCGCTTCCGACAGGATACCCGACATGGGCGCGCGGTTTTACGAACGCGGCCCCAAACGCGGCCACGACAAGGTGGTCAAGTTCCTCAATGCAGCCATCGAACGCGGCCTGCTCAAGATCGATGATGTCGATCTTGCCGCCTATCAATTCACCGAACTGTGCCTCGCCGGCCTGTTTCGCCAGTGCATCTTCGCCTACCGCACCAAGGCGCCGAGCCAGGATGAAATCGACCACATCGTGCGGTCGGGCGTCAGCCTGTTCCTGAAGTCCTACGGCACCGAAAAGCTTGCCGAGGAAGAAAGCCACCAGATGATCGCCGGGGAGGCGAAGCCAAAGGCAAAGGCCTAGTTAGCCAAAGGTCTTTTTTGCAACTTCGGACGGAAAACCGCTTCACACTTTTCCTGGAGTTGCTTTTAACCGCCATTGGCCGCCAGCACGATCGCCGCGCGCAGTTCGTCCAGACCCTCGCCCTTTTCCGACGACGTGGCGAGCACGAACGGAAACGCCGCCGGTCGCTTCTTGATCTTCAGTAATGTCTCTTCGATCAGCCGCGGCACGCCGGCGGCCTTGATCTTGTCGGTCTTGGTCAGCACCATCTGGTAGGACACCGCCGCCTTGTCGAGCAGCGACAGCACTTCGTCGTCCTTGGCTTTGATGCCATGGCGGGAATCGATCAGCACATAGACCCGCTTCAGCGTCACGCGGCCCTTGAGATAGTCGAAGACCAGCTTGGTCCAATCGTCCACCTTTTCCTTCGGCGCGCTGGCATAGCCGTAGCCCGGCATGTCGACCAGCGCCATTGGCGGCAGGTCGGTGCCTTCGCCGGAAAACCCGCCCGGCACGAAATAGTTGAGCTCCTGCGTGCGCCCCGGCGTGTTGGAGGTGCGCGCCAGCCCGTTATGGCCGACCAGCGCATTGATCAGCGACGACTTGCCGACATTGGAGCGGCCGGCAAAGGCGATCTCCGGCGGCCCCTCCGGCGGCAGGAACTTCATCGCCGGCACGCCGCGGATGAAGATCCACCCCTTGGTGAACAGGTCGGTGCCGATGACGGTTTTGCCCAGCGCGTTCAAATTGCTGCCTCCAGCCTCGAAATATCGGCGCCCCGGATGGCGTTGAGGTTGCGGCCGATCTTGTCCACCGGCCAATTCCACCACGCCACAGCCAGCAACCGCCGCACCGTCCTGTCGTCGAAACGCATCTTCACCACCTTTGCCGCATTGCCGGCGACGATCGCATAGGCCGGCACGTCATGCGTCACCACCGATTTCGCCGCCACGATGGCGCCATTGCCGACCGACACGCCGGGCATGATCACCGCATCCATGCCGATCCATACATCATTGCCGACCACCGTGTCGCCGCGCACTTCCTGTGACCACGTCTTCGGGTCGAAGCCTTGCTCCCAGCCATGGCCGAAAATGTTGAACGGATAGGTGGAAAAGCCGGACATGGCATGGTTGGCGCCGTTCATGATGAAGCGCGCGCCCTCCGCGATGGCGCAGAACTTGCCGATGATCAGCTTGTCGCCGATGAAGGGATAATGATGCAGCACGCATCGCTCGGCGAATTTGTCCGGTCCGTCCGGATCGTCATAATAGGTGAAGTCGCCGATCTCGATATTCGGCGCGGTGACCAGGGGCTTGAGGAAGCCGACGCGGGTGTGCATCGGGATCGGGTGCTTGATGTCTGGGTTGGGTCCGTCCATGGCGAGATCCGTCGAGAGTGGCGCAAATTAAAGCCGCCATTCAAGATGGCGTGATCCGCCCTATAGCACCAATCGCCCGATGAGCGAGCCCTGCTGGGCTTCGATGTTCAGTTCGTGCCGCGGCAGATCACGATCAGGTCGACCGCCGCCGTCGGCTAAGGCGCCCTGAAACCCAAAAAAACGGGGCCCTGCGAAGGACAAGCAGGACCCCGGTGGTGTCGAAGACGGCTTCAAAAGAATGGCACCTCCTCGTGAGGTGGGGAAGGCAGACCGAGAAAGCCCGTCGCAGCCCGCCGTCATGCCCCGTTGCCTAAAGCCGTTACTTCGGCAACAGCACCTTGTTGACGACGTGGATGACGCCGTTCGACTGGTTGACGTCGGCGACCGTCACCTTGGCGGCGCCGCCGGACTCGTCGACGATGTAGAGCGAGCCGCCCTTGACCTCGGCGATCAGCGTGTCGCCGCTAACGGTCTTCATCTCATACTTGCCGCCCATCGCCTTGGCCTTGGTCATCATCTCCTTGGCCGAGATCTTTCCGGCCACGACATGGGCCGTCAGGATCTTGGTCAGCTTGTCCTTGTTTTCGGGCTTCACCAGCGTGGCGACGGTGCCGGCCGGCAGTTTCTTGAAGGCGGAATCGGTCGG
This sequence comes from Mesorhizobium sp. M0030, assembly GCF_040323695.1. NCBI lineage: Bacteria > Pseudomonadati > Pseudomonadota > Alphaproteobacteria > Hyphomicrobiales > Phyllobacteriaceae > Mesorhizobium > Mesorhizobium sp. M0030. Next base: position 7,247 of record NZ_JAMYVE010000014.1, on the reverse strand, counting down.
CGCAAACACCGTGAAGGGTCCCGCGCTTTCCAGCGTGTCGACCAGGCCGGCGGCCTTGACGGCGGCAACCAGCGTCTTGTGGATCGGCGAGTTGAGGGCGTTCTCGACGATGTTCTTGGAGGTCAGCATCGCAGCGCCGCCAACGGCGGGATTGGCGAGCGTATAGGCCGTCGTCGCTGCGAGGCCCGATAGAGCCAGGCCGGCGGAAAAGCAGAATGCCTTGAGGATGGACTTTGCCATTGGAGAACCCTTCTGGTGCGACAATTGTTGATTCGATTGTCGGGAAGAGTTACGCGGCGATTGCGGGAAAGTTTCGATGCAGAGTAAAAAACAATAATAATAACAGATGCTTAAAGGCGAATGCCCATCCCACGAGCCGCATCCCCGCGATGGACATGACGGGGTCACGGATCAAAAACAGCGGTCTTCGGATTAGGGCTGATCGGTGTTGATCGGCCTTGGCGGTACAAGCAGCAGCCACGCCGGTTGCACGCCGCAAGTTTCGCGCCTCACGGGAACGTGATGCGCGCCTCGTCCACAAAAACCCCGGACGAGCCGGGGCTTTGATTGCCGGAATAGCGCCTTCTATTCAGCCGGCGAGGGTTTCTTTCGGAACAATGCCGTCAGATTGTCCCACAATTCGATCTTGGCGCCCTGGCGCTTCATGATCACGCCCTGCTGCAGGATCGACAGCGTGTTGTTCCAGGCCCAGTAGATGACGAGGCCGGCCGGGAAGCTGCCCATCATGAAGGTGAAGATCACCGGCATCCAGGTAAAGATCTGCGCCTGCGTCGGATCCGGCGGCGTCGGGTTCATGCGCATCTGGAGGAACATGGTGATGCCCATGACCACCGCCCAGGCGCCCATATGCGGCAGGAATGCCGGCGGCGCGAAGGGCAGCAGGCCGAACAGGTTGAAGACCGAGGTCGGATCGGGCGCGGCCAGATCCTGGATCCAGCCGAAGAACGGCGCGTGCCGCATCTCGATGGTGATGTAGAGCACCTTGTAGAGCGAGAAGAACACCGGGATCTGTAGCGCCACCGGCCAGCAGCCGGCGAGCGGATTGATCTTCTCGGTCTTGTACAGCTCCATCATCGCCTGTTGCTGCTTCATCTTGTCGTCCGCGTATTTCTCGCGGATCTCGAGCATCTTGGGCTGCACCTTCTTCATGTTCGCCATCGATGAGTAGGACTTGTTGGCGAGCGGGAAGAACAGCCCTTTGACCACGACGGTGGTGGCCAGGATGGCCAGGCCGAAATTGCCGAAGAATTTGTAGAGCGTGTCGATCAGCCAGAACATCGGCTTGGTGATGAAGTGGAACCAGCCCCAGTCGATCAGCAGGTCGAACCGCTTGATATGGCGATCCTCGGCATAGGCGTTGATCTTGCCGACTTCCTTGGCGCCGGCGAAGATTTCCGATTCAATCGTCGTGGATTGTCCGGGTGCAACGGTGATCGCGTCGGACAGGAAATCCGCCTGGTAGCTGTGCGCATGAGGCCCACTAGGGAATTCGAAATAGGAGTAGTTGGGCTGGAATGGCTGCTTTTCGGTCGGAACCAGGGTCACAGCCCAGTATTTGTCGGTAATGCCGAGCCAACCGTCAGTCGACTTGCCTGGCCTGATCTGCCTGTCCTTCTCGATCGCCGCGTATTTGTGTTCCTGCAGGCCTTCCGTGCCGGTGAAGCCGATCAGGCCCTCATGCAGCACATAGGTGCTGGCAACGGCTGGCTTGTCGAAGCGGGTGACGCGGCCATAATTATAGAGCGATACCGACGCTGCCCCGGAGTTCTTCACGGTATCGGAGACGGTGAACAAATAGTCATTGTCGACCGAGAAGGTGCGCTCGAAGGTCAGGCCCTTGTCGTTGACATAGGTCAGCGTCACCGGGGTTGCCGGTGTCAGCGTCGGATTACCTGTCGCGGTCCAGATGGTGTCTGCTCCCGGCACGGTGCCGGTCTGGTCGACATTGGCGGCGCTGTAGCCGATTTCGGCAAAGTAGCCGTTGGACAAGGCCGACGGGTTGAGCAGGCTGATCTCAGGCGAGTCCTTGTCGACGGTCTCGGTATAGTGCTTGAGCTTCAGGTCATCGAGACGCGCGCCGGTCAGGTTGATCGAGCCCGAAAGGCTCGGCGTGTCGATCTTGACGCGGGCTGTCGCCGCAAGCGCCTGTTCACGGCTGGCCGCCGTCACCACGCCGCCGGGCGCGTTTGGAATGGCGCCGGGCGCTGCGGGCGCCGGCGTGCCGCCGGGGTTGGCCTCGGCCGCCTTCTTCTGCTCCGCCGCCCGCTGCTCTTCGATGCGGGCCGCCTCGCGCTGCTGTTCGCTGCGCGGCAGCACATAGAAATATTGCCATAGCCCGAGGATCAGCACCGACAAGACGATGGTGATGTAGAAGTTCCGGTTGTTTTCCATCGAAAGCCCTTGGCCTATCGTGTTCCGCTGAGACGGCGGGAGAGTTCGGCCTTCAACTGGCCGAACGGAATGGTGAGCACGTCTTCACGCCCGACGATGACATAGTCATTGCCGGGCGCCATGTCACTTGCGGCATGGGTGCGCACGGCTTCTTTCAGCCGCCGCCTGACGCGGTTGCGCACAACCGCATTGCCGACCTTCTTGGTGACGGTGAAGCCGACGCGCGGCGGCAGACCGTCGTTGCGGTCGAGAACTTCAACGAGAAAAAGCCGCCCGCGCCGCTTTTCACCGCGGCGGACGGCCAGGAATTCCGCACGTTTCAGAAGCCGCTTGGGGTTTGGTCCCACTGGCTTGCCGGTTGCGGGCAACGATCTCGTCTTCCGTTCAGGCGCTGAGCCGCTTGCGGCCGCGGTTGCGGCGAGCTGCGACGACGCCGCGACCACCCTTGGTGGCCATGCGAGCACGGAAACCGTGCCGGCGTTTGCGGACGAGTTTGGACGGTTGGTAGGTACGCTTCATTTGTTTTAATACCGCGGGGTGCGGCCCTTCTTGATTCTGTCACTGTGTAACAGGAGCTTTGCCGGGCCGGCATTGGCGCGATCGAAACCGCGCCGGGACGAATGGCCCGAGCGTGAGCGGCTTATAGAAAGAAGGGTTTTGGGAGTCAATCCAGCGCGAACTATGAGTTCGTCGCAGCGCGAACGTCAGTTCGTCGCAGCGCGAACGTCAGTTCGTCGCAGCGCGAACACCCAGTTCGAGGCGGTCTTTTATTGCTGGCACCATCGTCCAACGAAGGATGAAATTGGCAAAAAAGCCGCAATCACCTAATCTCAACCGATCAAGCGTTTGTGAAGACAGGCCTTAATGAGCGAAGTTGCATCATCGGATGAAGGGAGCGGCCCGGCGACAGCCGATGCCAGCCCGGCGACCGTTCGCGCGGTTGCGAGCCGTTCGGTGCCCAATCGTTCAGTGCCCTTGGCGCGCGGCCTGTCGACCAAGCTGCTCTTGCTCACCATTGTCTTCGTGCTCCTGGCCGAAGTCCTCATTTTCCTGCCCTGGATCGCCAGCTACCGCCTGGCCTGGCTGAAGGAGCGGCTAAGCACCGCTGCCGCGGTGTCGATCGTGCTGGTGCAGGGCGAGCCGAATTCGCTCTCCCGCGCCGCCCAGAACGACGTGCTGATGGCAATCGGCGCCAAGGCGATCGCGGTGCGCGACGGGGGCGTCTCGCGCCTGCTGGTGGTGGCCGAGATGCCGCCGCAGGTCGACGAGCATATCGACATCGCCAATGTCGGCATGATCAAGGGCATGACCGGGGCGCTGGATACGCTGTTCTTCGGCGGCAAGCGCATGCTCAGGGTGTTCGGCCCGGTCGGCGACAGCGACAAGGAATTCGAGCTGATCATGCCCGACTATTCCCTGCGCAACGCCATGCTGCGCTATTCGCGCAACGTCGCCTTCGTCTCGCTGCTGATCTCGCTGTTCACCGCCATGCTGGTCTATGCCGCGATCGACCTGATCATGATCGGCCCGATCCGCACCATGACGCGGTCGATGCTGTCCTTCTCCGAGGCGCCCGACGATCCAGGGCGCATCATCCACCCGGCCGCCCGCGCCGACGAGATCGGCGTTGCCGAGCGCGAACTGTCGCAGATGCAGGAACGGCTGCAAAAGATGCTGTCGGAGCAGAAGCACCTTGCCGACCTTGGCCTCGCCGTCTCCAAGATCAACCACGACATGCGCAACATCCTGGCCTCGGCGCAGCTGATGTCGGACCGCTTGCGCCTGGTCAAGGACCCGACGGTGCAGGCCTTCGCGCCAAAGCTGTTGCGCGCGCTCGACCGAGCCGTCTCCTATTCCGAAGGCGTGCTCCACTATGGCCGCACACAGGAGCCGGCGCCCTCACGCCGCCGCTTGCGGTTGCGCCAGCTGGTCGACGACGTCCACGGCCTGCTCGACATCGAGGACGGCATCGAATTCGTCAATGCCGTCGAGCTCGCCTTCGAGGTCGATGCCGATTCCGACCAGCTGTTTCGCGTGCTCACCAATCTGTGCCGAAACGCGGTGCAGGCGATGGCGGCCGACGCCGAGAGCGCGCTGGTGCGCCGGCTCGCCGTATCGGCCGAGCGCATAGGCAGCGTAAGCCGCATCATTGTCACCGACACCGGTCCCGGCCTGCCGGCGAAGGCGCGAGAAAACCTGTTCGCGGCGTTTCGAGGCTCGGCCCGCAGCGGCGGCACCGGCCTTGGCCTGGCCATCGCGCACGAACTGATCCGCGCCCATGGCGGCACGGTGGAGCTGGTCGAATCGATCGGCGGACGCACCACCTTCGCCGTCACCATCCCCGACCAGCCGGTCCGCCTCGACCAGGCCCGCAACGGCCTGCGCCGCCCGGCCTGAGCTGAATCTCGACACACCTCGATCTGCTGGCAAAAGCGCCTGCGACAAAACTTTTGCCGGATCGGCTTGCTTTTCGGAAATTCAGTCGTTAGGGAACACGTCTCGTCGCGGCCGGTCGCCAGGACCGGATCGCGGGGCTATGCAAGTCATGGCCTGTTGCGCGCCCGTAGCTCAGCTGGATAGAGCACCAGACTACGAATCTGGGGGTCAGGAGTTCGAATCTCTTCGGGCGCGCCACTCTTCAAGCAAGTGCTTGAAATCGCTTAAGGCGTTGATTTTACTGCTATCTGATCCGCACGCGTGCTACTTTCGCGTGCTACATTCGGGGTGTAAAATGGCGCGCATGAAATACATCCAACGTCGCGCGAACCGGTTCGAATTTCGGTTCGCTCTGCCTGACGACATAGCCGGCCAGCCGTTTCCGATACCTTGGCCGGAAGCGATCGAATGGTGCGTGAACCGCAAATCTGGTCAGTTTAAGAATGAGCTGGTCAAATCGTTGCGAACCAACGATCAGCGAACTGCCGAACGGGCCGCCCTTCCTTTGATCGAAGAAGCCCACCGTCTGGTCGATCTTGCCAGGAAATCACTTACAGACGGGCCGCCGACAGAGATCGCGCCAGCTACGATCGATACGCTTGCAGCTGCTCACACCGCTAGGCTGATGAGAAACGACGAGGCATTGCGCAGGACGGGTCTTGGACTCGACCTCGACACCGGTACCTTTTCGCCAGATGGAGGCGGGATGACTGACGGTGACATTGCTGCGTATCGGGCAATCGTATCCTCGCTCGACAAGTTGTCGCGTGATGAAGTTGCAAAAATGCGCGGCAGTGAAGCGATCCACGGGATCATCAACAAGTCGGTCGAGGATGCCGGGATCGTCCTCCACCCGGATGACCCCGCCTGGCGGCAGCTTGAGCTAGCGTTCATCAAGGCCCAGAGGAAGGCCGTGCAAGCTATTACGGCACGGCTAAACGGAGAGGAGATCGCATCCCCTGACCTCCCCACGACGAAAGCTCTGCCACTAACGACCGCTTTAGCGAACTGGTCACAGTCGAACAGTCGGTCGGCTCGGAAGCCACGTCAGGAGTCGATCAACGAAGCGACGCGGGCCGTGCAGAGGTTCGTCGAGCTGCATGGTGACATCGACGTCGGCAAGATCACCAAAACGCACACTCGTGAATTTCGCGACGCGCTCGCTCGCGTGCCGAAGCGACTGCCACACAAGCTGGCGAAGATGCTGTTGCCCGAATTGCTGAAGAATGATCTCAGCGCCTACGAGCCAAGGGACGCTCAGACCATCAACAAGAGCCTGAATCTCCTCGCCGGCGTTCTGACCAAGGCTGAGAAGGACGGACACTTCGATGCAGCCTCGGGGTGGTCCAATCCGTTCTATGTAACCTTCGATGTATCAGCGATGGAAAAGGGCCATTACGAGCCATTCAGCGTCGACGAGTTGAACAAGCTATTTGCTTCACCGGTCTTCGTCGAAGGGAAGCGTCAACTCGGCGGCAAAGGCGAAGCCGCCTTTTGGTTCCCGGTCATTGCCCTTTACGCTGGCGCGCGGCGATCTGAGATTGCGCAGCTCAGGCTCGGTGACATTCGTACTGGTGGCGCCGGCATTGCTTTCATCGACTTCAATGACGACGGCGATGACCAGAACCTGAAGACTACGAGCTCGGCTCGGTCAGTGCCGATCCATCGCGACCTCATCGCCGCTGGTTTACTCGACTATGTCGCTGAGCGAGCAAAGAAGGCAAAGGCAGACGATCCACTTTGGCCCGAATTCAGTTCGCCAATTGGACCAAAAGCAAAGTTGTGGTCGAAGTGGTTTGGCCGCTACTTGGGTGAGTACGCCGTCGACAGCCCGTCGAAAACATTTCACTCGTTCCGGCATACCTTCAAACGAGCTTGCCGGGAGGCCGGAATTTCCGAGGAAGTTCATCATGCTTTCACTGGCCATGCTGGTGGTGGCGTCGGCCGCAGCTATGGACGAATGCGCCGGAGCGATGGAGTTATGGATCGTGGCATTTCGCTTGAGCGGCTGCATGCTGAGGTCGATCGGGTTACCTATGATGGACTGGTGTTGCCGCCGTGGAAAAGCCACTCGTGACGAATGTACCAATTGGCCACAGATGCCTGCTCTACGGGCTGGCAGCAATGGGGCCGGTGGTTGTGTGCGTCAAGTTCTGCAAAATGGGGCGGCCATGATGCTGGTCATGCGGCTTGGCGCAGAGCGAGCTTCTTGTGCTCGCGCAGGTCGTCCATGTTGATGTATCGGTTGGCCTCCATCCAGTTTTCATTGGTCTCGACGGCCAACGCCCTGACCAGGCGCAGGCAGCTTTCGGTATTGGGGAAGATGCGCACGACATAGGTGCGCCGGCGGATTTCCTCGTTGAGCCGCTCCAGCATGTTGGTGGATTTGAGATGCTTGT
>NZ_JAMYVE010000013.1:0-215919 GCF_040323695.1 Mesorhizobium sp. M0030 | reverse complement strand
CCCGCGCCCCCCCCCCCCCCCCCCCCCCCCCCCCCCGCCGCCCCCCCCGCCCGCCCCCGCCCCCCCCCCCCACCCCCCCCCCCCCCCCCCCGACCCCCCCCCCCCCCCCCCCCCCCCCCCCCACCGCCCCCCCCCCCCCCCCCCCCCCCCCCCCCCCCCCCCCGGGGGGCTCCCCCCCCCCCCCCCCCCGCCCCCATGGGGGGCGCGGCGGTCCAGTCAAGGATGATTATCAGTCCTTGGAGACGAAGCGGGACGGATGGATGTCCATCACATTGTCATCGAAGCCATGCAGCTTCGAGGAAACGATATCGTGGAAGCTGTAGTAGAGAAGCGGAATGTTGCCGACGTCATCGACAAGGATGCGCTCGGCCTCAGTGAGGTCCTTCATGCGCTCTTCCGGCTTGCCGCCGGCAGCCGCGGCCTTGTCCATGGCCGCCTCATATGCCGGGCTGACGTAGTTCGAATAGTTGTTGCCGCTGGCCTTGCGGGTGATGCCGAGGAAGGTCTCGGGATCCTTGTAGTCGGCGATCCAGGCGGCACGCGCCACGTCGTAGTTGCCCTTCTGCTCGAGGAAGGAATAGTGGGTCTTGGTATCGGTGTTGAGCAGCGTGATCTCGACGCCAAGCGGCTTCAACTGTTCCTGGATGGCAACCGCGGTGTTCTTGTGGTTTTCCGAGGTGTTGTAGCGGATCTCCATCTTCAGCGGATGCTCGGGCGTATAGCCGAGTTTCTCAAGGATCTTCTTGGCGGCGTCCTCGCGGTCGATCTGCGGCATGTCGGCGTATTTGGCCATTGCCGGCGTGTAGCCGGCGATGCCCGGAGGCACCATCGAATAGCCAGGCAGCATGGAATTCTGCCAGACCTTTTCGGCCAGGAAGTCGCGGTCGATAGCCATCGAGATGGCGTTGCGCAGCTCGACATTGTCCCAGGGCGCCTTGTCGGTCTTGATCGCGTAATAATAGGTGCCGAGATACGGTCCGACGCGGACCTGATCGCCGAACTTGGTCTTGAGGTCAGCGAGCTGTTCGGTCGGCAGGTCGCCGTAGCTGTCGAGTTCGCCTGCCTCGAAGCGCTTCATCGCCGAAGAGCGGTCTTCGGTCGGGATGTAGTTGACGACGTCCATCTTGACGGTCGCGGCATCCCAGAATTTCGGATTCTTGACCAGCTTCATGTGGTCGTTGGGAATCCACTCGGCCAATGTATAGGCGCCGTTCGAAACGAGATTGCCCGCCTTGATCCAGTCGGCGCCGAGCTTGTCGATCGAGGCCTTGTTGACCGGGTAGGTAGCCTGGTGGGTCAGCATCTCCAGGAAGTATGGCGTCGGCGCCTTCAGCGTCACTTCCAGGGTGTTGGCGTCGATCGCCTTGACGCCCATGTCCTCGGGCTTGCCTTTCTTGGTGTTGACTTCCTCGGCGTTCTTCACGGGATAGAGCATGGAAGCGTATTCGGCGGCGGTCGCTGGATCCTCCAGCCTACGGAAGGAATAGACGAAATCGTCAGCCGTCACCGGGCTGCCATCCGACCACAAGCCGTCCTTGCGCAGCTTGAAGGTGTAGACGGTGCCGTCATCCGATACCGTCCAGCTTTCGGCGGCGCCCGGGATGAGGTTCGTCTTCTGATCGTGCATGACCAGTCCCTGGAACAGGTCGCGTATGATATCGGCTTCGTAGACGGTCGAGGTCTTGTGCGGATCGACCGTCTCCGCTTCGGCGGCGCTGCCTCTGTTATAGACGGTCTCGGCAAGGGCCGGCGTCAGGAACGTGCCTGCGGCAAAGGTCATGGTCGCGGCGACAAGCGTCGCCTTCAGCATATTTTTCAGCATGAAGTCTCTCCCTGTGGCGCTGCCCATCGGCTGCGCCTTACGAGTGTTGACGCCCCGGAACCGATTTCTGGCCCCTTCGAGCGCGCCGCCGGTTCCCGTTCCGGCAGCTGGTGGCAGGAGACTAGACAGACGGAAATATTATTTCAACCGAGTCTTGCTTGACGCTAAGTGAGCATCCTCACCCTAAACCAGCCATAGCTAATCTATATTACCAGGTTCAATTGGGTGCAGCTTGCGGTTGTCCTGCAATTTTGCATTTTGCCCTCAGCAGTTGTCATTAGCGCAACCATCTGGAAACATTCCAGGAATGCAGTTCGTGGCGAAGCTCAACGAAAGTACCTAAGAAGCCCGAAAATGAAAAACGTGGCGCCGGTGACGTTGCGCGGATCACTCGGCACGGTTGCATGCGGACTCGATCTTTTTTGAAGCCGGACGGCGTCCCTGAAAGATCAGCCAACCTTGCCGACAAACCAGCCCAGGGCCGGCAGCAACAGCCCCTCCTCTTGCAGGACGGCACCGCCACCCAGAGCGATCGCCTCGACAGGCTGGAGATCCGGCGGCAGCCGCCAGTCGGCCGGCTTGTCGGCGAAATTGAAGACGCAGAGCAATATCTCGTCCTCGCCCTGCCGGATGAAGGCAAGGACATCGCCGTCGGTATCGAGAAAGCGGATCGGGCCCTTGACCAGCGCCAGATGCGCCTTGCGCAAGGCGAGCATCGTCCGGTAGCCGGCGAGCACGGACTTGTCGTCGGCGTTCTGGATATCGACCGCCCGAGCGCGGTGGCTTTCCGGCACCGGCAGCCAGGGTTTTCCCGAGGAAAAACCGGCATTGTCGGCGCCGATTTCCCAGACCATCGGTGTGCGGCAGCCGTCCCTGCCCTTTACCCCCGGCCAGAAACGGATGCCGACGGGATCGCGCAGATCCTCGAAGGTCAGTTCCGCCTCCTCCAGCCCAAGCTCTTCGCCTTGGTAGAGACAGATCGAGCCCCGCAGGCAGGAGAGCAAAGCGATAGCGAATGTCGCCACCGCATCTGGATCGCCGCCCGGCCGCGTCCAGCGGCTGACATGGCGCACGACATCGTGGTTGGAGAACGCCCAGCAGACCCAGCCGTCGGCGACAGCTGCCTCGAAGGCCTCGACGCAGCCGCGCACATGGGCGGCTGAGAATTGCTGACCGAGCAGGGCGAAGGTGTAGCACATGTTGAGCTTGTCGCCGCCGGATGTGTAGGCGGCCAGCGTCTGCAGCGAACGGCCTTCGTCGCCGACCTCGCCGACACTGGCGCGGCCGTCATATTCGTCGAGCAAAGCGCGGAAGCGCCTGAGGAAACCGAGGTTTTCCGGTTGCGTCTTGTCGAACAGATGCTCCTGGAAGAGATAGGTGTTGGTTTCGCCATTGGTGCCGGCGACGCTCGACGCCAGCGGCGGATTGCTGCGCAGCCAGCGGTCGTGGACATAGTAGTTGACCGTATCCAGGCGGAAGCCGTCGACGCCGCGCTCGAGCCAGAACCGCACCGTCTGCAACAACGCGTCTTGAACCTCAGGATTGTGGAAGTTGAGGTCCGGCTGCGAGGCGAGGAAATTGTGCATGTAGTATTGCCGGCGGGTCGCGTCCCACTCCCAGGCCGGGCCGCCGAAGACCGACAGCCAGTTGTTGGGCGCGCTGCCGTCCGGCCTGGTGTCGGCCCAGACATACCAGTCAGCCTTGGGATTATCCTTGCTGGCACGGCTCTCTACAAACCATTCGTGCTTGTCGGAGGAGTGCGACAACACCTGATCGATGATCACCTTCAGGCCGAGCCTGTGCGCCTCGGCAACCAGCGCGTCAAAGTCGTCGAGCGTGCCGAACATCGGATCGACCGCCTGATAGTCGGAGACGTCGTAGCCCATATCGGCCATTGGCGATTGGAAGAAGGGCGACAGCCAGACGGCGTCGACGCCGAGCGAGGCGACGTGCGCCAGCCGTGAGGTGATGCCTGAGAGGTCGCCGCTGCCGTCGCCGGTGGTGTCCTGGAAGGAGCGAGGATAGATCTGGTAGATGACGCAGCCGCGCCACCAGTCGGCGCTCTGTTCGGGTCCCGGCTGGGCATTGTCGTCGGCCATCACGGACCCTTCCTGGCGCGGGCCTTTGCGGTCCGGCGCTCGATCATGAAACTGACACTGCGGCCGGGCAGCGGCCACGCGAGGTCGACCGCTTGCGCTTCAACAGCCGGCTGCCATTCAAACCCTTGCCGCGCGGGCAGCGTGAAGACGCATTGACGGCGATCGCCATTGACGATCACAGCCAGGCGGCCTTCCCCGCCATCGCCGAGCAGCATGACGAGGCGATGGCGGGAGCCATCGTTCCAGTCGGCTTCGCTGAGCGGCGCGCCGGTCTCGGTCAGCCAGGCGACGTCGGGCGTTTCAGAACCGGCCGGCGGCTCTCCGGTCAGGAAGCGCGTATCGGAAAGCGCCCGCACCGCGCCGCGCAGAGCTGCGAGCGCGGACACATGGGCTTCCAGCCCGACGTCGCGCCCGGCCCAGTCGAGCCAGGTGATGGCGTTGTCCTGCGCATAGGCGTTGTTGTTGCCCCCTTGCGTGCGGCCGAATTCATCGCCCGCCGTCAGCATGATGGTGCCGCGCGAGGCAAACAGAGTGGCGAGCAGCGCGAAGCGATCATGGGAACGGGCCTCGGCAATCGCCTTGTCCGAGGTTTCGCCCTCGACGCCGTTGTTCCAGGACAGGTTCTCATTGTGGCCGTCGCGGTTCTTCTCGCCATTGGCTTGGTTGTGCTTGGCTTCATAAGCGACGATATCGGCCAGCGTCATGCCATCGTGCGCGGCGATGAAGTTGACCGTGCGGCTGGCGGATTGGCCCTCCCTGCCGAACACATCGGAGGAGCCGGCGAGCCTTGTCGCCAGCGCACCGACCGTGCCGGCATCGCCGCGCCAGAAGCGCCTGACGTCGTCGCGGTAGCGGTCGTTCCATTCGAGGTAAGGCGGCCGGAAATTGCCGAGCTGATAGCCATTCGGGCCGATGTCCCAGGGCTCGGCGATCAGCACCCTGTCGGCAAGGATGGGATCGGTTGCGATGGTTTCGAGCAACGGGGCTGCCGGATCGAATGCGCCATCGACGCGACCGAGGACCGGCGCCAGGTCGAAGCGGAAACCGTCGACGCCGGCATGGCGGACGAAATGGCGCAGCGTGTCGAGCACCATGCCGCGAACGACCGGATGATCGCAGGCGACCGTGTTGCCGGTGCCGGTGTCGTTGGCCAACCTGCCGTCCGGCTCGCTGCGGTAGTAGGCTTGATTGTCGAGGCCGCGCAGCGACAGCGTCGGCCCGAGCCGGTCACTTTCGCCGGTATGATTGAAGACGAGATCGAGGATGGTGCCAATGCCAGCCCTGCGCAGCACCCCCACAGTATCGCGCAACTCGGCGATGCCGCCGGGCGCCAGGCGCGGGTCGAGCGCCATGAAGGTGACTGGGTTGTAGCCCCAGGCATTGCTGAGGCCCAGCGGCGGCAAATGGCGCTCATCGACCCATGCCGTCACGGGCATTAGCTCAACGGCGGAGACGCCGATCTTCTTGAGATGTTCGACGATAGCCGGATGGGCAAGGGCTGCAATGGTGCCGCGCTGCGCTTCCGGTACGTCCGGATGCAGCCTGGTGAAGGAGCGGACGTTGAGTTCGTAGATCAGGCCGCCTGGCTGGAACAAAGGCGGCTTGGCCGGCAGCGGCTTCGGTTGAGCCCGCGCGATGGTCTTCGGCATCAGTGGCGCGGTGTCGGCGCCTTCGTTGCGCCGGGCGGCAAGCCGCCAATGATGCTGGTAGGGCCGGTCGATCTCGACGGCGTAGGGATCGGTGAGCAGCTTGTCGGGATCGAACCACAGCCCGCGCTCCGGCGCATATTCGCCGTCGGCGCGAAAGCCGTAGCGCGTACCCGCGGCAAGGCCGGCGACGAACAGCGCATGGACGCCTTCGCTTTCCGGCTGGAGTTCGAGCCGGTCGATTTCGCGGGCGCCGGTGTCGTCGAAGATCGACACCCAGAGCCGCCGCGCCGAGGACGACCAGGCGGCAAAACGGATGCCTTCGGGAGTGACCTTTGCGCCGAGTTGGGTCATCGGCGCATCCTCCACCCTCCCCCTTGTGGGGAGGGTCGCGAACCAAGTGAGCGGGGTGGGGGTCGGCGCGGGGAAAGCGCTTTACGAGCACCCCCAACCCGATCCGCTGCGCGGATCGACCCTCCCCACAAGGGGGAGGGTAAAGACGTCACCACCCTCAAGTAATCACGCTCGGCTTGTTGCGCCCGGTGTGGCTCTTGATCCCGGCGATATCATCGGCAGCCGCGATCAGGTCAGCGAGCGCCTCTTGCGTGTCGAGATCATGCCGCGCTCTGTCCGGCTCGTAGCGCTCGATGTAGACGCGCAGCGTAGCACCCGACGTGCCGGTGCCGGACAAACGAAACACGACACGCGAGCCGCCTTCGAACAGGATGCGGATGCCCTGGTTCTTGCTCACCGAACCGTCGACGGGATCGTGATAGGCGAAGTCGTCAGCATTGGCGATCTTCAGTCCGCGCACGCTGGTGCCGGGCAGCGAAGCGAGCTTGGCGCGCAACTCGTCGACCAAGGCGTTGGCGCGCTCGGTTTCGACCTCCTCATAGTCATGACGTGAATAGTAATTGCGGCCGTAGGTCGCCCAATGTTCGGTGACGACGTCCTTGCAGCTTTCGCCGCGCACGGCCAGGATGTTCAGCCACAACAGCACCGCCCACAGCCCGTCCTTTTCACGGACATGGTTCGAGCCCGTGCCGGCGCTTTCCTCGCCGCAGATCGTTGCCATGCCGGCATCGAGCAGATTGCCGAAGAACTTCCAACCGGTCGGCGTTTCGTAGATGCCGATGCCGAGCTTTTCGGCGACGCGGTCGGCCGCGCCGCTGGTCGGCATCGAGCGGGCGATGCCTTTGAGGCCGTCCTTGTAGCCGGGCGCCAACTGCGCATTGGCGGCAAGCATGGCCACCGAATCCGACGGGGTGACGAAAATGCCCTTGCCGATGATGAGATTGCGGTCACCGTCGCCGTCGGAAGCCGCCCCGAAATCGGGCGCATCCGGTCCCATCATCTCGTCATAGAGATGCTTGGCGTGGACCAGGTTCGGATCCGGGTGATGGCCGCCAAAATCCGGCAGCGGCTTGTAGTTGCGGCAGGTGCCATTCTCCGCGCCGAGCCGGCGCTCGAGAATTTCCTTGGCATACGGGCCGGTGACCGCATGCATGGCGTCGAAGCGCATGCGGAAGCCGTATTTGAAATTGGCGCGGATGGCGTCGAAGTCGAACAGGCTCTCCATCAATTCGGCATAGTCGGTGACCGGGTCGATAATCTCGACCGCCATGCCGCCGGCGGTCACCGTGCCGATCTTGTCGATGTCGATCTGGTCGATGCCGGCCGTCCGAAAGCTCGAAATCGTCTTGGTCTTTTCGAAGATCGCGTCGGTCAGCTTTTCCGGCGCCGGGCCGCCATTGCCGGCATTGTACTTGATGCCGAAATCCTCGTGCGGGCCGCCCGGATTGTGACTGGCCGACAGGATGATGCCGCCGAAGGTCTTGTATTTGCGGATGACATGCGACGCCGCCGGCGTCGACAATATGCCGCCCTGCCCGACCATCACCTTGCCGAAGCCGTTGGCCGCCGCCATGGCGATGGCCTTCTGGATGACCTCGCGGTTGTAGAAGCGGCCGTCGCCGCCGATCACCAGCGTCTTGCCCTCAAAGCCCTCCAGCGCGTCGAAGATCGACTGGATGAAGTTCTCGGCATAGTGCTCCTGCTGAAAGACAGGCACCTTCTTGCGCAGGCCGGACGTGCCGGGTTTCTGGTCGAGATAGGGTTTGGTGGCGACGGTCCGGATCATGCTTCAGGCAACCCTTTTCGAAAGCAGCAGGCGGTAGAGTTCAACGTATTTGTCGGCGCTCTTGTCCCAGGAGACATCGGCCTTCATGCCCTGGCGCTGGATCTGTTCCCAGACGGCCGGGCTCGAATGCGCATCGACCAGCCGGCGGATGGCGTGCAGCATGGCGCCGCCACTATTGGGCGCGAACTGGAAGCCGGTGGCGACACCGGCCGAGATCGCTGCTTCATTGGCGTCGATGATGGTGTCGGCAAGGCCGCCGGTGCGGGCGACGACCGGCACGCAGCCATAGCGTAGGCCGTAAAGCTGGGTCAGCCCGCAAGGCTCGAAGCGCGACGGGATGACGATGGCGTCGCAGCCGCCCTGCATGGTGTGGGAAAGCCCCTCGTCATAGCCGACGACGACGCCGACACGGCCGCGATGGCGGGCGGTGGCAGCCAGCAGCGCGCCTTCCAGGCCGGCGTCGCCTGAGCCGAGGATCGCCAGCCGCGCGCCGGTGGCGACGACGCCGTCGACCACAGCCGCCAGTATGTCCATGCCCTTCTGCCAGGTCAGCCGGCTGACGACGCAGACGATCGGACTGTCGTCGCGCTCGAGGCTGAAGCGGTCCTCGACAACCGCCCGGTTGGGAAGCCGAGCCTTGAGCGTCGCGGCGGAGTAGGCCGACACCAGATGCTTGTCGGTCTCCGGGTTCCAGATGTCGGTGTCGATGCCGTTGACGATGCCGTAGAGGTCGGAAGAGCGCATGTTGATCAGGCCGTCGAGGCCCATGCCGAATTCCGGCGAGCGGATTTCCTGGGCATAGGTGGGGCTCACCGTGGTGATCGCCCAGGCCGCCTGCAGGCCGGCCTTGAGGAAGCCGACGCCGCCATAATATTCTACGCCGTCGAGCGCCATCGCCGCGGCCGGCAAGCCGAGCTCGCCAAAAATGCCGGCGCCGAACTGACCCTGGAAGGCAAGGTTGTGAACCGTGATCAGCGACGGCACGCCGACCGCCTTGCCGTAGCGCATATAGGCCAGCGTCATCGCCGACTGCCAGTCATGGGCGTGGACGAGATCCGGCTGGTAGCCGGAAATGGCGCCGCCGGCGATATCGCCACCGACCTGGCTCAGCGCAGCAAAACGCCGCCAATTGTCGGGCCAATCGGCGCCCGCCGCATTGCCGTAGGGGCCGCCCGGACGGTCGTAGAGATGCGGCGCGTCGAGCACGAACAGGTCGAGCCCGGCGATCTTGACGGCATGGACCGAAGCCTTGCCGCCCTGCAGCAGCGGATATTGGTAGACGGCTTTCTTTTTCTTGAAGGCGTCCATCACCTGGGGAAAGCCAGGGATGAGCGTGCGCATGGTCACGCCCTTGGCGGCCAGCGCGATCGGCAATGCGCCGGTCACATCGGCAAGTCCGCCGGTCTTGACCAGCGGGAATATTTCGGGCGTGACCGACAGAACCTGCATGCGTCTATGGTATCCCGTCTTACAGCTTCAGCTTGTCGATCATGTCCTGCGTGACCAGGCAGATGCCCTTTTCCGAAACCCGGAAACGCTTGGCGTCGAGAACAGGGTCTTCGCCAACCACCAGCCCTTCCGGTATCCTTACACCGTGGTCGATGACGACGCGCTTCAACTTTGCGTTCCGGCCGACATGAACGTCGGGCAGCATGACGACCTCTTCCAGCGTCGAATAGGAGTTGATGCGTGCGCCGGTGAAGATCAGGCTGCGCTTCAGCGAAGCACCCGAGACGATGCAATCGCCTGAGACCAGCGAGGACACGGCCGAACCGCGCCGGCCATCCTCGTCATGCACGAACTTTGCCGGCGGCTTCAATTCGGCATAGGTCCAGATCGGCCAGTCACGGTCGTAGAGGTCGAGTTCGGGGGTAATGTCGGTCAGGTCGATATTGGCTTCCCAGTAGGCGTCGACCGTGCCGACATCGCGCCAATAGGCCTCGTTCTCGGCCGTCGAGCGCACGCAGGATTTGGCGAAGCGATGCGCGATCGCCTTACCGTGCTGGACGATGTAGGGGATGATGTCCTTGCCGAAGTCGCGGCTGGAGCCTGGCTCGGCCGCATCGCGGCGCAGCTGTTCCATCAGGAACTTGGTCTTGAAGACATAGATGCCCATGGAGGCCAGCGCGAATTCCGGCTTGTCGGGAATGCCGGGCGGGTCGGCGGGCTTTTCGACGAAGGCGATGATGTTGTCCTTGCCGTCGACATGCATGACACCGAAGCCGGTCGCTTCCATGCGCGGCACTTCGAGGCAACCGACGGTGACGTCGGCATTGGCATCGACGTGCTGGCGCAGCATCAACTCGTAGTCCATCTTGTAGATATGGTCGCCGGCCAGGATGACCATGTATTCGGGCCCATAGGCCTCGATGATGTCGATGTTCTGGTAGACGGCGTCGGCGGTGCCTTCATACCACTGGGTTTCCGAGACACGCTGGGAGGCCGGGAGGATGTCGAAGCTTTCGTTTCGCTCCGGGCGCAGGAAGTTCCAGCCGCGCTGCAGGTGGCGGATCAGCGAATGCGCCTTGTACTGGGTGGCGACACCGAGGCGGCGAATGCCGGAATTCAGCGCATTGGACAGCGCGAAATCGATGATGCGCGTCTTGCCGCCGAAATAGACAGCCGGCTTGGCGCGGCGGTCGGTCAATTCCTTGAGCCGGCTGCCGCGGCCGCCGGCCAGCACATAGGCCATGGCATCGCGCGCCAGCGGCTGGGTTCTCTTCAAGTCTGCCATTTTTTACCCTCCCAAATTACCAGTCTGGAGCATCGCCCGGTCCGCAACGAGTCGACGGACCTAATCCGAAACGAGTTGACGGACCTAGTCCGCAACGAGTTCAAGCATGATCGTCGACAGCGGCGGCAAAAGCATCGTTGCCGAAATGCCTCCTCCTTCCGCCCTGGCTTCGACCACACCGCCATTGCCCTTGCCCGAACCACCGTAGTCCGAAGCGTCGGTGTTGATGATTTCGCGCCATTTGCCGACCTTGGGCAATGGCACGCGATAATTGTCGCGCGGCACTGGCGTGAAGTTGGAAATGACGGCGATCGGGTTGCCGCCGGGCGCGCTGCGCAGCCAGGCGAAGACCGAATTTTCCTTGTCGTCGACGATCAGCCAGGAGAAGCCGTCCGGCTCGCAGTCGCGTGCATGCAGCGCTGGGCGCGAGCGATAGAGATAGTTGAGGTCGCGCACCGTCTGCCAGACGCCGCGATGCGGGTGGAAGTCGAGCAGGTTCCAGTCGAGCGCGCGCGCCTCGCTCCACTCGCGGCGCTGGGCGAATTCCTGGCCCATGAACAACAGCTTCTTGCCGGGATACCCCCACATGAAGGCGTAAAAGGCGCGCAAAGTCGCGAACTTCTGCCAGTCGTCGCCGGCCATCTTGCCGAGCAGCGTGCCCTTGCCGTGCACGACCTCGTCATGGGACAGCGGCAGCACGAAATTCTCGGAGAAAGCGTAGGTCAATCCGAACGTCAGGTCGTTGTGGTGGTGCTTGCGGAAGATCGGCTCCTTGGCGAAATACTCCAGCGTGTCGTGCATGAAGCCCATGTTCCATTTGAAGCCGAAGCCCAGCCCGCCTTCATGCACCGGCGCCGAGACCTTCGGCCATGAGGTCGATTCCTCGGCGATGGTCATCACGCCGGGATGGTGGCCGTAGACCTCCTTGTTCATCTTCTGCAGGAAGGACACCGCTTCGAGGTTTTCGCGGCCGCCCTTCTCGTTGGGGATCCATTCGCCGGCCTTGCGCGAATAATCGAGGTAGAGCATCGAGGCCACTGCATCCACGCGCAAACCGTCGACATGGTATTTCTCGGCCCAGAACAGCGCATTGTTGACCAGGAACGACACCACCTCGCGGCGGCCGAAATTGTAGATCGCGGTGTTCCAGTCGGGATGAAAACCCTTGCGCGGGTCGGCATGCTCATAAAGTGCTGTGCCGTCGAAATTGGCCAGGCCATGCGCGTCGACCGGGAAATGCGCCGGCACCCAGTCGAGGATGACGCCGACGCCGGCGCGGTGCGCACCGTCGACGAAACGGGCGAAGCCGTCGGGGTCGCCGAAGCGCGCCGAGGGGGCATAAAGTCCGGTTGTCTGATAACCCCATGACGGGTCATAGGGATGTTCGGAGATCGGCAGGAACTCGATGTGGGTGAAGCCGGTCTCGACAGCATAGGGGATCAGCTGGTTGGCGAGTTCGTCCCATGACAGGAAGCTGCCATCATCGTGCTGCTGCCACGAACCGGCATGGACCTCGTAGATCGATATGGCTTCGCGCCGGGGATCGGCCTTTCGCCAGTAATTGCGATGCGCCTCGTCGCCCCATTCATGCGCCGGCGGCACCGCCGTCACTGAGGCTGTGGCCGGGCGCAATTCCGACTTGAAGGCGAACGGATCGGCCTTGAGCGGCAGGCGCACGCCGTCCGGGGCAATGATCTCGTATTTATAGGGGTGGCCGGCGCCGATATCGGGAATGAACAGCTCCCAGATGCCGGTGTCGCGGCGGTCGCGCATCGTATGGCGGCGGCCGTCCCATTCGTTGAAGTCGCCGACCACGGAGACGCGCCTTGCATTGGGCGCCCAGACCGCGAAATGGACGCCCGACGCGCCTTCATGGTCGAGGAGATGGGCGCCGAGCTTGTCGAACAGCCTGAGATGCGACCCTTGGGCGATGTAATAATCATCCATCGGGCCGAGTACCGGGCCGAAGGAATAGGGATCGGTCAGCCACCAGTCGCCGCCGGCATTTTTGGCGTGATACCGCAGCGGCTGGCGCTTCTTGATCGACAGTCTGCCTTCGAAGAAACCGGCGTCGTCGCGCCGCGTGAGTTCGCCGGCGTTCTTGCCGGCCAGCGTGTATGCGGTGACGAACTCGGCATTGGGGACGAAGCAGCGGGCAACCAGGCTCTTGCCGGCATCATGCACGCCCAGGATTGCAAAAGGATCGCCATGCGTGCCTGCAACAATTGCGGCGACATCGCCGGCTGACGCCAGCCCGTCCGACCCGCTCGTCGTCGCGGTCGCGCGCGGTTTCTTCATCAGGCGGTGTCCCTCCCTGGGAACCAGTTCTTGTGCACAAGACCCGTTGCTCGTGGCCTCATGCAATCATATCAGGCGGGCACGTTCCAGATTTCTTTCGCATATTGGCGGATCGTGCGATCGGAAGAGAACCAGCCGACGCGGGCAACGTTGCGGATAGCGCGCGCGTACCAATCGGGGCTGTTGCGCCAGACGGCGTCGACATCGCGCTGGGCGGCGGCATAGGCGTCGAAATCCGCCGCCACCATGAACCAGTCGCTGTTGTAAAGACCGTCGACCAGCTCGCGGTAGCGATCCGGCTGGTCGGGCGAGAACACGCCCGACGATACTGCGGCAACAGCCTGCGCCAATTCAGGGGAGCCCTCGATCACGGCGCGCGGGTTGTAGCCATTGCTGCGCCGCTCGGCGACTTCCGCCGTGCTCAGGCCGAAGATGAAGATGTTGTCGTCGCCGACGCATTCCTTGATCTCGACATTGGCGCCGTCGAGCGTGCCGATGGTCAAGGCGCCGTTCAGCGCGAACTTCATGTTGCCGGTGCCCGACGCCTCCATGCCGGCAGTCGAAATCTGCTCGGACAGGTCGGCGGCCGGCATCATCACCTCGGCCAGGCTGACATTGTAGTTCGGCACGAACACCACTTTCAGCAGCCCGCGCACCGACGGGTCGCTGTTGATGACCTTGGCGACGTCGTTGGCCAGTTTGATGATCAGCTTGGCATTGTGGTAGCTGGGCGCCGCCTTGCCGCCGAAGAATTTGACGCGCGGCATCCAGTCCTGCTCGGGATGCGAGCGGATCTGGTCGTAGAGCGCGATCGCTTCCAGGATGTTGAGCAGCTGGCGCTTGTATTCGTGGATGCGCTTGACCTGGATGTCGAACAGCGCCGACGGGTCGAGCTTGATGCCGAGCCGGTCGGCGACCAGATTGGCGAGCTTGATCTTGTTGGAGCGCTTGACGGCGGCGAACTTGTCGCGGAAGGCGGCGTCACCGGCAAAGGCTTCGAGCCCCTTGATGGCGTCGATGTCGTCGAGGAAACGGTCCCCGATCGCCGCGCGGGCGAGCGCGGTGAGGCCTGGATTGCACTGGATCAGCCAGCGCCGTGGCGTGATGCCGTTGGTCTTGTTGTTGATGCGGCCGGGATAGAGCTTGTGGAGATCGGCAAACACCGTCTCCTTCATCAGCTCGGTGTGCAACGCCGACACGCCATTGATCGAGTGCGAGCCGACAAAGGCCAGGTTACCCATGCGCACGCGGCGGTCGCCATTTTCCTGGATCAGCGAGATGCGGCTGATCTGCTCGTTTGAGAACTGGTTGGTGGCGCGGGCCTCAAGCAAAACCTGCGCATTGATGGCGTAGACGATCTGCATGTGGCGCGGCAAAAGCCGTTCGAACAGCGGCACCGGCCAGCTTTCCAGCGCCTCTGGCAGCAGCGTGTGGTTGGTGTAGCCGAAGGTGCGCTTGGTGATGTCCCAGGCCTGGTCGAAATCCATGCCGTGGACGTCCATCAGCAGGCGCATCAGCTCGGGCACGGCGATCGCCGGATGGGTGTCGTTGAGGTGGATCGCCGCCTTGTCGGGGAGCGAGGCGAGATCGCCATACTGGCTGAGATGGCGCTGGACGATGTCCTGCAGCGACGCGGTGGAGAAGAAATATTCCTGCCGCAGCCGCAGTTCCTGGCCGGCCTTGTGGGAATCGGCGGGGTAAAGCACGCGCGACAAGGCATCGGCCTTGTTGCTTTCGGCCAGCGCGCCGATGTGGTCGCCGGCGTTGAACTTGTCGAGCAGGATCGGATCGACCGGCATGCCGGACCAAAGCCGCAGCGTGTTGACGCGGTTGGCGCGCCAGCCGACCACCGGGGTGTCGTAGGCGACGGCCTGGACATGCTCGGTCGGCTTCCAGACGTGACGTTCGAGCCGGCCATCCTTGGAAGTAATCGATTCCACCGAGCCGCCGAAGCCGACTTCGAAGGCGCGTTCGCGGCGCTCGAACTCCCAGGGGTTGCCGTGGTCGAGCCAGGTTTCGGGCAGTTCGACCTGCCAGCCGTCATGGATCTCCTGGCGGAACATGCCGTTGGCGTAGCGAATGCCGTAGCCATGCGCGGGAATGTCGACGGTCGCCATGCTTTCCATGAAGCAGGCGGCGAGCCGGCCGAGACCGCCATTGCCGAGCGCTGCATCCGGTTCGAGCCCGGCGATGAGGTCGAGGTCGACGCCCAGCGACTTGAGCGCTTCTCGCATATTGTCCATCAGGCCGAGATTGGAGAAGGCATCGCGCATAAGCCGGCCGATGAGGAATTCGAGCGACAGGTAATAGACGCGCTTTTCCTGCTGGGCGTAGGCCTCCTGCGTCGCCTGCATCCAGTGATCGACGATGCGGTCGCGCACGACCTTGATCGAGGCGGTCAGCCAATCATATTGCGTAGCAACGGACGTGCCTTTGCCGACCCGGTATTTGAGAGCCAGCAAGACTTCGTCGGCCAGCGTCTTGGGATCGGGTATTTCGAGATCGGGGGCTTTGGCTGTCATTGTTCGCGTCATACTGCCTCTCGTGATCGTGCTGCGATCATACCGGCTTTCGCTCTCAGTCCCAGCCTATCCTAGTGCATCGCAACATACGTTCAATCGATTTAGACCAGCATGCCGCCAGTTCCCCTGCGGCAATTTATCCGTCGAGCGGATCAGGCAGCGAGTGCAGCCTCCGGCGGAACCTTCGCTCCCGTCATGAAGGCGACGGCGTCGGACATGGTATATTGCTTGGGATCGATGACGCAGAGGCGACGTCCCAGCCGATGGATATGGATACGGTCGGCCACTTCGAAGACATGCGGCATGTTGTGCGAGATCAGCACGATCGGCAGGCCTCTTTTCTTGACATCGAGGATCAGTTCCAGCACGCGGCGGCTCTCCTTGACGCCGAGTGCCGCGGTCGGCTCGTCCATGATCACCACGCGGCTGCCGAAAGCGGCGGCGCGCGCCACCGCCACGCCCTGACGCTGGCCGCCCGACAGCGTTTCCACCGCCTGGCTGATGTTCTGGATGGTCATCAGGCCAAGCTCGGTCAGCTTGTCGCGGGCGCGCTTTTCCATTGCCGGCCGGTCCAGCATGCGAAGCCAGTCGCCGAGGAAGCCGGGTTTGCGGATCTCGCGGCCGAGGAACATGTTGTCGGCGATCGACAGGGCCGGCGACAAAGCCAGGTTTTGGTAGACCGTCTCGATGCCCGCCTCGCGCGCCTCCATGGGCGATTTAAAAGCGACAGCTTTGCCTTCGAGTCGGATCTCGCCTTCGTCGGGCACGGCGGCGCCGGAAATCGCCTTGATCAGCGATGATTTGCCGGCGCCATTGTCTCCGATGACGGCCAGGATTTCGCCGGGGTAGAGGTCGAAGTCGGCATTGTCGAGGGCGGTGACACGGCCATAGCGCTTGATCAGGCCGCGCGCGGTGAGGATGGGTTCCACGGTCATGCCGAAACCTTTCTGATCCATTGGTCGATCGCCACGGCGCCGATGATCAGCACACCGGTGAGCAGCACCTTCCATTGTGGATCGGCGCCCAGCATGTTGAGGCCCATCGAGACGACGCCGACGATCATCGCGCCGAAAAGGGTGCCCAGAATTGAGCCGCGCCCGCCGAACAGTGAAATGCCGCCGATCACCGTCGCGGTTATCGCCTGCAGGTTGTAGTCGGTGACGGCCGCTGACGGCGAGATCGAGCCGTTGCGGCCGATGGAAACCCAGGCAGCGAAAGCGGCGATCAACCCGGCAAGGGTGTAGACCGTCATCAACACTTTCTTGGTCTGGATACCAGACAGCTTCGCCGCCTCCTGATCATCGCCAACGGCGTAGACATGGCGGCCCCAGGCGGTGTGATTGAGCACGTACCAGAGGATCAAAACGAGCACGACCGTGGCGATGACGCCCAGTGTCAGCACCGCCGTGCCGATCTTGAAACTCAGGGCAAAGAGATGCAGCAGCGGCGCCTGGGCGTCGACATCGGTATCGCGGATCGTCTCGTTGGCCGAATAGATGAAGTTCGTCGCCATGACGATGTTCCAGGTGCCGAGCGTGACGATGAACGGCGGCAGCTTCATGTAGGCGACCAGCAAACCGTTGAGCAGGCCGCAGGCTGCGCCGGCGGCAAGCCCGATGGGCACTGCGAGCACGGCCGGCATGCCGTAGCTGACCGCGCAATTGCCCATGATCACGGCTGAAATCACCATGATCACGCCGATCGACAGGTCGATGCCGGCGGTCAGGATGACCAGTGTCTGCGCGGCACCGAGGATGCCGACGATGGCGATCTGCTGCAGGATCAGCGTCAGCGTATAGGATGAGAAGAAACGCCCGCCAATGGCGATGCCGAAAATTACGATCGACAGGACCAGCACAATCAGCGGCACCGCCGCCGGCGTGGAGTGCAGGAAATGCTGGATGCGCTTGACGGCCGATTTGTGCTCGTCAAAGGCGGCAACGCTTGTGTCGCTGCTCGAGAGAACCTTCTCGAATTCCTGTGCTTGAGCCATGTTTCCTCCCCTGGGCTTCAGCTCCATGCCGAGACCCGCTCGCGCCTGTCCGGTCTGCTGCCGGGATTATTCGCGTGACGCATCGTCCACCCGAAGCGGCCGGGGATCAAGCCCCCGGCCGTCAGCTTGTCGCTGGCTGTCAGACAGCCATCAGCCCCAGCACTTGGCGAGGCCTTCCTTGGTGTCGATCGACTTCACGCCTTTGGCCGGCTTGTCGGTGACGAGGTTGACGCCGGTGTCGAAGAAGTTCTTGCCTTCGGTCGGCTTCGGCTTGGCGCCGTCCTTGGCGAAGGCGGCGATCGCCTCGATGCCGAGTGCCGCCATCTGCAGCGGGTATTGCTGCGAGGTGGCGCCAATGACGCCTTCGGTCACCGACTTCACGCCGGGGCAGCCGCCATCGACCGAGACGATCAGCACCTGGCTTTCGAGACCGACCGCCTTGAGCGCCTGGTAGGCGCCGACAGCGGCGGGCTCGTTGATGGTGTGGATGACGGTGATGGAGTTGTCCTTCTGCAGAAGGTTTTCCATCGCCTTGCGGCCGCCTTCTTCATTGCCGTTGGTGACGTCGTGGCCGACGATGCGGGCATCGTCCTCATCGCCGATCTTGTTGGGATCCTTCACGTCGATGCCGAAGCCCATCATGAAGCCCTGGTCGCGCAGCACATCCACGGTCGGCTGTGAGGGGGTCAGGTCGAGGAAACCGATCTTGGCGTCCTTGGCCTTGTCGCCGAGGGTCGCGGCTGCCCAGGCGCCGATCAGCTTGCCGGCTTCCAGATTGTCCGTCGCGAAGGTCGCGTCGGCGGCATCGATCGGGTCCAGCGGGGTATCGAGCGCGATCACCAGCAGGCCGGCGTCACGCGCCTTCTTCACCGTCGGCACAATGCCCTTGGTGTCGGACGCAGTGATCAGGATGCCCTTGGCGCCGTCGGCGATGCAGCTTTCGATCGCCGCCACCTGGCTCTCGCTATCGCCGTCGATCTTGCCGGCATAGGTCTTGAGGTCGACGCCAAGTTCCTTGGCCTTGGCGGTCGCGCCCTCCTTCATCTTGACGAAGAAGGGGTTGGTGTCGGTCTTGGTGATCAGGCAGGCGCCGACGCCGGCGGCCGATGCTGTCGAAGCAAACGCCATCAGGCCGAGGCCCGCCGCGGCGAACACGGTGGACTTCAATAAAGCTTTGGTCACGATCTTCCTCCCATGGAACCATGCGGATGCCGCCAACCGGCATCTCGAGCGCATCCACTGAAGTTCTCCCAGTGTGGACGCGCCCTCAAATGACACCAGCGGGAGCCGCCTGTCAATAATTAAATCACTCTTATTTATTATTGACAGCTTTGCGCGGTTCACTCATTCTGCCGCAAAAGCAGTAAGAATAAACCAAGGGAAGGAACAAGGGTGGAGACCGGCATTGCGAGGCACGGTTCGCCCGAGGCGGCCGCCAGCCGTCTCCACCGTGGCACCAACCAGAGCGGCATGCGCGACCACAATGAGCGGCTGGTGCTGTCGTTGGTTCGCCAGCACGGCAGCTTGGCCAAATCAGACATTGCGCGCATGACCGGGCTTTCAGCGCAGACCGTCTCGGTCATCATGCGCGAACTGGAGGAAGACAGCCTGCTGCTGCGCCAGGCGCCGTTGCGCGGCAAGATCGGCCAGCCCTCCATCCCGATGGCGCTGAACCCCGAAGGCGCCTTCTTCATCGGCCTCAAGATCGGCCGCCGCAGCGCCGAACTGGTGCTGATCGATTTCCTCGGAACTGTGCGTTCCATGCTGCAGCACTCCTACCGCTATCCGGCGCCGCGCGAGACGGTTGAGTTCGTCACCGAAGGCATGAAGACGATGCGCGCCGAACTGACACCTGCGCAGGACAAGCGCATTGCCGGGCTCGGCATCGCCATGCCGTTCGAACTGTGGAACTGGGCCGACACCGCCGGCGCGCCGCGCGACATCATGGACGAATGGCGCCATCGCGACATCCGTGCCGACATCCAGGCGCAGTGCGAATTCCCGGTCTATCTGCAGAATGACGCCACCTCCGCCTGCGGCGCCGAACTGGTGTTCGGCCAGACCGGCGGGGCGCGCGACTTCGTCTATTTCTATATCGGCGCCTTTGCCGGCGGCGGCATCGTGCTCAACGGCCGGCTGTTCGGCGGGCCAACCGGAAATGCCGGGGCGCTGGGTTCTATGCCGGTGCCGGGGCCGGACGGCAAGCCGACGCAGCTCATCGACGTCGCCTCGATCGCCATGCTGGAAAAGGCGCTTAACGCACGCGGCGTCGAGGCTTCGCATCTGTGGACGTCGCCTGAGGATTGGGGCGAGATCGGTCACGAGCTCGACGACTGGATCGCCAATGCCGCTCAGGCGCTGGCCTATGCCATCGTATCGGCGTCCTCGGTGATCGATTTCGAGGCCGCGGTGATCGACGGCTGGATGCCGCTCGCTGTCCGGCGCCGGCTCGTCGATGCGATCAGGCAGGCGATCGGTACGATCGATGGCGAAGGGCTGAAGCTTCCGGTGGTGCGCGAAGGCACCGTCGGCATCCATGCCCGCGCGCTGGGCGGCGCCAGCCTGCCGCTGTCCGAACGCTTCCTCATCGGTTCGACCACGATTTCCAGGAGCATCTGAATGCTGATCGGTATTCCGTCGCTGCTCGGTCCGGAGCTTCTGGCGACATTGCGCGCCATGGGCCATGGCGACGAGATCGCGCTTGTCGACGGCAACTACCCAGCGGAGGAGCAGGCAAACCGGCTGATCCGCGCCGACGGTCTTCACCTCATACCGGTGCTTGACGCCATTTTGAGCGTTCTGCCGGTGGATGATTTCGTGCCGGAAGCGCTGTTTCGTGCCTCGGTCAAAGGCGATCCCTCGGTTGCAGATCCGGTCCACCTCGAGATCGAGGCGATCTGCACCAGGCGCGCGCCGAGCCGCAAGGTGGTTGCGCTGGCGGGCGCCGACTTCTATGCACGCGTCCGGTCGGCATATGCGATCGTCGCCACCAGCGAACCCCGGCTCTATGCCAACATCATCATCCGCAAGGGCGTGATCTATCCGCCGGAGAACAAGAAATCATGATCCTCTGCTGCGGCGAAGCCCTGATCGACATGCTGCCGCGCACCACGACACAGGGCGAGCCGGCCTTTGCGCCCTATGTCGGCGGCGCGGTGTTCAACACGGCGATCGCGCTTGGCCGCCTCGGCGCGCCCGCCGGCTTCTTTTCCGGCCTGTCGTCGGATCTGTTCGGCGGCCAGTTCCGCGAGGCGCTCGGCGCAAGCAAGGTCAGCTCCACCTATGCGCACACCTCCCCTCGCCCGACCACGCTCGCCTTCGTGCGGCTCACCAACGGCCAGGCGACCTACACTTTCTACGACGAAAACACCGCCGGGCGCATGCTGACGACAGAGGATCTGCCGAAACTGGGCGCCGAGATCGAAGCCATGCTGTTTGGCGCCATCAGCCTGATTTCGGACCCGGCGGGTGCTGCCTACGAAGAATTCATGAAACGCGAGCACGAACGCCGCGTCATGATGCTCGACCCCAACATCCGGCCGAACTTCATCCCCGACAAAGCCAAGCACCTCCGGCGCATCCGCTCGATGATGGCGATGGCCGACATCGTGAAGCTATCGGATGAGGATCTGCACTGGTTCGGCGAGGCCGGCTCGCATGAGGACGTCATCCGCAACTGGCTGGATCGCGGCCCGAAGCTGATCGTCGTTACCCACGGCAGCGAAGGTGCCGTCGGCTACAGCAGGGAACACAAGGTCACGGTGATGCCGCATAAGGTGGAGGTGGTCGACACGGTCGGCGCCGGCGACACTTTCAATGCCGGCATTCTGGCCTCGCTGCACGAGCAAGGCCTGCTCACCAAGGCCGGGATCGGCGGCCTTTCGGAGGACGCCATCCGTCAGGCGCTGGCGCTCGGCGCCAAAGCGGCGGCGGTGACCGTGTCGCGGGCCGGCGCCAACCCGCCCTGGCGGCACGAAATCGCCTGATCCACGCTTAGTCCGCCGCCAGCCGCTGCAAGCAGCCGATCACTTTATGTTTCCGCGAGCCGGAAAGACGCACTGAATTAGCCGGATTAATAGGCGGCGAAGCCCGGATTTCCGGCATCTTGCGGCAATGCAGGGAAAGCCTGAAGTAACAGGCTGCGACACCTAGACAACCCGTCCCGCGGCCGGTCCGGCTTTCTAGACCGGCCCAACTCTGGTACCAGCGGCCCGGTTAAGTTGTTGTTTCTGTGCGTGTCATTGTCCCCGGGGCAGCCCGCACCACACCGTTTTTGAGGCCGACATGCAGTTCATCGATCTTGGCGCGCAGCGCGAACGTATCCGCGACCGGCTGAAGGCCGCGATCGACAATGTCGTCGAGGAAGGCCGCTATATCCTCGGACCGCAAGTCACCGAATTCGAAAACAAGCTCGCAGCCTATATCGGCACCAAGCATGTCGTGGCCTGCGCCAACGGCACCGACGCGCTGCTGTTGCCGCTGTTTGCCGCCGGTATCGGCCCCGGCGACGCGGTGTTCGTGCCGAGCTTCACCTTTGCCGCGACGGCGGAAGTGGTGGCGCTTGCCAAGGCCGAACCAGTGTTCGTCGATGTCGAGGCCGAGACCTACAACATCGACATCGCCAGCCTCGAGGCGGCGATCGCCATGATCAAGAAGGAAGGCCGGCTGAAGCCGAAGGCGATCATTCCCGTCGACTTGTTTGGGCTTGCCGCCAACTACGAGGCGATCATGGCGATTGCCAGGCGCGAAGGGCTGCTGGTGATCGAGGATGCGGCGCAGTCGATCGGCGGTTCGGCCGACGGCACAATGTGCGGCGCCTTCGGCCATGTCGGCTCGACCAGCTTTTATCCGGCCAAGCCGCTGGGCTGCTACGGCGATGGCGGCGCGATGTTCACCAATGACGACGCGCTGGCCGACCAGCTGCGCTCGTTTGCGTTCCACGGTAAGGGCGGGACGCAGTATGACAATGTCCGCGTCGGCATCAATTCACGCCTCGACACCATCCAGGCGGCGATCCTGATCGAGAAACTCGCCATCCTCGAAGACGAGATGGTCGCCCGCCAGGTGGTGGCCAAGCGCTACGCCGAAGGTCTCGGCGACATCGTCAAGGCGTCACGCAATCTGGGCGGTGGCCGCTCGGCCTGGGCGCAATACGCCATCGAGACGCCGAAGCGCGACGGGTTGAGGGCGCATCTCGGCGAAAAGGGCATCCCTTCGGTGATCTATTATGTGAAGCCGCTGCACGAGCAGGTCGCCTATCGCGACTATCCGCGCACGCCGACCGGGCTTGCGGTTTCGGAGGAACTGCCGAAGCGCATCCTGTGCCTGCCGATGCATCCCTATCTCAGCGAAGCCGACCAGGACCGCATCATCGAGACGATCCGCAACTACATTGGCTCGAACTCGGCGCATGTAGCGGCGGCGTAAGTTACGCCGCGTCCGCCGCCTTCCCGCTCGCAATAAAATGCGGGTTGGCGAAATCCTCGTCGTCGCTCTGTTTGCGCTTGCCATAGGTGAGCGGCTCGCCGTCCAGCGTGCGCGTCATGCCGCCGGCGGCGCGCAGTACGGCGTCGCCGGCCGCCGTGTCCCATTCCATGGTGCGGCCGAAGCGCGGATAGATGTCGGCTTCGGCTGCGGCGAGCAGGCAGAATTTCAGCGATGAGCCGACCGAGACGATCTCGGCGGCGCCGAGATCCTTGATGAAGGCTTCGGTCTCCGGGGTGTTGTGCGAGCGGCTGGCAACGACCGCCAGCGGCGTGACCGCCCTCCTAACCGAAATCCGCCGGCGGCCGACGATACGGAAGTCGCCATCGACCTCGATTGCTTCGGCCCAGCCCGGCCGTCCAGAGAAGAACCGCCCGCTGCACGGTGCGAAGACGACGCCGATCTCCGGCACGCCGTGCCGGACAAGCGCGATGTTGACGGTGAAATCGGTCCGGCGGTTGACGAATTCCTTCGTTCCATCGAGCGGATCGATCAGGAAGAAGGCGCCATCCAGATCGGGCGGCACAATGCCTTCGGCGACCTCTTCCTCGGCCACGCAGGGAATATCGGGATAGGCCGCACGCAGGCCGGCGAGGATGATCGTCTCGCTCTCGCGGTCGGCTTCCGTGACCGGCGAGGAGTCCGACTTGCTGTCGACCGCGCAGCCGGCCTTGAAGACCCGCATCACCTCGCGTCCGGCTTCGAGCGCCAGGCGCTCGAACACGTCGAGCATCACTTCGTCGTCAGATGCCGCCGCCGCTGTCATATTGGTCTTCGGCAATGTCGCGCTCATTCAGCCAGTGTTCCAGAGCCTCTACCATCTCCTCGGCCGTCTTGCCGAGTGTCTTGAGATGGATTTCGGGATTTTCGGGAGCTTCATACGGGGAATCGACGCCGGTGAAGTTCTTGATCTCGCCATTCAGCGCCCGTGCGTAAAGGCCTTTCGGGTCGCGTCGGGCGCATTCCTCGAACGGCGTATCGACGAACACTTCGACGAACTCGCCGTCGGCCATCAGCTCCCTGGCCATGCGCCGCTCGGCGCTGAAGGGGGAAATGAAGGAGACGATGACGATCAGCCCGGCATCGGCCATCAGCTTTGCCACTTCGGCGACACGGCGGATGTTTTCGACCCGATCGGCGTCGGTGAAGCCGAGATCGCGGTTGAGGCCGTGGCGGACATTGTCGCCGTCGAGAATGTAGGTGTGACGCCCCGAAGCGAACAGCTTCTTCTCAAGCAGATTGGCGATGGTCGACTTGCCCGAGCCGGAAAGACCGGTGAACCAGAATACGGCGGGGCGCTGGCTCTTGAGGTCGGAGCGGCCGCGCTTGCCGACATCGAGCGACTGCCAATGGATGTTTTCGGCGCGGCGCAAGGAATGCAGGATCATGCCGGCGCCGACCGTGGCATTGGTGATGCGGTCGATCAGGATGAAGGCGCCGGTATCGCGGTTGTCGGCGAAGGTGTCGAAGGCGATCGGCGCCCGGGTCGAGATATTGCAGATGCCGACTTCGTTCATCTCGAGCGACTTCGCCGCCTCGCGAGCGAAGTCGTTGACGTTGACGCGGTATTTCAGGTCGGTGACGGTGGCGCTGGTCTGGTCGGTCTCGGTGCGCAGTATATAGGAGCGTCCCGGCAGCAGCGCTGCCTCGTCGAACCAGACGATGTTGGCGGCGAACTGGTCGGCGACCTGCGGCCGTGCCGCCGGCGACACCAGCATGTTGCCTCTGGAGACCTCGACCTCGTCATCGAGCACAAGGGTGATGGCCTGGCCGGCCACCGCCTGGGCAAGATCGCCGCCTTGCGCGACGATGCGCTTGACCCGCGAGGCCTTGCCGGATTTGGCGACCACCACCTCGTCGCCCTGCGCGACGGAGCCGGACGCGATG
Source organism: Mesorhizobium sp. M0030 (assembly GCF_040323695.1). Classification (NCBI taxonomy): domain Bacteria; kingdom Pseudomonadati; phylum Pseudomonadota; class Alphaproteobacteria; order Hyphomicrobiales; family Phyllobacteriaceae; genus Mesorhizobium; species Mesorhizobium sp. M0030. Next base: position 191,294 of record NZ_JAMYVE010000013.1, on the reverse strand, counting down.
GTGCCGGCAAAGCCGCGGAAGTCGAGATTGGGCCGGTTGACATACTGCACCGGAAACCGGAACGGCAGTTCGACAGCGGCCTCGTCGACCGATATGGTTTCGAGATGCTCGATCAGCGACGGGCCGGAATACCACGCCGTCTTGCCGGAGCGGCTGGTGACATTGTCGCCATAGCGGGCCGACATCGGGATCGGCACGATCGTCTGGAAGCCGAGCTCGTGCGAGAACTGCCGGTAATCCTCGACGATACGGTCGAACACCGCCTGGTCGAAATCGACGAGGTCGATCTTGTTGACGGCAAGCACGATATGGCGGATGCCGAGCAGCGAAGCGATGATCGAGTGGCGCCGGGTCTGGCGCAGCACACCCTGGCGCGCATCGATCAGCACGATGGCGAGATCGGCAGTCGATGCGCCGGTCGCCATGTTGCGGGTGTACTGTTCATGGCCGGGGGTGTCGGCGACGATGAACTTGCGCTTGGGCGTGGCGAAGAAGCGGTAGGCGACGTCGATCGTGATGCCTTGCTCGCGCTCGGCCTCGAGGCCGTCGACCAGAAGCGCGAAGTCGATGTCGTCGCCAGTGGTGCCGTGCTTGCGGGAATCGCGCTCGAGTGCGGCGAGCTGGTCCTCGAAGATCTGCTTTGTGTCGGACAGAAGACGGCCGATCAGCGTCGACTTGCCGTCGTCGACCGAGCCGCAGGTGAGGAAGCGCAGCAGCGACTTCTTCTCCTGCGCCGCCATGTATTCGCGCACGCCGTCGGTGGGAGCGAGGCTCTTGGCCAGGATATGGCGCATGCTCAGAAATATCCCTCGCGCTTCTTCTTTTCCATCGAGCCGGCTTCATCGCGGTCGATGAGGCGGCCCTGACGCTCGGAGGTGCGCGCCGTCAGCATCTCGCCGACGATGGCTTCGAGCGTGTCGGCGTCGGATTCGATGGCGCCGGTCAGCGGATAACAGCCAAGCGTGCGGAAACGCACCAGGCGGTTCTCCACCGTCTCACCGGGGCGCAATTGCATGCGATCGTCATCCTTCATGATCAGCATGCCGTCGCGTTCGACCACCGGCCGCTCCTTGGCGAAATAGAGCGGCACGATCGGGATGTTTTCCTGCAGAATGTACTGCCAGATATCGAGCTCGGTCCAATTCGACAGCGGAAACACGCGGATCGATTCGCCCGGCGCGATGCGGGTGTTGAAAATCTTCCACATCTCCGGCCGCTGGTTCTTCGGGTCCCAAACATGCTGGGCGTTGCGGAAGGAAAAGATGCGCTCCTTGGCGCGCGACTTCTCCTCGTCGCGCCGCGCCCCGCCGAAGGCAGCGTCAAAGCCGTATTTGTCGAGCGCCTGGCGCAACGCCACCGTCTTCATCACATGGGTGTGGGTGTTCGAGCCATGGTCAAAGGGGTTGATACCGTCGCGCACGCCGTCTTCATTGACGTGTACCAGCAGGTCGAAGCCGAGCTTCTGCGCCATCTGGTCGCGAAAGGCGATCATCTCGCGGAACTTCCACGTGGTGTCGACATGCAGGAAGGGGAAAGGCGGCTTGGCCGGATAGAAGGCCTTCATCGCCAGATGCATCAGCACGGAGGAATCCTTGCCGACGGAATAGAGCATCACCGGCTTGGAGAAGGAGGCGGCAACCTCACGGAAGATGTGGATGGATTCGGCCTCGAGCCGCTGCAGATGCGTAAGCGCGATGTTCATGGACTGTGAGCGTTCTCTCGTGCAATCCAGACCTTGCATCAGATGGATCGGGCGTCCTTTTCAGCCGCCCGGTTCAAGCTTCACTGCTGGACACTATCGGTTCGTGCCGGCGTTCTAGCAGATCGCCACCTGATATAACAACGCTGGAAAGGCCGGCGGCCACACCGATCGGCAACGAATTTTCCATGAAAAGCCCAGAATCCGGAAATTCCTGCCCGACGGAGCGATAGCCTTCAAAGGCCGTGAAAAATCTTGCCTAGACCGAAAGAAACGCCGGCCCGACCTCGTCGCACTTTCGAAAACCGCACCCAGCCGCTATACCGGCTCCTGAACCTGCGCCGGGCGGCATGCCGCAAATGCCGCCGCCAAACATTGTCCGTCGCCACGCGACCCAGCGCATTGTGAACCAGAGCATTGACCCCGATCTCCGCCATCAAGCAGCACGTTTCGCCGTCACGGATCAACGTCACCTTCTCCATTTTGTGCTTCTTTTTCCCGCCGGTACTGGGATCGGCGGTCAGCTTTTTGTTCAATGGCGGCGGCCTGTGGTCGGTGCTTCTGCTTGCGCTGAAAAGACGGCGTTTCAACATCGACCGGCCGATGACAGCGATGACGGTGGCCATCTATGCCTATTGCGCAGCCAGCGTGCTCGCCTCCATCGTCAACAATTCGATCGCCAGGGATGCGCCGCATCTGGCAGGGCTGATCACCTTCCTGTTTTTCCCGGTCTCATACGCGACCTGGAGCATCACCGAGAAAACCACGCTGACGCGCATCGTCGTGCTGGCGAGCGCCGCCGCCTGTTTTGGCGCCGTGCTGCTGGCGGTCGTGCAATATCACGGGCTGGGCATACGGGCCGAAGGCGGCGCCGGCAATCCGATCGTGTTCGCGACCGTCGCCTGCCTCAGCATGATGATGTGCCTGGCAGGCGCCTTATCGGGTGTCGAAAAGAACAGGGCGTTGCTGGCCTGCGCGACACTGGCCGGCGCGGTCGCCATTGTCTATTCGGGGTCGCGGATCATCTGGCTGGCGATGCTGGTGGCCGGCATCGCGGTCCTGCTGATCAACCGTCGCAAGCTCAACAACAGAAACGCCATTCGGCTTTCGCTGATTGCGGGCGCGATCGGCATTGTCATCGCGGTCATTGGTCTCCCCATCATTTCCGAGCGCGCGGCCTTCCTGTTCAGCGACTGGAATGCGCTCGCCACGAAGGGCGACCACACGACCGCGCTCGGCTTGCGCGCAGCACTTTGGCAGATTGGGCTGAGCGCCTTCCACGACATGCCGATTTTCGGTCACGGCATTGCTGCAAGCCGTGAGCTGATAAAGGATGGATTCCACAATCAGTTCCACATGCCGTCCACGGGCTTCAGCCATTTTCACAATGGCTTCCTGACTGCATTGGTGGAGGCCGGGCTGCTTGGAGCCGTAACGCTCGCGGCTGTGTTCTTCGTTGCCGCGAGAAACGCGGCCATCGTGCTGCGCACCAGCACGGACGCGATCGAGCGGTTCGGCGCCACGATGATTGTCGTCACTGCGATCACCTACCTCATCGGCGGCCTGACCGGCATCCTGGTCGGCCACGACATCCTCGATGCCACACTGATGGTGTTCCTGGTGTCCGGGACATATCTTGCATCGGGCCGGCAACAAATGCTGCCGGAACAACAGGCACCGGCCCCGGCGCCCCAGGCAAGCCGGCCGTGAAAGTGCTGGTCACAGGCGCGACGGGTTTCATCGGCAGGCAGGTCGTCAACCAGCTGCGCGAAGCCGGGTTCGGGGTGCGCATGGCATCGCGCCACCCGGAACGGCTCGATCCCGTGAGCGATGCGGTTTTGTTGCCGGAATTCGACGCGCCGGCCCAGGCATTCCAGGCGCTGATGCGAGATGTCACCCATGTCATCCACTGTGCGGCGCTCAACAATGACCGCAAGGCGAGCGAAGCCGACTTCATGGCCGCCAACGCGACACTGACCGCCCAGCTGGCGCGCGCGGCCGCCTCGCGGACAAGCGGGCGCTTCATCTATCTGTCGTCGATCCGGGCAGTGGCCGGTCCCGGTTTCAGCGGAACGATCAGCGAGGCGACGCCCCCTGCCCCGCAATGCGCCTATGGGCGCTCGAAACGCGAAGGAGAGATCAGGACACTGGAAGCCTATGCGTCCAGGCCCTCCGATGCCACGGCGCTGCGCCTGCCGCCGGTCTATGGCGAAGGCATGAAGGGAAACCTGCGTGGAATGATGCGGGCTGCCGCCATTGCCTTACCATTGCCCTTAGGCGCTTTCACCGCAGTTCGTTCGCTGATATCGCGCGACGCGGTGGCTGGCGCCGTGGCGCATCTTTTGACTCGTCCCACGCCACCGCGCCCGACCTATGTCCTGGGCGATGCTTCCCCCGTTGCGATGTTCGAAATCTTGACTGCATTCAGGCACGGATACGACGTTCCGACCCGGCTCGTTCCTGTGCCGGCCTGGCCATTCAGGCTGTTCGCCACACTGCTTGGCAGAAAAGCAGCGTACGACGCTTCCATGGCGACACAGATTTGCGACCCGTCACTGCTGATCTCGGAAGGCTGGATGCCGGAAACCGACACGCTCGGCCGGATTGAGGAACTTGCACGACAGGCCCGTCAGGTCCGGTAGATTGTGCCAAGCAGGATTTTGACGTCGAGTCCGATCGAGGCTCCCCTGAGATATTCGGCATCGGTTTCGGCGCAGAGTTTCGGATCCGACATGTCGATGCCTTTCATCTGTGCCAGCCCGGTAATGCCCGGAAGTGCGGCAAGCACACCCAATTGCCTGCGGCGTTCGATCAATTCGGTTTGCGTGGGCAGGCATGGACGCGGCCCAACCAGGCTCATCTCGCCCTTCAGCACGTTCCAGAGCTGCGGCAGCTCGTCGATCTTGAATTTTCGCAGCACCTTACCGGCGGCGGTGACGGAGTTTGCCGGCGCCTGATGCGAGGGCAGAGATGGCGTTCCCACAACCATCGTCCTCAACTTGTGGCAGCGAAACAGCACCCCGTGCTGGCCGACGCGAGTTTGGGAGAGGAGTGCCGGTCCGGGCGACGACAGCCTGATTGCCAGTATGGCAAGCAGGGTGACGGGCGAGGTCAGCGGCAACAGAACCGCCGCCGCGACGAGATCGAAAGCTCGCTTGGGTCCCCTCATGGCCATCTCAGCATGCTCTAGATCCGCCGCCAGATGAAGGCCACATAGAGCCCAAGCGTCCCAGCCAGCGTCTGCCGGTAGACGCCGCTTTTCCTGAGAAGGCGCAGGCGTCGCAAGATACCGCCCTTTCGCGCCCTGATGAACAGGCCGAGACAGGCGGCGGCATCCCTCGTGAGGATGTCGCGATTGACGGCCAGGCCGCTCAGATTGTGATCGGTCCAGACGGCGAACTCGCCCCTGAAGAGGCGCCCCAGCCGCGACAGCCTCGCCTTCCACGACACGTTGGCGCCGACCAGGTTTGCCTCATGCTGGCGGTAGCGCACCAGCGGTCGCGGGTCATAGCGGACAATGCCGCCGGCAGCCGTGACGATCAGATAGGTCCACCAGTCATGGCTGACGAACTCGGTCCTTGCCGATGCCTTTGCCAGCAACTTTCGCGCGGCGCGGTTGATCATCATCGTGTTGCCGCCGGCAATGCTTTGCACAAGCGCATTGCGAAATGCGGGTGGATGCTGGAACAGCGGCGAATACCCTTGCGCTGCTCCGGTTTCGGACATGGTCGCGGTTCTGGAGCAAAACAGCAGCGGCGTTCCGGCGTCGTGCCCTTGCATCCAGGCAATGGCGCTCTCCAGCCTGTCCGGCTCCCAGATGTCGTCCTGGTCGCAGAAGGCGTAGTAGTCGGCCTCGATGCGCGGATCGATGATCATCGCGCGGAAATTGGCGGCAAAGCCTTGGCGAGGACCATTCGACAGGGTCAACCGGCCCTTGGACCAGCGGCTCTGCCAGGCGCCGATAATGGCCGAAGTGCCGTCTGTCGAACCGTCGTCGGAAACCCAGAGGTCGACAACAGGATGCGATTGCGCAGCCAGCGACGCGAGCTGCTCGTCAAGGAAAGCCGCGCCATCTTTCGTGCCCAGCAGCACGGCCACGCGCTGATCTTGTCTGCTCACTGGTTCAAAATCATCTGCAAACGCCTGGGAACGGCCATCGGATCGGTTTCAATAGCCAATCCCGGTCGATCAGGACAGGCTCTTTGTTTTGACGCAATCCCGGACGGAAAACCGCTCCACACTTTTCTTGGAATTGCTCTAACCAGCTTGCCCGACTGTTTTCGCAACGGTTTCCCGGCGTGCCTCACTTGGAGGCTCTTCCGCCTGATAGAGGCCGGCCATGACGGCGAGCGCCGAGGCCTTGTCCTGATCGCGCATGGCCGCCTGCAGCAATGTCAGCGCCGCCTGGACCTTGGGCCATCCCACGACATCGGTCCTGAGGCCGAAGATCTTGGGGATATCCAGCGCGACGATCTCCTCATTGCCGCCATGCAGCACTTCGTGAAGCTTCTCGCCCGGCCTGATCCCGGTGAAACGGATCGGAATGTCGGTGTAGGGGCTTTTGCCGGCCATGCGGATCATGGTTTCAGCGACTTCGAGGATCGGCACCGGCTTGCCCATGTCGAGCATGTAGATGGCGTAGTCGTCCTTGCCCTGGCGCCGCTCGGCGTCGGCCGCCGACATGATGACGAGGTCGACGGCTTCGGCCACCGTCATGAAGTAGCGGGTCATGCGGCGATCGGTGATGGTGACCGGACCGCCGGCCTCGATCTGCGCCTGGAAGATGGTGGCGACCGAGCCATTGGAGCCGAAGACATTGCCGAACCGCACGGCGATGAACTTGGTGCCGGAGCGACGGCCGCTGGCCCCGGTGGCGTGCGTTTCGTGCAGCGAAGAGACGATCTGCTCGGCGGCGCGTTTCGTCATACCGAGCACCGAGGTCGGATCGACCGCCTTATCGCTGGAAATCAGCAGGAACTGCGGCACCCCGCATTTGGCGGCAACCTCGGCGCAGACGAGGGTGCCCAAAATGTTGGTCTGGATCGCCGATTCCCAATTTTCCTCGAGCAGCGGCACATGTTTGAGCGCGGCGGCATGGAAGATGATGTCGGGCTTGAAATCGCTGACGACGCGGGTGATCTGGCGCCGGTCTGTGACATCGACGATGCGGCTCTTGAGCCGGACATGGTCCTTTTCGTCAACCTGCTGGTCGAGCTGGAAAATACCGAACTCCGAGATATCGGCGACCAGAACCGCCTCGGCGCCAAGTTCCAGCGACCGCTTGACCAGGATGCGACCGATTGAGCCGGCGCCGCCGGTGACCAGGACGCGCTTGCCACCGATAAAGCCGCCGATCCGCTCAATATCGGAAGCAACTGTGGGGCGGCGCAGGATGGTTTCCATCTCGACAGCGTCGAGTACCAGCTTTCCGCCTTGGCCGAGCTCCGAAACGCCGGAGAATTGGACGACGGCGATACCGCTGTGACGGGCGACACGGACCAGTTCCGAATATTCCTCGATCTCGCGTTCGGTGCCATTGCCGAAAATCAGCATGTCGAGGCTTTTGGTGCCTCTTGCATATTCTTCGAGGACCTCGACCAGGCGGGGCCGCACGGCTACCACCGGAACGCCCTGGATCTGCGTGCCCAACGGCGCGCCGTTCTCGATGGCCATGATGCCGGCGATGGAATATTCGGCCGGCTCGGCCGTGCGTGTGAAGCGGATGATGACGTCTGCTTCGCCAAGCCTGCCGACGAACAGCGCTTGTTTGATCGCCGCATTGTTTGCGTTGCGGCTCAGGATTCGCCAGCTCGCCCCGTCGCGCAGGAACCGGTAATAGAGCCGAGGCGCCGATATGATGGTGAAGGAGACGAGGAAAAAGACGATGAACTGGCGCTCGTTGAGGCCGGTCACCGGCTGAAACGATCGAACCGCCAGCGAGACGACATAGAGCGTGACGGTCAGGATGGCGCAGCTCTTCAGGATGTTGAAGAAGTCCGGCGTGGAGGCGAAACGCCACACGGTGTTGTAGAGGCCGCAATAGCGAAACAGCATATGGCTGAGAAAAACAATACTTGCCCAGCACGCCAGGCCGGCCGTGGAGAGCGCGTCGAATGAAAGTCTCGACTGAGAAAGCCCCAGACTCAGCGCCACCGCGACCAGGACCATGACCAGATCCTGGATCATTATAATGGCGCGCCGCATCTTCGGCCGAAGTCCGGACACGACCTCTACATAGGATGTCATTGGGTAGTACTGAACTCCAGGCGCAAGGACATGGACACTAACGTGGTGCAAGAGCGACGGAAACCCGTCACCGATCACCTGTTTAGAGTGCCAATCCCCAGCCCCGCCGCTTTGTATCGCATAGCGTGGAGTTGTAGTGATCGCCAGATATTTTTTTGGAAATTCCCTTGGCTGGCCTTCAATCCAGGCGATCGGGCGGGAGGCGCGCACCGAGATCCATGCGCATTTGCTCAAAGCGGGCGTCGCCGGCCAGATTGTTCCACTCATAAGGGTCGGCGCTCAAATCATAGAGTTCTTCCGACAAGTCGGAGTAGCGCGTGTAGCGCCAGCGGCTTGACCGCACAGAATGATTGCCGCGCAACCATGTCATGATCGCACAATGGTCTTCCATTTTGCCGCCCCGCGCCAAAGGCATGAGTGAACGGCCGTCTATGTCCGCTGGTGGCTCGAACCCGCAAAGATCAAGAAGCGTAGGAAACAAGTCGACCAGACTGACCGGCTGGTCGACGCGAGCCGATGTCGCCATACCTCGTGGCGGCACCAGAATGAAGGGCACTCGCGTTGCTTCCTCCCACAGCACGAATTTCCGCCAGTGCAGCTTTTCGCCCAGGTGGAACCCGTTGTCTCCCCAAAGGACCACGATCGTATTGTCGGCGGCGGGCGAAGCATCCAGGGCGTCAAGCACACGTCCAATCTGACTGTCGCAGTAGGAAATGGCCCCGAGATAGCCTTGGACGGCGTTGCGCCATTGCCCGTGTTTCAGGACGGTTTCGTGGTCAGGCGGCGACAGAGCCCAAGCCTTTGCGATGGCGGGAACGTCGTCAAGGTCGTCATTCTTGACAAAGGGCAGGCTGACCTTGTCGAGAGGATAAAGATCAAGGAATCGTTGCGGTACGTACCAGGGCAAATGCGGCTTGTAGAAACCCGTCGCGCAAAAGAACGGCTGCTCGTGCGGTTTTTGCAGGAAGGCGCAAACCGCGTCCGCGGTCTTGAAATCGGGCATCTCCGGCTCGCGAGCGGATTCGATGGCGCCCCAATCGAAGTGATGATTCATCGACGCTACGTTCGGGAAATCATCAAAATCAAACATGCGGTTGAGCGGCCGATGCAACGGCATCGGCTCGGCGGCGGTCGTATGGAATTCGTCCCACAAGGCTGGGCGGTTCTCGATGTCGCTCCATCTTGCCGACGGCGTCCTGTTGCGCCCTGCATCGGCGTAGTCGAAACTGCCATGGAACACTTTCCCCGCACCCATGCAGAAATACCCGGCCTCGCGCAGGCGCTCGAGCAGTGTGACCCTGCGCAGCGGCGCCTCCCAGAATGGCTCGTTCTGATAGACACCCGTTGTCGTCGGCAGGCATCCGGTAAACACGGACATCCGGCTGGCATTGCAATAGGGCGCCGTGCAGTAGGCGCGCAGAAACGTCGTTCCACGCGATGCGAGTCGGTCGATTGCAGGCGTCTTGACGTCCGGATGGCGGCCCAACGGCGCAATCCAGGAATTGAGGTCGTCAGCCACGATGAAGAGGATGTTGGGTCGCTCCATCAGCCTTCTACCGCCAAGCCCGAATCAATAGTCGGCCAGTCGGAAACCGACAGCCCCGAAAGCCGGGAGAATTCGACGGTGTCATCGTAAAAAATCTCGCGCAAATAGGTTACGTCCTCAGGTCGAAGCTCGTTCTCACATCGTCTCCCAAGCTGATCTGTTCGCGGAGCAAGGGGGAGAAACGGTTGGATGGAAAGGAACCCGGCAACGGCATCCAGCGTAGGTTGGTGATCCCTCAACAAATCCAGTGAACGCAGGAGCAGAACGTTCTCCCTTGGGAACAAGGCAAATAGCCGGCGTAGTTGGCGTGCGTAAAAGCCCCGTTCGACATAGCTATACACACGCCATGCCGGATCGGTCTGATCCAACCCCTTTAGTCGCCAGCGGCCTTGCCGGATCGCCAGGTGAAAAGGCAGATACTCCGACCGGTTACCGGTCTCCATACGCCATTGCGACCACGCTCGCTCGATCGGATCGCGAAAGATGAAGACAAGCTTCATTGCGGGATTGTATCGCTTTATCCGTTCCAGCGATGGCGGCCAGAAGAGATAGATCGGGGTCACGTCAAATCCGATGCCTCTCCCAGCATCGTCGGAAAAAAAGCTTCCCAACTTGCGATAGTCCGGCTCCGTCCAGTTCTGCGTCTCGTCGTCAAAGAAATGCATCTCCTTGACGGACGGCGTCGCCAGCTGTGGGTGTTGCCTGAGATAGCCGAACAGGCTGGTCGTGCCGGACTTCTGCACCCCACCAACGATGAAACCCAACACAGGCTGGTCCAATGCATGCGTCCCCATGCCAAGGTTACGTCCTTGTCACCACTGTCTCTCGCCCCCCGACGAATGTGCCCGGCAAGCCATCAAGCCTAGACAGCGGCGTTTGCCAAGTCCAGTTGCTGATAATCCCGCCCGGAAGCGAACTGCTTGATGAAACCGCGCTGTCTTTCGCTGGGGGGCTCAAGTCCAATAAAATCTGCGATCTCGCACAACAGTGACTCCGGGTTCAACAGCGAACGCTCATAGCTGACAAGGAGCGTCGGCCACTGCAATCGCTGCAGCAATTCCCAATATCTGCTGTACCTGATCAGCGCCAGGTCATAGGCTTGCTCGATCGAGGACTGCATCTGCTTGACTTCGGACTGGGCGACCGCAGCCATGTCGCGGTTGACGAACACGATGAACGGGTTCCTCACGACCTCCGCTATCGCCCCGAGGTAAAGATCGGCAGACGGATCTTTCCAACCCCATAGATCATTGGCATCATTTCTCGCCTCGATGATCTCTTCCAGCTTCTTCAAGCCATTATCTGCCGAACCATCGATCAGGCGGCCATCGATGTCCCGACCCTGGGCCGCATAAACGAGCTCCATATCCTCATGGATGATGGAATCGGGTGACGATCCCATGGGCACGCCCAGGATTATGGCCGCACCGGCGACGAGGCTTGTGCCGCCCCGGCCACATCCGACCACTATCAGGGTTCGTGGCCCCCGCGGCAAAGCGAGTCTGACCGCCTTGTGTGATGTAGCCATCGCCACCGTCTTACGCTCCTTGTTGCAGTCGCCCCGACCGCGGCGCCGGCAATCGAAAAAATTCACGACGGTTATTGTTTGCCGGTTGCTGCTTTTTCCGCGCGAACCTGCAGGCGACGCTTGAAGAAATTCAGATGTTTGGCAGTGAGCGACTGGTCCCAATCCCGCGGATACTTCATTGCCTTGGCAAATCTGTACCTCTGCTCCAGGTCCCCGCTCCTCGACTTTGCCAGCTCCAAAGCTGAAACGATTTCATTCAATTCCGAAGCAGCCGGGATGATATTTCCGCTGAGGCCCTTCAAATAATCATCAGTTTTTGTCTTGAAGGTATTTGTCACAACGACACAGCCGGATCCGGCCAGATCCATCGGGATCATGCTCGGATGCGGAGAAGCCATCAGCGTGAGACAGATATCAAAACCCGAGACCTCCTCGATGTATTTGCTGAGGTCCATCCTTGGCAACGAAACCGATCGAACCCCGGGCTGCAACTCGACAACACCTTCTCCCAAGCCCATGCCCACGCAATCCCATTCCTCGGGGTCGAAAATGCCCCGCCTGAAGGCCGTCGTAAGAGCTAACGCTGTAAGTTCGAACATATTCCGATCCACCACCGGCCGAGAATAGAAGACGATCGTCTTCTTTTTCTTTGCAAGATTGCGTTGGATGAACATGTCCTTGGGCAGGAGATTGGACGAGCAGGCGTTGTTGAAAAACGTATGCGACATGCCGCGAGACCTTATGCCGCCGACATCATTCGAAATGAAGAACTGCATAAGGCTTTCGCTTGAAAATATCGCGTCGTAGTCCATCGCGTATGTACGATCTGCAACGGCATATAGACTATTTGCTGGATAAAATACAGCCTCATAGTCCTGTATCAGGTATATAAACTTCTTGCTCTCTGTGCGCGCTGTAATCTTCTCTGCAAAATAGGCTGAATACCAAACGGTCGCCACGGCATAGTCGAAGCGCGATATAGCAAGCGGTTTCCGCCTCTCGCCGATATACTCGACTTCGAGTTCGTCGAAGACACCCTCCATACCGGGGTATTTCAAAACCTTTTCTCTGAAGTCGGCGATATTGAAATAGAAATTATCAAATAGGACGAGGCGAACATTGATACCCGTCTTGCGCAAGAACAGCGCCATCTGGAAGACGCCGAAGAACCCGGCCGAGATCGATTTGAAGTCGAAAGCAGGAACCAGGACATTGATCGTCTGCGGCCGGCGCTCGTCTATCTCGACGTCCGGCATGTCGTAGATTCGATTCAGCCGCAGGTTCAAGAACTCGTGATCATAGACATGGTTTGGCGGAGCGACCGCCGGGACGAGCGGCAGCTGCGACAGGTAGGAAAGTTGCAGGTCGGAGAGGAAGCCAAGGCGGTGCGCCGCCGACATGCACCAATAGGCAAGCCTGCCCCTATAGCTTTGCAGGGGAACGTCGGGGTCGAAGACCTTATGGTAGGATTGTTTCAAATCCTGGTGCCCGAAGATTCTGGCGCCGGCGCCGGCGAGCGTTGCAGTCAGCTGACGACGCATTAGCCAAAGGTCTCCTCTCTCACGACGCGACCTTTCTCGAGAAACACCGCGGAACTGCACATCGACCGGATCAGGGCATCGGAATGCGATGCCAGCACGACGATGGCGGCATTGTTGAGCCAATGCTCCATTCTCTCTCTGGCCTTCTTTTGAAATGACGCGTCGCCCGTGCCCAGCCCTTCGTCAAGAAGCACGATATCGGTCGGATATGCGGTGACAACCGAAAACGACAGCCGTGTCTGCATGCCGGACGAGTAGGTGCGTACCGGCAAATTTATGAAATCGCCCAGTTCCGAGAACTCGATGATCGATTCGGTCTGGCGCTCGATTTCACGGGGGGCGATACCGGTCATGAGGCTCTGAAGCCGGATGAACTCTCGGCCCGTGAGTTCGGGAGATAAACCCATGGAGGGCGTTATCAGAACGGCCGAGTCCCCGTTGATGACAGCTGTCCCGCTGGTGGGTTTGAGAATGCCTGCCAAGACGCGCAACAGTGTCGTCTTGCCAGCACCGTTGTGCCCGCTCAGCCCCAGCCGGGTGCCGGGCTTAAGATCGAGCGACACGCCATCGAGAGCCGCGACTTCGAAACGGCCGGAGTCACCGGCCAGCAAACGCCCGCCCGTGGTGAAACGGAGCGCGGCTTGCTTGAGAGAACGATTTGCCGGAGCGGACCAGACCGGAATTCGGACGGTGACGTCGCTCAGATGAATGGATGGCGGTGACATGGGGCTTCCAATATAATTGTGTGACGGCGTCAGAATTCAAAGCCAGTACGGAATTCGGTGCTCCGTCCTTCGATAGAGAAGATAGGCGGCGGTGCTCCCCGCGCCGGCAATAATGGCGGACACGAGCACGCTCATGTAGTCGGTGCCGTCGCTCATCAGTGGAGTTCGCGCTGCATTGATGATGTAGGCGACAGGATTGTAGACCAGAAACGGAGAGCTGGTAGGGAGAACCTTTGCCGTCCAGATAATCGGCGAAAGCATGAACAGAAGCTGCATAACGGCAGCGGTGATCAGCGGAACGTCTCTGTATCGCACAGAAACAATCGCTACGATTGTCGATATCCAGGCGGCATGGGCAGCCAACAGCGCGGTTCCGACGATGAACATTGGTATGTTCAAGCCGGAGTTCGGATAGGCAATAATTAGAGTTATAAATATAATTAGCACATTGTGCATCAATATTATTATGTTCTTAGAGACACAACGAAATATGCATGAGGCCGGCGAGATCTTCGTATTTAGAAGAAGATCGTGAGATCCAATTAAAGTTTCCGAACCTTCAATTATTGCTCCAGACAGAAATTGCCACAAGACTACACTCGTAGCCAAGTGATGTATGAACTCCCTTATTGGCTGCTTAAACAACACAGCATATAGAAGCCCAACTGAAAGGGCAAATATTGCCGTGTTCAGCGTAATCCAGAAAGGCCCGAAAGTCGAATTTCGGTAACGAAGCCGTATGTCAAACTGCGCGAGCCGAAGCCAAACCATTGATACACCCGACATTATGATACTTCCTTCAGTGTAACTTGCTCAGGCTTGGTAATTTCCTCGACAGGCATGAAGGCGCCGCGATATGGCGACTCGGCCGACATAAAGATAGCGACAAGCTGTTTCATCGCTTAACAGACACAATCGCTACGTCTTTCCATGCTGCCGGCGGGGCTTGCAAGATGCGGCGCACCACAAGCCCTGTCGATTGCTGCCACCCCTGTGCCTCCGATCCGAATGCGGCTGTGAATTTTTGCGTCGAAAGACGCGAATTAGCCGGGCGACGCGCTTTGGTCGGGTAGTCGCGCGCCGTAATATCCCGTACCGCAGCATACGGCCCGCCATGTGACAGGCTTGCCTCCAGAATGTGGCGTGCAAAGCCGCTCCAGTTGACGTCTCCGGCTCCGGCGAGATGGTAGATCCCATAGCCGTCGAAGCTGTCGTCGCCGCGCAACACCGCCGCCGCATGCAGGATCGCGTCGGCAATATCAAGTGCGGATGTCGGATTTCCCCATTGGTCGGCGACCACGGCGATCTCGTCGCGGTCGCCGGCCAGCCGCAGCATGGTTTTCACGAAATTCTTGCCGAACGGGCTGTAGACCCAGGCGGTGCGCAGGATCAGATGGCGCGGATTGACGGCGGCCACGGCCAGCTCGCCGGCAAGCTTGGAGGCGCCGTAGACGCCGAGCGGTGCGGTGGCGTCGGTCTCGACATAGGCGCCGTCCTTGGTGCCATCGAAGACGTAGTCGGTCGACAGATGGATTACGGGCACGCCAAGCTTCGCGGCCGCCTCGGCGACCTTGCCGGCGCCGACGGCGTTCACAGCGAAGGCAAGATCGGGCTCGTCCTCGGCCTGGTCGACGGCGGTGTAGGCGGCAGCCGACACCACGATATCCGGCCGCGCTGCCGCGAGTGCGTCGAACACCGTATCGGGCCGCGCCAGATCGAGCACTGGGCGGCCGAGGGTGACGACCTCGATGCCATCGCGCCTCTGCCCGGCCTCCAGCAGGCTGGCAGCGACCTGACCGTCGCGTCCGGTGACAACCAGCCTCACGCCGCGCCCTTCCTGCCTTCAACCTGGCCGCGCGACCGGACTTGCCCCAGCCGCTCGCCGGCGTAGCGCTGCTCGCGGATCGGTCCCCACCACCATTTGTTGTCGAGGAACCAGTCGACGGTCCTTGCAAGCCCGCTGTCGAAACTCTCCGCCGGCGCCCAACCGAGATCCCGGCCGATCTTGGAGGCATCGATTGCATAGCGGCGGTCGTGGCCGGGCCGATCGGTCACGAAGCTGATCAAATCGCGGTAGCTCCTGCCGCCGCTGCGCGGACGCCTGATGTCGAGCAGGCCGCAGATCGTCTCGACGACGCCAAGGTTGGTACGCTCGGAATTGCCGCCGACATTGTAACTTTCGCCGGGCTGGCCCTTTGTGGCGACCAGTTCCAGAGCACGGGCGTGATCCTCTACGAACAGCCAGTCGCGCACATTGGCGCCAGCGCCGTAGACCGGCAGCGGCTTTTCGTCGAGCGCGTTGAGGATGACCAGCGGGATCAGCTTTTCGGGGAAGTGATAAGGCCCGTAATTGTTCGAACAGTTGGAGAGCACGACCGGCAGGCCGTACGTCTCGTGCCAGGCCCGCACCAGATGGTCGGATGCGGCCTTGGAGGCGGAATAGGGCGAGGATGGCGCGTAAGGCGTCTCCTCCACGAACATGCCGCCATCGAAGGGCAGATCGCCGAACACCTCGTCGGTCGAGACATGGTGGAAGCGGAAGCGCGCCTTCCTGTCCTCGTCAAGGCCGCGCCAATATTCGAGCGCCGAATTCAGCACCCGGTAGGTGCCGACGATGTTGGTCTCGATGAAGGCGCCGGGTCCGTCGATCGAGCGGTCGACATGGCTTTCGGCGGCGAGGTTCATGACGACGTCGATCTCGTCGCGGTGGAGGATGTCGAGAACCGCCCGCTCGTCACAGATGTCGGCCTGCGCAAATTTGTAGTTGTGTGCATTCTCGATGGTGCGCAGCGAGGCCAGATTGCCGGCATAGGTGAGCTTGTCGAGATTGGTCACATGGTAGGCGGGATTGGCGCACAAATGCCGGCACACCGCCGAGCCGATGAAGCCGGCACCGCCTGTCACCAGAAAATTCATGGCGCTCTCCTCACATCGTCGCGCGTCATGCGAACACCTCGGCCTCAGCAAGCGCCGACGCCTTGAGGTCCTTGGCCGAGAGCTCGAAGGCGCCGGCCGGCGACGGCCAATCGATGCCGATATCAGGATCGTCGAAACGGATCGATCGATCATGCGCCGGCGAATAGGTGTCGGTGACCTTATACAGAACCTCGGTGTCCGGCACGAGCGTGACGAAACCGTGCGCGAAACCCTTCGGCACGAGGATCTGGTTGCCTCTCTCGGCCGATATTTCGAGCGCGACCCATTTGCCGAAGGTTTTCGAGCTGCGGCGGATGTCGACCGCCACGTCGAGAATCTTGCCTCGGATCACACGCAGCAACTTGTCCTGCGCGCGTGGAGGCAGTTGATAGTGAAGCCCCCGCACGACACCTGCGGCAGCCGAATAGGAATGATTGTCCTGGACGAAACGCAGATCGATGCCGGCCTCAGCAAAGGCCTCGGCATTCCAGGTTTCGATGAAATAACCGCGCGCATCGCCGTGCCGCTTCGGCACGATTTCCAGCACGCCGTCCAAACCGAGCTGCCTGACTTCCAGCACCCTATGTCTCCGTCAGCTCGGTGACACGCCGGCGCAGATAGGCGGCGTATTCGTTCTTGCCCAGGCGCGTGGCGCGCTCAAGCACCTTGTCGGCGGTCAGCCAGCCCTGCTCGAAAGCGATTTCTTCAGGACAGGCGACTTTGATCCCCTGGCGGTGCTCGATCGTGCGCACGAAGGAAGAGGCTTCATGCAGGCTGTCATGCGTGCCGGTGTCGAGCCAGGCATAGCCGCGGCCGAGCTGATGCACGTGCAATTTCCCGCGCTCGAGATAGACGTTGTTGACCGCCGTGATCTCGAGTTCGCCACGCGCCGAGGGCTTGATCGTCGACGCGATGTCGACGACCTCATTGTCGTAGAAATAGAGGCCGGTGACCGCCCAGTTGGACTTCGGCTCCCGCGGCTTCTCCTCGATCGTCAAAGCCGTGCCGCTGAGCTTGTCGAACGACACCACGCCGTAGCGCTGCGGGTCCTCGACATGGTAGGCGAACACCGACGCGCCGCTTTGGCGCTGCGCAGCAGTGCGGCAGAGCTGCGACAGGCCCTCGCCGAAATAGATGTTGTCGCCGAGAATCATCGACACATTATCCTTGCCGATGAAGTCGCGGCCGATGATGAAGGCCTCGGCAAGCCCGTTGGGCTGCGCCTGCTCGGCATAGGAGAATTCGACCCCGAATTCCGAACCGTCGCCCAGCAACTCCCGAAACACCGGCAAGTCGCGAGGTGTCGAAATGATCAAAATCTGGCGGATACCGGCGAGCATCAAGACGCTCAGCGGATAAAAAATCATCGGCTTGTCGTATATCGGCAGAATCTGTTTAGAGATCGCTAATGTAAGGGGATACAGACGCGTCCCGCTGCCTCCTGCAAGGATTATTCCCTTCAACAAGCTCTCCTTGAATTGCCGGCCCCCGCCTCGAAATCAAGTTGCCCGTGCTTAGGTTTCGCGCAATGGCTTGTCAATTCAATCTCGGCCGTGGATCGGCGCCAGAATTGCTCTGCATCTGCCGCCTCGCGGCGATTTGACCGACCAGGCACAAGCTGACGCTGCAATAGATGCGGCGATTTGGCAAACCGGCGTCCCGCCATCGGCTGGCGGACGCGTGACAACAAAAAGCCGGCCGGCCCTGGGCCCGCCGGCTCATTCATTTGTCCGGTTTCAGGGCTGCTTGGGCAGCAGCGACCATACCGCCGGCACCAGGCTGGCGGCGAGCGCAACCTTGATCAGGTCGCCGAGGACGAACGGCAAAACGCCGAACTGCCACGCCTTTTCCGCGCCGATGAGGGTGGCCAGCCAGGCAAAGCCCATGGCCATCATGACGATTTCGGCGACCAGCATGGCGTTGAACAACTTGATCGGGTGGCGGTCCCAGCCGCGGTCGGCGGCCCAGCCGACAATGGCCGCCATGACGACGAAGCCGGCGAGATAACCGCCGGTGCCGCCGATCATGTAGGCGATGCCGATGCCCTTTTCAGGCGTGCTCTGGAAGACCGGGAAGCCCATGGCGCCTTCGGCCATGTAGAGAAGCAGGGTAGCGACGCCAAGCCGCAGGCCAAATGCGGTGGCGATCAGCAGGACGGCCAGCGTCTGCATCGAGATGTCGACCGGCCCGAGCACGACTTTCGTCTTGGCCGACAGGGTCAAAAGCAGCGTTCCGGCGATCGCCAGCAAAAGCTGGGTTGCCAGGCGCTGCGCGCCCTCCTGGGGCAAAGCGAGAGAAACAAGCGGGCGCATCGTCGTTGCAAGTGCCATGGTCTTCCCCAATCCGGATTGCCGCAGATCGCGGCCTTGCGTTTTTCTATATTGGCTTCCGTGTTATGCGGCAATCAGTTTTGCCGTCTTCCTGAACAGAGATTCAACGACACCGCCATGGCGCTCAAATTCGACACCAGCTTCGATCCCGCCTATGGCCAGGGCGTCACCGTCGCGCCCGAGGTCTTGCGCGTCACCGCCAAAAACCCCAGCCCATTCACCTTTCACGGCACAAACAGCTACATTATCGGCCGCGACACACTGGCGGTGATCGACCCGGGTCCGGATGATGAAGCGCATTTCCAGACGTTGCTGAAGGTGATCGCAAACCGGCCGGTGAGCCATGTTTTCGTCAGTCACACGCATCGCGACCATTCTCCCCTGGCCGCCCGGCTGAAAGCGCGCACCGGTGCCGCCGTGCTGGCCGAAGGCCCGCACCGCCCGGCAAGGCCGCTGCGGATCGCCGAGATCAATCCGCTCGACGCCAGCGCCGACACCGGTTTCGTGCCGGATGTCACTTTGCCCGACGATACGCTGGTCGAGGGCGATGGCTGGACGATCCGGACGGTGCTGACGCCGGGCCACACCGCCAATCACGCGGCATTTGCGCTCGAAGGCACCGGCATCCTGTTTTCAGCCGATCATGTGATGGCGTGGGCGACATCGATCGTGGCGCCGCCGGACGGAGCGATGGCCGACTACATGGCCTCGCTCGACAGGCTGATCGCGCGCGACGACCGCCTGCTGCTGCCCGGCCACGGCGGCCCGGTGACCGCGCCGCTCAGCTTCATGCGCGGGCTCAAGACCCATCGCAAGATGCGCGAACGGGCGATCCTCGAGCGGATCCGCGACGGCGACCGGACGATCCCGGACATGGTCAAGGCGATCTACCGGGACACCGACCCACGCCTGCATGGCGCTGCCGGTCTGTCGGTGCTTGCCCATCTCGAAGACCTGGTGGCGCGCGGCCTGATTGCCACCCAGGGTGACCCGGCCATCGACGGCGTCTTTGTGCCGGTGGGGTAGAGAACTACTCGGCCGGAGCCGCACCCACCTGGCCCGCAACCTCCTGGTCGAGTTCGGCGAGGAACCCGACGATGCGCGCGGCATTGTCGCCGAGATCGTAGCGGCCGTAGCGGGAGGCCGAGCGCATGTCGACGACGATGGTGTCGCCATCATTGCTGACCCGGATGGCGACGTCGGCGGGCAGGCCGACGACGAAGCTCCGGGCCACGGCCGATATCGTCACCTCGTCTTGACCGTCGGTCACTGGGTATGGCGCGGTAAGTTGCCAATCGCGGCGGTCGAGCACGGTTTCAACGGCGTCGACGACGGTTTCGAAAGGCAGATTGTAGCTATGCCCGGTGACCAGCGGATAGGCGTCGGCCTGCAGGCGCGCTTCGCCCGGCGTTGGCAGCGCGAGCACGTTCATGTCCTTGGTGCGGTCGCTGGTGTCGAGCACTGGCGGATTGTCGAGGTCCGTCGTGATGTCCCTCAGGGGCGGCGTGGTCGCCGCCAAATAGGTGGCAAAGCCGTAGGGCGTCAGCACCAGCAGCGCCAGCAGGGCGCCGACCGAGAGGTCGCGGCCGCCACGGTCACCGAAATGCCACAGCCTGGACAGAGCGAGACCGGCAAACAGCAAAGCGAATGCGGCAAGCAGGGCGACGATCGCCAGCACCCACAGGAAGGCCGGCGTTTCCACCAGTTCGAAATGATGGCCGGCCAGCACGGTGAGCAGCAGGACCAGGGCAAAAGCGCCCGTGCGCCGCGACCAGCCGGCCGCCTTCGATGTCTGCCGCTCGTCAATTTCCATTGTCTTCAGCACCGCCCCAACCCGCACAGACGCTTAGAGCAAAGGATGCTCAAATTGAACATCCCCTGCCCTAACGTTTTTGCGGCCGGTAGCTTGAAGGTCAAGGAAACGCACGGTCCCGGTCAATCCGTCGGCAGGCGGTAGTCGCTGAACTGCTTGCGCAAGGTGATCTTCTGGATCTTGCCGGTGGCGGTGTGCGGGATTTCGCTGATGAAAGCGACGTCGTCGGGTATCCACCATTTCGGCACCTTGCCGTCCATGAACGCCAGTATATCGGCCTTGCTCGGCTCCTTGCCGGGCTTGGCGACCACGACCAGCAAGGGCCGCTCGCCCCATTTCGAATGATGGACGCCGATCGCCGCGGCCTCGGCGACATCGGGATGGCCGACGGCGAGGTTCTCCAGGTCGATGGTCGATATCCACTCGCCGCCCGACTTGATGACGTCCTTGGCGCGATCGGTGATCTGCATGTAGCCGCCGGAATCGATATGGGCGACATCGCCAGTGTCGAACCAGCCGTCCTTGTCGAACTGCTCGGCTCCGACGCCGCCATAATAGGCGCTGGCGACGGCTGGACCGCGCACCTTCAGCCGGCCGAAGGTCTTGCCGTCCCAAGGCAGTTCCTTGTCGTCGTCATCCGTCACCTTCATCTCGACCCCGAAGGGCGGGTAGCCCTGCTTGCCCTGGATATCGAGCCGGTCCTCGCCCTCGAGCGCTTGATACTGCGGCTTCATGGTGCACAGCGTGCCGAGCGGTGACATTTCGGTCATGCCCCAGGCATGGATGACTTCGACACCGTAATTGTCCTGGAATTTCCTGATGATGGCGCGCGGGCAGGACGAGCCGCCGATGACGACTTTGCTGAGATAGGGAAGCTTCTTGCCGGTGTCTTCCAGATGCTGCAGCAGCATCATCCAGACGGTCGGCACGGCGGCGCTGAAGGTCACCTTCTCGGTGTCGAGCAGTTCGTAGATCGAGGCGCCGTCCATCTTGCAACCGGGCATGACCAGCTTGGCGCCGATCATCGGGGCGCTCTGGCCAAGGCCCCAGGCATTGGCATGGAACATCGGCACAACGGGGAGGATCGTGTCTCGCGCGGAGAGGCCCATGGCGTCGGGCATGGCGGCGATCATGGCATGCAGCACATTCGAGCGGTGGCTGTAGAGCACGCCTTTGGGATCGCCCGTCGTCCCGGAGGTGTAGCACATGCCGGCTGCGGTGTTTTCGCCGAAAACCTTCCAGGCGAAGTCGCCATCGGCCTCGTTCAGCCATTCCTCATAGGCAACCACATTCGGCAGCGTCGTTTCAGGCAGATGCGCCTTGTCGGTCAGGACGATCACCTTTTTCAGCGATTTGACCGCGCCGGCGATCTTTTCCAGCAGCGGCATGAAGGTCAGGTCGACGAAGATCCCTCTATCCCGCGCATTGTTCATGATCCAGACGATCTGCTCGGGGAACAAACGCGGGTTGAGCGTATGGTAGATGGCGCCGATGCCCATTATGCCGTACCAGGCCTCTATGTGGCGCGCCGTGTTCCAGGCCAGGGTCGCGATGCGGTCGCCGAGCACAAAGCCATCGCGCTCCAACCGTTGAGCGACCTTGAGCGCGCGGCGATGAATTTCAGTATAGGTGGTGCGAACGACAGGACCTTCGATCGAGCGCGAGACGATCTCGCGCGTCCCGTGCTGCCGCTCGGCATTGTCGATCAGCTTGTGGCAGAGCAGCGGCCATTCCTGCATCAGTCCGAGCATCTGGTTCCTCCCATTTGGTTCCTCGTTTTTCCCGTCTTTTGTTCCATTGTGGGACGAACGGACGGATTGTCCAGTCGTCACGTCTCCAACCGTTAACGGCTGAAGCAAGCAGTGATCGAAAGGCGGAGAAAACCGCCACAATCCGGCCATCGTCGACGTTAAGGTTCGTTAACGGGGTAGGGGTGCGGATTGGCGACTGAAAGAGGTTCGCATGGACACGCAGATCGACAGCAAGCAGATCGATTACAGGCAGATCGACGACAGGCAGCTGGATGACAGCGAGGCCCAAGACGTGCAGTTGGACGATATTCAACTCGACGACAAAGAGCTTGAAGACACGCTTGCCGCAAGTCTGGCCGATCTCGTGCCGGAGGCCAAAAAGGTCTCCGAAGACGAATTTGTCGAGGTGGTCGGCGGCGCCCTTGAGGCGGTCGGCGGCACGCTGCTGTTCAAAATGTGCGTCCAGAACGAAGGCGAAGGCCAGCATGTCGCCGCCGCATCGATCGGCGACGGCGGCAATCGCCAGTTCCTGCTGCTCACCTTGCCGACAGGCGGCGGCCCACTGAAGGTCGAGACGACGTCAAGAAGCACCAACCCGGTAGCCGGTATTGCCGCGGCCTATGCCGGCCTCATGGACGTGTTCAAGTCCGCAGCCTGAGCATTCCACGCGGGATCGTTTTTAGTGATCGGAAGGCCAGCTCTGGCCTACTGGCAAAGGCTTGCGCAACGGGTTCTCCAGACACATTTTAGAGATATGGGAAGCAATCCCGCACGCTCTCAATCGGACTGTGCTCCCAATCGAAGAAGGAGAACCCCGCATGGACCAGATCGCCAACCCCGCCCCCGGCTTTCAGAGCAATCCCGGCAAGGTCATCACCGTCGAACCCTATCGCGGTACCGTGGTCGTGCGTGCCGGCGATACGGTGATCGCCTCATCGACGCGGGCGAAGCTTCTGTCCGAACCGCCCTACCCCCAGGCATTCTACATCCCCTTCGAAGACATCGACTTCACCCAGCTCGGCAAAACCACCCTGTCGACCCACTGCCCCTACAAGGGCGACGCCAGCTACTGGAGCGTGCTGCCGGCCGGTGAGACCGGCAAGGACGCGATGTGGGGCTATGAGCAGCCCTTCGACGAAATGGCTGAGATTCGCGACCACGGCGCGTTTTATCCCAACAGGGTCACTATCGAAGCAGCACCGGCCTGAGCAAGCGACTCAAGCCGCCGTTGCTCGCTTCTTCATCCCAGGGTCTTCGCGACGGAGCTTCGCTCCTGTTTCATCCTGGGATGACGACGTTTGGAGGCCTCGGCTAATCTCAAACGTCGGCGACGTTAGTCCAAAGGCGATGAAACTGCCTGCCGCCGCCCAATCCTAATCAGTCGTCCCGTCGTTGCCGACACCGTCGGCGTCATCCAGCCGCACGAACATCAGCCCCTTGGCCTTCAGCGCGAGCAGACCTTGCACGACGCCCTCGCCGGCGGCGTGGGTCGGCTGGTTGATGTGGGCGATGATGACATCGCCATCCTTGGCGGCGGCGATGCGCCGGGCGGTTTCTTTTGCACCAAGCAACGAGCCGCCATCGCCGTTGATCGAAAAGCCGGCGATCTTGAAGCCGAGCCTGCGGATCATGGCGATGGCCGACGGACTGTATTCGGCGGTCGCGCCGCGAAACCATTTCGGCGCCGGCTCGCCGGTGCCAGCGAGAGCGGCGGCGCCCGATTCGACTTCGGCCCGCACCGCTTCCGGGCTGCCGGCGCTGCGGATGCCATAGATCTTGCGCGGCGTGTCGACGGCCGGGATGTGATGGCCGCCATGGTTTTCCAGTTCGAACAGGTCCGGATGCGCGCGCATGATCTCGACGACGGCGGCGTTGCGCTTCAGCCAGATGCCGGTGACGAAGATCGTCGCCGGAATCCGGTTCTCCACCAGCGCCGACAGGATCCTCGTATCGGTCTGGCCGCCGCAGGCGTCGAGCGTAAGCGCGACGCGGCCGACATTGCCACTGCCACCATCCTCAGCCTTCAGATGCAGCGTCGGCTCGACAAGCGGCGCGGCCTGGGCCGAGGACACGGCCAGGATAGATAGCGCCAAGGCGCAAAACAGCTTTTGCAAGGGATGCCTGTCTTGTCTGAGAATCGGCGCTGTCATAGCCGCATCCCAGGACCCGCAACAAGGCGGAAATTGGGATAGTGGCCGTGAGAAAGCTGATATCCCGACAATGTGACCGCCGCGCACCGTCAGACGGCGTGTTCCAGTTCCACATGCGTCCGTGAGAGGACTTCGCGCACGGCCGCGACGACCGGTTCGACCTCAAGGCGCCAGACGCAGCAGGCCTTGCTGGGATCGAGCGGATTGCACAGGCTGCCCGCCACGCAATTGCACGGCATGGATGGCTGCAAGGCGAGGCTGGGCACGCCGACCGGTCCCCAGACGGCCGGGCTGGTCAGGCCGAACAGGCCGACAACCGGCGTTCCGGCCGCTGCTGCCATGTGCATGGGGCCGCTCTCATTGCCGACAAACAGCCGCGCCTGCTGCAACACCGCCAGCAGCGTTTCCAGCGACAGCGCGCCGACGAGGTTGACGATCGACGCGGCACTGGCGAGGATCTGCTCGGCCGGCTTGCGCTCGTCAGGGCCGCCGACGAGTACGAAATCCAGTCCGGTTTCGCGCGAAATCGTGTCGATCACGGCGGCAAAGCGTTCATGCGGCCAGCGCCGGCCGTGAAAACTTGCGCCGGCATGCACCGCGATAAAGCCGTTTGGCCGCAAATGGTGTTTGTCCAGCAATGCCTGGGCCCTCGCCGTCTCCATCGGCAATGGCCGAATCGACGGCACCCGCACGCGCAGGCCGACGCCGAGCGGCTCGAGCGGCGAAAGGTAGCGGTAGAGATAGTGACGTTCGCCAAAACCGAACGGCTCGGCAAAGACATTGGCGGGCTGGCGCTCATGCCAGCGCAGCGGCCTTTCCGGAGGATTGTAGCCGATGCGGGTGCTGGCGTTGAGGAACCTGACGATGAGCCGCGATGTCTTTGAATCGGTGAGGTCGATGGTCAGGTCGAAACGGAATTGGCGCAGCTTGCTGATCATAGAATAGAGCTCGCGCCCACGCTCCAGCGGGGTGCCGCGCATGGCGGCGCGGCGGAAGCTGACGACCTCGGCGGCGATGCCGTGCGCGGTGACGAAACTGGCGAGGCGCGCCTCGCAGAGAAAGACGATCCTGACACCGGGATATTCGAGCTGCAGGTTCTTGGCGAGCGTGGAGGACAGAACAATATCGCCGATGAACTTGGTCTGGATAATCAGGATCGAGCGGAAGGGTCTGGGCGAAATCTGTAACATCTTTTTCTCGGCACCGGGCGGGTTGGGGGGCCGTGAAATTGGGAAGAAACGATGTCGGGATTGCGTGTTGGGGCGCGCACATCAGCGTGAATTTGCTTACAAAATCGTAAGCTTAGCGCCAAACGGCCACCCAGGGGTGGCCGCTTCATCGATACCGAAAGGACTGTGTCGAAATCAGGATGCCGCGGCGCTCTTTTTGGGGCGCGGCACTGCTGTTTTGGCAATCTGCACTGCGGCTTGGGCTGCGGCCAATCTTGCGATCGGCACGCGGTAGGGAGAGCACGAGACATAGTCGAGGCCGACCTCTTCGCAGAAGCGGATCGAGGCGGGATCGCCGCCATGTTCACCGCATATGCCGAGCTTGATGTCGGGCCGTGTCGCCCTGCCCTTTTGCGCAGCCATGCGCACCAGTTCGCCGACGCCCTCGATGTCGAGCGAGACGAACGGGTCCTGCTCGATGATGCCTTTCTGCCGATAGGTCTCGAGGAAGGACGCCGCATCGTCGCGCGAGATGCCGAAAGTGGTCTGGGTGAGATCGTTGGTGCCGAAGGAGAAGAACTCGGCCGTAGCAGCGATGACGTGGGCGCGGATCGCCGCGCGCGGAAGCTCGATCATCGTGCCGGTGAGATAGTCGATCTTGACGCCGGTCTCGTCCATGACAGCCTTGGCGACCGCATCGATGCGCGCCTTGACGTAGTCGAGCTCCTTCACCAGGCCGACCAGCGGCACCATGATCTCGGGAACGACCAGCGCGCCGGCCTTCTTGCCGGCCTCGACGGCTGCCTCGAAAATGGCGCGCGCCTGCATCTCGGCAATCTCGGGATAGGAGACGGCGAGACGGCAGCCGCGATGGCCGAGCATCGGGTTGAACTCGTGCAGGGCTTCTGTGCGCTGCCTGAGCTTGTCGGGCGAGACGTTCATGGCGGCGGCGACCTCCTCCACCTCCGCTTCCGTCTTGGGCAGGAATTCGTGCAGCGGCGGATCGAGCAGCCGGATCGTCACCGGCAGGCCGGCCATGATCTCGAACAGTTCGAGGAAATCCGAGCGCTGCATCGGCAACAGCTTGGCAAGCGCGGTGCGGCGGTCCTTCTCGGTATCGGCCAGGATCATCTCGCGCATGGCGACGATACGCTCGCCGTCGAAGAACATGTGCTCGGTGCGGCAGAGGCCGATGCCTTCGGCGCCGAAGGAGCGCGCCATGCGCGCATCGAGCGGCGTCTCGGCATTGGTGCGCACCTTCATGCGGCGCACCGCATCGGCCCATTCCATGATGGCGGCGAAATCGCCCGACAGTTCCGGCTGCAGCATCGACACGGCGCCCTTCAGCACCTGGCCGTTGCTGCCATCGATGGTGATGATGTCGCCCTTGCGGAAGGTCTGGCCCATCGACATCAGCGTGCCGGCCTTGTAGTCGACACGCAGCGAGCCGGCGCCCGAAACGCAAGGCTTGCCCATGCCGCGCGCGACCACGGCGGCGTGGCTGGTCATGCCGCCGCGCGTGGTCAGGATGCCTTCCGAAGCATGCATCCCATGAATGTCTTCGGGGCTGGTTTCGATGCGCACCAGGATTGCCTTGCGACCTTGCGTCTTCAGATCCTCGGCATCGCCCGAGGAGAAAACAATCTCGCCGGTCGCCGCGCCCGGAGAAGCCGGCAGGCCGACGCCGATGACATCGCGCGCGGCCTTGGGGTCGATGGTCGGATGCAACAGCTGATCGAGCGAGGCCGGATCGATGCGGGCGACCGCCTCCTCCGTCGTGATCAGCTTGTCGCGCGCCATCTCGACGGCGATCTTCAGCGCCGCCTTGGCGGTGCGTTTGCCGGAACGCGTCTGCAGCATCCACAATTTGCCGCGCTCGATGGTGAATTCGAGGTCCTGCATATCGCGGTAGTGCTGTTCCAGGCGGTCGGAGATGTCGACGAAGGAGCGAAACGCGTCCGGCATCAGTTTCTGCAGCGACGGCTTGTCCGAGCCGGCGGCAATGCGCGCCGCCTCGGTGATGTTCTGCGGCGTGCGGATGCCGGCTACGACATCCTCGCCCTGCGCGTTCACCAGGAACTCGCCATAGAGCATCTTTTCGCCGGTCGAGGGATTGCGGGTGAAGGCGACGCCAGTGGCCGACGTCTCGCCCATATTGCCGAACACCATGGCCTGGACATTGACCGCCGTGCCCCAGCTTTCCGGGATGTCGTGCAGGCGCCGGTAGGTGATGGCGCGGTTGTTCATCCAGCTGGAAAACACCGCGCCGATCGCCCCCCACAGCTGCTCGTGCGGGTCCTGTGGAAACGGCCTGTCGAGCTCCTCCTCGACCTTGGCCTTGTAGAGGGCAATGACGCTCTGCCATTCCTGCGCTGTCAGTTCGGTGTCGAGCTCGTGGCCGAGGCTCGCCTTCTGGTCCTCGAGGATTTCCTCGAACACTTCGTGGTCGAGACCCATGACGACATCGGAATACATCTGGATGAAGCGGCGGTAGCTGTCATAGGCAAAGCGGGCATCGCCGGAATCGGCTGCCAGCGCCTCGACCGTCTCGTCATTGAGGCCGAGATTGAGCACGGTGTCCATCATGCCCGGCATCGAGGCCCTGGCCCCGGAGCGGACCGAGACCAGAAGCAGCTTCGACGGATCGCCGAAACGGCGCCCGGTCAGTTGCCCGATATGTTCCAGCGCCTTGACGACATCGGCCTGCAACGCGGCCGGATAGCTGTTGCCGTTGGCGTAATAGGCGTTGCAGACTTCGGTGGTGAGCGTAAAGCCCGGCGGCACGGGCAGGCCAAGACTGCACATCTCCGCCAGATTGGCGCCCTTGCCACCGAGAAGGTTGCGGTCGCCCGCACGTCCTTCCGCGGCGCCATCGCCGAAGGTGTAGACCCATTTGGTCATGCTCGCCCTCCAAGTTCTCGGAAGATTAGAACCCCGGGGCCAAGACCCGGTTCCCCCCGCGCTCCGACCCGAGCGTTATTATGCTGCAGTGCGAAAGGCAAGGCGTGGCCGGCCAGGCGCGCCAACTACAATCGATTAAGGAAAGCCGCATCAAAAAGACTTGCCGTATCGCTGCCCAAGATATAGAACATATAGGGAACAAGTTGGGAGCAGCGTGATGAAACTCAACGGAAAACTCGACTATCTCGAACTGCCCGCGACCGGCGCGACGCTGGACAGCGTCAAGGCTTTCTACAGCGCCGCCTTCTCGTGGTCGTTCACCGATTACGGGCCGACCTATTCAGCCTTCGGCGAAGGGCTCGATGGCGGCTTCCAGGCCGATGCAGGCGAGGCTCCGGCGAAACCATTGCCGGTGCTCTATTCGCAGGATCTGGAAGCAACCCTCGACGTTGTCGAAAGCGCCGGCGGCACGATCGTCAAGCCGATATTCTCGTTCCCGGGCGGCAGGCGGTTCCATTTCACCGATCCCGCCGGCAACGAGTTGGCGGTCTGGGGCGAATAGCGCTTCCCCGCGCGAAGCGGTGGATCAGTTTTGCACAGTGGCCAACTCGGCATTGAGCTTTCGTGCCGCTCGTCTTATAAGGCCGCGCGCAACGGGCAAAGCTCGCTTGCTGGGGCGTCGCCAAGTGGTAAGGCATCGGTTTTTGGTACCGACATTCCCAGGTTCGAATCCTGGCGCCCCAGCCAAATCACATGCCTTTGGAATCAATGATTTACCGAACTTATCGATGGCTGCCGTCAGGAGCTATCTGACTCCCACGCGACCCCGACTCCGTTGACAGAGCCGGGGCCGTGCGGAGAGGATCAGTAATCGTTGTCGTCCTGGATGACGACGGGATGATGCCGATGATGTCGATAATAGCGATGATGGCTGCGCTCGATCGAGCCGGTCACGATGACCGTATCCCGGCGATGATGTCTGCGGCCGTGGTCGTAGAAGGCAACCGTGCCGTGTCTGCGGTGATGAAGGCGTTGACCCTGGTCATTGATGACCTTTACGCTCCTGTGATGATGTCGATGGTGGGTCGTGATGACCACGTCAGCTTCGGCTGCCGGAGCTATCGTCGGCATGGCAATGAACAGCGCCAAGGCGCTCACGATCATTGTTTTCATTGTAATATCTCCACCTGCTAATTATCCCTTCGCGGGGATAACCGCGTCCCATCCCTTTGGTTCCGAGTAGCGTCGTCGGTCCCCGGGCGCGATCAGTGACGGCTGCTCCCGTGCAACACGGCGTATCGAAAGAAGAAGTTACGACAGCAGCTCCTGTTGGCAACTTCTGGCAAAGGCGCTCTTTCAAGCCGACCACCAGGGTTACGCCACTCGACAAAGCAGCGCTGCACAGGACCCTTCTATGTCGTCGCGTTCGATCTCCTGATCTGTGACGGGAAACACTTGTCTTGCGAGGAAGACCATCGGCACAATTTGTGAGATTTACGAGACCAATCAGGCCATTTCAGATCCCATAGGTCGGGCCGTCTCAGATCCCGTAAGAAAGTGCAAGGTAAACCACCGGCGCCAAGATCAGCAGAACCGCGATTCCGATAACCACTGCGATTGCCAGGCGCTCTGTTCGCCTGACAAGCTCAGCGACCTTGTCGTCGTCAGCCGATGGTATGAGGTCAAGAACGGAAGAAACTTCCGCAGGACTGTCGTTGTCGTTTGCGGGTCGGGTTGCGCCGTCACGCACAGATCTTTGGACAAAGGTCACTGTTAGCCTCGCTATTGAAACGCACGCCGTGGCGGTGTCACGACAATCGGGTGCCCGCTAACCTCTCAGGAATGGCGGGCACCCGATTGACCACCGATGAAGGGACTCATGCTCGGCAGCCCGGTTCCAATGTATCGGGAGGGCATAGGTTGCCCGCCTTCAGGCCTATGGCTCCGACGTCAGGACTTCAGTCATACCCTGTTCGGACCTTGGTCTGGCAATCGACGAAGCGATGGCCGCCATTTTGTTTCGACGCCGAAAATGCGGGAACATTAGTAGGCTCTTACGAGTTCACTCCCAGCAACTAGTTCGGGAGAGATACGGTGAACAACATAATCTGGCTCATCGGAGCAGTCGTTATCGTGATTGCGATACTGAGCTTCCTGGGCTTCCGATAAACGTGGCAGCTGAATTGCGGTCGGAGCCTATTGCCATCTGCGCCTTGTAGGCATCGCTTTCGCGTTGGCCGGGCGCTTTGCATGTGGGCTTTGGCGTTCGCTCTCAGGTGGCGCTTAAATTCCTTCTCTTCGAACCTTACAGAATGCGCGTCGCAAGCAGGTCGCAAGGGCGACGGTCCTGTTGCAACAGTCGGATCGACGCCATCGCCGACGAAATCAACAAAGCATGCTGCGTCAGCTCGCCTCGCGCATCGCCTCGGCAGCCTGCAGATCGACCGACACCAGCTGGCTGACGCCCTGCTCGGCCATGGTAACGCCGAACAGGCGGTTCATGCGCGCCATCGTGATCGGGTTGTGGGTGATGATGACGAAGCGCGTCTCGGTGGTCGCGGCCATTTCGTCCATAAGGTTGCAGAAGCGTTCGACATTGTGATCGTCGAGCGGCGCGTCGACTTCGTCGAGCACGCAGATCGGCGCCGGATTGGTCAGGAACACGGCAAAGATCAGCGACATCGCCGTCAGTGCCTGCTCGCCGCCGGACAGCAGCGTCATGGTCTGCGGCTTCTTGCCGGGCGGACGGGCAAGGATTTCGAGACCGGCTTCCAGCGGGTCGTCGGATTCGATCAGCTGCAGTTCGGCCGTGCCGCCACCGAACAGATGCGAGAACAGCCGCTGGAAATGGCCGTTGACCACCTCGAAAGCGGCAAGCAGCCGTTCGCGGCCTTCGCGGTTCAGGCTCTGGATCGCTT
The DNA here is from genome assembly GCF_040323695.1 of Mesorhizobium sp. M0030. Lineage (NCBI taxonomy): Bacteria > Pseudomonadati > Pseudomonadota > Alphaproteobacteria > Hyphomicrobiales > Phyllobacteriaceae > Mesorhizobium > Mesorhizobium sp. M0030. Next base: position 160,061 of record NZ_JAMYVE010000013.1, on the reverse strand, counting down.
GCCTGAGCTTGCGGATCGCCTCGATGATGTCCTCGCGCTCGGAAACGATGGCCTCCAGCCGGTCCGACAATTCCTTCTGCTCTTCCTCGGCGCGCAGATTGACGGCGCCGAGCCGCTCGCGCTCAACCTTCAGCCGGTCGAGCTGGCGCTCGATGTCGCCCATTTCGGGCATCGGGCTGTCGGCTTCCAGGCCAGTATGGCGAATGACCAGATGCGGCGGCGTGTTCAGCGTTTCCTGGATGCGCGCCTCGACCTCGAGCCGGCGCTCATCGGCGGCGGTCAAACGCTCTTCGGCGCGGACGCGGGTTTCGCGGGAATCGGCCAGCGACTGGATCGCCGCGGTGGCGGCCTTGTCCAGCTCGGCCTGCTTGTTCTCGGCCTCCTGCAAGCGGTCGGCGGCCGACTTGCGCAAGGTCTCTGCCTCGGTCAGCTGCGACAGCAGCGCGCGGCGCCTGGCGTCGATCTCGTCGGGGGCGTCGGCCAGCGTTTCGCGCTCGGCCTCGGCCTCGGCCCTGCGCTCGCCGAGCGAGGCGATCTGCGTCGAGGCGTTTTCGGCCCGCTGCAGCCAGTTGCTGCGCTCGGCGCCGATGGCATCGAGCCGGCGCGTGCGCGCCTCGGCTTCGCGGCGCAGGCCTTCATGGACGGCGCGCGCGTCGGCCAAGGTTGCGCGATCGCGGCTGACATTGGCGGCGGTCTGTTCGAGCTGAAGTTGCAGGTCGCCGAGATCGGGGGCGTCCTGCAGCAGCATTTCGGCCTCGGCGAAGGCGGCGGCCGTCTCTTCATGGCTGTCGACGATGCGCGCGCGCGCCTCGTCGAGCGCGGCGCGGCGGCTTGCCAATTCGCCGCCGGCCTTTTCGGCCTCGGCCAGTGCGCTGCGGGCGGCGTCCAGGCCGTGCTGGGCATCGCGCCCGGCCTGGCGGGCATTGCGTTCGGCCTCACTCGCCTGGCGGAGTGCCTGTTCGGCCTGGGCAAGGGCGGCTTCGGCCTCGCGCACGATCTGCGTCGCCTGTACCGCCTCGGCATCGAGCTCGGCCAGCCGGTTCTTCTGCGCCAGCCTTTGCGCGGCCGCGGTCGGTGCATCGGCGCTGGCGGTCAGCCCGTCCCAGCGCCACAGCGCGCCGTCGCGGCTGACCAGCCGCTGGCCGGGAGCGAGCAGAGCCTGCAGCCGGCGGCCGTCAGAGGTGTCGACAATGCCGATCTGCGCCAACCGTCGGGCAAGCTGCGAAGGCGCGCGCACCACGCTGGCGAGGCTCTTGAGGCCTTCCGGCAAGGCCGCATCGCCTGATTGAACCTGGCTTTCGCCCCAGTGCACCGGCGCGCTGCGGTCGAGCGGCACGTCGAGATCCTCGCCAAGCGCAGCACCAAGGGCCGTCTCATAGCCGCGTTCGACGCTGAGTTGCTCCAGCACCGACGGGAAAAGATCGCCGCTGGCGGCATTGAGGATCTTGGCCAGCGTGCGGGCTTCGGTCTCGATGCCGGCGAGTTCGGCCCTGGCATCCTGCAGCGGCGGACGGGCGGCACTCTCGGTGGCGCGCGCCTCGGCGACCGCCTGTTCGGCAGCAATGGCGCCGGCCTCGGCCTCCTCCAACCGGGCGAGCGCGTCCTCGACCAGAGCGCGCTTCTCGGCGGGATCGGGCAAGCCCGCAACCTTCGACACAATCTCGGACAATTCGCGGTCGACATCGGCCAGCTGGCGGGCAAAGCGATCGCGGCGTTCGGCGTTTTCGCGCAGCGTTCGTTCGATCTGATTGCGCGCGGCGGCGGCCTCGGCGCGTTCGGCGGTCAGCGCAGCGAGCTTTGCTTCGCTTGTTATAAGCGTTGCGCCGGCCTGCTCGAAAGCGGCCCGCGTCGTGGCTTCGCGCTCGGCGGCGCCGGCATTGTCTGAGTTGAGCGTGGCTTCTTCCTCGCGCAGGCGCTCGAGGATGTCGGCATTGTCGCGCACCATGCGCTCTTCGCGGGCGATGTCGCCGTCGAGCTGCTGCAGCCGGCGCTCGAGTTCGGCCTGGCGGGCGCGGATGCGGCCAGCCTCCTCCTCGATCTGAGCCTTGGCGATCGACAGGCGCTGGAAGGCGGCAGCCGCGGCGGCCTCGGCATCGCGCAGATCGGGCAGCCGGTGGGCGCCGATGCCTTGCTCACGGGCGGCAGCCATCTGGGCGGCGGCGCGGTCGCCGACCAGAGCTGTGGCAACCGCCAATGCCGAACGCGCATCGCCCTCCTGGGTTTTGGCCAAAGTCCAGCGCAGATGCAAGAGCGTGGCTTCCGCCTTGCGGATATCGGCCGACAGGTTCTTGAAGCGCGATGCCTGGCGCGCCTGGCGCTTAAGGCTTTCGATCTGGCTCTCCAGTTCGCCGACGACATCGTCCAGCCGTTCCAGATTTTGTTCGGCCGCCTTCAGCCGAAGCTCGGCCTCGTGACGGCGCGTGTGCAGGCCGGAAATGCCGGCGGCCTCTTCGAGCAGCGCGCGGCGCGCCTGCGGCTTGGCCTGGATCAGTTCGCCGATACGGCCCTGTCCGACCATGGAAGGCGAGCGCGCGCCGGTCGACTGGTCGGCGAACAGAAGCTGCACGTCCTTGGCGCGGGCTTCCTTGCCGTTGATGCGGTAGAGCGAGCCGGCTTCGCGCTCGATGCGGCGCGACACCTGCAATTCATCGGCGTCGTTGAAGGCGGCGGGCGCGGTCCGGTCGCTATTGTCGAGGAACAGCGTGACTTCGGCGGTGTTGCGGGCCGGGCGCGTTCCCGAGCCGGAAAAGATCACGTCGTCCATGCCGGACGCGCGCATGTTCTTGTATGAGCTTTCGCCCATCACCCAGCGCATCGCCTCGACAAGGTTCGACTTGCCGCAGCCATTCGGCCCGACAATGCCGGTCAGGCCACGTTCGATGACGAACTCGCCGGGTTCGACGAAGGACTTGAAGCCGAGGAGGCGAAGGCGCGAAAACTTCATTCGCGCCTGCCTGGAAGGCACAAAGGTGCGCTGACGCCGAAGCGCAGTCGCTCCGGCGCCGCCTGGACGTCAGAGCAGAGGGTCGATGATGGCCGATATTTCCTCAATCGACATCGCACCTTTGTAGGTTTTCCCGTTGATGAAGAAGGTCGGCGTCGAGTCGACCTTGAATTCATCGGCGCCGCGCTTCTGGACCGATCTCACATCGTCCAGAAGTTTCTGGTCCGTCAAGCAGGCCTCGAAGGACTCCTGTGTAAAACCGGCGAGCTTGGAGATCTGCAGCAGCGCATCCTTGGTATTGTTGACGCCGACCCAGTTGGCCTGCTGCTTGAACAGCACGTCGACCATCGGGAAATAATTGTCCTTCGAACAGCGCGCCAGCATGAAACCGGCCTCGGCGCTCGGATCGAACGGGAATTCGCGCAGGATGTAACGCGCCTTGCCGGTGTCGATGTACTTGGTCTTCAACTCAGGGAAGGTGGTCGCGGCGAAATGCGCACAATGCGGGCAGGTCATCGAGGCATATTCGACGATGGTGACCTTGGCGTCATCCTTGCCGAGCTGCTTGTCGGGCAAAGCGCCGGGCTTCAGCAGTTCGGCCATGTCGACATTGCCGGAAGACTCCGGGACCTTGACGGCGGCCGGAGTGGCAGGCGTCGAAGCAGGCGCGGGAGCCGCAGGCTTCACATCCGCTGCTTTGGCATCCTCGCCTGAATCGCTGCATGCGGCGAGCATAGCCACTGCCGGAATGACGGCCAGCGAAGACAGGAGGTTTCTGCGGGACAAGCTACGGTTCATGCGAATCACCTGACTGTGGTTTGATTTTGCAACGCAAAGGCTAGAAAAGGCGAGAGTTGGCGGGAATTAAGGCATCGCCGTCCCCTTTCCAATCGCCAAACTCTACATGCAGGATCACGAATGCGCGAGATAGATGACGCGTTCATGACCGACTGATTACCGGTTGATTACCTTGGCCGCTTCCTTTGGCCAAGAATTGTGGCGCCAAGACGCTCCAGCGAGGCGCGCAAGCCTTCATCCTCGATCTTGCCGACGGTATCCGACAATTTGGCCTTTTCGACAGAAGTCAGTGCTCTCGGCGTCGGTTTCGGCCGGGCTTTGTCCCTCAGCACCGGCTTTTGCACGATCCGGATCCTGCCGATCGCGTTGAAGCCGAGAAAGGCATTGACGCGGTTGATGATCTCGCCGGTCTCGTGCTGTAGGTGCAGCGCGGCCATGCCCTCGCAGGCGATGACCAGCACCGCCGGCTCGAACGGATCGTCCTCATGCATGCGGCGCGGCCACTGGATTTTTTCGGGGCGCGAATGGCCGGCGAGCCTGGGGCCGGCGATCTCTTCCCATGACTGCACCAGCCCGATCGAAATGCCGGCCCGCTTGCGCAGCACGGGGTCGAGGATCGCGGTCGCGAGATCGCTCACCGGAACGGGATTGCCGTAAGGCGTTCTCCCTGCCATGTACGTTCTCCAGCCACGCTCCTCACCAGCCTAGAGCCAGCCCGCGATCAATGGCACTGCACGAACAGACCCGCAAGGCCGCATCCGGACCAACTCTATCGGGAGAGATCGCCGCGCGTCTGCTTGCCTGGTACGACGCGCACCATCGCGAACTGCCGTGGCGGATCACGCCGCACGCCGCGGCCGGCGGTGCACGGCCGGACCCCTATCGCATCTGGCTTTCGGAAGTGATGCTGCAGCAGACCACGGTCGAAGCGGTAAAATCCTATTTTCGCGCCTTTGTCGAGAAATGGCCTGATGTGAAGGCGCTGGCGGCTGCGCCGGCCGAGGATGTGATGAAGGCCTGGGCCGGGCTCGGCTATTATTCACGGGCGCGCAACCTCAAGGCCTGCGCCGATCTGGTTGCGAGCCAGGGCGGCCGTTTTCCCGACAACGAAACGGGATTGAGGGAATTGCCGGGGATCGGCGCCTATACGGCGGCGGCGATCGCGGCGATCGCCTTCGACCGTCCGGCGGCGGTCGTCGACGGCAATGTCGAACGTGTCATCTCGCGGCTCTATTCGATCGCAACGCCGCTCAGCGAGGCAAAGCCTGAAATCCGCGCGCTCGTCGAAAGACTGGTTCCGCAGACAAGGCCGGGCGACTTCGCCCAGGCAATGATGGACCTTGGCGCCACGATCTGCACGCCAAGACGGCCGCGCTGCATGATGTGCCCGGTGCGCGAGGATTGCAGCGCCATCCTGTCCGGCGACCCCGAGCGCTTTCCGGTCCGCCTGCCCAAGGTCGACAAACCACTCAGGCGGGGTGCCGCCTTCGTCGCCGAGCGCGGCGACGGCGCCATCCTGTTGCGCAAGCGGCCTGACAAGGGCCTGCTCGGCGGCATGACCGAGGTGCCGACCACAGGTTGGACAGCGCGGATCGACGGTGCAACCACTTCGGAGGCAGCGCCCTTCCCTGCCGACTGGCGGCGCGCTGGAGAGATCGCGCATGTCTTCACCCATTTCGCGCTCGAGCTCGAAGTCTTTCACGCTCAAGTGAAAAGTGATGCGCCGGAAGGGCATTTCTGGTCGCTGGCCCATGACATTTCCGGAGAAGCGCTGCCGACGGTCATGAAAAAGGTCATCGAAGCAGCGATACCGGGCGCAACCAAAAAACACCGCCCGATTGACTAGCATTCGCTTTGAAAGGCCAGAAATGACTGAAATCCGCCATATCGTGTTCGACATCGGCCGCGTCTTGCTCCACTACGATCCGAACATTCCGTTCAGCCGCCTCATTCCCGATGCCGAAGAGCGCAAGTGGTTCTTCGACAATGTCTGCACGCATGACTGGAACATCGAGCAGGACCGTGGCCGGACGTGGGAAGAGGCGGAAGCGCTGCTGATCGCGGATTACCCGGATCATGCTGAAAACATTCGCAATTTCCGACGCTATTGGAACGACATGGTGCCGCATGCCTATGAGGACAGCGTCGCCATCATGCTCGGCCTGATCGAGAGCGGCCACGACGTGACCATGCTGACGAACTTCGCCGCCGACACACTTGCCGAGGCACGACTGCGCTTCGATTTCCTTAGCCGCCCGCGCGGCGTGACCGTGTCGGCCGATATCCGTGAGATCAAGCCCGACCGCGCCATCTACGACCATCACGTCGCCGCGTTCGGTCTCGAACCGTCAGCCACGCTGTTCATCGACGACAGCCCCAGAAATGTCGATGGCGCCAGGGTGGCCGGCTGGAATGCTGTGCTGTTCACAGATGCAAAAACGCTCAAGGCGGACCTTGAGCGGTATGGCATCGCGGTATGAGCCGCGCAGAGGCCGGAAGGTAGCGCTCTACGACTTTACACCCTGAGATCAAGCCCCTGCCCGCTCCATGCCGAGCCTGGCGATGCGGCGCAGTTCGTCGATCGGGGTCAGGCCGCCCGAGCGCTCATAGTGCCAGAAGGTCCAGCCGTTGCAGGCGTCCAGGCCCTGCACTTCGGCGCCGATCTTGTGGATCGAGCCGGCGCTGTCGCCGATCGCCACCGTGCCGTCGGCGCGTACCTTGGCCGACCAGCGCTTCTTGGCGTCATAGAGCGTGGCGCCGGGCTGCATCAGACCGGTATCGATCAGGCTGACGAAGGCGACGCGCGGCTCGGCGCGCTTGCCGGTGAGCACGGTGAGATCGGCGCTTTCCAGCGGCCGCACGGCATCGATGCGCTCGTTGGCGGCGTCGATATAGACCTGTTCGCGCTCGATGCCGACGAAGTGACGGCCGAGCCGCTTGGCCACGGCGCCGGTGGTGCCGGAGCCGAAGAATGGGTCGAGCACGATGTCGCCCGGCTTGGTCGAAGCCATCATGATGCGGGCGAGCAGCGCTTCCGGCTTCTGCGTCGGATGCAGCTTGTCGCCATTGTCGTTCTTCAGCCGCTCGCCGCCAGTGCAGATCGGGAACAGCCAGTCGGAGCGCATCTGGATGTCGTCGTTCGACGCCTTCATGGCTTCGTAATTGAAGGTATAGCCCTTGCCCTTCTGGTCGCGCGAGGCCCAGATCATGGTCTCATGCGCGTTCTGGAAGCGGCGGCCGCGGAAGTTCGGCATGGGGTTGGTCTTGCGCCAGACGACATCGTTGAGGATCCAGAAGCCGAGATCCTGCATCTTGGCGCCGACGCGGAAGATGTTGTGGTAGGAGCCGATGACCCAGATGGTGCCATTGGGCTTCAGCACGCGGCGTGCCGCCAGGAGCCAGGCGCGGGTGAAGGCGTCATAGGCCTCGAAACTCTCGAACTGGTCCCAATCATCGTCGACGGCGTCAACCTTGGACTGGTCGGGCCGGTGCAAATCGCCGTCGAGCTGCAGATTGTAAGGCGGATCGGCGAAGATGACGTCGATGGATTTTTCCGGCAGCCGGTCGAGCGCGGCGACACAATCGCCCTTGAGGATCGTGTCCAGCCACTCGGATTGCTGGGGGGCGTGGGAGAGGTCGGCGAGAAGACGCACGGCAGACATTTTTACACCCAAGGCACGCGTTACTGTTTACTCCCCGTTATGGTTACCGATCAGCGTAAATATTCGGTGAAGGACGCAACGGTCCAGGCAGCCCTGACGTCGTCAATTTGCGCAGCCCGGCCCGTTGGTGTATGTCGCGCCGCTTGAGCCTTGCCGGGCCTCTCATCACCCTCCCTCGTTCGGATTGCCATGCCCCAGCCAGACCTTGTCATCTTCGATTGCGACGGCGTGCTCGTCGATTCCGAAATCATCGCAGCCCGCGTTGAGGCCGAATTGCTGACCTTGGCCGGATATGAAATCTCGGCCGAGGAATACGCCGAAACCTATGCCGGACTGACCTTCAAGGACATCATGATGCGGGTCGAGGCAAAGTCCGCGATCCCGTTCCATGCCTCGATGATCGACCGGGCCGAAGAGCTGGTCGACCGCAAACTGCGCAGCGACGTGCGCGCCATCGACGGCGTGCGCGAGGCGGTCGCTGCGGTCACCGCGCCGCGCTGCGTCTGCTCGAACTCACGCTTGGAGCGGATCGAGTTCATGCTCGAGAAAGTGGGCCTGCTGCCGTTCTTCGCCGGCCGGATTTTTTCAGCGCTGGAAATACCAAGCAAGAAAACCAAGCCCGCGCCGGATGTGTTCCTGATCGCGGCGCAGCAACTCAACGCCAATCCGGCAAACACCTTCGTCATCGAGGATTCGGTGCACGGCGTCACCGGCGCCAGGGCCGCTGGCATGCGCGTGATCGGCTTCACCGGCGCCGCGCACAGCTATCCCGGCCATGCCGATGTGCTGACCGAAGCCGGCGCCGAAACCGTCATCCGCCGCTGGGCCGAACTGAAAAGTGTGATTGCCGCTCTGTCGGAGTGGTCGGACGCCTGAACCGATCAGTCCTTGGCTTTGGCCGACTTAGCCGGTTTCTTCTTAGCCCTGTTGTAGGCAATCGCGGCGCGGACGAGCGCTTTCAGCGCATCCGCATCGATCTCGTCGCCCTCCGACACATCGATGGCGCGCCACACCTTGCCGTTGAGCCCGTTGTTGAACAGCCTGTCGGGATCCGGCAGGCTGGCACCGTGAGAAAAGGTCAGCTTCACCTTGTCCTTGTGAGCGTTGCCGACGGCGATCATGCCGTCGCGTGACCATACCGGGCTGCCCATCCACTTCCACTCCTCGATGATTTCCGGGTCGGCGTCGAGGATGGTCTTGCGCAGGCTGGCCAACGTCTTGCCCCGCCAATCGTCCAGCTCCCGGATTCGGGCATCTATCCGCTCGGAGGCAGAGGCGCCTCCCTCGTCCTTGCTCGACATGCTGATCTTCATGGTCTGCCTCCGTTCACATCTTATCGCCGGGCAATCGGCTGGCCTGCTTCACCCAGGAGGCGAAGCGGGCTTCGTCGATCTCTTCGCTTTCATGGATGTCGAGATAGCGCACTTCCTTTTGCCTGGAACCGCCGGGAGGCACAGGATCGAGCGACGTGCCGCGAAAGAAGGCGACTTTGACGTATCTGGTGAAGCAATGCAGGCTGAGGAACCAACCCTCGCCTTCGATGCCATAGAACGGTGAGTTCCACTTCACCGCCTTGCAGACGCCGGGGACGGCGCTGACGATAAGTGCGTCGATCCGGCGCCCGACATCGCTTTTCCAGCCCGGCATGGCAGCAATATACGCCTGCACCGGAGCGTCCCCATAGGCCTTCGGGATCTGCGGGTTGCCGCCCGAAAGCAGGACCGGCTTTTCCGGCTTGTCTGGGGCCGGTTTTGCGACCTTCGATTTTCCCGGCGCCTTGGCCATGTCCTACCCTTGCGCGCCCTGCTCGCCACGCGATCTCGCGACGTAAGGCAGCACGAACATATAGAGGCCGCTGAACAGCAGCAGGAATAGCGGCAGCAGCGGCGAATAGATCACCCAGGCCGGAGGTTGCCCGAACGCCATGGTGATGAAATTGGCTGCCACGGTCAGCGTGAAGATGATCGACAGCCAACGATGGGTTTGACGTATCCATTTGCTCAAGTTCATTGCAACTTCCTCTTGAACCCAGCGCCTACCAACGCGCCAGTTGGGTGATCTGGATGAGATTGCCGCAGCTGTCGTTGAGCTGGGCGATGGTCGAGCCGGTCACTTCTGTCGGCGCCATGGCGAACGCACCGCCGCGTCCCTTGATGCGCTCGTAATCACCCTTGACGTCGTCGGTGAACAGCATGAGCGCGGGCTGCCCCTGCTTGAAGATGGCCTGCTGGTAGGCCTTGGCGGCCGGGTTGTCGTTGAGCGCCAGCTGTAGCTCGGCTCCCTCGGGCTCATCGGGTGAGATGACGGTCAGCCAACGAAAAGGCCCATTGCTGAAGTCGGCCTTCACGGCAAAGCCCAGCACGTCGGTGTAGAAGCGCAGTGCGTTGTCCTGGTTGTCCACATAGACGCTGGTCAGCTTGATCTTCATCGATTTACTCCTTTTTGCATTCGGTGCCCCGCGATCAGGGTATGGTACCGGCAAGCTTCAATCCGGCTTCGCCAGGACCTGCTCCAGCTTGGTGAGGAATTGCTGCCACCCGGCCCTGGCGCCGCCATAGGCCTGCTTCTGGCTCGGATGGAAGCCCGACTGCTCGACGCGCAGATGGGTTCCCGAGCTCGTGGGTGTGAGCGTGAACGTCACCACGCTCGTCAGATTGTAGGCGGCATCCTCATGCGCAAAATCCCAGCTGTAGGACAGCGTCCTGTTTTGCTCGATGGCCAGCACCTCGCAGTCGAGCACGCCGCCCCAGTCGCCGCGAAGATTGAAGCTGTGGCCGACGACAGGCTTGAAATCGTTCTTCATGAGCCATTCCTCCATCAGATGCGGCTGCGTCAACGCGCGCCAGATCTTCTCCGCCGGCCAGGATATTTCACGTTCGACGACGACGGTGCGCAGTTCGGGATTGCTCACTGGTCCATCCTTTTCAGCAGGTTCTCGAGGTCATCGAAGCGGCCCTCCCAGAATCCTGTCATTTGAACTGTCCAGTCGGTCAGCGGACCAAGTGCCGCGGGCTGGGCGCTGTAGTGGGTCTGGCGTCCGGCGTGGCGGTCACGCACCAGCCCGGCCAGCTTCAGGACGCCGAGATGCTTCGACACCGCCGGTTGCGAAACCCCGGACTCCGCCGTGAGCGCCCCCACGGTCTGCTCACCCTGGCGGCAAAGGCGCTCGAAGATGGCCCGCCGGGTCGGGTCGGCAAGCGTTCTGAACAAAGTATCGTGGGCGTCTGGCATCGGGATCAATAACCTGCGAGCTATTGATCGACGTATAACCGCCGGGATATGAATGAGTCAAGTGCGCTGGCGGAATGGATCGAGATTAAAGCGCAGACGCGACCTGCCGCAGGCGCACGCCTGCAGGATTGCGATCGGATCGTTTGGATCTTTCAAAGAGTTGACCGGCACCGTCGCAGCAGCGACGGCGCCCAGGCGCTTAGTTCGTCGCGGGAGCGCGCTTCTTTTTCTTGCCGGACTTCTTGTCCGCCGCCGCCGGCGCGGTGTCGTCATAGCCGGCATAGACAGTGTAATCCCGGGCGGAGGGTTCGGGCACGACGACGTTGGGATCGGTGAACACGAACTGGGTGGCGGTCGAGGGATCGCTGACCTGGATCTGATAGGGGTGGATCTGCGAATAAAGTACGTCGGGGCCGTGCATGACGGCAATGCGGATCGGCATGGTGATGGTGCCGGGGGCGAACAGCGGTCCCGGCACGATCTTGCCGGCAACGCCAACCTTCATCGTCAACTGGCCGTTGGCACGGCTGCAATCGCGGCTCACATCGCTGATCGAGGCCTGGTAGATGATCTTGGCCGGATCCTTGTTCGGATCGACGATGGAGCCGTCAGGCGCCGTCTGCGCGGCGGCAGCGGCCTCGGCATCCTGTGTTGCATCAGCCTTTTTCTTTTTCGGCTGCGGCGCGCCCTTGGCGTAGGTATTGAAGTATGCGGTGCCGTCACGCACCGTCACTTTCGGACAGTAGGCCTGCAACTGGCTGGCGAGAACCTTGGGATCCTGAGGCGGTATTGGCGCATTCGGGTCGGTCTTCTTGCCGAAACCGAGATTGAGGATGCCATTGTCGCTCGATTGGCAACCGGCGGCGGCAAGCATAAAGCCGGTTAGCGCCAGACCCGCGACAAAGCGACGGTTGAACTTATGAAACGCCATGAAACTGCACTTCCCTCTCGCAAAGTTGGTGACGTATAGCAACGCCACGGCAAAAATGCGACTGAGGCGGCTCGGAAAATTAACCAATTGCCGTGGATGAAACCGGCGGCAGCAATGGACCTTTGACGATGCGCTATGTGAGTACCCGCGGGGATGCGCCCGTGCTTGGATTTGCCGATGCGGTGCTGGCGGGGCTGGCCCGCGACGGCGGGCTTTATGTGCCGCAGACATGGCCGCAGTTTTCGGCAGCCGAGATCCGCGCCATGCGCGGCCTGCCCTATGCGGACCTCGCCATCCGCGTGCTGACGCCCTTCCTCGGCGGCGAGATCGCCGCACCCGTCTTCGAGCGCCTGGTGCGAGAAGCCTATGCCACCTTCCGCCACCGGGCCGTCTGCCCGCTGGTGCAGACCGGCGCCAACACGTTCATCCTCGAGCTCTTCCACGGTCCGACGCTGGCCTTCAAGGACGTTGCCATGCAGCTGCTTGCCCGGCTGATGGACCATGTACTGACTGAGCGTGGCCAGCGCGCCACCATCGTCGGCGCGACCTCGGGTGACACTGGCGGCGCCGCCATCGATGCCTTCGCCGGCCGCGACCGAACTGACATTTTCGTGATGTTCCCGCATGGCCGCGTCTCGCCGGTGCAGCAGCGGCAGATGACGACATCGACTGCCGCCAACGTCCAGGCGCTGGCGATCGAAGGCAATTTCGACGATTGCCAGGGCCTGCTGAAGGATATGTTCAACGATCATCGTTTTCGTGATCGCGTGTCGCTGTCGGGCGTCAATTCGATCAACTGGGCCCGCATCATGGCCCAGATCGTCTATTATTTTTCCTCGGCGCTTTCGCTCGGCGCGCCGGACAGGCCGGTCTCCTTTACCGTGCCGACCGGCAATTTCGGCGATATTTTCGCCGGTTACGCCGCCAAGAAGATGGGCCTGCCGATCGAGCGGCTGATCGTCGCCACCAACAACAACGACATATTGGCGCGCACTTTCGCGACCGGTGAATACCGCACCAAGGGTGTGTTTGCGACGACGTCGCCATCGATGGACATCCAGGTATCGTCGAACTTCGAGCGACTGCTGTTCGAGGCCTGCGACCGTAACGCAGAGACGGTGCGGCGTTACATGGCCGGCCTCAAGCAATCCGGCGCCTTCACCATCGAAACCGCAGAAATCGACCGGATGCGGTCCGAATTCGACGCCGGACGCGCTGATATGGACGAGGTTGCCGCCACCATCCGTTCAACGCTCGAATCCAGCAATTATCTGCTCGATCCGCACACGGCCGCGGCCGTGCATGTCGCCGCCGGCAAGGCTGACGGTGCAGTGCCGATGGTGGTGCTGGGCACGGCGCACCCGGCCAAGTTCCCGGCCGCGGTCGAAGCCGCCTGCGGCGTGTCGCCGGCCCTGCCCGCATGGCTGGGGTCCTTGATGTCAGCCGACGAAAAGTACACGGTACTTCCATCCGACCTGAAAATGGTGGAAGATTACGTGAGCCGCCACTCAAGGGCAGCGCGTTAGGGAGTACTTGCCATATGGGTGTTGAGGTAAGCCGTCTGTCGAACGGCCTGACAGTCGCCACCGAAACCCTTCCAAGCCTCGAATCCGTTGCCCTTGGCGCCTGGGTCAAGTCCGGCGCCCGCAATGAGCGTGACGACGAGCACGGAATGGCCCATCTGCTCGAGCATATGGCCTTCAAGGGTACGAAAAGGCGGACGGCCTTCGAGATCGCCTCGGAAATCGAGGATGTCGGCGGCGAGATCAATGCCGCCACATCAGTCGAGACGACGTCCTATTACGCCAGGGTGCTGTCCGACGATGTGCCGCTGGCGGTGGATATCCTTGCCGATATCCTGCAGGAGTCCGAATTCGACCCAGAGGAACTGGAGCGCGAGCAGCATGTGATCCTGCAGGAGATCGGCGCCGCGCACGACACACCCGACGACATCGTCTTCGACCGTTTCACCGAGACCGCCTTCCGCCACCAGACGATCGGCCGCTCGATCCTCGGCACGCCGGAAACCGTCAAATCCTTCACCTCCAAACAGCTGCATGATTTCATCGAGCGCCAATATGGCGCCGAGAAGATGGTGATCGTGGCGGCCGGCGACATCAAGCACGACAATTTCGTGCGCGAGGTCGAAAAGCAGCTCGGCGGTTTCCGCAGCAAGTCCGACGGCACGATGCCGCAATATGCGCAGTATGTCGGCGGCGATTTCCGCGAGGATCGCGACCTGATGGACGCGCAGATCGTGCTCGGCTTCGAAGGCCGAGCCTATCATGTGCGCGATTTCTACGCTTCGCAGGTGCTGTCGATGATCCTCGGCGGCGGCATGTCGTCCCGGCTGTTCCAGGAGGTCCGCGAAAAGCGTGGCCTGTGCTATTCGGTCTATGCCTTCCACTGGGGTTTTTCCGATACCGGCATCTTCGGCGTCCATGCCGCGACCGGGCAGAGCGACATTGCCGAACTGGTGCCGGTCATTATCGACGAGCTGCAGAAGGCCGGCGAGAATATCCTTCAGGAAGAGCTCGACCGCGCCCGCGCGCAATATCGCGCCGGCCTGATCATGTCGGCTGAAAGCCCGGCCAGCCGCGCCTCGCAGATCGCCAGGCAGCTGCTTCTGTTCGGTCGGCCGATCGCCAAGGAGGAATTGATGGAACGGCTGTCGGCGCTGACCGTCGAGCGGCTGACCGACCTTTCGTCCCGGCTGTTTTCGACCAAGCCGACGCTGACCGCGGTTGGACCGGTGGGTACGCTCGCGCCCTATGAGGCGATTCTCGATTCGCTTGCGGGCACGCACACCACGGCCCGCAAGCTCGCCGTCTAAGCCTTCAAGCGCCGGTGTTCGCGCTCCCTTTCTTTCGCCGTGACCTGCCGGCACTGAAAGGCGACCGGGTCATGCTGCGCGTGCCCTACACCAACGACTATCGCGAATGGTCAGCGGTGCGCGGCGAAAGCCGTGCCTTCCTCGAACCGTGGGAGCCGCGCTGGACGCCCGATGAACTCGACCGCACCGCCTGGCGGCTGCGCATCGGCCGCTACCGCGAAGACTATGCGCAGGGGACAGCCATCGCCTTCTTCATCTTCGAGAAGGCGAGCGGCAAGCTTGCCGGCGGCATTACGCTCGGCAATATCCGCCACGGCGTCTCGCAAAGCGGCCATGTCGGGTACTGGATCGGGGAGCGGTTTGGCGGCCGCGGCCTGATGACCGACGCGGTCAAGGTGGTCTGCCGCTTCGCCTTCGATACGCTGAGGTTGCACCGGATCGAAGCTGCCTGTATTCCCGACAATGTCCGGTCGATCCGCGTGCTTGAAAAAGCCGGATTCCGGCGCGAAGGACTTCTGCGATCCTACCTCAGGATCAACGGCATCTGGCAGGACCACTACCTCTACGCCCGGATCGCGGACGATCCGCCGGGCGCTGGAACGAAGGACTGATTTTTGACGAATTTCCTGCGAAACGGGTCGCTGTTGGCCTTTGTTCTGGCGGTTGTCGTCACGCTTTGCGCGGCGCTCCCGGCCTTCGCCGTCGAACCGATCAAGATTGCCCGCGACGATGTCGCGCTCGACCTGTCGCGCGCCGTCCAGATCTACGTCAATCAGGGCGAAAACTTCCAGGTGTCGACCGCGCCCGGTCCCGACGGCATCGTGCGGCGCATCGAGGTCGAGGCCAATGACGCGCGCTCGAGCGGCGACTGGGCGGTGTTCGCGCTCGCCAACACCACCGACCAGCAGCTCGACCGGCTGATCGTGGCGCCGCATTTCCGGCTGGTGAATTCCGGCATCTTCTGGCCCGATCTCGGCGCCACCCGCATCGCCGCGATCACACCCAGCGAGGGCTTCGCGCTCGACCGCCAGTCAAGCTCCGACGCCGACGTGTTCCGGGTGACGCTGAACCCGGGAACGGTGATCACCTTCATCGCCGAACTCGCCTCGCCGAAGCTGCCGCAGGTCTACCTATGGGAGCCGGAAGCCTACAAGGACTCGGTCAATTCCTATACGCTGTTCCGCGGCATCGTCATCGGCATTGCCGGCCTTCTGGCGCTGTTCCTGACAATTCTGTTCGTGGTCAAGGGAACCTCGATGTTTCCGGCGACCGCAGCGCTGGCCTGGGCGGTTCTGGCCTATATCTGCGTAGATTTCGGCTTTCTAAACAAGATCATAGAGATATCGCCCGGCAACGAGCAGATGTGGCGAGCGGGAACCGAGGTGGCGCTTGCGGCGACCTTCGTGGTGTTCCTGTTCGCCTATCTCAACCTCAACCGGTGGCACGGCCATTTCAGCTATGGCGCGCTGGTCTGGATCCTCGGCCTGGTGCTGATTGCGGGTGTGGCCATCATCGATCCGGCCGTCGCCGCCGGTATTGCCCGGCTGTCCTTCGCCGCCACCGCGCTGACCGGGCTCGGCCTGATCATCCTGCTGGGTCTTCGTGGTTACGACCGTGCGATCATGCTGGTGCCCAGTTGGGTGATGGTGCTGCTATGGCTGTGCGGGTCGTGGATGGCGATCACCGGCATGCTCGACAACGACATCGCCCAGCCGGCATTGGGCGGCGGGCTGATCCTGATCATCCTTTTGATCGGCTTCACCGTCATGCAGCATGCCTTTGCCGGCGGCGCGCTGCATCAGGGCCTGTTCTCCGATCTCGAGCGCCAGGCGCTGGCCGTGGCCGGCTCCGGCGACACGGTGTGGGACTGGGACGTGCTGCGCGACCGCGTCGTCACCAAGCCCGACGTCAGCATCCAGCTTGGCCTGGCGCCCAACAGCCTGGGGGGTGCGGCCCGCAACTGGCTGCCGGTGCTGCATGCCGACGACCGCGACACGTTCCGCACCACCCTCGACGTGGTGCTCGAACATCGGCGCGGCCGGGTCTCGCAGAATTTCCGCCTGCGCGGCGCCGACGGGCACTACCACTGGTTCTTGCTTCGGGCGCGGCCGGTGATCGGCTCGGACGGCGAAGTGATTCGCTGCGTCGGCACCATGGTCGACGTCACCGAGCAGAAAAAGTCCGAGGAAAGGCTGCTGCACGATGCCGTTCACGACAATCTGACCGGCCTGCCCAACCGCGAACTTCTGATGAACCGGCTGGAAGCCATCATCTCGATCGCGCGCACCGAAGAGAAGGTGCGCCCGACCGTCTTCGTCATCGACATCGACCGTTTCAAGCAGGTCAATGACGGGCTTGGCATCTCGGCCGGCGACACCATCCTGCTCACCATTGCGCGCCGTTTGCACCGGCTGTTGAAACCGAAGGATTCGCTGTCGCGCTTTGCCGGTGACCAGTTCGCCCTGATGCTGCTCTCCGAACAGGAACCCTCCCGCATCGCGGCGGTGGCAGACGCCATCAAGCACGCCATCAACAACCCGATCACCTTCGCCAAGCGCGAGATCGTGCTGACTGCCTCGATCGGCCTGATCACCTGGACCTCGGCGCAGACTTCGGCAGAAGACATGGTCAAGGACGCCGAGCTTGCCATGCACCAGGCCAAGCGCTTCGGCGGTGACAGGATCGAGCCGTTCCGGCCGGCCTTCCGCACCGTCGGCACCGACCGGCTGCAATTCGAATCCGATCTGCGCCGCGCCATCGAGCGGCGTGAGTTCACCCTTGCCTACCAGCCGATCGTACGGCTGGAGGACGGCAGCATTGCCGGCTTCGAGGCGCTGCTGAGGTGGGACCATCCGCGCCGCGGCATGATCCCGCCGGGCGATTTCATCCCGGTCGCCGAAAGCTGTGGCCTGATCGTGCAGCTTGGGCTGTTTGCCATGCAGCAGGCGGCCGAAGACCTCGCCGGTTGGCAAAAGCAGATCGGCGACACGCCGCTGTCGGTGTCGGTCAATCTGTCCAGTCGCCAGCTGATCCGCCGCGACCTGGTCAGCGATGTCCGCTCGGTCATCGCGCGCGCCAATCTGAAGCCGCGCTGCTTCCGGCTCGAACTTACCGAATCGCTGGTGATGGACAATCCAGAGCAAACCTCGCATGTGCTGACCAAGCTCAAGCAGCTCGGCATCGGCCTGTCGCTGGACGATTTCGGCACCGGCTATTCCTCGCTCGCCTATCTGACCCGCTTCCCCTTCGACACCATCAAGATCGACAAGAGCTTCGTCGACGACGCGACGCCGAAGCGGGCGGTGCTGCTCAAATCCATGGTCAACATGGCGCATGAACTCGGCCTGTCGGTGGTGGCCGAGGGCATTTCCGACGAAAGCGATGCGCTGGAACTGCGCCAGATGGGCTGCGAATATGTGCAAAGCTTCATGTTCGGCGCGCCGATGCCAGGCGACCAGGTGCTGAAGGCGTTGAAAGAGCAGTACCCGATGACGCAGGCGTGACGGGTGAGGCATGCGTCGTGCAGGCGCGTGGTTACATTGGAATGAACCCCGAAAATTAGCTGAAGCGACCGCGCCTTCGTCATCCTAGGGCGAAGCAAGGAGCGCAGCGACGCGGCGCAGACCCTAGGATGACGAAAGTGGCGGGCGGCTTCGGCTAGTCGCGAAGGTTCGGCGGAACGTCGGCGAGGCGAGGCCTCAGGCGTGCCCCGCGGCCAGGCTCAAATGCGCCAGATCAATCCCGATCGATGCCAGGATGCGGTCGTATTTGCGCTCGATGTCGGCGTCGAACAGAAGCTCCGGCGTGGCCGGACAGGTCAGCCAGCCATTCTCGGCGATCTCGGTTTCCAGCTGGCCGGCGCCCCAGCCGGAATAGCCGAGCGCCATCAACGCGCGCCGCGGGCCGCGGCCGGACGAGATGGCGCGCAATATGTCGACCGTCGCGGTCAGGCAGATATCGTCGGAGACGGTGAGCGAGGATTCCACCCGGTAGTCGCCCGAGTGCAGGACGAAGCCGCGGCTACGGTCGACGGGGCCGCCATTGCGCACGACGAAGTCGCGAGCCTGCGCCGGCAGCCTGATCGCCTCCTGCTCGTTCATGATGCCGAGCTGCACCAGAAGATCGGGAAACAGCATCTGTTGCGTCTGGTTGATGATCAGGCCCATGGCGCCTTCATCGCTGTGCGCGCAGATGTAGATGACCGAGCGCGTGAAGCGATCGTCCTTCATGCCGGGCATGGCAATCAGGAACTGGTCGTCAAGAAAGCCGCGTCCACCGGCTGTCTTTTTGTGGCGCAACAAGTCCATGCACTGGAGCGTAACGCGTTTCCGGGACGCCGAAAAGATGCGCCGCGTGCGATTCGGCCAAAGCCCAACGGTTGAAACAACGGAATCTTGACTGCGAACTTCACTCGGCCGATTGCTTGAAGCCAACTGTTCCTTGCCCGAAGGTCACGCAAATATGATACGCAGAGCGCCATGAAAACATTGCGCGGCCATGAACTGACGATCAAATCAACGCCATGCAAAGCTTGAAAATCCTGCTGCTCGGCGCCGCCATCGGATGCGGAGCAGCTATTCCCGCCGCCGCCTCGTCTTCCGACTGGTACAACAGCGAAGGCGGTAAGGTGCGGCTGGTGACATCAGGCAAGGCCGACGAGGCCGGTCGCATCCATGGCGTGCTCGACATCGCGCTCAAGCCCGGCTGGAAGACCTATTGGCGTGATCCGGGCGACGCCGGCGTGCCGCCGCAGATCGACGTTTCGGCCAGCACCAACATCACCGATGCGGCGTTTTCCTTCCCGCCGCCGCAGCGCCATGACGACGGCTACGGCAAATGGGCCGGCTACAACCATCCGGTCTCGCTGCCGGTGACGTTCACTTTGTCGTCGCCTGGGGATGCGGCCGTCATCGATGCCGACATCTTTCTTGGCATTTGCGAGACGATCTGTATTCCGGTGCAGACGCGGCTGAGCGTCGATCCCGCCGCCGATCCCGACAATGCCGAGGATGCGGCGCTGGTGAAGGCTGCACTCGCCACCTTGCCCGCGCCTGCCAAGCCCGATTTCGGGATCAAGGTGCTGCCGGGCGACCATGAGACGCTGATCGTCGAGGCGACTTTTCCCGGAGATCCGGAGGCGGCGGATTTCTTCGTCGCCGGGGGACGCGACTATATGTTCGGGGCGCCTGCACGCAGCGAAAAGGACGGCCGGCTGGTATTTACCATTCCGATCCTCGACCGGCCGTCGACGACACCGACCGATGGCGGGTTGTATTACACCCTGACAAGTGCCGAAGGCGCGGTCGAGGGCGTTCTGCCGTTCCCCTGATACCGAACCCGATCCGGGCTTTCCCTTGATCCAGGCCTTATCGGCGGTTGCGGGAGATGCCCGATTTCGCTATCGCAAGAAACCTTCCCTGCTTTTCACACGAGGACCATCATGACGATTGCCGTTGGCGACAAACTGCCCGATGCGACCTTCAAGGAAATGACCGCCGACGGCGCCAAGGTGATCACCTCGGCCGAGATTTTCGCGGGCAAGAAGGTCGTGCTGTTCGGCGTTCCAGGCGCCTTCACGCCGACCTGCAGCAACAATCATCTGCCGGGCTATCTCGAGAACCACGATGCCATCCTGGCCCGCGGCGTCGACACCATCGCCGTCGTCTCCGTCAACGATGTCCATGTCATGGGCGCCTGGGCCAATTTCACCGGCGGTCAAGGCAAGATCCTCTATCTCGCCGACGGCAATGGCGACTTCGCCAGGTCGATCGGCCTCGACTCCGACTATTCCAGCGGCGGCATGGGATTGCGCTCGAAGCGCTTCTCGATGATCGTCGACAACGGCAAGGTCACGGCGCTCAATGTCGAGACCAAGCCAGGAGTCGACACATCGGGTGCCGCTCACATTCTGAGCCAGCTCTAAACCGCGGCGGCCGCGTCGGCTCATGAGCGCCATGGCCTGACGACGACGCGCTTCCAGCCGGATTGCCTGCTTTGGGGGACATCGACGATGTTTGACATCATCTGGCGCAGCGTTGCGATCGGCATCGGCGCCACGGTGCTGATGGATCTTTGGGCGCTGTTCCTGCATCTGGCGCTCAGCCAGCCGCGGCCGAACTGGGGGCGGCCCGGCCGCTGGGTCTGGCACCTTAGGGAAGGCAAGGTTTTCCACGACGATATCGCCCATGCCGCACCCTATGCGCATGAGCAGGCGCTGGGCTGGGCTTTCCACTATGTCACCGGCATCGTCTACGGCTTCATCCTGGTGGCGCTGGCGGGCACGGCATGGCTGGACGCGCCGACCTTCCTGCCGGCCTTCATCCTCGGCATGGTCACCATCGGCGCCGGCTGGTTCCTGCTGGCGCCCGGCATGGGCGCCGGCTGGGCTGCCTCAAAGCGCCCCAACCCGATGCAGATCCGCGCCTTCAACGTGATCTCGCACACGGTGTTCGCGCTCGGCCTCTACGGCACGGCCCTGCTGATCCGCTGAGGACGGGTTCTATCCGTTGGTCGCGCGCGGCTTCATCGCGGCTACGGTATCGATGATATCCTGACATCCGCTTTAGCGCGGCGCCAGACTGTCTATCGACCGCCATCCGTGGACGACGCGGCGCGTGCCGACATCATAGGCGAAGTAGTTGCCGCCGCCGGCCGGCTGATCCGCCGCGCGGCTGATTGCGCGGCCGCTGAGCGAGAGCAGCAAGAGCGTTCCGACGCCGCCATGGCCGACGAAGGCAATGTCGCCGCCATCGGCAGCACCCAGCACCGTTTCGACCTCGCTGACAATGCGTTGCTGGGCATCGATGGCCCGCTCCCAGCCGCGGATGCTTTTGTGCGGGTTGGCGAAGAACTGGTCGGCGACCACCTCGAACTCCGGCGGCGGCAGGAAGCCGGTTGCCGACCGATCGTTCTCATGCATGCGCTCCCTCACCTCGACCGCGAGGCCGAGGTGTTTGCAAAGAATCTCGGCGGTTTCGATCGCCTTGCGCTCGGCCGACGAGACGACACGGCGGATCGATCCGACCCATGGCTGATCGAGCATGGCTGATGCTCGCGCTCGTCCGATCTCGGACAGCCCCCAGTGCGGCACGGGAACGTTGGCATCGATCTGAACCTGGGGATGGGTGATGTAGTATACGATCGGCATGAGTGAGATCCCCTTGCCGATAGCTTGAGCTCAATAGCTTTGGGTCGAGCGCCGTGCCCGTGGCGCCGGCTGCTTCTCGGATGCCGCCGGCTTCAGCGCCACTTTCGGCGCCGCAGGCTTGGCTGAGCCCCTCTTGAACGGCGCCATGCCTTCCCTTGCGAGTTCGTCGGCGCGTTCGTTCTCGGTGTGGCCGGCATGGCCCTTGACCCAGTTCCAGGTCACCTTGTGGCGCCGATTGGCCTCATCCAGCGCCTGCCACAGTTCACCGTTCTTGACCGGCTTCTTGTCGGCGGTCTTCCAGCCGTTTTTCTTCCAGCCGTGGATCCATTTGGAGATACCGTCCATGACATATTTGCTGTCGGTGTGAAGTTCGACGGCGCACGGCTCCTTCAGCGCATTCAGCGCCGAGATGGCGGCCAGCAGCTCCATACGGTTATTGGTCGTCTCGGCCTCGCCGCCCGACAATTCCCTGGTCTTGCCGTTGAAGCGCAGGATGGCGCCCCAGCCGCCGGGACCGGGATTGCCCGAGCAGGCGCCGTCGGTGAAGATTTCAACCTGCTTGGTCATGTCAGTCCGTATTCCGAAGGCGACCTGATCGCGCGGTGGAAGCGCATGCGGCGGATATATTCGGTCGGATCGCGCTTCATGACCAGCCCGCCGTCGGGAACGGTCAGCCAGTCATAGAGCCGAGTCAGCATAAAGCGCAGCGCCGAGCCGCGCGAAAGCATCGGCAGCGCTGCTTTCTCGCCATCGCTCAAAGGCCGCACGCTCTGATAGCCGGCCAGCAGCGCCGTGCCTTTGGTCAGGTTGAAGGAGAAATCCTTCTCGAAACACCAAGCATTGAGGCAGGTGGCGACGTCATAGGCGTAGAGGTCGTTGCAGGCGAAATAGAAGTCGATGAGGCCGGACAGTCTTTCGCCGAGGAAGAAGACATTGTCGGGAAACAGATCGGCATGGATGATGCCTGTCGGCAGGCCTTGCGGCCAATGGCGTCCGAAGTCGGCGAAATCAGCGTCGACCTCGGCCGCCAGTCCCGGCTCCACCTCGTCGGCGCGGTCGCGCGAGGCGTTCCACAATTTGCGCCAGCCCTCGATGGCCAGTGCGTTGTCACGCGTCATCGCAAAATCCTGCCCGGCCAAATGCAGTGCGGCGAGCGCCTTGCCGACCTCCGCGCAATGCGCCGCTGTCGGCCGCCGCAGCGACAGGCCTTCGAGGAAGGTGATGATGACCGCGGGGCGGCCGGCCAGCGTGCCGATGACGGTGCCGTCATGCGCGGTCACCGGCAACGGGCAGGAAATGCCTTTGCGGGCGAGATGGCCCATCAGGCCGAGGAAGAACGGCAGGTCGGCCTTGTCGACGCGCTTCTCGTAAAGCGTCAGTATGTAAGAGCCGCTTGAGGTGTGCAGCAAAAAGTTCGAATTCTCGGTGCCTTCGGCGATCCCCTTGTAGGACAAGAGTTCGCCGACCGGATATGCCCTCAGGAACGCGCCGAGTTCGCCCTCATTGACGTCGGTGTAGACCGCCATGGGCTGTTCACGCGGCTCCGTTGACGAAGGCCATGTCGGCCCGCGTCAGTTCGACATCGCGCAGAACCCGCATGACTGGAAAATCCTCCGTTTCGGTGGCGGTGATCGCCAGGTCGATGGTCACCTCGAAGCGCTGGCGGAAGGCATCGATGATCTCGTCGACGATGATCTCCGGCGCCGACGCGCCGGCAGACAGGCCGAGCGTCGAGATGTTTGTGATGTCATTCCACGGAATTTCGGCGGCGCGCTGTACGAGAAGCGACATGGTGGCGCCGGCGCGCTCCGCCACTTCGACAAGACGGCGCGAATTGGAGGAATTGGGCGCACCGACGATCAGATAGAGATCGGCGCCGGCGGCGGTTTCCTTGACCGCTTCCTGGCGGTTGGTGGTGGCGTAGCAGATCGATTCGGCGGCCGGTGCATGCAGTTGCGGGAAGCGCTCCTGCAGCACCCGCAATATGCCGGCAGTGTCTTCGACCGACAACGTTGTCTGGCTTACGAAGCCGAGCGCTTCCGGGTCGGCGGGGGCAAAGGTCCCAGCGTCGGCTTCGGTCTCGATCAGCGTGACGGCGCCTTCAGCCAGTTGGCCCATGGTGCCGATCACTTCGGGATGGCCGGCATGGCCGATCAGAAGCACATGGCGGCCGAGCCGCTGATGGCGCATCGCCTGCTTGTGCACCTTGGACACCAGCGGGCAGGTGGCGTCGAGATAGAAGAGCTCGCGTGCCTTGGCGTCGGCCGGCACCGATTTCGGCACGCCGTGGGCTGAGAAGACAACCGGCGACTTGCGGTGCTCGGCCGGGATTTCCGAGAGTTCCTCGATGAAAACCGCGCCAAGGCTTTGCAGGCCCTCGACGACATAGCGGTTGTGCACGATCTCGTGGCGGACATAGACCGGCGCGCCGTATTTCTTCAACGCCAGCACGACGATCTGGATCGCGCGGTCGACACCGGCGCAAAAGCCGCGCGGCTGGCAGAGCCGGATCGTCAGCGGTGGTTTTGTGGCGGTCTGCAGCATGATTCCAGATCGGTTGATCGTATCGTGACGCGAAATGAGGTGTGCACCCCTGCCCTGTCAAGGGCAGTTGAGATCAGGTTGAATGGTCAACCTGATCCAACTCTTTGTTGGAGCATGATCTTGTCCGAAAAACCGGTTCCCAGTTTTCGGGATCATGCTCTGGATCATTCAGTCTTTGCCGGACGGCGCAGCCTGACGATCAGAACCGCGGCAAGAGCCGCCGCCAGGCCAAACCAGGTGAAGGCATATTGCAGATGAGAGTTCGGCAGGTCGATGATGGTGACGCCGCCGACCGGCAGCCCGCCCGGGTTCGGCGTCTTGTCGGCGTCGATGAAGATCGGCACCAGCACGGCACGCGCCGGCAGGCCGGCACTCGCCGCCATGGCATCGCGGTCCTTCCAATAGAAGATGTTCTTGGCCACGTCATTGTCGGGCAGCATCATCGACGGCTTGGCCGGCAGCGGGTTGCGCGCCAGGCCGGTGACCGTGACCTTGCCGGTCACCTGCCCTTGCGGGCGCTTGGCGGCATCCTTGAGATCATAGGGAACGAAGCCGCGGTTGATCAGGACATAGCGGCCATCGTCGAGGGCCAGCGGGGTATAGACGTTGAAGCCGGCGTCGCCCTCCCATGTGGCGTAG
The DNA here is from genome assembly GCF_040323695.1 of Mesorhizobium sp. M0030. NCBI lineage: Bacteria > Pseudomonadati > Pseudomonadota > Alphaproteobacteria > Hyphomicrobiales > Phyllobacteriaceae > Mesorhizobium > Mesorhizobium sp. M0030. The sequence goes on along the minus strand of NZ_JAMYVE010000013.1, from coordinate 135,332 downwards.
AAATGCCGCTCGCCGGAGTGCAGGAACGTCCCGCTGACGGTGACCGGCGTGTAGTCGACATCACCGGTGGCAGCGAATTCCTTCTCGACGTCCGCCAGCGGCTGCGGCGCTGAATGGGTGCGCTGGTCGATGGTCTGCAGAAGGGCTTCCTTCCAGTACAGGCGCTGCACCTGCCATGTGCCAAGCCCGAGCAGGATGACGAACACCACCAGGCCGAGGCCGAGCAGCAATGCCGTCTTCGGCCGCGAGCGGCCGGCGGGCTTCGTCAGCGCCTCGTTCATTGCCCCTGGTCCAGGCGGCCTTCGGCCGCCTTGTTGGCGTATTGAAGCGTCAGCAGCACCCCCTTGATCAGCCTCAGCGCCGTCAGGCACAGCGCCACGGCCAGCGGTATCCAGATGATGAAATGCAGCCACAGCGGCGGGCTCAGCTTCACCTCCACCCACAGCGCCAGCCCAACGACGATGAAGCCGATGATCAGGATGACGAACACCGCCGGGCCGTCGCCGGCATCGGCGTAGGAATAGTCGAGGCCGCAATTGTTGCAGCGCTTGCCGACGGTGAGGAAGCCGGAAAACAGCCGTCCTTCGCCGCAGCGCGGGCAGCGTCCGTGCAGGCCGGCCGAGATCGGCTCGATGGGTGGCCAGATCGCCCTGTCTTCACTCATGGATAGTCATGCTTTATGGCTCGATTTCGATCAGCGTTCCATCCGGCACCATAGTCCAGATTTCGTCCATGTCGCAGTCGGTAACCCCAATGCAGCCATCGGTCCAGTCGACCAATTGAAGCAGCCAGCCCGACCAGCCGAATCCGTTGGCCATTGATGGGCGCCGAAAAGAAGAAAGGCGACCGCGTTGCCGCGACCGCCCTTCTGATTTGTCGGTTCGGTGAAAGCCGTCAGTGGCCTTCGATCACCGCGCCGACCGATCCCCAGACGTAGATCGATGCGAACAGGAACAGCCAGACCACGTCGACGAAGTGCCAGTACCAGGCAGCCGCCTCGAAGCCGAAATGCTGCTTGGGCGTGAAGTCGCCTTTCCAGGCGCGGATCAGGCAGACCAGCAGGAAGATGGTGCCGATGATGACGTGGAAGCCATGGAAGCCGGTCGCCATGAAGAAGGTGGCGCCGTAGATGGAATCCTTGAAGCCGAACGGAGCGTGCATGTACTCGTAGGCCTGCACCATGGTGAACAGCATGCCGAGGCCGACGGTCAGCACCAGGCCGTTGATCAGGCCCTTGCGGTCGCCATGGATGAGCGAATGGTGCGCCCATGTCACCGTGGTGCCCGACAGAAGCAGGATGATGGTGTTGTAGAGCGGCAGATGGAACGGATCGAGGACTTCGAGACCCTTCGGCGGCCAGACGCCGCCAGTGAAAGCGGTGCGGGCGTAATTCTGCACTTCGCTCGGAAACAGGCTGGCATCGAAATAGGCCCAGAACCAGGCAACGAAGAACATCACTTCCGAAGCGATGAACATGATCATGCCGTAGCGCAGATGCAGCGACACGACGCGCGTGTGGTGGCCCTCATGCGCTTCCTTGATGGTGTCCGACCACCAGGCAAACATCGTGTAGAGGACGATGACCAGGCCGATGAAGAACAGCCATGGATTGGCGATGTTGTGGCCGAAAATCGGAAAATCGCCGTTCTTGAGATACTGCATCAGGGCGACGCCGCCGACTGCAGTCACCAGCGCGCCGATCGACCCCAGGAAGGGCCACGGGCTCGGGTTGACGAGATGGTAGTCGTGTTGTGGTTTTGCGTGCGCGTCTGCCATATCAACCCCCGAGATTTGCTTCGGTATCTGAAACTTTGCTGCTGCTGTTCGGCGTCGATGACGCCACCGGCTTGTTCTTTTGGACCGGGAACATGGTGTAGGACAGGGTGATCGTGTTCAAGTCCTTCAGTTCCGGCACGTTGACGATATCGGGATCCACATAGAACACGACCGGCATGTCCAGCGTCTCGCCGGGCTTCAGCGTCGTGTCGGTGAAGCAGAAACACTCGACCTTGTTGAAGTAGGGGCCCGCCAGTTCCGGCTGCACGTTGAAGGTGGCGCGGCCGGTAACGGCGCGGTCGAACTTGTTGGTGGCGCTGTAATGCGCCTGCGTGGTCTCGCCGATCTTGATGGTGACCGAACGGGCGACCGGCTGGAACTGCCACGGAATGCCGTTGGTGTTGGCGTCGAAGCGCACGGTGATGTCACGGTCGAGGATGCGGCCGGCATATTGCTTTTCGGCGCGCTGCGTGGTGCCGCCATAGCCGGTGGCCTGGCAGAACATCTTGTAGAGCGGCACCGCGGCGTAGGCCATGCCGATCATGCCGCCGAAGAAGGCGACGCAGACGGCGGCGACGACGCGGTTGGTGTTCTTCTTCCTGGGATCGGTCACGGTCTGGCGGGTCATCATCGGCCTCATCCGGTATGGCCGAATTTCACGATGGTCGCGACGTAGAAGATGACGACCAGAATCGCCAGCGCGACGCCGATCGCCGCCGAACGGTTGCGCCGCGCCTTCTTCTGGCTTTCGGTCAGCGTGACCAGTTCAAGCTTCTTGTCGATCATGGTCATGCTCCACCGATGGCCAAAGCGCGACCGACGACACAGTCGGCAAGATAGATGGCGAAGATGGCGAAGAGGTAGAGCAGCGAATAGGCGAACAGAGCCTTGGCCGGCTTCATGACGCGGTCGCTATCGGTCATGCACAGCACTTTCCAGGCATACCAGACGAAGCCGGCGCCGAGAGCCACTGATGCGACGCCATAGAAGGCGGTGGTGAAACCGAGCACCCAGGGCAGCACACCGATCGGCGCCAGGATCAGGGCGTAGGCAAAGATCTGGCGGCGGGTCGAGGCCTGGCCGGCAACGTTCGGCATCATCGGGATGCCAGCCTTGGCGTAGTCGTCGGACTTGAACAGCGCCAGCGCCCAGAAGTGCGGCGGCGTCCACAGGAAGATGATCAGGAACAGGACGAGGCTTTCCAGGCTCACTGTTCCGGTCACCGCGGCCCAGCCGATGACCGGCGGGATGGCGCCGGCGGCACCGCCGATGACGATGTTCTGCGGCGTCGAGCGCTTCAGCCACATCGTATAGACGACGGCGTAGAAGAAGATGGTGAAGGCAAGCAGCGCCGCCGACAGCCAGTTGACCAGCACGCCCAGCGTCATCACCGACAGCACCGAAAGCACAAGGCCGAAGCTCAGGGCTTCGCCGGGCAGGATACGGCCGGACGGTACCGGGCGGCCGGCGGTCCGGCTCATCACCGCGTCGATGTCGGCGTCGTACCACATGTTGAGCGCACCCGAGGCGCCGGCGCCGATGGCAATGGCCAGGATGGCGATCACCGCCAGCAGCGGGTTGATGGTCACGGGCGCAGCGACCATGCCGACAAAGGCCGTGAACACCACCAGCGACATGACGCGCGGCTTCAGCAGGGCGAAGAAATCGCCCGACGTGGCTTCCGACATGCGAAAGCCCGCTTCGTCAATCATTGGGTCGTCGACAAGGGCCATGCGTACATAAGTCCAATCATTCCGTTGGCCGAAACCGCCGGCGGGCCGGCGGTTTCGTATTCGGGCTGCCTTACTTGATCTTCGGCAGCTGTTCCCACTGGTGGAAGGGCGGCGGCGAAGGCAGCTGCCATTCGAGCGTCGTTGCACCCTCGCCCCACGGATTGGCGCCGGCGACGCGCTTCTTCTGGAAGGCCTCGAACACGCCATAGAGGAAGATCACCACGCCGACGGCCGATATATAGGAGCCGTAGGACGACACCATGTTCCAGCCGGCGAACGCGTCGGGATAGTCGATGGTGCGGCGCGGCATGCCGGCCAGGCCGAGGAAATGCTGCGGGAAGAAGATCAAATTGACGCCGACGAAGGTGACCCAGAAGTGGGTGTTGGCGATCACCGGCGAGTACATGTAGCCGGTCATCTTGGGGAACCAGTAGTACCAGCCGGCGAAGATGGCGAAGACCGCACCCAGCGACAGCACATAGTGGAAGTGGGCAATGACGAAATAGGTGTCATGCAGCGAGCGGTCGAGGCCGGCGTTGGCGAGCTGGACGCCGGTGACGCCGCCGACCGTGAACAGGAAGATGAAGCCCAGCGCCCACAGCATCGGCGTCTTGAACGAGATCGAGCCGCCCCACATCGTCGCGATCCAAGAGAAGATCTTCACGCCTGTCGGTACGGCGATGACCATGGTGGCGAAGACGAAGTAGCGCTGCGTGTCGAGCGACAGGCCGGTCGTGTACATGTGGTGCGCCCAGACGATGAAGCCGACGGCGCCGATCGCGACCATGGCGTAGGCCATGCCGAGATAGCCGAACACCGGCTTCTTCGAGAAGGTCGAGACGATGTGGCTGATGATGCCGAAGCCCGGCAGGATCAGGATGTACACTTCGGGGTGACCAAAGAACCAGAACAGATGCTGGAACAGGATCGGATCGCCGCCGCCATCCGGGGCGAAGAAGGTGGTGCCGAAATTGCGGTCGGTAAGCAGCATGGTGATGCCACCGGCCAGAACCGGAAGCGACAAGAGCAGCAGGAAGGCGGTGATCAGAACCGACCAGGCAAATAGCGGCATCTTGTGCAGCGTCATGCCCGGCGCGCGCATGTTGAAAATGGTGGTGATGAAGTTGATGGCGCCGAGGATCGAGGACGCGCCGGCAATGTGGATCGACAGGATCGCCAGATCCATGGCCGGCCCGGGCTGGCCGGAGGTCGACAGCGGCGGATAGAGCGTCCAGCCGCCGCCAACGCCATAGGCGCCGGGCGCGCTCGGCATGAAGGCCGAAGCAATCAGCAGCAGGAAGGCCGGCGGCAGCAGCCAGAACGAGATGTTGTTCATGCGCGGGAAGGCCATGTCGGGGGCGCCGATCATGATCGGCACCATCCAGTTGGCGAAGCCGCCGATCAGCGCCGGCATGACCATGAAGAAGATCATGATCAGCGCGTGCGCGGTGCCGAAGGCGTTGTACATGCTCTTGCCGCCGTCGATGGCGGCATCGCCGTTCATGCCGTAGACCATCTGCGCCAGACCGGTGAAGATCTGGATGCCCGGCTCCTGCAGCTCCATGCGGATGACGACCGAAAGCGCGCCGCCGACGATGCCCGCGAAAATCGCGAAGATCAGGTAGAGCGTGCCGATGTCCTTGTGGTTGGTGGAGTACACCCACCGGACCCAGCCATGATAGGGCTTGTGGTCGTGGTCGTCGTGAGCTGCAGCTTCTGCCATGGTCGGCTCCGTTCCCTAATTCTTGCTAACCCGCGGCATCAATTGCCGGCGGCCGCTACCTTGTTGGTACCGTCGACCTCGGCCATCAGCGCCTTGTTGGCGCCGGGGAGGTCGGTCTTGGCTGCTGCCAGCCAGGTCTTGTACTGCGCATCGGACACGACGCGGACGGCGATCGGCATGAAGGCATGGTCCTTGCCGCAGAGCTGCGAGCACTGGCCGTAATAGATGCCTTCCTTTTCCGCCTTGAACCACGTCTCGTTGGTGCGGCCGGGAACCGCGTCCATCTTGATGCCGAAGGCCGGAACGGCAAAGGAATGGATCACGTCGGCTGCGGTAACCAGGACGCGCGTCATGGTGTTGACCGGCACGACCAGCTCGTTGTCGACCGCCAGCAGGCGCGGATAGACCTTGCGGTCTTCCTTGCCGATCGCGGCGCGGTCGGCGTCCTGCAGGATGGCCGAGTTGAAGGAGAGCGTGTTCTCGGTCTGGTACTCATAGTCCCAGTTCCACTGATTGCCCGTTACCTTGACGGTCAGCTTGGCCTCTTCCGGCGGCGTGTACTGCGCCGTCAGCAACTGGAACGAGGGAATGGCGATGAACAGCAGGACGACGACCGGCCCGACTGTCCAGATGATCTCGATCAGCGTGTTGTGGCTGGTCTTGGACGGAACCGGGTTTTTGCTGGCGCGGAACCTGAAGATGCACCAGGCGAGAAGCGCCAGAACCAAAGCAGTGATCGGGACGACGAACCACATCGTGTAGTTCCCGAACCACTCGATCTGCCGCATCATGTCTGTCGCCGGCGGCTGAAAAGTCATCTCCCACGGCTGCGGCTGGGCCGCATGGGCGGAGGCACCGGCGAAAAATGCGGCGGCGGCGCCTGCCGTTGCCATCAATTTGGCGCTTGCTGGGAATTTTCTCATCGCCCTCTTCATCTCCCGGTTCCTCGCGATCGCGACGCAAGAATATCGAACAATGCCGGGATGGGAATCCCGGACAGTCCCAAGGGTGGTTCAAACCATACTCTATTTCCCTCCGCAAGAAAGGAGCGGGCGAAACCGTGCGGCATTTTTGCGCGCAAGTGCTGCCGCGCTGTTTCGACGGCCTCGTGGCCCGCGCGGGTCGTCGACAGACAGGCTATGCGGGCTTGTGTCCGGAATGCGCCCGACGGTCGCAATTCGGGCGAATTTGCTAGGGAAAAGCGCATTATTGCGCCTGCCGGGGCTGACCGGCGGTCGCCCTATCCTTTACTTGGCCTTGGCGCGGCTTAAAGTGCCGTGATTCGCAATGGAGCCGTCATGACCTCTTGGCTTTCGAGAAACGCCCGGCATTCGAAGAGCGCCTGGCATTCGAAAAGCGCTTGGCTTTCGAGAAGCGGGGCGAAGGTCGTTTTTCTCGCCGCCCTGATCGGTATCGGCTCGTCCGCAACCGGCGTCGCCAATGCAGCGCAGCCCAGCGGCACGGTCAAGTCAACGCATGGCGCGTGGTCGATCATCTGCGACACGCCGGCCGGCGCCACCTCGGAACAATGCGTGATGATGCAGAACGTCGTTGCCGAGGATCGCCCGGAAATGGGACTGTCCGTCGTCGTCCTGCGCACCGCCGACAACAAGGCCGAGATCCTGCGCGTGCTGGCCCCGCTCGGCGTTCTGCTGCCCAATGGCCTGGGCCTCAATGTCGACGGCAAGGATATTGGCCGCGCCTATTTCGTGCGCTGCTTCCAGGACGGCTGCTATGCCGAGGTCATTCTCGAAAAGCCGCTGCTCGATACGCTGAAGACCGGGACGTCGGCCACCTTCATCGTCTTCCAGACGCCGGAAGAAGGCATCGGCATCCCCGTCGACCTCAAGGGCTTCGCCGACGGTTTTGCCGCCCTGCCCTGAGCTTGATGCTTGCGAAACCGTCTTTCCTCACAATTCCCACGGGTTTGATCTTTGGCTGTGGGGGTCATCATGCGTGCTTGTTCTTTGCTTTTGTCGACCGGTCTAATCCTGACCGGCGCCGTTTCCGTCGCCTTTGCCGAGGATTCCGAAATCATCACGGCGCCCGATCCGGCCGTCATTTTCGAGCTTGCGAAAGGCTATGGCTCGGCCAAGATGGACAAGGACGACGGGGCGATCCGATGGTCTCGGGCCGGCTTCAGGGCATGAAATATGTCATCTACTTCTATGGCTGCGAAAACCATGAGAAGTGCAAGTCGATCCAGTTCTCCTCGGGCTATACCAACCCCTTCACGGCCGACCAGGCCAATGGAACAAGAAATATCGCTGGGTGAAGGCCTTTTCGGGTGACGGGTCGAACTTCAAGATGGATGTCATGTTCAGGGGCGGGGTTACCCGCTCCTACCTGCTGCGGATCGTCATTGCGGATTGTGCAGGCGCGTCTTCGCGCCTACATCGTGGCAACACCATTCCTCCTGTGAGCGGACCTGCCATGAACAGCCTGACCGGCCAATTCGACATTTCAGATGATCGCATCAAGCGGATCGTCGCCGACACACTGAACGGCGCCGACGACGGCGAACTGTTCCTCGAATACAGCGAGAGCGAAGCGCTGATGTTCGACAATGGCAGGCTGAAGACCGCCAATTTCAACACCGACCAGGGTTTTGGCCTGCGCGCCGTGGCCGGCGAGGCCAGCGGCTACGCCCATTCCAGCGATCTTTCCGAGGCGTCGCTGCTGCGCGCCGCCGACGTCGTCTCGACCGTCAAGGGCGGCTATTCCGGCACGCTTGCCGGGGCGCCCGCGCGCACCAACCGCCATCTCTATGGCGAGGAGAACCCGATCCCCTCGCCTTCCTTCGAGGTCAAGGCCAAGCTGTTGCAGGAGATCGACGCATGGCTGCGTGCCGAGGACCCGCGCGTGCGCCAGGTGACGGCCTCGCTCGCGGCGTCCTGGCAGCATGTCGAGATCGTGCGCGCCGACGGCCAGATGGTGCGCGACATCCGCCCGCTGGTCCGCATCAACGTTTCCGTCGTCGTCGGCGACGGCGACCGCCAGGAAAGCGGTTCCTATGGCATGGGCGGGCGCAAGGCGTTCGGCGAGTTCCTGGTCGAGGACGCCTGGAAGCATGCGGCCAGGGAGGCGCTCAGGCAGGCGCTGGTCAATCTCGAAGCCATTCCCGCGCCGGCCGGAACGTTCGACATCGTTTTGTCCAGCGGCTGGCCGGGCGTCATGCTGCATGAGGCTGTCGGCCACGGGCTGGAAGGCGACTTCAACCGCAAGAAGACGTCCGCCTTCGCCGGCCTGCTGGGCCAGCAGGTGGCGGCCAAGGGCGTTACCGTGGTCGATGACGGCACCATGCCGGAGCGGCGGGGTTCGCTGACCGTCGACGATGAAGGCACGCCTTCGGCCCGCAATGTGCTGATCGAGGACGGCAAGCTTGTCGGCTACATGCAGGACCGCCAGAACGCCCGGCTGATGGGCATGAAAGCCACGGGAAACGGCCGGCGCGAAGGCTATGCGCACCAGCCGATGCCGCGCATGACCAACACCTATATGACGGCGGGCGACATGGAGCCGGATGAGATCATCGCCTCGGTCAAGACCGGCATCTATGCCGTATCCTTCGGCGGCGGCCAGGTCGACATCACCTCAGGCAAGTTCGTGTTCGGCTGCACCGAGGCCTACATGATCGAAAACGGCAAGGTGACGCAGCCGATCAAGGGCGCCATGCTGATCGGCAACGGACCGGACGCCATGCACCGTGTGTCGATGATCGGCAACGACATGAAACTCGACACCGGCATCGGCATGTGCGGCAAGGCCGGACAAGGCGTGCCGGTCGGCGTCGGCCAGCCGCATCTCAGGATGAACCAGATGACGGTCGGCGGCACCAGGGTTTGAGCGAGGAGACGTCGGCGGGCTTGAATAGTTCCCCTCACAGGGATATCTTACCTTTGTCTTACACAAGGGTAATACCGCAATGGGTGCAATAGAAAAGCTTATAACGACCGTCTCGACCAAGGGACAAGTCATCCTGCCCAGCGCTATCCGCAAACGGAGGGACTGGGGCGCGGGCACGCGCCTGCAGGTCGAAGACACACCGGACGGTGTACTTTTGAGACCGGCGCCTGCCTTTGCCCCGACACGACCAGAAGATGTCTTTGGTGTCCTGCCGCACAGTGGCAGACCGAAGACCTTGGAGGAGATGGACGCGGCCGTCCTTGCTGAAGCACGGCGGCGCCATGCTCGCGATTGATACCAACGTTGTCGTCAGGTATCTGACGAACGACGATCCCGAGCAGTCCCCGCGAGCCCGGCGGCTGATCGACGGTCAGCCCGTTTTCGTCGCCGTCACGGTGATCCTGGAGGCTGAGTGGGTGCTGCGCAGCGGCTATGGTTATGATCAGGCCTCGATCGTCAATGCACTGCGGGTGTTCGGCGGGCTTCCCACTGTCGAGATAGAGGATGCTGCGATCGTCTCTTCCGCGGTCGATCTAGCCGAGACGGGAATGGATTTCGCCGATGCGCTCCATCTGGGCAAGTCCTCGCACTGCTCAGCATTTGTGTCCTTCGACCGTAAGTTCATCAAGGCCGCACAAGCGGCCGGGTACGAAAGCGTTCGCGAAGGCTAGTTTGCCAGCCGGCTACGTCTTGCGGGGGCGGCAAACTCAAGCACGGCTTGTGAAAATCGGCGGATTAACGTCGCCGTTTCGGCTTCTCCAGCAGCGCCACGGCCTCGACATGCGGCGACCACAGGAACTGGTCGATGGGCGTGACGCTCTTCAAGATGTAGCCGCCGTCGATCAGGATGCGCAGGTCGCGTGCCAGCGTCACCGGATTGCAGGAGACGGCGGCGACGAACGGCACATCCGAGCGGGCGATCTGCTTCGACTGGTCCTCGGCGCCGGCGCGCGGCGGGTCGAAGACGACGCCATCGAAAGCATTCAGCTCCTTGAACGTCAGCGGCCGCCGGAACAGGTCGCGGCGTTCGCCGGTTACCCGCTTCAGGCCGGCGGCGAAGCGCGATCCGCGGTCGAGCGCCGAAAGGGCTGCCGCGTCGCCTTCGACCGCGTGGACTTCGGATTTGGCCGCCAGCCGAAGCGCAAAGCTGCCGCAGCCGGCGAAAAGATCCGCGACTTTCCTGGCCCGCTTCAGATGTCCGCCAACGAGATCGGCCATCGTCTGCTCGGCGGCTTGCGTTGCCTGCAGGAAGGCGCCAGGCGGTATGGCGACAGCGACGGTGCCGAACATGACCACCGGCTTTTTCGGCTCGATGACGATCTCGTCGTCGATCGAAAGCCGGGCAAAGCCATTGGCCATGATGAAGTTGGAGGCGACCCGGCGCTGGTTCTCGCCCAGCTTGCCCGACTCATAGACAGCGACGTCAAGCCCCGAGCCCGTCACAGTGACCGCCATCCGGAACGATTTGGTGGTGGCACAAACCAGGTCGGCGACCGACCTCAAGCGATCGAGCGCGGCAACGATCTCCGGCAGCGAGATCGGACATTCCTCGATGGGGATGATTTCCGGCGAAAGATGGCGATGGAAGCCAAGCAGCATGCCTGTGTCGGCGCGCCTGGCGGCAAGCACGACGCGGCGGCGTGTGTGTGGCGCACACGGCACCAGGGCGCCGATGTCGCCGGCAATGCCTTTCAAAGCGTGCACGACCTTGTCGCGTTTCCATTGCTGGTAAGCGTCGGCTTGCAGATGCTGGACGGCGCAGCCGCCACATTCGGTGAAATGCCGGCAGGCCGGATCGATACGCAGCGGCGACGTCTCCAATACCGCCATCAGCATGGCGCGATCCCTCTCGCGCGCGGCGGTGACGGTCTCGCCGGGCAGGGTGAAGGGAATGAACAGCTCGCCGGTTTCCGTCTCGGCGACGCCGTCGCCCTGCGAACCCAGTCTCTTGATGGTGAAGCTCGTGCTCATCGGTCCTTGGTCCCGGCATCCTTGGTCCCGGCATCCTTGATCCCGGCAAGCAGGAATTCGCGGTTGCCGTCCCCGCCTTCGATCGGCGACATGTGCAAGCCCAATGTACGCCAGCCAGGGACGCCTTCGAGCCATTCCTGCAGCAAGCCGGCCACACGGGCGGCGTCATAAGGGTCTTTCAAAAGACCGCCCTTGCCGATCGCCTCGCGGCCGGCCTCGAATTGCGGCTTGACCAGAAACACCGCACGAGCGCCGTCCCGTGCCAATGCCAACGCCGGTGGCATCGCCAGTTTCAACGAGATGAAGCTGACGTCGGAGACGATGAAATCGGGGATACGGCCGCCGAGATCGGCAGCCGCGAGCTCGCGAGCGTTGAGGCCCTCGATCACGGTGACGCGCGGGTCGGACGAGACACCGGGATGCATCTGGCCGTGGCCGACATCGATGGCAGTGACATGGGCCGCGCCGCGTTCGAGCAGCACCTGGGTGAAGCCGCCTGTCGAGGCGCCGATATCGAGGGCTTCACTGCCCGCGGGATCGAGACTGAAATGGTCGAGCCCGGCGATCAGCTTCAGCGCCGCGCGTGAGACATAACCCTGCGCCGGGTCGTCGATGACGATGAGACAGTGCGGCAGAACCGTCCGGCCGGGCTTGCGGGCGACCACGCCGTCGACCGTCACGGTGCCGCGCTCGACCGCGTCGCGGGCGCGCGAGCGGCTCGCAAACAGGCCGCGCTGGACGAGCAATTCGTCGAGCCGCTGGCGTGTGCTGGCTGGCAGAGGGGAGTTCATCGGCCTTCATGGCGAAAGCCGGCCGCGAAGGCAAGGACATTGGCATAGGAGGACGTCGAGACCCGGGCCGCAAGCCAGTCCGCCCGGTTGAATAGCGCAGCCAGTCCGGCAAGATGTAGAGGCTCAGGCAATGCGGAGGAAGACGAATGCTGACGGGAACCTGCCATTGCGGCGCCGCCCACTGGACCCTGGAAGGCGATCCCGGCCCGATCACGGCCTGCAATTGCACGCTTTGCCGCCGCTATGGCACACTCTGGGCCTATGACTTTGTCGACGAGCGTATCCGGCTTGTGGGGCCTGTGCAGTCCTACACCCGCGCTGGCAAGGAGGCGCCGTCGCTGGAAATACTGTTTTGCCCGACATGTGCCTGTGTGCTTGCCTGGCGCGGTTTGCGCCGCAGCGACAGCGGCCGCACGCGGATCGCCGTCAATGTCAGGCTGGCACCTCCGGAGGCGGTCGCCGACCTGCCGATCGACCATTTCGACGGGCTGGACACTTATGACGACCTGCCGCGCGATGGGCGCTGCGTGCGCGATATGTGGTTTTAGAAGATCGTGCGTGAGACCTGCCGTTCAACGGCCGGCATCAGGCCGTCGCTTCCGTCATCTGAAGCCTGCTTGCGCGGGCGCTCGACAGCAACGACTGGTGCGTCCGGCACGACGACAAGCTGCGGAACCTGCTTGTAGGAAAAAGCGCCCCTGATAACCCATCTTGCGGGCGACGATGCCTGCCACCGCCTGTTCGAGCTTGCGGTCATAGCGCGTCTCGGCCATGGCCGGCGCGGCGATGACGGCCAAAAGGGCCGCGCCGCACAGAAGCGTTCGCATTGTTTTTAACTCCCTGCCTGGAGGCAGTTCTAGCAGGGCGGCGTTGAAAAACGGCCAAAAGAGACGGTGAGCGAAACGCCAAAGAGAAGCGTTAACAAAGTGTCAGGCTTGCACAGGCACCTGCTTCAGCTGCGTGAGGTTTGATTCAGGCGCGCTGCGCGCGCGCGGAATGGCCGAGCGCGACGAACACGGTGCGCACGATGCCGGCCGCGTCAAGCCCGGCATCGGCATACATTTTTTCCGGCTTGGCGTGGTCGGTGAACTCGTCCGGCAGCACAAGCGGCCGAACTTTCAGACCGCTTTCCAGCAAGCCTTCATGGGCGAGGAACTGCAGCACGTGGCTGGCGAAACCGCCGACAGCGCCCTCTTCCACCGTCACCAGCACTTCGTGCGAGCGGGCGAGACGGCGGATCAAATCCTCGTCCAGCGGCTTGGCGAAACGGGCGTCCGCAACCGTCGTCGAAAGCCCTGCCGCGCCGAGTTCCTCGGCCGCCAGCAGACAGTCCTGCAGTCTTGTGCCAAAGGACAGAAGCGCCACCTTGGTGCCTTCCCTGACGATGCGGCCCTTGCCAATTTCGAGCACCGAGCCGCGCTCCGGCATGTCGACGCCGACGCCATTGCCGCGCGGATAGCGGAAGGCGATCGGGCCTTCGTCATAATAGGCGGCGGTGCGCACCATGTGGCGAAGCTCCGCCTCGTCGGCGGCCGCCATCACCACGAAGCCCGGCAGCGTCGCCAGGAAGGTGGTGTCGAAGGCGCCGCAATGAGTGGCGCCGTCGGCGCCGACGAAACCGGCGCGGTCGATCGGGAAACGCACCGGCAGTTTCTGGATCGCCACATCATGGACGACCTGATCGTAGGCGCGCTGCAGGAAGGTCGAATAGATGGCGGCGAAGGGCTTGTAGCCCTCGCTGGCGAGGCCGGCGGCGAAGGTCACAGCATGTTGCTCGGCAATGCCGACATCGAAGGTCCGGGTCGGAAACGCTTCGCCGAACAAATCGAGGCCGGTGCCGTTCGGCATGGCGGCGGTGACGGCGACGATACGTTCGTCCAGGCGGGCTTCCTGGACCAGGCTTTCGGCAAACACCTTGGTGTAGGCCGGCGCATTGGCCGGGGCCTTGGTCTGCGCGCCGGTGATGACGTCGAACTTGTTCACGCCATGATATTTGTCGGCCGCAGCCTCGGCCGGCGCGTAGCCCTTGCCCTTCTGGGTCACGACATGGATCAGCACCGGACCGTCGGCATGGTCGCGGACGTTCTTCAGCACCGGGATCAGATGCTCGAGATTGTGGCCGTCGATCGGGCCGATATGGTAGAAGCCAAGCTCCTCGAACAGCGTGCCGCCGGTGACGTAGCCGCGCGCATGCTCGACCGCCCGCTTGATGGCGCGATCGGCACGCTTGCCCAGATAGGAGGTCAGTTTCTTGCCGAAGTCGCGCAGGCCAAGATAGGTCTTGCCAGAGGCAAGCCGCGCCAGATAGGCGCTCATGGCGCCGGTCGGCGGCGCGATCGACATGTCGTTGTCGTTGAGAATGACGATCAGGCGAGCATCGAGCGCGCCGGCATTGTTCATGGCTTCATAGGCCATGCCGGCAGACATGGCGCCGTCGCCAATGACGGCAATGACATTGTTGTGGCCGCCGGAGAGGTCGCGCGCCATGGCCATGCCGAGGCCAGCGGAAATGGAGGTCGAGGAGTGCGCGGCGCCGAACGGGTCGTATTCGCTCTCGGCGCGACGGGTGAAGCCAGACAGGCCGCCTTCTTGCCTGAGCGTTCGGATGCGGTCGCGGCGGCCGGTCAGGATCTTGTGTGGATAGGCCTGGTGGCCGACATCCCAGATCACGCGGTCTTCCGGCGTGTTGAAGACATAGTGCAGCGCCACCGTCAGTTCGACGACACCGAGGCCAGCGCCGAGATGCCCGCCCGTATGCGAGACGGCATCGATCAGCTCGGCGCGCAGCTCCGAGGCCAGCTGCGGCAGCTCGCTTTCGTCAAGCTTCTTCAGGTCGGCTGGAATGCGGACCTTGTCGAGAAGCGGCGTATGCAGCGTTGCGTTCACTGTTAAGGGCCTGCTCAGCTATGATGCGCGTCGATCATGGCGAAATATGCCTGCGTCGCCCGAATGTAAATGCGTGTCAGTGACGCGGGTGATGCTGACGTTAATTGTCCGGTAACGGAATGAACTCTTCCTCATCTCCAGGAACGATATCGAAGCGGCCCGTCTTCCATTCCTGCTTGGCCTGTTCGATGCGTTCCTTCGACGACGAGACGAAGTTCCACCAGATGTGGCGCGGAGAGCCGAGCGAAGCGCCGCCGAAGAGCATGAAATGGGCGCCGCGCTCGGACGACACGACGATCTCGTCGCCAGGCCGGAACACCAGCAGCCGTTCGGCCGGAAAACGGTCGCCCGAGATTGAGACATCGCCGTCCAGCGTGTAGATGGCGCGTTCCTCGGCGTCGGCGGGAATTTTGACGCTGGCGCCGGGCGCCAGCCTCAGATCGGCGTAGAGCGTCTCGGTGTCGGCTCTTACCGGCGAGCGCAGTCCCTGGAAATCGCCGATCACCACGCGGCCGGAAACACCTTCGGCGTCGATCTCGGGCAGAAGGAGCGCGGCCGTGTTCTCGAACACCGGCGCCACTTCCTCCTTGCCGTCGGGCAAAGCCAGCCATGTCTGCAGGCCGGAGACCGACATCGGCGCGCCGCGCAGTTCTTCGGGCGTGCGCTCGGAATGGACAATGCCGCGGCCGGCGGTCATCAAATTCACGTCGCCGGGCTGGATGACCATCTCGGTGCCGAGCGAATCGCGGTGCCTGATATTGCCGTCGAACAGATAGGTGACGGTGGAAAGCCCGATATGCGGGTGCGGGCGCACATCCATCGCCTGGCCGGCGCGCAAGATCGCCGGCCCCATGCGGTCGAAGAAGATGAAGGGACCGACCAGCCGCCGCTTTGCCGTGGGCAGAGCGCGACGAACCTGGAAGCCGCCAATGTCCTTGGCGTTTGGAATGACCATGAGCTCGATCTGGTCGCTGGCGAAGGCATCGCCAGGCTCAGGGTCCTTGCCGGGGAAGAAACTCATCTGGATGTCCTCAGGCGAAGCGGAGCGCCGATTTGGCTTTTGCCTTGGCCGCCACCTCTTCACGATTGCGCGGATGATGCGTGGTTTCCAGCGAATGCAGCAATTCATGCGCCGATTCGGCGATCGCCTCGACGGCACGGTCGAAGGCTGCCTGGTTGCGCTGCGAGGGGCGCGTCGTTCCGCTCAGTTTGCGCACGAATTGAAGGGCGGCGTCGCGGATCTCGTCATGGGTCGCCGGCGGCTCGAAATTGAACAGGGTCTTGATGTTTCTGCACATGCTTGAACTCCTATCTGCTTTATGCCCGCCCCATTCCACTACTCCGCGTCGAGCGGCTCCGTTCCCACCGGTTTGCCATCACGCGACAGCCTGATCTTCTCGACCTTGTCTTCGGCCGCCTTCAGCAGCCGGTCGCAATGGGCCTTCAGCGCCTCGCCGCGCTCATAGATCTTGATCGATTGGTCGAGCGGCACGTCGCCGCGTTCCAGATCATCGACGATCTTTTCCAGCGCGTCGAGTGCCTGCTCGAAGCTCATCGCCTTCACGTCTTCATTTGCTTCGCCAGCCATACTTTACCCCTTCATCAGCCGCCCGACATGGGCGGCGACCGAAAATGCCAGTCCCTGCAGATCGTAGCCGCCCTCAAGCAGGCTGACGAGCCGGTTGCCGCTGTGGCGCCCGGCGCGTTCCAGCAACTGGCCTGTCGCCCAGTCGAAATCGTCCTCGCTGAGGTTGATCTCGGCCAGCGGGTCGCGATGGTGAGCGTCGAAGCCTGCGGAAATGATGATCAGATCGGGCGCGAAATTGTCGAGCGCCGGCAGGACGCGCGACAGCAAGGCATCGCGAAACATGTCCGAGCCGGTCTGCGGCGCCAGCGGGGCGTTGACGATGTTGCCGGCGCCGGTTTCGCTCTTGGCGCCGGTGCCGGGATAGAGCGGCATCTGGTGCGTCGAACAATAGAGCACCGAGGGATCGTCCCAGAAGATGTCCTGCGTGCCGTTGCCGTGATGGACATCCCAATCGACGATAGCGACGCGCTCGGCGCCGTGTTTCTTTTGCGCATAACGCGCGGCAATCGCCGCGGTGTTGAACAGGCAAAAGCCCATCGCCGTGGTCTTTTCGGCGTGGTGGCCGGGCGGACGTGAGGCGACGAAGGCATTGGCGACGCGGCCCTCGAAGACGTCGTCGACAGCGGCGTTGGCGGCACCGATGGCGGTCACCACCGCCTGCCAGCTTTTCGGGCTGGCGCTGGTGTCGGCGTCGATCGAGGCAATGCCGCTTTCAGGGATCGCGGCGCGGACGCGGGCGACGAAATCCTCGGGGTGGGCGTAGAGGATTGTGGCCTCGTCGCCTTGCGGCGCCGTTACCCGATCGAGTGCGGTGAAGGCCTCGTCGTCGAGCACGCGCTCGATAGCGCGCAAGCGGTCCGGCCGCTCCGGATGACCGGGGGGCGTCAGATGTTCGAGGAAGATCGGATGGGTGTAGAGCCTGGTGACCATGACCCGATATAGGCGCGCCCGGCCGCTTTGACCATGGTTTGACGCCTCACCGCCCCGACGTTCAACAGGGATTACACCCCGGGCGCGGGCTGCGTCCAGCGCGAGCCGCCGAAGGAGGCCAGCGCCTTATCCCTGAGTTCCCTGAACTTGGACGACCCCTCGGCCAGCCGCTGGTCCCATTCGGCGTTCGGCACCTGGCCTTCGATGGTCTTGAAATAGACCTGCATCAGGCAGGCTATGGCGAAGGGTTCGATGAAGGCCGCCTTGAAGGCCCAGGCAAGGAGGATGGCGAGCACGAAGGCCCAGCCGCCGAGCTGCCCCGGAATGAACCACATGATGGCGGCGGCCGGCGCCAGCATCAAAAGGAAGATGACGAAGGACACACCCCACATGATGACCGCCAGCCAGACGGCGTTCTTGACCATGGTCTTGCCGTTCTGGGCATAGAGCACGACGCCTTGCCGGGCGGTTTCGAAGGGCGACGACGAGTTGATACGGATGTTGTAGCCGAGGATGATCTCGTCAACATAGGTCAGCGACAGGCGGATGACCGTATTGATGAAAGCGACCAGGCCGCCGAGGCCCGGAATGGGCAGGAAGGCGGCGATGCCGCCGATCAGGCCGGTGATGGCGCGGATGGCGCCCTTGACCAGCTGGTCGACCACGAAAAGGATGTTGGCCTCGGCGAAACGTTCCTTCACCACACCCTTGGCGTAGGCGATCTGGTCCTGGCCATTGGGAATCTCGCGGCCATCGATCAGATGGACCATGACGGCGATATGGCCGGCCTTGACGACATAGAGGATGTATTCGCGGATCCAGTACAGCGCGATCGAAACGACGCCGATGCCGACGATGCCGCCCCAGAGCGCAAAGGACAGCGGCCCGTCGGGATCGGTGGAGACATGGCCGACGCCATAGCCGACGGAGGCGCCGCTGCCGGTCGCCACGATATAGGCGAGCGTGATGCCGAAATAGATGATCATGCGAAGGGCAATGAAAGGCCATGTCCTGATCATGATGGACACCGACCTGCCGATTTCGAAATCCCACATGCGCCCGAATCTCCCCTCAGAGATGGACGGCGAGGATGAACCCGGGCCGGGAATTGTCAATCTCGGCAATGCCGGGGATCGGCTGGCGAGATTTCAGACCGGCTGCGAGTCCTGCTTTTTAAGCAAGCCTTCAAGCAACTGCTGGAAGGCCGCCACCACGGTCTTCGACGTGGCTTCGGGGTCGTTCGAATTGGCGATGCGCTGTGCCGCCTGGCTGCTGGCGCCGTTGATTAGTCTTGCGGCGGTTTCCGGGTCGACGCCGGGGACGACCACCCCCTCCTGCTGCAGCCTGGTCAGATGATCGGTCATTGAACCGACGCAGGCATTGGCATTCGGCCATTGCGCCGGATCGCCGAGCACAGCCGGACCGTCGCGAAACATGATGCGCTGGATTTCCGGCTCCAGCGCCATCTCGATATAGGTCGTGCATTCGTCGACGAAACGCTGCCAGCGGCTTGGCGCCCGCGACGCAATCTCATGGATGCGGACGGCCATCTCGCCATCGATTTCGGCGATGACGGCCTGCAGCAGGCCCTTCTTGTCGCCGAAATGATGATAGAGCGCACCGCGCGTCAGCCCGGCCGAGGCGGTGAAGTCGTCCATCGACGCGTCGGCATAGCCGATCGTGCCGAAAGCGTGGCGGGCCGCCGTGATCAGCTTGGCGCGCGTTTCGGCAATCATCTCCTTGCGGGGTCTGTGCATGGTTCTGGCCTTATTCACATACGCTTCGTATGCCAATTGACATACGCGGCGTATCGACTAGCTATATTCATACGCATCGTATGTAATTGTCGAATTGGCCTTTGTCGAGGAACCAGCCATGCAAAACCCATACTCGGAAATCTTTCGTGCCCCTGGAGCCAAGGGGTTTGCCGCCGCGGGTTTCCTCGCGCGACTGCCGATCGCCATGGCGCCGATCGGCATCGTGGCCATGCTGTCGCAGACACGTGGCGAATACTGGCTGGCGGGAGCTGTCTCGGCGACGTTCGCGCTGAGCAACGCTTTCGTGGCGCCGCAGATATCACGGCTGGTCGATCGCCTCGGCCAGACGCGGATCGTGATTCCGACCACCATCCTCACCGTGCTCGCCTTCGCGGTGCTGATTGCCGCAGCCAATCAGGACTGGCCGGTGTGGACGCTGTTTGTGTCGGCACTGGCGGCCGCCGCCATGCCCAGCATGCCGGCGATGGTGCGCGCGCGCTGGACCGAGATTTTTCGCGGCCGGCCGCAGATGAACACCGCATTCGCCTTCGAATCGGCGGCGGACGAACTCGTCTACATTGCAGGCGCATCGCTGTCGGTGGGCTTGAGTGCCGCTCTGTTCCCGGAAGCCGGTGTCCTGGTCAGCACGCTATTCCTCGCCCTTGGCTCGGCAGCCTTCATCCTGCAGCGTTCGACCGAACCACAAGTGCGGCCGGTGAATCATGTCTCGGGCGGCTCGGCAATCCGGCTCAGGCCGGTGCAGATCATCACCTTCGCCCTGATCTTCGTCGGCGCCACCTTCGCGACGACGGAAGTGAGCACGGTGGCGATCACCAAGGAACTCGGCCAGCCGGGCGCCGCCAGCCTCGTCATCGGCGTCTATGCGCTGGGATCGTTCGTGCTCGGCCTCGTCGTCGGTGCGCTCAACCTGAAAGCGCCGCTGCAGCGCCAGTTGTCCCTCGCGGTCGCCCTCGTTGCGCTCGGCACATTGCTGCCGCTCACCGCCGACACGGTGCCGCTGCTGGCGCTGACCGTTTTCATCAGCGGCGTGGCGATCTCGCCAACCTTCATCACCGCCTTCGGCCTGATCGAACGCCACGTGCCGGAAGCGATGCTGACCGAAGGCATCACCTGGGTGATGACAGGCATCGGCATCGGCATGGCGCTCGGTTCGTTTGCCGCCGGTGCGGTGGTGGATGAATTCGGCGCCCGCAACGGGTTCTGGGTCTCGGTGGCGGCCGGCGTCATCGCATTGGTCACGGTGTTGCTGGGCCAGCGCAGCCTGGCCACCCACACATGCGAGCTGGACGGATGCGACGCGGCCGCCGTTCCCGCGGAGTAAACGCACAAGCGTCCGGTCGGGAACGCGGATCGGACGCAGCTTCTCCAAAGGAGCGCGGCTCCCTACGACTGTTCAAGCCTCTTGCGGATCTCGTTTCCATCGAGAACGACAACAGGACTTCCCAGTGTCTCAACCATATCCGGGTTCAGATGGGGTATGGTTTCAGCGCGCCCGACCATCGGCGGACATTCTCCGGCGCAATACACGACCGAGCTGGTGACACGCAGGATTTTCCACAGCGCTTCGTAGAGGCGCGGATCGTCGGGCGGCCGCGCGACGGTGAAGCCTGAACATCGCGAGGCATCGCCGGGGTCGAAATTGAGATAGAGGTCGGCCGACGACGCATCGTCATAGGCGACGACCCAGCAGGTGAATTCAGGTTCACGCCTGGTGACGAACGGCGCGAAGGCATCCTCGACGATCGATGTGGGGAAGTAGCTCTCTTCGCCATCTTCAAAGCAATTGAGATAGGCCTCGAAGCTCATCCGACCGCCCCCTGTCCCCTAGAAAATCTCGGTCTTGGCGATATGAATGCCAAAGCCCTCAAGCCCGACATAGTGGCGCTCGCGCGAGGCGATCAGGTTGATCGAGGAAATGCCGAGGTCCTTCAGGATCTGGGCGCCGAGGCCGATTTCTCGCCACTCGTTCTCACGGCGGCGGGCCTCTTCGTGGTCCTCACGGTCGGCACTCATCGGCCGGTTGCGCTCCTGATGGGCGACGCCGACCGAACCCTCTCGGAGGTAAACGATGACGCCGCGCTTGCGTTCGCCCATCGCCTTCATAATGGCGTCGAGCCGGTGGCTGGTGCCGAACACGTCGGTCACCACATCCTCCGAATGCAGCCGCACCGGCACGTCCTCGCCGTCACGGATGTCGCCGAAAACGACCGCGACATGGTGCATGGAATCCCAGGGCAGCGTGTAGGTGAAGACCTGTGCCTTGCCGCCGAGTGTGTCGATTTCGGAGCAGGCGACGCGTTCGACCAGCGTTTCCTTGCGCTGCCGGTAGGCGATGAGGTCGGCGACCGAAACCTGCTTGAGGCCATGTTCCTCGGCAAAGCTCGCCACCTGCGGGCCGCGCTTGACGGTGCCGTCGTCATTGACCAACTCCGAGATCACGCCAACCGGCGGCAGGCCGGCAAGCTTGCAGAGATCGACCGCGGCTTCGGTATGGCCCGAACGCATCAGCACGCCGCCTTCCCTAGCGATCAGCGGGAAGATGTGGCCGGGGCGAACGAAATCCGAACCGCCGACATTGCCGTTGGCCAGGTTGCGCACGGTCAGCGTGCGGTCCTCGGCCGAAATGCCGGTGGTGGTGCCATGCTTGAAATCGACGCTGACGGTAAAGGCCGTGGTGTGGGCGGAATCATTGTCGGCGACCATCGGCTGCAGATTGAGCCGCTTGGCCTCCTCGCGCGGCATCGGCGTGCAAACGATGCCGGAGGTGTGACGGATGATGAAGGCCATTTTCTCCGGGCTGCAATGCACGGCGGCAACGATCAGGTCGCCCTCGTTCTCACGCCCGTCATCGTCCATGACGACGACGATCTCGCCGCGCTCGAAGGCGCGGATGGCTTCGACGATTTTCTTCTGATCGTATGGCATTGGCTCGCTTCGCTCGCAGGGAATAGGGGTTGGGCAGTAGGAGTTAGGGAAGGAAGGACGGGCTGGCCTACTGCCTAATCCCTACTGCCTAATCCCCGGCCTGTCTGTCCCCGGTGCCGCAGATAATGGTCGGCGATGGCGCAGGCAACCATGGCTTCGCCGATCGGCACGGCACGGATGCCGACGCAGGGATCGTGGCGGCCCTTGGTCATGACGTCGACGTCGTTGCCGTCCTTGTCGATGGATTTGCGCGGCGTCAGGATCGACGAGGTCGGCTTGACGGCGAACCGGGCGACGATCGCCTGGCCGGTCGAGATGCCGCCCAGAATGCCGCCGGCATTGTTGGACAGGAAGACCGGCTTGCCGTCATTGCCGATGCGCATCTCGTCGGCATTCTGTTCGCCGGTAATGCGGGCGGCTTCAAAACCGTTGCCGATCTCGACGCCCTTGACGGCGTTGATCGACATCAGGCCGGACGCGATGTCCTGGTCGAGCTTGGCGTAGATCGGCGCGCCAAGGCCGGCTGGCACGCCGTCGGCGATGATTTCAATAACCGCGCCCACGGAGGAGCCGGATTTGCGGATGCCGTCGAGATAGCTGGTGAAGACCGGAACGGAGGCCGGATCGGGGGTGAAGAACGGGTTTTCGGCGTCACCGATGAAATTCCAGTTCCAGTTGGCGCGGTCGATCGATTTCTCGCCCATAGACACCAGCGCGCCGCGCACCACCATTCCGGGCACCACCTTACGGGCGAGCGCGCCGGCGGCCACACGCGCGGCCGTCTCGCGCGCCGAGGAACGACCGCCGCCGCGATGGTCGCGCAGGCCGTATTTGACTTCATAGGTGTAGTCGGCGTGGCCGGGACGGTACTGGCGGGCAATCTCGCCATAGTCCTTGGAGCGCTGGTCGACATTCTCGATCAGCATCGAGACCGGCGTGCCGGTGGTGATCATCGTCTCGCCGTCCTCGTCGAGGATGAAGCCGGACAGCACCTTCACCTCGTCCGGCTCGCGGCGCTGGGTCACAAAACGTGACTGGCCGGGACGGCGCTTGTCGAGTTCGGCCTGGATTTCGGCCCGTGTGAAGCGGATCCCGGGCGGGCAGCCGTCGACGACACAGCCGAGCGACGGGCCATGGCTTTCGCCCCAGGTGGTGACGCGGAACAGATGGCCGAACGTGTTGTGAGACATGAATTTTAGCCCTGCCCGGCAGCGGACCGGATCAAAGGTGCGTTCTATTGGCGTTTTCCACAGCGGTCAAACTGTGATCCGGCGGTTTTAGTTTTGACACATTCGGTTGGTTTCTGCTCTCTTCCATCCGCCCGTTGAAAGCTCGCCGCCATCCGTGCAGGCGCAATGACAAAGAGGACGACGATGCGTACCCTGATTGGCGCTGCTGCCGCCATGTTGCTGATTTCCACCGCCGCCTATGCCGGCCAGACCGAAGGCCTGATCAAGAAGGTCGACAAGGACGCGCTGACGCTGACGCTGGAGGACGGCAAGTCCTTCAAGCTCAACGCCGAGACCGATCTCGATTCGCTGAAGCCCGGCATGGATATCGTCATTGCCTATGACGTGACGAATGGCGAGAACGTCGTCACCGACATGGAACTGCCCGACACCGAGTAACACCGACGCCGAACAGGGTCTTGCCGCTCGGCGGAGCCCTGCCCGGATAAACAGGACGGTCGTCCTGTTTTTATCTGCTCGAACCTAAAGCCAATCCAGACGCCCGTCCTGCAGCCTGAGCACCCGGTCCTGCCGCACTTCCAGGTTTGCCGCTTCATGTTCGGAAACACCTTCGACCATCCGAAACAGAGTCCGCACGACGCCACCATGCGTGACGCAGACCGTCTGGCGGTCGAGCGCCTCGAACCACGGCTTCACCCGTTCGAGCAGCATCTGGTAGCTTTCGGCGCCCTCGCCCGGCGGCTGGAAATTCCATTTGTTGCGTCGTCGCGCCTTCGCCGAGCCCGGCATTCGCGCATCGAGTTCGGCATAGGTAAAGCCCTGCCAGTCGCCAAAGTGCACCTCGACCAGACGCGGGTCGGTGCGGTAGGCATCGGGATCGAGTTGCATCGCCAAGCGTAGCCGCTGCATCGTCTCGCGCGTCCGCTTCATCGGGCTGGCGACAAAGTCGAAATCCTCAGGGTTCTGGATCAGTTCGGCCAGCCGCCGTCCATTGCGGGTCGCCTGCTCGCGGCCGAGCGCGTTGAGATCGGTGTCGGCCTGGCCCTGCAGCCGCGACTCGGCATTCCACTGCGTCTGGCCATGGCGCACGATGTAGACGAGCGGAACCATCGGGTCTTCCGGAAATCAGGACAGGCAGGCGGAAACCGCGGCAGAACTATTCCTTGACGGTCGAAATATCCGGCGCGTCGACCGCCTTCATGCCGACGACGTGATAGCCGGAATCGACATGGTGCACCTCGCCGGTGACGCCACGCGACAGGTCCGACAGGAAATACACGGCGGAATCGCCGACTTCTTCCTGGGTGACGGTCTGCTTCAGCGGCGAATTGTATTCGTTCCACTTGAGGATGTAGCGGAAGTCGCCGATGCCCGAAGCAGCCAAGGTCTTGATCGGCCCGGCCGAGATGGCGTTGACGCGGATCTTCTTGCCGCCGAGGTCGACGGCGAGATAGCGCACGCTGGCTTCGAGCGCGGCCTTGGCGACACCCATGACGTTGTAATGCGGCATGACCTTTTCGGCGCCGTAATAGGTCAGCGTCAGCAGCGAGCCGCCATCGGTCATCAACGCTTCGGCGCGCTTGGCGATGGTGGTGAAGGAATAGACCGAAATGTCCATGGTGCGCAGGAAATTGTCGCGCGTCGTCTCGACATAGCGTCCGGTCAGCTCGTCCTTGTCGGAAAAAGCGATGGCATGGACGAGGAAATCGAGCTTGCCGCCCCAATGCTTGGCGACATTGGCAAACACCTCGTCGAGGCTCGCCGGATCGGTGACATCGCAATGACCGGCGACAAAGGCGCCCAATTCCGCAGCCAGCGGCTCGACGCGCTTCTTGAACGCCTCGCCCTGATAGGTCAGCGCGATCTCGGCGCCATGGTCGACGCAGGCCTTGGCGATGCCGTAGGCAATCGATCTGTTGTTGGCGACGCCCAGTATAAGGCCGCGCTTGCCGGCCATAAGGCCCTGTCCACCCGCCATGTCAGCGCTCTCCGAAAGATTTTCTGCTTTGGAGTGCCTATCGCACAGGCAGAAAGGCGCATCAAGCGCAGACGGGGCGCGCGTTCAATTCAGACACTCGGCGTGACAACGAATGGGGGATAATAACGTTGTTGTGAGATTTGAACGCCTCACTGCGGCCAGCGCGCCTTGATGGCCCAGGCCCGGCCGACCAGCCGAATCGGCTGGTCGGCAACGCATCGGCCCTATCCAGCCATTTTGCGCCAGGGAATGAGCATTCCCACCTGCTTGCGGTAGAGGCGGTACTGGTCACCGAACATCGCGACGAGATCGCGTTCCTCGAGGAAGATGCCGAGCAGGATGTAGCCGGTGCTGCCCGCCGCGAACAGAAGATGGCCCCATGTCATGGACGGCGTCGCCCAGAAGGCCAGGAGAAAGCCGACATAGAGCGGGTGCCGGACCCATTTGTAGAACAGCGGCGTCCTGAACACGGGCGGCGCCGGTTCGCTCTTGCGCAAAGCGGCGAGAACCTGGCGCAGGCCGAACAGTTCGAAATGGTTGATCAGAAAGGTGCTGGTCAACAATACCGCCCAGCCGAGCCAGAACACGCCATGGATGACGGCGACCCAGACCGGGTTCTCGACCGTCCAGACGAGACCGGGAATCGGCCGCCATTGCCAGTAGAGGAGCAGCAGGATGAGGCTGGCCAGAAGCACATAGGTGCTGCGTTCGGCCGCGTGCGGGACAATCCGTGTCCACCAGCGCTTGAAAACCGGCCGCGCCATGATGCTGTGCTGGGCGGCGAAAAGACCGAGCAGCAGCGCATTGACGATGACGGCTTCGGCCGGACTTCCAGCGACTCCGGAATCGATCGATTTCGGCACGACCATGTTGCCGACGAAACCGACCGCATAGAGAAACGAACCGAGAAAAATCAGGTATGCGGCAACGCCGTAGATAAGGGTGATTACGCCCGCCATGAGTGCCCTCCATGCAAGCATCAGGATTCGGTCGGTCGACCGAATTCAGCGTCAAAAACCATAAATTTTCTGGCGAGTCAACTTGATCGGTCGCTCGACCGAGATAGAGTGGAGGGACGTCCAGCCCCGGACAGGAGAAGCTATGATCCGCCCAGATTGCATCGCTACCAGCGGCAGCCACGCCGCATGACGGACGCTGCCGAAGCCGTTACCCCGCCGCAGAACAAGCAAAAGCGCGACACGCGCGCCGAACTGATTTCGGCTGCCGAGTTATGCCTCCATCGAGGCGGTTATGCCGATCTGTCGACGCGCCGCGTTGCCGAGATCGCCGGCGTTCCGCTCAGCCAGATCCATTACCATTTCGGCTCCAAGGAACGGCTGTTCCTGGCCCTGCTCGACCATCTGAACGAGGGCCTGCTGAAGCGCCAGGCGGAGACTTTTGCGGCACCTATGCCGCTGTGGCAACGCTGGGAGCGCGCTTGCGATTTCCTCGACGATGATCTGGCGTCCGGCTATGTCCGGATCCTGCACGAGATGATCGCGGCAAGCCTGTCGAGCCCCGAGATCGCCAAGGCGGTGCGCCGCGACCTGCGCGGCTGGTTCGAACTGCTGGACGGACTGGCGCAAGAGGCGGAGCGGCGGTTCGGCGGCCTCGGGCCATTCTCCGCCGCCGAAGTGACCAGCCTGGTCAGCGCCGCATTCCTCGGCAGCGAGACGATGATCCTGCTTGAGATCGAGAGCCCGCATGTCCCGGTGCGGCAGGCGTTGCGCCGCTTCGGCGAAACCATCCGGCGGATGGAGGAAGCAGCGCCCGGCAGCTAGCCAGACAAGTCCAGCCGCGTCAGCCTTTGCGGCTGCGCATCAGCGCTTCGAGTTCGCTGTCGCCGCCTTCCGGCAGCATGATGCGGACATGGGCGTAGAGATCGCCATGGCCACCCGCCTTTTCCGGCAAGCCCCTGCCCTTCAGGCGCAGCACCTTATCGGAGCTCGACCAGGCCGGAATGTTGACCGCCAGCCTGCCGGTCGGCGTGTCGACCGGCACCTTGGCGCCCAGCACCGCGTCGGCCAACGCTACCTCCAGATCGGCATGCAGGTCACGGCCCTCGATGCGGTAGCGCGGGTGCCTGCGGATACGGATCTTGACCAGCGCATCGCCCGGCTGTCCCGGCCCCTGCTCGCCCTGGCCCTTCAGCCGGATGGTCTGTCCGTCCTCGACATAGACCGGCAGCTTGACCGCAATCTTGCGGCCGTCGGGGAACATCGCCGTCACCTTTTCTGCGGTCGCTATCTCCTCGATGGTGACGTCGAGCGTGACGTTGAGATCGGCGGCGGTCGCCTGCTGGCGGCGGTCGCCTGTTCCGGCGCCACGCGCGCCTGAAAAGGCGTCGCCGAAGATCTGGCTGAAGATATCGCTGTTGCCGTCGAACGGATCGCCGCCCGGACGCCCGGATCGGAATTCGAAGCGCGGGCCGCCGGCGCCCTGCTGGCGGCGGAAGCCACCGAACGGATCGCCGCCGCCGGCTGCGCCCTCGAAGCCCTGGAATTTCGGCTTGCCGTCGGCGTCGATCTCGCCGCGGTCGAAGGCCGCACGGTTCTTCTCGTCGCCGACGACCTCATAGGCCTGATTGGCGGCGGCAAAACGGTCCTTGGCCTTGGGATCATTCGGATTCTGGTCCGGATGATACTTTTTGGCGAGCTTGCGGTAGGCCGATTTTATGTCCTTGGCCGATGCGTTCTTGGCAACGCCCAGCACCTCATAGGGGTCGCGCATGCGTCCTGCCCTGGAAAATGAGTTAAATCCACGTTGGCCCTTATATGCGCTCCCATAGGAAGAAATTCCAGTGGCGCGCAGGCTTATCGAGGCTGAAATTGCGGCGCCCGCAAACCCTGGAAAATCAGAGCGGTTTGAAGTCCTGCATGTGCCAGCCGCCGGCCGCGGCGATGCACAATTGGCCCTTGAACAAAGCGACGCCGTCGAAGCTTTCGCGCGAGGCGGTAAAGCTGCGGCAGTCTTGGCCGTTGTCCTGCACTTCGGCGAGTTCGGTGATGGAGCCGCGCGAGCCGGTGTCGGCATTCGCCCACGGCACGGCCTGGCCGCGAAGCTCCTCGATGTCGGCCGAAGACACCGCATTGCCGATCGTGGTCTGGTCGGAAGCGCTGTCGGCGTCCGTCGATGTCACCCTGGCCGGCGCGCTTGAGGTGACGATGGAACGATCGACCTCGGCCTTTTCCAGGCTGAAGCCGCCGGCGCCGCAGGCGGCAAGCGGCAGTGCGATAATCACGATCACGGCTTTCGAACTGGCCGAAGCGATAACGCTCCATTGCCCGCTGTCAAAAGCTTGCGCGATACGCGACAATCGGCAACCTCCTGAAGCTCGAGACAATTTGAGAAAAACTATGAGTGACACTGAGTTAACAAGTAGTGACTTTACCGAAGCCGCCGAGCCGTTCCGGCTCTTTGCCGAGTGGCTGGAGGACGCCAAGAAAAGCGAAATCAACGACGCCAACGGCGTAGCACTTGCAACCGTCGATGCCGACGGCATGCCGGATGTGCGGATGGTGCTGCTCAAGGGTTTCGATGAAAGCGGCTTTGTCTTCTACACGAATTTCGAGAGCGCCAAGGGCCGCGAGATTCTTGGCAGCATGAAGGCGGCGATGTGCTTCCACTGGAAATCGCTGCGCCGCCAGGTGCGCATACGCGGTCCGGTGGAGATCGTCAGCGACGCTGAAGCCGACGCCTATTACGCGACGCGGCCGCGCGGCAGCCGGATCGGCGCATGGGCTTCGAAACAGTCGCGGCCGCTGGAAAGCCGCTTTGCCCTGGAGAAGGCGGTGGCCGAATACACGGCGCGCTACCCTATCGGCGAAATCCCGCGGCCAAAGCACTGGTCGGGCTTCCGCATCGTGCCGCAGGCGATCGAGTTCTGGCACGACCGGCCATTCCGGCTGCACGATCGGCTGGTCTTTTCGCGCAACGCCGAAGGCGGCTGGGACAAGACACGGCTTTATCCCTGAGGATAAGTTCAGGCCTTCTTGCGCGTCATGAAGGCCGTCAACGCGGCGCGCGCTTCGTCGGACTTCAGCCGCTCGGAGAAACGCTCGCTCTCCACCTTGATGCGGGCGACAAGCTCGTCGCGCGGGGCGCGCATCAGGTCACGAGCGATCTTCAGCGCCTGCGGCGGCTTGGCGGCGATCGCGCCGGCCGCGGCGAGTGCCGCGGCTTCTAGCCCGTCCTCCTCGACCACCTCATAGATCAGGCCGGCGGCCTTGGCGCGTTCGGCGGAAAAACCTTCGCCGAGTCCAAGCAGCGCAAAGGCGCCCTGCCTGCCGAGGATGAGCGGCGCCAGCAGGCTGGAGCCCGCCTCCGGCACCAGGCCGAGGTCGACGAAGGGTGTGCGGAACACCGTGCGCGGCGTGGCGAAAGTCAGGTCGCAATGCAAATTGAGCGTGGTGCCGATGCCGACCGCAATGCCGTCGACGCCGGAGACCATCGGCTTCTCCGTTTTGGCCAGCGCCATCAGGAAGTCCCAGACCTCGTTGCCGCCCTCACCGCCGGTGGCGATGACCAGGAAATCGGCGAGATCGTTGCCGGAAGAGAAGGCGCCAGGCACACCGAGGAAGACATGGACGCGAACCGCCGGGTCGGCATCGCCATCGGCCAGCGCCTTGGACATTGTCGCGTACATGGCGCGCGTCAGTGCGTTCTTCTTGTCGGGACGGTTCATGCGGATGATCTGGATGGCGCCCTGGCGCTCGACGAGAATATGGTCTGTCACGGTCATTCTTCCCTGGTGAGCGCTCTGGTATTCAGGCCGTTATCAGCGCCTTGCCGGCGGTAGCGAGGCTCTCGGCGCCATCGATGACGCGTTCCTTCAAGGCGCTGACTTCGCCGAGCAGGTTTTCGGCGAAAAAGCGGCAAAGGGCGATGCGGCTCTGCTGGGCAAGTCCGCCACGCGCCAGATAAGCGCCGCCGGCAGCAAGCGAGATCAGCCTGAGATAGGGGGTCGCACCGGCTTGCGCTTCGTCCAGACGGCCGTCGGCCAGCAGCTTCTGCAGGAAGCGCGTCGCCTCGGTGAGATCGTCGAACGCCTGGTCAAGCGCTTCGGCGGTGCGGCCGAAGCCCTGCAGGTTCGAGGTCCGCACCTCGTCGGCGATGGCCTTCAGTTCGGCGATATAGCCATGCACATGCTCGCCGCCGCCAAGCGGCAATTTGCGGGCTACAAGGTCGATCGCCTGGATGCCGTTGGTGCCTTCATAGATCGGCGCAATGCGGGCGTCGCGATAGAGCGCGGCCGCGCCCGTCTCCTCGATGAAGCCCATGCCGCCGTGGACCTGGACGCCGAGCGATGCGACATCGACGCCGATATCGGTGGAAAAGGCCTTGGCCAGCGGCGTCAGCAGATTGGCGCGATCGCGCCAATGCGCGGCCTCCTCGCCTGTCGACACACGCGCGAAGTCGATGGCATAGGCGCAGGAATACGAGATGGCGCGGGCGATCTGGGTCAAAGCCTTCATGGTCAAGAGATTGCGCTGCACGTCGGGGTGATGGACGATCGGCGCCATCCCGGCGCCTGAAAAGTCCGATGCCTTGCCCTGGCGGCGCTCATTGGCATAGGCGATCGCCTTCTGCGTCGCGGCTTCGGCCACTGCCACGCCCTGCATGCCGACGCAAAGCCTCGCGTTGTTCATCATGGTGAACATGCAGGCGAGCCCCTTGTTCTCCTCGCCGATCAGCCAACCGATGGCGCCGGGCGCAGCACCCTGGAACCCGTCGCCATAGATCATGGTGCAAGTCGGCGAGGCATGGATGCCGAGCTTGTGCTCGAGGCCGGAACAGAAGACGTCGTTGCGGGCGCCGAGCGAGCCGTCATCATTGACCAGGAATTTCGGCACCAAAAACAGCGAGATGCCGCGCGTGCCGGCCGGTGCGTCGGGCAGCCGCGCCAACACCAGATGGATGATGTTGTCGGTGAAATCATGCTCGCCATAGGTGATGAAGATTTTCTGGCCGAAGATGCGGTAGGTGCCGTCGCCGGCAGGCTCGGCGCGACTGCGCAAGGCGGCGAGATCGGAACCGGCCTGCGACTCGGTCAGGTTCATCGTCCCCATCCACTCGCCGGAGACGAGCTTTGCCAGATACTTTGCCTTCAGCGCTTCGGAAGCATGCTTGTCGAGCGCCTCGACCGCGCCCATGGTCAGCGTCGGGCCGATGCCAAAGGCCATGGCGGCGGAGTTCCACATTTCGAGCGCGGCAACGCCGACCATGGTCGGCAGGCCCTGGCCACCGAATTCTTCCGGTCCCGACAGCGCGTTCCAGCCGCCGTCGATCCAGCTGCGGTAAAGCGCCTTCCAGCCGGGCGGCGTGGTCACGGTCGCATCCTTCAGCACCGCGCCATGCTGGTCGCCGATCTTGTAGAGCGGCGCCACTTCCTCGCTGGCGAAGCGGCCGGCCTCGGACAGGATGGCGTCGACAAGGTCTTCGCCGAGGTCCCCGAACGTGCCGCGGTCGAGCGCCGGCTTGAGCCCGGCGACATGCTTGAGCGTGAACGAAATGTCGCCGACCGGGGCCTTGTACATGCCGCTTTCTCCTCCGCTGCTCCGGCCGCTCGATCCTAGGACCCGGGCCGATGCAAAACCATCCGCCTCTGGGCGGCCTCCGACCTTCTTTTTACGTAAACGTCAAACTTTGTCACGCGGATTTTCATCGAACTTCGTCGTCCACAGGTGGAGCGGGAGCGTAGCGGACGCCGAGTACCATGTCGCGACCTCGCGCTAGGGGCGCAACGGTGCAGAATTCCGCGCCGTGGCAGCGCTTCGAAGTCGCGGAATGCATACTATGGTCCGCGCCGCGTCGCTTCGCTCCTTGCTTCGCCATAGAATGACGAAATCGCGAGAGCGACAGGACTCCTGCCCGAAAGCACTTCCTTAACCATACCGGTCCACCATCGGTGTTTGGTCAGCGGGGATCCCCTGTTTGAAAACGCCGGCGCATCTTCTTCGCCGCTCAGCGATCGCTCTCGCGGCGATGATGGCGCTGACGTCAGCGGCTACAGCCTCGGACTTTTCCGAGCCTTGGCGGGATGGCGACCGCGCGCTGGTGGTCGACGCCTATGAATACAATTCCATCGACTGGGCGCAGCTTGCCACCGACAAGCGCATTGTCGGCTTCATCAACAAGGCCTCCGACGGGCTGCCGCCGCCCTATTTCTGCTACGGCGACGAGCCTACGGTCAAACTCTGCAAGACATTGTGGAAACGCTTTGCGGTGACGCGCGAGCTGTTTCAGACGCGCAAGGTGGTGGCCAAGGCGCTCGGCCTGAGATGGGGCGCGTATCATCTTGCCCGCCCCGGCAATCCGCTCGAGCAGGCCAACAGTTTCATCGATTTCGCCGAGCCAGCCCCTGACGATCTGCTCGCCCTCGATCTCGAAGGCAACGACCCCTCGCAATGGATGTCGCTCGAGGATGCCGAGGAATTCGTGCGCCAGGTGCACCGGCGGCTCGGCCGTTTCCCGATCCTCTACACCAACGGCAAGACCGCCCAGTACATCGCCGACAACCGCTACCAATACCGTCTGCTGTCGCGGCTGCCGCTCTGGTATGCGCGCTACAAGCCCGACATCGACGTGCATTTTCCGATGGGCAACTGGCAGGGCTATGCGCTGTGGCAGTTCTCGGCGCAGGCCAATTGCGGGCGCCTGCGCTGCCCCTACCGCGTCGCCGGCACGCCCAACGACATCGACGTCAACGTCGCGCCGATGGACGCGGCGGCACTGCGCCAGCAATGGCCCTTCGGCGGCCTGATCGACGTGCCGCCCGACTACCTCGCCTCGATACCGGTGCCGGTGTCGCGCGCGGCCGGGCTCGCCGGCAAAGTCACCATCACATACGCCGATGTGGCGACGCCACCGACGGTCGAGGAAATGGTGGCGGTGCTCGGCGCGCGCTGGCAGACATTCCGCGCCGCCTTCCGCATGCCGGTGGTCAAGACGGTGCCGCGCCGCGCGCGCTTCGGCATTGCCGAGTATGTCGCCTGGAAGCGGACCACGTATCGTTCGGAGGCTCTGCTCGAGGCCGCCTTCTCGCAGGCCGCCGACCCGGTCAGCACCGCTTCGACGGAACTGGTTCGCGAGCGCTGAGGCTTATGTGGCGGCGCTGGCCTTTTCCCGCGCCACCGCCTGCCAGCCTATGTCGCGGCGGCAGAAGCCTTGCGGCCAGTCGATACGGTCGAGCGCGGCGTAAGCGCGGCTTTGCGCTTCGCCCACCGTCTTGCCTGATGCCGTGACGTTGAGCACGCGGCCGCCATTGGCGACCAGCGCGCCGCCATTGATGGCAGTGCCGGCATGGAAAATCTCAACGCCTTCGCCAGCGGCTTCGTCGAGACCCCGAATGACCGAGCCTTTTTCCGGCGTCCCGGGATAGCCCTGCGCCGCCATCACCACGGTCAGCGCGGCATCGTCGCGCCAGCGGATCGAACTGTGCGCCAACTGGCCGTCGACGGCGGCGTTGAGCAGCACTAGCAGATCGTCCTTCAGCCGCATCATCAGCACCTGACACTCGGGATCGCCGAAGCGGGTGTTGTATTCGATCAGCTTCGGCCCCTTGTCGGTGATCATCAGCCCGGCAAACAGAATACCGGCGAACGGCGCGCCAAGCTCGGCCATGCCGCGCATGGTCGGCTCGACGATCTCGCGCATGGTGCGCTCGACCATTTCGGGGCTCATCACCGGCGCCGGCGAATAGGCGCCCATGCCGCCGGTGTTGGGGCCGGTATCGCCATCGCCGACGCGCTTGTGGTCCTGCGCGGTGCCAAAGGGAAGTGCGGTCGTGCCGTCGCACAGGCAGAAGAAACTCGCCTCCTCGCCGGTCATGAATTCCTCGACTACTACCTCAGCGCCGGCGTCACCGAATGCGCCGTCGAAACAAGCATCGAGGGCGGCGCGCGCCTCGTCCAGCGTCATGGCGATGGTGACGCCCTTGCCGGCGGCAAGCCCGTCGGCCTTGATGACGATCGGCGCGCCGACCTTTTCGACATAGGCTTTCGCCGAGGCAAGATCGGTGAAGCGGCCATAGGCGGCGGTCGGGATGCCGTATTTGGCGCAAAGGTCCTTGGTAAAACCTTTCGAGCCTTCGAGCCGCGCTGCCCGCTTCGACGGGCCGAAGACGCGGATGCCCTGCTCACGCAGATCGTCGGCAATGCCGGCGACCAGCGGCCCTTCCGGCCCGACGACGACGAGATCGATCGCGTTGTCCTGGCAGAAGCTGGCAACAGCGGCACGGTCGGCGATGTCGAGCTTGACCAGTTCGGCCTCGTGGGCGATGCCCGGATTGCCGGGCGCGGCATAGAGCCTGGTCAAAAGCGGCGAGGCCGCGATCTTCCAGGCCAGGGCATGTTCACGGCCGCCGGAGCCGATCAACAAAACGCGCATGCCGATGTCCCTTGTCATTTCACGACAGGGACTGCGCTATTGCCCCGGGCGGCGCGGGTCAAGAGTTTTACCTTGCGCCATACCGGTTGCGCACGGGAACGTCGCGCCGAGAGCACGGCGTCCCCGGCCGGTATCAGCTCTGGAAGACGACCGGGAACCAGTCCTCGCGCAGTTTCTGGCCGGGCTTCATGTCATGGCCGGGATAGGGCGGCGAGGTACGGCCGGGGCGCTCGACATAGCGCGCATCGTCGCCGACCCAGCGCAGCGACAGCGCCCGGCGACGCGCCGCGGTCGGATTGCCGCGCGCACCATGCGCGGTGCGGAAGTCGAACAGGATGGCGTCGCCCGGCTCCATCTCCCATTCGAGCACCTTCAGCGACGGGTCCTTGTCTGGATCCGGCACGGGCAGATAATCGCCCTCGCCGGCATAGAAATTGCTGTCATCGAGCCAGCGCACCGGCAGGATCATCTTGTCCCATTTGTGCGAGCCGGCGATCAGCCGCAGCGTCGCTTCCTTGACCGGATCGATCGGAATCCAGAAGCTGACGGTCTGGGTGCCATCGACGAAGTAATACGGGATGTCCTGGTGCCAAGGCGTCGGCTTTTGCGTGCCCGGTTCCTTGACCAGCACATGGTCGTGGAAGAACTGGGCGCTGCGCGACTGCATCGCCGCTGCCGCGAGTTCCGCGGCCGGGGAATTGCGCACCACGTCGACGAATTCGGGAATGCGCTCCCAATTGCAGTAATCGTCGAAGAAGCTGCCCTTGCCGTTGGCGATGTCCGAGGCCGTGGCGCTGCGGTTTTGCATGTTGCGCTCGATGCCGGCGGCGATGGTGCCGACCCAGTCCTTGAAGGCGCCGCGTATGCAGACCGCGCCGTCGCGCTGGTAGTCGGCAATCGCTGCGGCATCAATATGTCTGGCGGCCATCTCATGTCTTCCCTGTTTCGATGACCGACTATCGCAGCCGCCGCACATCGCGTAAAATAATAACTTCTCATCTCCCTTATAGCTTTACTCTATGAACCTGACCCTCACCCAGTTGCGCTACCTCGTCACTGTTGCCCGTCACGGCAGCGTCACCGTGGCCGCCCGGATGCTGAACGTCTCGCAGCCCTCGATCTCGGTGGCGATCGACAATGTCGAAGCGACGCTCGGCCAGAAACTGTTCGTGCGCCAGCGCGGCAGCGGCATCGCGCTGACCTCGTTCGGCCGCAGCGCGGTGGCGAAGGCAAAGCAGGTGCTGGCCGAAGCGGACGAACTGGTTGGGCTCGGGACGCGCGACGCCGATGTCGGGGGCGAACTTGTGCTCGGCTGTTTCGAGGATCTGGCGCCCTATTTCGCGCCGGCGCTGATCCGCGCTTTTTCGCAACGCTGCCCGGCGGTCACCGTGGTGGTCCGCGACGAGACCTTCGAGACGCTCGGCCGGCGGCTCGGCGATGCGGCAATCGATCTCGGCCTGACCTACGATCTCGGCCTGCCCTCGCACTTCGCCCGCATCCTGCTGCATGAGCTGCGGCCACACGCGCTTCTGCCGCAAGGCCACGCGCTGGCCAGCCAGGCCAGTGTCAGCCTGGCGGAGCTGGCGACCCATCCCTTGATCACCACCGACCAGCCGCACAGCTGGCAGCATATGCTGGACCTGTTCCTCAGCCGCGGCCTGTCGCCGGTCTCGCAATCGACGGCGAGTTCGTTCGAACTGCAGCGCAGCATGGTCGCCAACGGCTTCGGCGTCGCGGTGAGCTACACCAGGCCTTATGGCGACAGGAGTTATGACGGGCTGCCGCTGGTCTGCAAGCCGCTGTCCGATCCGCTGCCTATGCAGCGCATCATCCTCACCCATGACACAAGGCAAAGGCTGTCGAAGGCGGCGCTGGCCTTCACGGAGGTGGCGAAGGAATGGTTTGCCAGCCACGATATTTTCACCGCCTGAGCGACAATGCGGCCGCTTGACGGGGCACGCCGCTGCTGCCACTCCAGCACGATGGAAACCATCCAGTCGAAAGCCGCACAGGGCCGCGTCGCCGACGCGCCGAGCGGCCATTGGGTCTACAAGATATTGCCGCGCTGGCTGTGGCCTTACGCGCAGCTTGCGCGCTGGGACCGGCCGATCGGCTGGCAATTGCTGCTGTGGCCCTGCTGGTGGTCGGCAGCGCTTGCGGCCAGCGCCTATCCCCGCCCGGCAGACCCGTTGCTGACATTACTGCCGTCGCCGTGGTTCCTGTTCCTGTTCTTTGTCGGCGCCGTCGCCATGCGTGGCGCCGGCTGCACCTATAACGACATTGTCGACCAGGACATCGACAACAAGGTCGAGCGCACGCGCTCACGGCCATTGCCGGCCGGCAAGGTGACGCGCCGCCAAGCCTGGATATTCCTGGTCATCCAGGCGTTGCTGGGGCTGGTCGTGCTGTTGCAGTTCAACGACTTCGCCATTCCGCTCGGCATCGTCTCGCTGGTCATCGTTGCCGTCTATCCCTTCATGAAGCGCTTCACCAACTGGCCGCAATTGGTGCTCGGGCTCGCCTTCTCCTGGGGTGCGCTGATGGGCTGGGCGGTCGAGTTCGGCGATCTCGATGGCCCGGCCGTCATGCTCTATATCGGCTCGATCCTGTGGGTGATCGGCTACGACACCATCTATGCACATCAGGACAAGGAAGACGACGCCATCGTCGGCGTGCGCTCGACGGCGCGGCTGTTCGGCGACAACACCAAGACCTGGCTGGTCGGGCTTTATGGCGGCACGCTGGTCTGCTTCGCAATCGCCTTCGCCTCGGCGCAGGCGCCGGTGGTGGCGCTGGCCGGGCTGATCGCCGCCGGCGCCCATATGGCGCGGCAGATAGCGGTTCTGGATATCGACGATCCCGATCAATGCCTGCGGCTGTTCAAATCCAACAACCAGGTCGGCTGGTTGATCTTCATCGGCCTGATCGGCGGTGCGCTGTGGGTGGCGCTAAAGCCGCTGGTGTAGGCTCCCTCTTCCTTCTCCCCTTGTGGGAGAAGGTGGATCGACGCGCAGCGCCGAGACGGATGAGGGGTGCTCCAGCGGAGTTAGGCGTTGGCGTTCCCTGGAACACCCCTCATCCGTCTTGCCGCTTCGCGGCAATCCACCTTCCCCCACAAGGGGGGAAGGAGAAGAGCGCTCTATTCTCTCGAAATAATCTCCTGGCCGTCGATCACCAGCCTCAGCCCGAGATTGCCGGCCCTGCGGCGGGCGAGGAAGCGCGGGCGGCGCGTGGTCGAGACCCGGCCTTTGCGGCGATCCTTGGCCGGCAGCGCCTTGATGGCGGCGCCCAGCGATTCCTCAAGCGTGCGGGCAATTCCGTCGGATTCGATCAAAAGCATCTGCAGCCGATAGGCATCGGCCCAGGCGCGCCAGTCGGCGGCGACGTCTTCGAGATCGTCGGCCACCAGCAGCGGCACCGACAGCATCGGGTCGTTGTGTAGGAGTTCCAGGGTTACCGTGACATTGCCTTCCGGATCCTCCATCGCGCGGGCGGCGACGCCGCGAAACGCGTTGGCGGGCAGCGCGATGATCGCCGGCACGCCGCTCATCTCGAGCGTGCGGCGGATGACGGCGCCGCGCTGGTCGATGGTGAAGGTAACGTCGCCATAGTCGTCGCGCGTGGCATAGCTCACCACTTGCGGCAGGCGGAATGGGTCGAGGCGCATGTTGCGCCCGGCCCAGACGGGCTTCAATACACTGTTCATCTGCTGCCTTCCTGTGTTTCTCCTGAGAGCCGCTTTCACGGATCCCACCGGGCCAGTTTTCCCGGCCTCGTTGTGTGAAACATTAGCGCGAGCTTCTGCCGCCCGGCTTAAGAAAGTCAGTTAAATTTTGCTGATCTCAGGCGATGGTTATCGGAATGAGACCAGCCACAAAATGTTGAAAGGATCAGATAACCTTACCGGGATTCATGATGCCGGCCGGATCGAAGACGGCCTTCACCCGGCGCATCAGCTCGATCGCCATGGGCGGCGCGGTGGCGATCAGCTCGTCGCGCTTCAACTGGCCGATGCCATGCTCGGCCGAGATCGAACCGTGGAAGGAGCGCACGACATCGTGCACGGCATGGTTCATGGCGTGGTAGAGGCCGAGAAACGCTTCGTCGTCACCGCCCTCCGGCCGGGAGATGTTGTAGTGCAGATTGCCGTCGCCCATATGACCGAAGCAGACCACGCGCGCCTGCGGACTGACCGAAGCCACTGCACCGGCCGCCTTTTCGATAAACGCCGGGATGGATGCCACCGGCACCGAAATATCGTGCTTGATCGACGCGCCTTCGGGCTTTTGCGAATCCGGCAGCACCTCGCGGAAATTCCAGAAAGCGTCGCCCTGCGCCAGGCTTGCCGCGATCACCGCGTCGCCGACGATGCCTTGTTCGAGGCCTGCCGACAGCACTTCTTCGATCAGCCCCCTGGCGTCCTCGGCCGAACGGCCCGACGACACCTGCATCAGCACATACCATGGCCAACGCTGCACCAGCGGCCGCGTGACGCCCTGCGCATGGCGCAGCGTGAAATCATACGGACGCTGGCCGATCAGCTCGAAGGCGGTGAGTGCCGCCCCTGCCCGGTCCATCGCCAGGCTGAACAGCGAAAGCGCTGCTTCCGGCGACGACAGGCCGGCAAAGGCCACTTCGCGCCCCTTGGGCTTGGGAAACAGTTTCAGCACCGCTGCGGTGATGATGCCGAGCGTGCCTTCGGCGCCGACGAACAGGTTCTTCAGATCGTAGCCGGTGTTGTCCTTCTTCAATTTGCGCAGATCGTCGAAGACCTCGCCAGTCGGCAGCACCACTTCGACGCCGAGGCAGAGTTCGCGCGCATTGCCATAGGCAAGCACGCCGGTGCCGCCGGCATTGGACGAGAGATTGCCGCCGATCTGGCAGGACCCTTGCGCGGCGAGCGACAGCGGAAACAGCCGGTCGGCGGCATCGGCCGCTTCCTGCAGCGTCTGCAGGATAACGCCGGCCTCGACGGTTACCGTGTTGGAGAAGACGTCGATCTCGCGAATGCGGTTCAGCCGCGACAAAGAAAGCACGATCTCGCGGCCGGATGCGTCAGGCACCTGGGCGCCGACCAGCCCGGTGTTGCCGCTTTGCGGCACGACCGGCGTTCCCGTCTCGCTCGCCAGGCGCATGATCCGGCTGACCTCGTCGACGCTGCCGGGACGCAACACCAAGGCGGTCCTGCCGTGCCATAGGCCGCGCCGCTCGGTAAGATACGGCGCAATATCGGCCTGGTCGCGCAGCGCAAATTTGTCGCCGACGATTGCCGCGAAGCGGGCGATGAGAGCGGGGTCGAGATCGAAGGGGGAGTCGTTCATGGGCGCAAACTATGGCGCTCAGTCGAGCTTGTCACGGGGGGCAGCGGCACGAAACAGCCGATCGTTGATCGCCTCGCCGAGCCCATCGAACGGGATCGGCTCGACGGCGATCGTCGCCGCGCCGCTGCGGTCGAGTTCCTGCAGATACGCGAACAGATTGCTTGCGGCTTCGCGCAAATCGCCCGATGCGGACAGGTTGCGCAAGGCCGCGGCCGCTTGCCAGCCTTCCGCGCGCTGCTCGCCAAAGGCCAGCAAAGCCTCGCCCGCGCCCACGCTTTGCGCATTGAGCCGCACCCCGGCGCCCGGCGCGTAATGCGACGCCAGCATGCCTGGCGCCTCGATGCCGGCTGTCGCGCCGCGCTGCAGCTTGATGCCGGTGACGGCCTCGATATCGGCGGCAGCGATGCCGCCTGGCCTCAGCAGCCGCACGCTGTTGCCTTCGACCTTGACGATGGTCGATTCCAGCCCGACCGGGGTGGCGCCGCCATCGACCACCAGCCGGATTTTGGCGCCGAGATCGGCCGCCACGGCTTGCGCCGTCGTCGCGCTTATCTTGCCCGAAGAGTTCGCGCTGGGCGCGGCCAGCGGCCGGCCGAGCCTGGCGATCAGCTCTCCGCCGAAGCCCCTCGGCATGCGCAGCGCGATCGTATCGAGCCCGGCGGTGACCAGCGGATGGATGCCGTTGCCGGGTCGGAGCGGCAGCACCAGCGTCAGCGGCCCCGGCCAGAACGCCTCGGCCAGCCGCTTCGACAGCGGGTCGAAGATCGCAATGCGCTCGGCCATCGCGAGATCGGCGACATGGGCGATCAGCGGGTTGAAGCGCGGCCGGCCCTTGGCTTCGAAGATGCGGGCGACGCCGACGCCATTGGTCGCGTCGCTGGCCAGTCCATAGACGGTCTCCGTCGGGATAGCGACGACGTCGCCGCCCTCGAGCAGCGCCAACGCCTGCTCCATCGCTGCGCCGACGGATAGTATCTCAGCCACTCGCTTCACCTCACAGGCACCGGACCTAAAGCGCGTCGCGCTGAACCGGATTCATGCGACGCGCTTTAGGTCTTTGTTTTGATGCATGTCGTTCTCTCAAAACCGGGGCCACTTTTGAGCGACATGCATTAGAGCGGTTCAGCGGTTCGCTGAAACGCTCTAA
The DNA here is from genome assembly GCF_040323695.1 of Mesorhizobium sp. M0030. Taxonomy (NCBI): domain Bacteria; kingdom Pseudomonadati; phylum Pseudomonadota; class Alphaproteobacteria; order Hyphomicrobiales; family Phyllobacteriaceae; genus Mesorhizobium; species Mesorhizobium sp. M0030. The sequence continues at coordinate 94,302 of NZ_JAMYVE010000013.1, read as the reverse complement.
GTATTTGTTTTTGCGCAATTCCGGACGGAAAACCGCTACTCACTTTTCCTGGAATTGCTCTAATACGGCAGTGGTTTTCGGGCAAGCCGGCGTTGGCGAATTATCAATGCCTAAAATGCTACGTTTCCCTGCAAGCCGGCATCAATCCACTGGGGTTAAGGCTATTTGCGGTTAGGGCTGGCGGCTTGTCGGGCAAGGGGACGGTTTCGATGTCGATGCGTGTGCTTGGAGCGCTTGGTTTCACCCTGGCGGCGATGACCGGTGGGGCGCACGCCTCGTCGATCGTCTTTCTCGGCGTCTCGACCTCGACGCCATCGGTCATCAAGGTTGGCGGATCCGAACCGGTCAGGACCGCCTCGACGCCATCGATCGTCGCGCTCGGCGATGCCCAGCCCGATGTGACTTATGAAGAGGTCGCGGCGATCCCCCAAAAGCCTAGGCACGGCCAGGACCCGATGATCATTCGCGGCGGCATCGTCGGCGGCGCCTTCGCCGCGCCGGCTCCGACCAGGGCGAGCGCCGCGGCGCCGGCAACTGAGCCGACGGCAGAGACCGCACCAGCCGGAACTGCAACGGCATCGAACGGCAAGCCCGAGTCGCAACCGGCAGCGCCGCAGCCGGCAGCAACACCGCAGCAGCCGATCGAGGGCGTCGGCAAAGCCGAGTAGGCCATTCAGCCAAAACAGTCGGCCAAGACAGTCGGCCGATCCATGCCGCTTGACGCCGATCGACGCCCCGGCGCAGGATCGGCTTGGCGGCGGCGGCCCCAATTTCGCCAATCGGGTTTGGCATGAGCGCGCCGGGTTCTAGGAGAGCGAGGGGTTATCATGAACATGACGAAATCTTTGACTATTGCCGGCCTGTTGCTGGCGTCACCTATAGGTGTCGGCGGCGCGCAGGCCGGTGACGAGCTAGGGTCCTACGTCGCGCGCATTTCCGATCGCGACCACCATGCCAGCGACGGCTATGAGCTGAGCAGCGCAGCACAGATGGTGCGGCAGGACCGCGCCAACTGGCACAAGTTCCACCGGCGCGATGCCGACGACCAGGGCGATGACTGGTTCCGCAGCAACGATGATCGCGCGTATCTGGAACGCATGCTGAAGCGCAGTGGCGCGATGAGCTCCTCGACACGGAACGCCATCGTCAATGGCGAGCCGCTGATCCAGGTCGACGTCTATTCAGACAGCGTGCATGTCAGCATTTTGGAGGATTGACTTCGTCAACCTCGGGAGGACTGACGGAGTCAGCCTCGAGACTGACACGTTGTTCCGGACAAGACGTGTGAACGCCCCGTCTTCGGGCTTATCTGCCCTTTAGCCAGCTATCCTGGAAAAATCCGCGACCTGATCGGTGGCCGTGCGGATGCGAGCCAGCAGCGCCAGGCGGTTGGCGCGCACGGCCTGGTCCTCATCATTCACGAGAACGCGTTCAAAGAATGAATCAACCGGTTCACGCAACACGCTAAGCGCCAGCATGGCGGCGGAAAAGTCTTCGTTTTGAATCGCTTCGCCGGCTTCTCTCTCCGCCTGATTCACCGCTGCAAACAGCGATTTCTCGGCCTCCTCGCGAAACAGCGCCGGCTCAACAGTCTCGGCGACGAGCGTTTTCCTCTTCTCCTCGGCGGCCAGAATGTTGGCCGCGCGCTTGGTGCCGGCGAGCAGGTTCTTGCCATTCTCGGTGTCGAGGAAGGAGCCCAACGCTTCGACGCGGCGGACGATCTGCAGGAGGTCGTCCGACTGCGGAGTGATCACCGCGTCGATGAGATCATGGCGGGCGCCCTGGTCGCGGAGATAGACCTTCAGGCGATCGTGGAAGAAGGCGAGGAGGTCGGAGCGATAAATCTGCTCCGCCCTCACTTCCAGCGTTGAAGCAGCATTCTTATCGAGATAGTTCGCCCACTCGTAAGCGCTCCCAAAGATGGGTGTCAGCGCCAACCGGATACGATTCTCAATCAATATTCTAACCACGCCCAACGCCGCCCGGCGCAGCGCATAGGGGTCTTTTGATCCCGTCGGCTTTTCATCTATTGCCCAGAAGCCGATCAGCGTGTCGAGCTTGTCGGCCAGCGCGACGGCAATCGACACCGGATCGGTCGGCACGCGATCAGACGGACCTTGCGGCTTGTAGTGCTCCTCAATGGCGGATGCGACCGACGGATGCTCGCCCTGCAGCAGCGCATATCTGCGCCCCATGGCGCCTTGCAGTTCGGGAAACTCACCCACTGCTTCGGTCGTGAGATCGGCCTTGGCCAGCACGGAGGCACGGCCGGCGAGCGCGGTAATCTCCCCCCTTGAGGGGGAGATGTCGCCGAAGGCGACAGAGGGGGTCGTCTCGCGTGGAGCGCCAACTCCCTCTTTCTTCGAGAGACCGGGCGGCGTCGCGGCAGCCGAAGCGACCCCCTCTGGCCTGCCGGCCATCTCCCCCTCAAGGGGGGAGATTGACTGCGCCACTGTTGGCGCCAGTTCCTCCGCCAGCCGCTTGATCCGCTGCACCCGCTCGCCTTGCGTGCCGAGCTTGGCGTGGAAGGTGACGTTGAGATGGTCGAGGCGGGCCATGCGCTGGTCGAGCGGCTTTTTCAGATCGAGCCCGAACTTTTTTGCCGATGCCTCGAGCTCTCCCAGATCGGGCAGATCGCCCTGGTCGGTCCGCCAGAAGTACAGCGCATCCGACAGGCGCGCGCGCACCACCTTGCCGTTGCCGTGCGCGATCTCCTTGCCGCCATCCTTCGCCTCGATGTTGGCGGTGAGGATGAAGCGGTTGGAAAGGTTTTCGCCGTCGCCCTGCGGCCGGGTGACAAAGCATTTCTGATTGGCGCGGATGGTCAGCCGGACCACTTCTGGCGGAATGGCAAGAAAGGCCTGCTCGAATTCGCCCATCAGCACCACCGGCCATTCGACCAGGCCCGACACTTCTTCCAGCAGCCCTTCGTCCTCGACCAGATCGAGCCCGTTGGCGAAGGCGAGGTTGCGGGCGTCGGCAAGGATGATCTCCTTGCGCCGGTCGCCATCGAGCACGACCTTGGCCGCTTCCAGCTTGGTCACGTAATCGTCGAAGCGGCGCACGGTGATTTCTCCCGGCGCCATGAAACGATGGCCGTAGGTGATATTGCCCGAGCGGATGCCATCGATCTCGAAATCGACCACCACCGGCTCCTCGGTCTCCGGGCCGAAGGTGCACAGAATCGTCTGCAGCGGCCGCACCCAGCGCGGCGAACCGGGCTTGGCCGAAGCCGGCCCCCAGCGCATCGATGTCGGCCAGGGGAAGCCGCGAATGATGGCCGGCACCAGTTCGGCGATGATTTCTTCCGCCGCCCTGCCCGGCTTCGAAATATGGGCGACGTAGAAATCTCCCTTCTTCGGATCGGAATGGACATGCGCCTCGGCAGCCGAGGCAAGACCTGCCTTGCGCAGAAAGCCCTGCACCGCCTGTTCCGGCGCCGTCGTCGACGGCCCCTTGATCTCCTCGTGGATATCCTTCGAGCGCGCGGTCAGGCCCCTGACATCGAGCGCCAGGCGCCGCGGCGTCCAGTATTCGCGCGCGGCGTCATAGGTCAGACCCGCCTCGACCAGACCGTCGGTCAGCATCTTCCTGAGATCGCCCGCCGCCTTGCGCTGCATACGGGCGGGGATTTCCTCGGAGCGAAGTTCTAAGAGCAGGTCTGGCATGGTTAAGCTCCCACTCTCCCCTTGATGGGGAGGGTCGGCGCGTAGCGCCGGGGTGGGGTGGCGACCTCTCAGCCGCCGATACCTTCGGCACCATCGCGCAAACGCAGGTGTGATTTTCGTTCTTCCACCGCCGCATAGATCGTATCGAGCACGGAATCCAGTTCGTTTTTGATTTCATGGTTCCAGAAGCGAATGACGCGGTAGCCTTGGCTCTCGAACCATTTCGTTCGACGCTCGTCATGGCGCAGCTGGTCATCGAAGCTGTGATGGGCACCGTCCACCTCAATGATCAGCTTCAGCCGGTGGGAGATGAAATCAGGGAAGTAAACGCCTACCGACGCCTGCCTGCGAAAATGAGTGCCTTCTACTGGAATGCGCCACAGATGCCGCCACAGGATGCGTTCCTCGTCGGTCATCGCCGCGCGAAGCCTTTGCGCAGACTGCAGCTTGAATCGATCGAGTTTTGGCATGGAACGTCGCGCTGTCACCCCCACCCGCCGCTTCGCGGCGACCTCCCCCATCTAGGGGGAGGTAAGAGGGCATGGCAACTCGGCTGACCGCTGTTTCCAGGAATTTTGACCCCCCCTGTCGGGCCGCAACCAGCCCGCCCGTCCTTTGATCAAAGATTTCCATGAACCAAACGCAGCGCTGAAGCGACCAACGCTCAGGCAGGGACCTATTGGCTGAACGACCATGAAAACGGCATCGAGACTTCTCCAGATCATCGCGCTCAGCGCCTGTTTCGCCGCGCAGGTGCATGGCGCCTTCTCGATGCCGGGTGTGCGGCAGGCTATGCGGACCATGGCGGGATCGTCTGGCCAGTTCTCGGCGCCAATCAACATTTCCCCCGAAATGATGAAGTGAGCCTCAGGCGGCGAGCCCGCCGGCCTGGGTCTGCAAAAATGCCTCGCCGCAGGCTTTCGCCAGATTGCGCACCCGCAGGATGTAGCTCTGCCGCTCGGTCACCGAAATCACGCCGCGCGCGTCGAGCAGGTTGAAGACGTGGCTGGCCTTGATGCACTGGTCATAGGCCGGGAAGACCATGCGGTGCATCGGCAGATTGTCGTTCGAAGCCGGGGCGCCGGCCGCGAGCAGCGCCTTGCATTCGGCTTCGGCGTCCTCGAAATGCCTGAGCAGCATGGCGGTGTTGGCATATTCGAAATTGTGCCTGGAATATTCCTGCTCGGCCTGCAGGAAGACATCGCCATAGGTGACTTTTTCGGCGCCTTCTCGGCCGTTGAAGTTGAGGTCGTAGACATTGTCGACGCCCTGCACATACATGGCCAGCCGCTCCAGGCCGTAGGTCAGTTCTCCCGCCACCGGCGCGCATTCGATGCCGCAGACCTGCTGGAAATAGGTGAACTGCGACACTTCCATGCCGTCGCACCAGCACTCCCAGCCGAGCCCCCAGGCGCCAAGCGTCGGGCTTGCCCAGTCGTCCTCGACGAAGCGAATGTCGTGCAGCAACGGATCGACGCCGATCGCCTTGAGCGAGCCGAGATAGAGCTCCTGCAGGTTCGGCGGGTTGGGCTTCAGGATCACCTGGTACTGGTAATAATGCTGCAGCCGGTTGGGGTTTTCGCCGTAGCGGCCGTCTTTCGGCCTTCGCGAGGGCTGGACATAGGCAGCGTTCCAGCCCTTGGGCCCGAGCGCGCGCAGCGTGGTGGCCGGATGGAAGGTGCCGGCGCCGACTTCCATGTCGTAAGGCTGCAGGATGACGCAGCCATAGGCGGCCCAGTAATTGTGCAGGGTCAGGATCAGCCCCTGGAACGAGCGGCTGGGATGCATATGGGCTGGACTGTCTGACGTCACGGCGGCCTCGGAAAGCGCTGAAATGATGCCATTCCCTAGTTGCCGGGCCGGTAGGCGTCAAGGCAGCGCCCATCGCCGCCTTGATGAGAGGTTGAACGCTTTGCTTCGGACTGGCCCATTGCCGGACGGTGCCGGTGGCCGTTTGCTCGCCCAGCTTCAACGACAAAGGTTCAGCCATGCAAGGCCAGTTCACCGTACGCCCCGTCACCCGAGAGGATTACGAGCAATGGCTGCCGCTGTGGGACGGCTACAATGCGTTTTACGGCCGCTCGGGCGAGACCGCCTTGCCCGGTGACATCACTGCAATGACATGGTCGCGCTTCTTCGATGCCTATGAGCCGATGCATGCGCTGGTCGCCGAGAGCGAAGGCAAGCTTCTCGGCCTTGTCCACTATCTCTACCACCGCACCACGACGGCGATTTCGCCGAACTGCTATCTGCAGGATCTCTTCACCAATGAGGCGTCGCGCGGCAAGGGCGTCGGCCGGGCACTGATCGAAGACGTCTATACCAGGGCGCAAACCGCAGGCTCCAGCCGCGTCTACTGGCTGACACACGAAACCAACCACACGGCGATGAAGCTCTACGACAAGATCGGCGATCTCTCGGGGTTCGTCGTCTACCGAAAGCTGTTCTAGAATGAGCGCCAACGCTGGGTCTGGGTCGCGTCGCTTCGCTCCTTGCTCCGCCATAGAATGACGATCGCGATAGGGCGTCTCTATCTCTTTGTTTCTGTCGCAATTCCGAACGGAAAACCGCGCACACTTTCCTGGAATTGCTCTAAGACGCCAAGCCGAAAAAACGGGGCTCAGCGAGCCCCGTTTCATCAGAAGTATTGCCCGATCACCCCTTCGGCGCTGGCGGGGTGGCCGGCTTGACCTTCGGGGTTTCCTGCGCCGTGTTGGATTCGATCGGCGGCAGGCCCTTCATCAGCTTCTGCTGCAAAATGGCAAGCACATCGGGATCCGGCTTCAGGTCGCGCGCCTGATTCCACTGGAAAGTGGCTTCGAGCTTGCGGCCGACGCGCCAATAGGCATCGCCGAGATGGTCGTTGAGCACCGGATCTTCCGGCTTGAGCGACACGGCGCGCTCCATTTCGCGCACGGCGTCGTCGAACCGGCCCATGCGGAAATAGGCCCAGCCCAGCGAATCGACGATGTAGCCGTCGCTCGGCCTGAGGTCGACGGCCTTCTGGATCATCGCCAGGCCTTCCTTGAGGTTCATGTTCATGTCGACCCAGGAATAGCCGAGATAGTTCAGCACCTGCGGTTGGTCGGGGAACAGCTCAAGCGCCTTGAGGAAGTTCGGTTCGGCCTTCGGCCATTCCTTCAGCCGCTCATAGGCGATGCCGCGCTGATAGTAGATGTTCCAGTTGGCATTGGTCGGCGTCTTCAGCACCGCGACCGCCTTGTCGTAGAGAGTGGCGGCGGAGCGGAAATCCTCCTTCGAGGCATAGACCCCGCCCAGCGCCAGATAGGCGCGCATGTCATCGGGGTGAGCTTCGACGAATGCCTTGAGATGGGCGATAGCCTCGTCGTGACGGTTGAGATCGGCAAGGTTGAGGCCGAGCTGCAGGTCGGAAAGCTCCTTCAGCGGCGAGGAGGCTGGAATGCGGCTATAGAGCGCAATGGCGCCTTCGCCGTCCTTCAGCTGCTCCGCAACGGCGGCAAGCTGCACCAAAGCGGCGTCGCTGTCGGGCTTGAGCGCGAGCGCATATTGCAGATAGAGGCGCACGAACGGCTCGCCACCGCCGCGATTGAGCGCGATGGCGAGGTCGAGCAGGATTTCAGCGGCGCCTTCGGAGGGACTGGCGACGAAGGGCTCGATCTTGTCGCCCTTGCTGATCCTGTCGCGAAGCGCCTGGATGTCGAGCTTGCCGGGCGCGAACGCCTCGGCCTTGTCGAGCACGTAGAGCGCCTTGTTCTTGTTTCCCTTGCGCGCCAGGAAAGACGCGTAGGCCTGGGCGTTGCGCATCCATGTCTCGGGCGCGGCACCGCCGGCCGTGACGTCGGTCAGGGTCGCGTCATAAAGCGCGTCGGCCTTGTCCGATAGGCCTGCGGCATCGGCGATCAGCGCGCGGTGGAAGGACTTGAACAGGCCGAACCAGTCAGGCCCCTGCAGTTTGTCGATCGAGGCCATCGCCCCGGTGGGGTCGCCGGCGCCCTCTTGTGCCCAGCCGGACATGACGCCGGAAATCAGCCGGTCGAGATCGGATTCGAGCGACAGCTTGAGCCAGTACTGCGCCTTGGTGAAATCCTTCTTGTGGAAGGAATCGACCGCCAGAGCCAGACGCGAGAAGCGCTCGACGTCGGGAACTGCCTTGAGCTTGTCGGCATAGACCAGCGATTCCTCGAAGCGGCCTTGCGCGATCAGCGACAGCATCAGGCTTTGCTGCAGCGAGCTGTCGCCGGGATTGAAGGCGAGCGCCTGCTTGTAATAAGCGATGGCATTGTCGAGGTCGTTGTCGCCTTCGGCGATGCGGGCGGCGAGATAGGCGCCCGAGAAGGAGGTGATCTTGACCGGGTCGGTCGATTCCTTGGCGTAGGCAGGCAGCGGAGAAATCGCCATCCCTGCCACAATTGCCAGCCCCGCGAGCCAGCGCGCACGTCCTTGCCGCATCGTATCCCTTTCAGCCAAGCGCCATCCCGCGTCGGCGCGGAGAAGCCATAGACTCGATGTTTCCTGACAAAGCATGGCCTTTTTGGGGTCAGGCTTCAATCCGGGCCGAATTCACAATCGGGTCACCCGATTAACAAACCATGGCGACGCAGACACTATCGGTTCCGGCAATAGCAGATCGGGGTTGGGAGCTACAGCCTGACATCGCGATATCCGCCTGCCGCGACAGTGCTGCACAGGCCGGCCCACTCGCAACCCTGGCAGGCCTCACGCGTCACGCCGGCTGCAAAGGCGGCGCGCAAGCCGGCAAGCGTTGCCGCGTCGAGGCTGAAGCGGACGCCGGCCCGGATCGGCCGGGTCAGCAGCTTGCCGACATCGCGTGCTGCCAGCTCGTCCCGGCCGGCGGCGCTTTCGCGCAAGCAGTGGGGCTGCGCCCCGCCGAGCAGCGGCTGGCAGATGTCGTCGGGGCCGGAGACGATCAGAATATCCTCGCCCCGGCCCAGACGTTTCGCGATCACGTCATAGTTGGCGACGAAGGCTGCGCTGTACCCTTCGCCGATATAGGTCAGCAGGCAAAGAAGATGGTGGGAGCGCAGCCGGACGGTCATCGGTCAGGACGCACCAGCGGAGCCTGTTCCATCCCGATGGTATCGGGATGGGGCTCCATCTCTTTGTTTGAGCATGATCTCTTCCGAAAACCGGACTCCACTTTTCGGGATCATGCTCCTGCCGGGTCCGCCTTGTTGCTCCAAAACAGCTTGAGCGTCGCGGCGCCGAGCGCCGATTTCAGCAGGCCGCCGACGAGGAAGGGCAAGAAGCCGAAGGCGATGGCCTGTTCGAGGCCGATCATGACGGCGAGCCAGGCCGTGCCGAGAACCAGGCAGGCGAGGTTGCCGAGGACCATGCCGGCGAAGGCGAGCAGCACGCGGTTGCCGTTCCAGCCGCGCTCGGCCAGCCAGCCGACGAGCGCGCCGACAAGCGGGAAGGCGAAGAGATAACCGGCGGTCGGCCCGGCAAAATGCTGGATGCCGGCAGCTCCGCCCGACAGCACCGGCAAACCCACAGCGCCCTCGACGAGCCATGCGGCGATGGTGATCGCGCCGAGCCGCCAGCCGTAGAGCGCGCCCACCAGCGTCACCGCAAAGGTCTGCATGTTCATTGGAACCGGCAGCATCGGCACTTCCATGTAGGAGGCGAGCGCAATGGACAGCGTGCCGATGACGATGGCCGCGGCTTGCCAGGCATACGAGCGGGTTTGCAGGCGCAACGGGCTGAAGGAGGGCTTGGAGGGCGAAAAGGCGATGTCGGTCATGGCGGCTTCCCTGGCTGGTTTGAATTATAGATAATTTTGTTGTTCGATCTATTATCGAATCCATATTTGCGCGGGAATGGCAACCCTCGCCCCTAAAAAGGCTTGGGCTTGCGTGTCGAATAAAGGACATTTGGAAAGGCTGGCGGGACAGCACCCCCCTCTGGCCTGCCGGCCATCTCCCCCGCAAGTGGGGAGATCGGATGTCGCCTTTGCTTTCGCCAATGGCCGACGTTGCAGGACTAACGCAACGGCAAAGCTGTTGATCTCCCCCCTTGCGGGGGAGATGTCCGGCAGGACAGAGGGGGGTGTGAAGGATCGCTACGCGCGGAATCCGACGACTTGTCCCTTCGTCCCTACCCGACGATGGCAAACGCTTCGCGCATCTTGCCCGACGCGGTCTTGACTGGTTTCTGGCCGATCCACTGCACGTGCCGGCCAAGCGTGGCGGCGGCCGATTCGGTATTGCCCTGTCGCAGCGCGCTGAGGATCGCGCGATGATCCTGGTCGGTGCGGATTTCCCATTCCGAGCGCCAGGCGGCGAACAGGAAGCGGGCGCTTGCTGCGTGCAAATCGTCGATGGTGGCGATCAGCCGCGGCATGCCGCAGGGCGCCAGGATCAGCCGGTGGAAGGTGCGGTTGGCCTCCTCCCAAGAGCGGACATCGCGGGATTTGTCGCCGGCCTTTGTGGCTTCTTCGGCAAGATTGAGAATGGAAGCCGTCAGATGCGGCGCGGCATGGCGCAGCGCCAACACTTCGAGCGCTGCCCGCATTTCGGCGACTTCCCTTACCTCGCCGAGATCGAAAGCAGCGACGCGTACGCCCCGCCTGGGCTCACTGGCCGCCAGCCCTTGCGCCTCCAGGCGCCGAAAGGCCTCGCGCACCGGGACATGGCTGGTCTGGAATTCCTCGGCGATGTGATCCTGCCGCAGCCGGGCGCCGGGTTCGATCGCACCCGATATGATGCGATCCGCCAGCACCTTGCTGATGCGCACGGCGATGGTGTCGTCTGCGGTCTTTGCCATGTTTTATAGATAATTTGCACTGCTGCCGATTGTCGAGCGGTGATTGCCCGATTTTGCATGCAAACTTGCTTTGGCGCCAGGCGCGGGTCAGTTCACCCGGCTGATGCAGAAGTCGATGACGTCGATCAGCGCCGATTTCTGCGGCGTCGCCTCCAGCGGCGCCAGCGCGTCGCGGGCGATCTCGCCGAAATGGCGGGCGCGTCCGATGGTGTCGGCAATGGCGCCATGGCGGGTCATCAGGCCGATGGCCTTTTCCAGTCCGGCATCGTCGGTGACATTGTCCTCGATGGCGCGCTTCCAGAAGGTGCGCTCGGCCTTGGTGCCGCGCCGGTAGGCGAGGATGACCGGCAGCGTAACCTTGCCTTCGCGGAAATCGTCGCCGACATTCTTGCCCAGCTCCTGGCTGGAGCCGCCATAATCCAGCGCATCGTCGATGAGCTGGAAGGCAAGGCCGAGATTCATGCCGTAGGAGCGCAATGCGGCGCGATCGTTGCGCGTCGCCGATGCGATGACCGGACCGACCTCGGCGGCAGCCGAGAACAGCGCCGCGGTCTTGGCCTTGATGACGGCGAAATGCTCGTCCTCGGTGGTATCGAGGTTCTTGGCGGCCGCCAGCTGCATCACCTCGCCCTCGGCGATGATCGAGGCGGCGCTGGACAGGATGTCGAGCGCTTCCAGCGAACCGACATCGACCATCATGCGAAAAGCCTGGCCGAGCAGGAAATCGCCGACCAGCACGCTCGCCTGGTTGCCCCAGATCATGCGGGCAGTCTTTTTGCCGCGCCGCATGCCGCTCTCGTCGACGACGTCGTCATGGAGCAGCGTGGCGGTGTGCATGAACTCGACCGCGGTGGCGAGCTTGACGTGGCCCTCGCCGGAATAGCCGAACATCTGGGCCGCCGCGAGCGTCAGCATGGGACGCAGCCTTTTGCCGCCCGACGAGATCAGATGATTGGCGACCTCCGGGATCATCTCGACGTCGGAGCCGGCCTTGGACAGGATCAGTTTGTTGACGCGCCCCATATCGGCTGCTGTCAGGTCGATGAGATCCTTGATGGAGGCGGGTTCCCGCTTCCCGTTTTCGATGTTGAGAACGACACCCACCAACAAACACTCCCGTCTTTGATCACGCGTGCGACGGCACCCTGGTCCCGCCTGGGACTCTAGGGCGGCACATACGGGCACGGCAAGAGGCGAATTGGCGCGGCTGCGGTGACGGCGTGTCAACCTTAGCGACCGCATGCCGTTGCCCGAAAACCGCTCCACACTTTTCGGCGCCATGCTCCAGCGTTTACATCAACGCTGCAACCTGCGAACTTCGTCCGATGATAGAACTCGTGCGCACCAACGATGCCGTGATCATCTCCTTTGTCGAATCGCTGATGCGCGATGCCGGGATTGCCTGCTTCGTCGCCGACCAGAACATGAGCATTCTCGAAGGGTCGATCGGTCTTTTCCAGAAGCGCGTCATGGTCGATGCCGACCAGGCCGATCAGGCGCGGCGCATCTTGAAAGACGCCGGCATCGAGAACGAAATCCGCCAGACATAATGGCTGAAGCGAGCGCGCTTACCAGCGATACGCCGGCCCACACGGTCGATGCCTTCCATCGCGGCCGCTTCTGGCTGGTCCAGCCCAGGACAGGGCATCGCGCCGGGATGGATGCCATGATGCTGGCGGCAGCAGTTTCATCCGGCTTTTCTGGGCGCCTCGCCGATTTCGGCGCCGGCGCCGGTGCGGCGGGTCTCGCCGTGCTGTCGCGCTGCCCAGAGGCGCAGGTCGTGCTCGTCGAACGGTCGACCGAGATGGCAGGCTTCGCCACAACCACGCTCGCCCATCCCGGCAATGCGCATCTCGGCAATCGCGCCTCGGTGCTGACCGCCGACGTCACGCTGTCGGGCCGGGCGCGGACGCAAGCCGGCCTTGCCGACAATTCCTTCGATTTCGTCATCATGAACCCGCCCTTCAACGCGGCGCAAGACCGTGCCACGCCAGATCCGCTGCGGCGGCAAGCGCATGTCATGGACGACGGGCTGTTCGAAAGCTGGATCCGGAGTGCGGCTGCCGTCGCCAAGCCGCGCGGCGGCCTGGCCGTCATCGCACGGCCGGAACAGCTTGGCGACCTCCTCGATGCCCTGTCGGGCCGCTTCGGCGACGCCGAGATGCTGGCGGTGCATCCGCGCCCGGAAGCAGCCGCAATCCGCATTGTCGTCAGGGCAGCGCTCGGCGCGCGCGGCAAGCTGTCGATCCGCCCGCCTTTGATGCTGCATGGGCAAACGGGCGACGGCCCGTCGGAACGAACCGAGATGATCAACAACGGACTGGCGTCGCTGTTTGGCGATTGATTTGGGCCCGTCAGTGTCGTTGCCGCAAAACCGGCACACAGTTGGCTGACATGGATTGCAGCATTGCCGTTGACCGGCAAATCCCTACATGCGTTGAAGCCATTTGGAGACAGCCACCTCGTGAAACGCCTTTTCAACCGCCTGCTGCCGAAATCCTGGCGATCCAGCGTCGTCACCATTCCCGTCATCAGGCTGCATGGCACCATCATGGCCGGCGGCGGCCCGTTCCGGCCGAGCCTGTCCTTGGCGTCCACCGCCGCCCTCATCGAAAAGGCGTTCCTGTTCGATGCGCCCGCCGTCGCCATTTCGATCAATTCGCCTGGCGGCTCGCCGGTGCAGTCGCGGCTGATCTTCAAGCGCATCCGTGACCTCGCGGTCGAGAAGAACAAGAAGGTGCTGGTCTTCGTCGAGGATGTGGCGGCCTCGGGCGGCTACATGATCGCGGTCGCCGGCGACGAGATCTTTGCCGATCCGTCCTCCATCGTCGGTTCGATCGGCGTCGTCTCGGCCTCGTTCGGCTTTCCCGAACTGATGAAGAAGATCGGTGTCGAGCGTCGCGTCCACACCGCCGGCCAGAACAAGGCGGTGCTCGACCCGTTCAAGCCGGAGAAGAGGGAAGACGTCGAGCGCCTGAAGGCGCTGCAGCTGGAAGTGCACGAGACCTTCATCGACCTGGTCAGGGAACGCCGTGGCACCAAGCTGAAGGACGATCCGGACCTGTTCACCGGCCTGTTCTGGACCGGCAAGAAAGGGCTGGAGCTTGGCCTCGTCGATGCGTTGAGCGACATGCGCACGGTACTGAAAACCCGCTTCGGCGCGAAAACCCAGCTCAGGCTGGTCACCGCGCCGCGTGGCCTGTTTGGCCGCATCGGCCTGTTCGGCTCGAACTTTTCAGCGCCCGATATTGCCGCCGCCGCCGCAAGCGGCGTGATCGATGCGGCGGAAGAGCGCGCATTGTGGGCGCGCTTCGGGCTTTGAAAAAGCAGGGAAAGCGTCTAGCATGAGGGCTTGACAGTCTGCCTGGCCGCCTTGCGAGGGAGGAGCTTTGAAATGCCACAGATCATTTTCTTCGCAGTTGTCGGCGCAGCCGCTTATTTCGGCTACCGCACCTTCGTCCGCGAGGCCGAACGTGTGACCGCCAAGGTGCGGCGCACCGAAAAGCAGGCAGCCAACGGCACCAACGGCACGCTGGTCCAGGATCCCAAGACCGGCGAATACCGCCTGGCCAAGGACTGAGCATCATCCCGTCAGCAGCCGACAGTTTGGATGCCGCAGCCCGGACGTGGCTTGCGCCCGCCAAGATAAATCTGGCGCTGCACGTCAGCGGCAGGCGCGCCGACGGGTATCATCTGCTCGAGAGCCTGGTCGTTTTCACCCGCTTCGGCGACAGGGTCGAGATCGAGCCTGCCGACGCCGACCGGTTCTCCGTATCGGGCCGTTACGCGACTTCCGTGCCGATCGACGACAGCAATCTGGTGGTGAAGGCGCGCGAGGCGCTGCGCAGGCAGGCCGGCCAGCAGAGCACGCCGCCGGTTGCCATCCGGCTGGAAAAGAACCTGCCGGTCGCATCCGGGGTCGGCGGCGGCTCGAGCGACGCGGCGGCGGTATTGCAGGGTCTTGTCCGGACCTGGGGGCTCGACATCGGCGAGGCCGAACTGAGCCGGATCGGTCTCACGCTCGGCGCCGACGTGCCGATGTGTCTTGCGGCAAAACCGCTGGTTGCGCGTGGCGTCGGCGACGAGCTGTCGCTGGTGCCGGATTTTCCGGCGCTCGCTTTGGTGCTGGTCAATCCCGGCGTCGCCGTCTCGACGCCCGATGTGTTCAATGCACTTGAAAAACGCGACAATGAAGGACTGCCGCCGCTGCCGCGCGGTTTCGATTTCCACGGCGTCCGCAATTGGCTGGAGATCACCCGCAACGATCTTGAGGAACCGGCGCAAGCAATACAGCCGCCCATCGGCAGAGCGCTTTCCCTGCTGAACAGGGCCGGATCTGGATTCTCGCGCATGTCGGGCTCCGGCGCGACATGCTTCGGGCTGTTCGAGACCGGCAATGTCGCCAAGCGCGCCGCCGCCGAGATCCGCAGCCGCGAACCGGAGTGGTTTGTCGCCGCGACACGAAGCATCGCTTCAGAGGGGGCCGATGACCAAAATTGACGAAAGCCGCCTGTTCATCCCGGTGCGCATCGCGGTGCTGACGGTGTCCGATACGCGCAGCCTTGCCGACGACAAATCCGGCCAGACGCTGGCTGATCGCATCGCCGAGGCCGGCCATGTCCTGGCCGCGCGCGACATCGTCACCGACGACCGGGAGAAAATCCGCGACAAGGTGCTGGGCTGGTCGCGCGACGAAGACATCGATGTCGTCATCACCACCGGCGGCACCGGTTTTACCGGCCGCGACGTGACGCCGGAGGCGCTGGAGCCGATCTTCGAGAAGCGCATGGATGGCTTTTCCGAAGTGTTCCACCGCATTTCCTACGACAAGATCGGCACCTCGACAGTGCAGAGCCGGGCGACGGGCGGCGTCGTCAACGCCACCTTCGTCTTTGTGCTGCCGGGCTCGCCCGGCGCCTGCAAGGACGCCTGGGACGGCATCCTGAAACCGCAGCTCGACTACCGCCACATGCCCTGCAACTTCGTCGAGATCATGCCGCGCCTGGACGAGCATTTGCGGCGCGGCAAGGCCGCCTCGTAAACCAAGGCAAAGTGCCGGCCAAGTGCTGCCTTTGTCAGGCAGAATGGCGGCTGCGCCTTCGAGAGGTCATTTCCTCCGGGTCGTCGGGCGGATAGTCTGTCGCCAAGTCAAGACGGAAGAGATCCAATGAGCGCGCACCGCGGCGGCTGCCATTGCGGCAACATCCACCTGACCTTCGAAACCGGAATTGAGCCGGCCGAGATGGAGATCCGCGCCTGCCAGTGCGCGTTCTGTGTCCGGCATGGTTCGCGCGCCGCCGCCGATCCGCAGGGGCGATTGATCGTCGCGGTCGAGGACGAGGCCCGGCTGCACCGATACCGGTTCGGATTGCGCACCGCCGATTATCTCATCTGCCGGGACTGCGGCGTCTATGTCGCTGCTGTGACCACCGACGGCGAACCGAGAGCGATCGTCATCGTCAATGCGCTGGATGACCGGCCGCGGTTCAACCGCGAGCCGGTCCCAATGGACTATGATGCCGAGAACAAAGAGGGTCGCATTGCCCGGCGGCAAGCGCGCTGGATGCCGGTCGAGATCCGCTCCGGCCTCAGCGGATGACCGGTTCGCCGTGGAAGCGGCGGCGCGAGGGCGGCGAGACGCCGAAGCCGACCTCCATCATCAGCCGTGGCGTGGTGGACGGCACGGTGCCCATGTGGAAGCCGAACGGGTCCTCGACGAAGCCGAGGCCGGCCTCGCCGGTCAGCGTGACCGGGCTGTCGTCGCCATAGACCTTGAGCACGTCTTGCGCCGGATGGCCGACCAGCAGCGTCAACTGGTGCTTGAGGCTGCGCCTGTTGTGGCTGCCTTTGACATAGACATGCGGGCCGGTGCCGGCATCGCAGGGCTTGAGATAGAAGAAGAATTTCAGCATCCGCCAGTCGTCGAGATCGAAATGATATTTGCCGAGCGAGGCAAGGTTCTTGTCGGCGTCGGAAGCCTCGCCGGTCGGAAAGCTCCACCAGACACGCGTGGTGATCAGCTTTGCCTGCCCGCCCAGATAGTGCTGGGCGATGTCGAGCAGCAGCGGGTCGTTCTGGATGGCGAGTGCCGCCTTGCAGCCGAGGATGCGCTCGAAATAGTGTCCGCTGAGCAAAGAGCGGCCGAACCGCTTCTCGGCTTCTGCGTGTTCTCCGGGCATGAATTCGAGCCGGCGGTCGAAATTGCCGAAGCACGGCGTGCTCTGAGCAAAGCTGGCGATCTCTTCGTGGATTGCCTGCGGAAGGACCAGTCCGGAGAACAGGCCATCGGCGCGCAGCGCCGCGACGATCGACTTGAGGTCGACGCCCCTGAACATCGTCGCTCCGGCACTCTGCGCGGGGCGCGCGGCTTTGGCGCCAAGCCAGTGCAGTTTGCGCGCCGGCATGGTGCGGGCAAGCACGAACATCGGCAGCCATGCGGGATTTTCGCGCAGGTCGGACAGATAGGTCGGGATACGCACCGCGATGCGGCGGAGCAGGCTGCCGTTGCGGGCAATGGCCTCTAGACTGGGGGCGCCGGATTTGTCAGGGGACGAAAGGTTCATCGGGGTCCTCAGATATGAACGGCAGCAACGACGACGCGGCGCTTGCTTACCGCTCCGGCACTACCCAAACCCGATATCCCGCATCAACGGAATGCTAATCCCGCGTCAGCTTTTGTGCAATGCACAATAGGTTTTTGCGGCGAAAAAGCCGGACGGCGCAGCGGACAGTGTCAATTCCGGGGGGACGCCGACGCTGCCCCTCATCCGCCCTTCGGGCACCCTTCTCCCTGGGAACGGGGAGAAGGGAGAAACATCACTTCTTCGGCGCCAGCCAGATTTCGGCGTCGAGCCGCCTGGTGGCGAGACCGCGCGCAAGGGCTTCGGCGCTGTGCGCGTTCTTCGACAGGGCAGCGGCCTGGCGCTTGCTGATGACCAGCCCTTCGGCCAGCGCCCGGTTGCCCGAAAACACCCGTGACAGGAACGGCGTGCGGCTGCCGCGCGCACGGGAAAAGCGCGCCGGCATGGTTTGCCGCGCCGTGTGAGCGACGACGTCGTCGATCCAGCCGTCGGCCAGCCTTGCGCCCGGCTCGAGAAACAGCAGCCAGTCACCCTTCGCCTGCCTGATTCCCGCGCCGATGCCGCCGGCGACGAGATGGCAGCCGGCATGATCGGCAACCCGATGCGTCTGGTCGGTCGAGCCGGTGTCGCAGACGATGACATCGCGTACCACGCCCTCGACCGCGCCGCCGATCAATGAGGCGAGCGTGCGGGCAAGGCCTTCTTCGTCATCCCGGGTTTCGATGAGAACGCTGAGCATTTTTAGCCGAATAGCGGAAAGCCCGGCGCAGCGCCAGTTTTGCATGGTCCAACTAAAAAGTTCTTGATTTGTTCTCATCAGCGAAATAGGATTATTTTCATGAACAGAGCGATTCGACAGCCAGCCGACAGTCCTTGGGAAAGGGCCAAAATGGAACATATCGTGCGTGCGGACATTGCTGCTTTCGGAGCAGGGCGAGCCGAGATGGCCAATGCGATGATCGAACAGAGCGGCATGCGCGTCCGTCCGGATCGCAACCGCGGCCGTTCCGCTGGCATCAACCCGTCCGGCCGGTTCGAGCCGGTCAGCCGGCATGTGTTCGACGACGGCTGGAATTCGCTGGAGGAATTGCCGCCGTTCAAGACCGAAGTGCAGGTCGAGAAGCCGCGCACCATCATCACCCGCAACGAATCGCCCGACATTTCCTTCGACCGCTCGATCAACCCCTATCGCGGCTGCGAGCATGGCTGCGTCTATTGTTTCGCCCGGCCGACGCATTCCTTCATGGGCCTGTCGCCTGGGCTGGATTTCGAAGCGAAGCTGTTTGCCAAGCCGGATGCGGCGCGGCTGCTCGACAAGGAACTGTCGAAGGATGGCTATCAGCCGCGCACCATCGCCATCGGCACCAACACCGATCCCTACCAGCCGATCGAGAAACAATACCGGATCATGCGCGAGATCCTCGAAGTGCTGGAGGCGCGCGGCCATCCGGTCGGCATCGTCACCAAATCCCATCTGGTGACGCGCGACATCGACATATTGTCGCGCATGGCCGAACGGGGCTTGGCCAAGGTGGCGTTGTCGGTGACGACGATGGACCGCATGCTGGCGCGCACCATGGAGCCACGCGCGTCGACGCCGACCAAGCGGCTTGAGGCAATCCGGCAGCTTTCCGATGCCGGCATCCCGGCCTCTGTCATGGTGGCGCCGATCATTCCCGGCCTGACCGACCAGGAGATGGAGCGTATCCTCGATTCGGCACGCGCCGCAGGCGCCCGCGAGGCCGGCTATGTCATCCTGCGCCTGCCGCTCGAGGTGGCGCCGATCTTCAAGGACTGGCTGCTGCGCCACTATCCCGACCGCTACCGGCACGTGATGTCGCTGATCCGTTCGATGCGCGACGGCAAGGACTATGATTCGGAATGGGGCAAGCGGATGAAAGGCGCCGGCCCCTATGCCTGGCAGATCGGCCGGCGCTTCGAGATCACGGCCAAGCGGCTCGGCCTCAACGCCGAGCGGCGCACGCTCCGAACCGACCAGTTTGTCGCCGCCGCCAAGGCGACCGAGCAGCTGATGCTGCTCTGAGAGTAGCGCCTGCCCTGCCCTCGTGGTTGGCAGGCGACCCAAGAATCCCGTCCGGCCTGTCCCCCGGCCTGCAGACGGTGCCCTCCCGGTCTTGCCCCACTCGACCCTGGAGGGACTTGCGGAGAATCGGAGCCGATGCGAACCTCGCCGCAACATGGCTCGCGCGCGTTCCGATTCTCCGCTTCTTTTAGAAATCGTCGAAAAGCCCGACTTCTCCTTCGAGACGAAGGCGATGGCTGAAGGCCTGTGGCCGGTGGCAGGCATGGACGAGGCCGGCCGCGGTCCGCTGGCCGGGCCGGTGGTGGCGGCGGCGGTGATCCTCGATCCCGCCAACATTCCCGACGGGCTAGACGATTCCAAACGGCTCAACCATTTGCAGCGCGAGGCGCTGTTCCTGAAAATCCTGGGGTCAGCGCTCGGCGTGTCGATGGCCTCGGTCAGCGCCGAAGGCATTGACGGCAGCAATATCCTCAAGGCCAGCCTGGAAGCCATGCGCCGCGCCCTTGCCGGCCTGCCGATCCAGGCGAAGCTGGCGCTGGCCGATGGCCGCGATGTGCCGCCGGGCCTCCTCTGCGAAGGCCGCGCGCTGATCAAGGGCGACCAGCGCTCGCAATCGATCGCCGCCGCCTCGATCGTCGCCAAGGTGATGCGCGACCGCATGATGTGCGGCTGCGGCAGCCACCACGAACGCTACGGGTTCGAAGTCCATATGGGCTACGCCACCGTGCGGCACCGCACCGCGATCGAAGCGCATGGTCCGGTGGCAAGGCTGCACCGGGCGTCATTCGCGCCGTTCAGGCTGGGTGGAGTTGAGGTGGTTGAGCAAGAGAGCTTCGCCGGGTTGGAGTAATGATAATCTCCCCCCTTGAGGGGGAGATGGCCGGCAGGCCAGAGGGGGTCGCGCGCGTGAAGCGCTAGCCCTTCTTCGCAGCAGAATGCGTCGCGCCCGGTCGCACCGAACCCCTCTGTCGCTTTTGGCGACATCTCCCCCTCAAGGGGGCAGATTGTCCGCGCTCAACAAAAAAGCCGCCAGGTTGCCCGGGCGGCTTGATGTCAGCGAGTTAACGCCGCTCAGTTCAGCCTGGCCTTCACGTCCTGCAGCGCGGACTTGAACAGGTCGGCGCCGGCCTTGGCGTCGATCTTGCCGGCAAGCAGCGTGCGGGCCGCTTCGACGGCGATGTCGACGGCGCTGGCGCGCACTTCGGCGACGGCTTCGCGCTCGGCCTGGCCGATCTTCTGCTCGGCAAGCGCGGTGCGGCGGGTGACATAGTCTTCGGTCTTCTTGTGCGCCTCGGCGGCAAGCATGTCGGCCTCGCGCTTGGCGGCAGCGACGATGGCTGCGGCCTCCTGCTCTGCTTCCTTGCGCTTCTTCTGGTATTGGCCGAGCAGTTGCTGGGCCTCTTCGCGCAACCGGCGGGCTTCCGCAAGCTCGTCGCTGATCTTGGTCGCACGGGCGTCGAGCGACTTGGCGATCAGGCCTGGCACCTTGATGTAAACGGCAACGCCGAGGAAAATGACGAGGGCAACTGTTGCCCAAAGCGTTGCGAGAGATGTGGCGTCCATAATGTGCTCCTCACCGGGCCACGGATTTGACCGCAGCCGAGATCTCGGCCTTGCTCGTCTTGCCGCCGACAAGCGCATCGACGATGGCTGAAGCGGTGTCCTCGGCAATCGTGCCGACTTCCTTCATGGCGTTGGCCTTGATGGAAGCAATGCTGGCCTCGGCCTCGCCGAGCTTCTTGTCGAGGGCGGCCTCGACCTTCTTGCGGGCAGCCTCGGCTTCAGCCTTGGCAGCGTCGTTGGCCTGCTGGCCTATCGCGTTGGCCTTGGCCTTGGCTTCCGCAAGTTCCTGCTCGTAAGCGGCAACGGCGGCGTCGGCCTCGCCCTTCAGCCTGGCGGCCTGGTCGAGGTCCTGCGTGATGCGATCGCTGCGGACGTCGATGATGCCGCCAAGGCGCGGCATCACCACCTTCTTCAGGAACAGATAGAACAGCCCGAACGTGATCGCCAGCCACAGAAGCTGGGACGGAAACGTCGCCGGATCGAATGGCGGGAACGTGCCGTGCGCCTCGGCAGGCACGCCGGCGCCGGAATGCGTGCCGCCTTCTGTACCGGTATGGGCGCCTTCAGCGGCGGGTGCGGACTCTTGCGCAAACGCAGATGTCACGAACATGGACTATCCCCTGATATCAGGCATGGCCGCAGGAATGCGGCCAGCCAATTCTTCCCAATGCTCGTCCGACC
The DNA here is from genome assembly GCF_040323695.1 of Mesorhizobium sp. M0030. Lineage (NCBI taxonomy): Bacteria > Pseudomonadati > Pseudomonadota > Alphaproteobacteria > Hyphomicrobiales > Phyllobacteriaceae > Mesorhizobium > Mesorhizobium sp. M0030. The sequence goes on along the minus strand of NZ_JAMYVE010000013.1, from coordinate 73,000 downwards.
GATAATTGGCCGAACAGGGGCTCAGCCGAACAGGGCGAGAAGCGCGATGAGAAGCGAAAAAATGCCCAGAGCTTCGGTCACGGCGAAGCCGAAAATCAGGCGGCCGAACTGGCCATCGGCGGCCGACGGATTGCGCAGGGCGCCCGCCAGGTAGCTGCCGAAGATGTTGCCGAGGCCAATGCCCGCGCCGCCCATGCCCAGGCAAGCGATACCGGCGCCGATGTACTTTGCTGCTTCTGCGTCCATTTTAAACTCCTTTGGATCTGTAATTCGTTGCAATTCCATCCGGCGAAAGATGCCGGAAATTCTATCTAGTGCGAAGGATGCAGCGCATCATTCAGGTACATGCAGGTGAGCACGGCGAACACATATGCCTGCAAGAGCGCCACGAGCAACTCCAGCGCGGTCAGCGCCACAGCCATCGCCAGCGGCAGGATCGATCCCGCAACGCCGAGCGCGCCGAGCGCACTCAGGCTGACCACAAACCCGGAAAACACCTTCAGGGTAATGTGGCCGGCGAGCATATTGGCGAACAGACGAACCGATAGGCTGACCGGACGCGAGACAAAGGAAATCACCTCGATCGGAACGACAAGCACCATCATCAGGATGGGCACGCCCTTCGGCACGAAAAGCTTGAGGAAGCCCAGACCGTGCTTCATGAAGCCATAGACGATGACGGTTCCGATCACCAGCGCGGCCAGGCCGAAGGTGACAATGATGTGGCTGGTGATGGTGAAGAAATAAGGAAAAAGGCCAAGCAGATTGGCAACAAGCACGAACATGAACAGCGAGAACACTAAGGGAAAGAACTTCATACCTTGGGTTCCGGCTGCATCGCGCAACATGTTCGCGACGAACTCGTAGGCCATTTCCGAAACCGACTGCAGGCGGCCGGGAACAAGGCTGCGGCTTGCGGTCGAGAGGTAAAGAAACGCCGATGCAATGGCCACGGTCGCGACCATGAACAGAGCCGAATTGGTGAAGGACAGGTCATAGCCGCCGATATTGATCGGAATCAGCTTGACGATATGGAACTGGTGGATCGGATCGACCTTGTCAGCAGCCATTTACATCCCCGTCAAAACCGCGAGCGGCCTTAAGTGTCCTTGTGCGCCATTGGCGGCGCGCCATTTCATTCTTTCGGATCGTGCGACTTCTCGCTTTTTCCGAATTCCGCCACAACACCTGACGAACGCAGGACATTGAGCACGCCGGCGCCAAAGCCCAGCAACAAGCCGACGACCAGACCCCATGGCGAGGTTCCCGCCACGCGATCCAGAAACCAGCCAAGGCCCACACCCACCACTATCCCGGCGATGAACTCGCTGGACAGCTTGAGCGCCTGGCCATATCCGGCCGTCGCCTTCGCGCCGTCATTCCCCTCGAGCTGATCCGGCCGTCTTGTCGCAAGCGATGCTCCAAGCTCACGCCGGCGGCGTTCGAGATCTTCGTCGCGGATGTCGGCCTCGTGCTTGCTGCCGCGGCCGGTTTCTTCGGTTCCGTCTGGCCCGTTCTTGTCGGCCATCGTAACCCCCCTGCCCGGTCAGACCGTCACCGTCCGTCCGCTTCTAAAGTCGCCGGCAACATAGTTAGAGGGTTTGCGCCCGTCAAGCCACGGTCGGGACTTCAAAGCCATGTATTTTTTCTGTTGGAATCAATCACTTGGCGAGGTGCGACATCGTGCCCGGCACTATCGGGTCGGCACATGCCCCGAATCCGTCCGGCGACCGCTGTCCGATTTCGGCTTCCAGGGCCTTTGCGGTTCGTTTGCGACAGGCAAGCCGAAGGGCTCAGCTCCAGCCGCCGCCATAGGTGCGGTAGAAGATATGCAGGCCGATCTTGGTCATCTTCTGCATCGTGCGCGCCCAGCCCGGATGGACGTAGTTGGCGTAGTAGTGGGTCGATGAGCCGACTTCGGGAATGAATATCTTGCCGGCGGTGACCGCCATCGCGACGTCCTGCGCGGTCTTGTAATGGGCGGGGCTCTCGATGCGCTTCTTGCGGCCGTCGCAGGCGAAGGAGAACTGGCAGCGGTTCAGCCAGTTGTCGTTCTGGTAGACGACGCCGCAAATCGAGTTCGGATAGGCCGGATTGCGGACGCGGTTGAGAATGACCTGCGCGACGGCGGCCTGGCCGCGCACGGATTCGCCGCGCGCCTCGAAATAGATGCCGTTGGCGAGGCAGGCCTGCTCCTTCGTGGAGAAGACGCTGGCCGGCAGCGGGTTCTGGATCCACGAGTGGTCACCCTTGGCCATCGGCGGAATGAAGCGCCCGCTGCTCGGCTCCTCGTCCTGCAGCAGCGCTTCGAAGGGTGAGGCCTTGGCGTAATCGGGTTCGGCCTGGGCATAGGCGGTGGCCAGCACGTCCGGTCTGTCATTGTTGACCAACGCGGCAAGCATGGCCGGCACGCCGGGATCGGGCTTCTTGTCCACGTTGGTGTGGAAGGCCTGGGCGATCTGGATTTCCTTGCCCTTGATGCCGGGCTTGGCGAAGGCGAGCTTCAGGCCGCTGTCCATGCTCGGCCGCAGCAGCGAGGACGTGCGCTGAAAGATCGAGCCGGCATTGAAGTTCTTCGGCGGCGCCACCGGCGAGACCTGGATGATGCGGCCCTTCTTGTCGGCGCGCATGATGCGGTCCTCGTCGGGCGTGATGCCGGCGACATTGCCCTTGCCGCGAAACGAGACCTTGCCGACGCCGGGCAGGCGCACGCCCGAACCCGAGAGCGAACCGGTGGTGACGGAATCGATGAAAGGCATTTCGGCGGCATGAACCGAGCCGGCGACGGAGCGCTCGACATAAGAGTTCCAGCGGGTGCCCGAGGCTTCGAGGCCGGAAATCAAGCTGCCCATGTCCTGGTAGGCGACGACAGTTGGAAAGCCGATCCAGATGCCGAGCCCGATGACCAATGGCGATACGAAGGAACGTTTTTTCTCACCGGCGGCGGCGGCCAGCCGCTTCAGGACACGTCGATGCACGGGGAACTCTCCAGAAACGCCACTGAGCCACTGGAGAGCCAAAGTGAAGCATTAACCTTGATGCGGGGTTAACGCGGTTGATCGTGTTTTTCCGAAGCGGCCCGAAATGGGACGCCGCTTGCAGGCCGGCCAACCCGTCAGTTCGGCCGCAGGAAAATTGGCCATGCAATCATGGCGCAGAGCGCGCCCACCAGCCAGACGCCAGGCCACGACCAGATGAGCAGCAAAGCCGGAATGGCGGTCGGCACCACGAAGAAGGCGATGAAGACGAAGCTGTTGGCAAGACCGAGCGCGGTTCCGGCGCGGCTGGCGCCGGCAAGCGTGGCGAGTTCGGTGTAGGCGACGCCATGCCAGGCGGAGACCGAAATGCCGGCAACGACCAGCAGCACGTCGATCGCCGGGATCAACGCGGCATGGGCGTCTGGCGTGGCTCCTGCCGCCAGGACCAGCAGGCCGACGGTCGCGAAGCCAAGCGCGCTCGTCATGCTGCAGAGGCGCAGGAACCAGCGGCGGTTGCCGTTGCGGTCGGTGTAGCGGCCGCTCCAGACGCGCATCACCATCGCGCCGGTCTGCACTGCGGCAAGGCTGGCGCTGATCGTGAGCGTGGCCATGCCGGCGAAATCGTGCAGGAAGACGGAGGCGAAGGTGAGCACCGCCACTTGCGGAAAGCAGAGCAGGCCGATGGCGGTGGCGATGCGCCAGACCTCGACATTGCGCAGCGGCGCCGGACCGCCCGACTTTGCCATGGCCATGCTGCCGGCATTGTCCAGTTCCGGCGGCTGGTGCAGCCACCGCCAGGCAAACAGCGCAGAGACGGCGTTCATGGCGGCCAGCAGCCCGAAGACCGCCGCGAAACCGTGCACCGATGCCAGCGACGGCAGGACCAGCGCGCCGAGCCCGCCGCCGAGCGGCACCGCGGTCTGCCTGATGCTCATGGCAAAGCCACGTTCGCCTTCGTGGAACCAGGCCATGATGGCGCGGCCGCTGGAACCGTTGACGCTGCCGCCGAGCAGGCCGGCGACCAGAAGGCACGCGGCCAGCATTGCGACGCCAGGCACATAGGTCACTGAGGGCACGATGAACAACCCCATCAGGGCGAGCCACGCCGCGGTCGCACCAAGGCCGGTCAACAGCACGCCGCGATCTCCCCAGCGGTCGGTGAGCAGGCCCCAAGGCAGTTCGCTCAAGGCGACGCCCAGTCCGAGAAGGCCGAGGACCAGACCGAGATTGCCATTGCTCAAGTGATAGCCCGACCGCAGAAACACCGCCGCCGCCGGTATGCCGGCGAAGGTTGCGGAGAAACTGGCATTGGCGGCAACGCCGATGCCAAGCACCTTCCAGCGATGATTGGCGCGAAATCGTTCAGCCTTCGACGTGACGGCGGCGGCTCGGCCAACCCGGCCTGGCTCACAATTTGCGTCGGCAATCGACATGGCGGGACTCCTGTTGATGCCCTTTCGGGACCTTGACGCCTCGTCTTTACCGCCATAACTTCATCCCGAATATCGGGAAGTTTTTGACAATTTCTCCCGAAAAACAGGATCGTTATGATGCGCCGCGTAACCTTCGACCTCGATGTCCTCCGAAGCTTCGTCACCGGCATGGAACTCGGCAGCTTCGCCAAGGCCGCCGACCGGCTTGGACGCTCGACCTCGGCGGTGAGCGCGCAACTGAAGAAGCTGGAGGACCAGGCGGCGACGCCGATCTTCCGCAAGTCGGGCCGCGGACTGGCGTTGACGGAAGCCGGCGAAACCATGCTCGGCTATGCCAGGCGGCTGCTCGAGTTGAACGACGAGGCGGCCTCGGCCATCCACGATGTCGAGTTGAAAGGCTGGGTCAGGCTCGGCCTGCAGGAGGATTTCGGCGAGGCGGTGCTGCCGGAGGTGCTCGGACGCTTCGCCCGCGCGCACCCCAAGGTCAAGATCGAGGCGCGGATCGGGCGCAGCTATGAACTCGCCGAGCGGATCACATCAGGCAATCTCGACATTGCGCTGGCCTGGGACAGCGGCCAGGCGCTGCCTTACAGCCGGCATGTCGGCGACGCGCAGTTGCGCTGGATCGGGCCGGCAAAGCTGATCGAGACCAGGCTGCGCGAGGGCGAGGCACTGCCGCTGGTGGCGCTGGAAGCGCCATGCCTGCTGCGCACGGTGACGACGGAAACGCTCGACCGCGCCGGCCTGCCGTGGCGGATGGCCTTCTCCAGCCCCAGCCTTGGCGGCATCTGGGCGGCGGTCGCCGCCGGCCTCGGCCTGACGATCCGCACGGATATCGGCCTGCCGGCCAATGTCAGGGCGATGGCGCCGCAAACGCTGGGCTTACCCGCGCTGCCGACCATGGCGCTGGTGCTGCACCAGAAAGACGCCGAACTGGACCCGGTGGCGGCGCGGCTGGCGGATATATTGTGGCACGCGGCGGTGGCGGCGCTGCCGCAGGACGAGCGGTTGAGAGAGGTCGCTTAGACGGAAGCGGCTGTCCAGCGTAGCGTTCCGTCACACCCCCCTCTGTCCTGCCGGACATCTCCCCCGCAAGGGGGGAGATTGGATCTCGCGAATGCTTTCGCCAATTTTCAACGTTGCAAGAGAGGCTCCAAAGACGAAACGACTGATCTCCCCCCTTGCGGGGGAGATGCCCGGCAGGGCAGAGGGGGGTGCTGTCCCGCCAGCCTGAAGCTTATTTGCGCTCACTTGCGCTTGTTCGCTCTCCCCGCGAACGGGTTGTCCGAAGTCCGCAGCGCTATCCTGATCGGCACGCCGGGCATGTCGAAGGCTTCGCGCAGGCTGTTGGAGAGGTAGCGGACATAGGATTGCGGCATCGCGTCGGGCCGCGAGCATTGGACGACGAAACCCGGCGGCCGGGTCTTGGCCTGGGTGACATATTTGACCTTGAGCCGGCGGCCGGCGACGGCGGGCGGCGGGTGATGCGCCAGAATGCTTTCCAGCCAACGGTTGAGCTTGCCGGTGGAAACGCGGCTGTTCCACACCTTGTGCGTCTTGATGACGGCATCCATCAGCTTGTCGAGGCTGCGCCCGGTCTCGGCCGAAACCGTCACCGCCTGGATGCCGCGCACCTGCGGCAAAAGCCGTGTGGTCTTTTCGCGCAGTTCGGCCAGCAGTTCCTGCGGATTGTCGATCAGGTCCCATTTGTTGAAGGCGATGACCGGCGCCCTGCCCTCGCGGATGATCAGGTCGGCGATCTGCAGGTCCTGCTTCTCGAACGGGATGGTGGCGTCGAGCACGATGATGACGATCTCGGCAAAGCGGATGGCGCGCAAGCCGTCCTGCACCGACATCACTTCCAGCTTTTCATGGATCCTGGCCTTGCGGCGCATGCCGGCAGTGTCGAACAGTTTCAGCCGGCGGCCATGCCAGTCCCAGTCGACGGAGATGGAATCGCGGGTGATGCCGGCTTCCGGGCCGGTCAACAGCCGCTCTTCGCCGATCAGCGCGTTGATCAGCGTCGACTTGCCGGCGTTGGGCCGGCCGACGACGGCAATGCGCATCGGCTTGGTGTCGTCATAGGCGGGTTCGGCGTCGGGATCGGTGATGTCCTCGCCGATCAGCACCTCGCTGGCGGCGACGTCCTCGGCCTCGTCTTCTTCCTCGCCGAAGGCGCGGTCTTTGCCCAGCGCCTCGATCACCGCGTCGCGCAGATCGGGCATGCCCTGGCCGTGCTCGGCCGAGACCGGGATCGGCTCGCCGAGGCCGAGTTCCCAAGCCTCCAGCATGCCGCCCTGGGCGCCCTTGGCCTCGGCCTTGTTGGCGACCAGCACGACCGGCTTGCCGGACTTGCGCACGATCTCGGCAAAGGTGCGGTCGTCGGGCAAAAGCCCGGACTTGGCGTCGATGGTGAAGAAGATCAGGTCGGCTTCGCGGATCGCGATCTCGGTCTGCGCGCGCATGCGGCCGGGCAACGTCGAGGCGGCGGCGTCTTCGAAACCGGCGGTGTCGATGACATCGAAATGCAGATCGTAGAGTTTGGCCGCGTGGACGCGACGGTCGCGGGTGACGCCCGGCGTGTCGTCGACAAGCGCCAGCTTCCGTCCCACCAATCGGTTGAATAGCGTCGATTTGCCGACATTGGGCCGGCCGATAATGGCGACTTTGAAGCTCATCCGGCTATCCATATCATCGCCCAAACCGCAGCGCGCCCTTGGGTCAGGCCCGAGGGCAGGCTTTGGGCGATGCGTATCATGACGCGCCCGAGCCGCGGATCAATTCCGACATCAGCGTCGCCCGCTGGCGCGCGTTGCGCGGGGCGCCGTCATCGGCGGCGATCTGGTCGAACAGTTTCAGCGCATCCTGGGTCTTGCCTTCCTTCCAGGCGGCAAGGCCGAGCGCTTCGCGCGCCGTGTGGCGCAGCGTGTTGTTGTCGGCGGTCAGCGCCTCGACGCGGCTGGAGACGTCGGCGAAGGAGCCGTGATCGACGAGCAGCAGGGCGGCCCGCAGGCGCGCCATGTCGCGAATACCTTGGGGAATGGCGTTGTCGGCGGCGACGCCATCGAAATCGGCGACGGCGGCGGCAAAGTCGCCCTTGTCGGCCTTGACGGTTGCCGCGCGCATGCGGGCGAGCAGCGGATAGGCGCCGTAGCCGTCCTTTTCCAGCTGTTCGAGGGCGGTCAGCGCCTCGTCGCTCTTGCCGTCATTGGCGAGCTTCAGCGCCTGCGAGAAGGCATCGCCGGAGCGGTTGGCGCGGGTCTCGTCCCAATAGCGGTAGCCGACGAAGGCGGCGGTGCCGAGAACCACCAGGATGGCGAGGCCAAGGATCGCCGGACCAAAGCGGTCCCATAGCGCCTGCGCCTGCTCGCGACGGATCTCGTCGTTGACTTCGCGGATAAAACTGTCGTCGGACATCAATCAAAACCATTGCTGCCCTAACAGGGGCGCTTCTTGAGCCCGCGTTTTAGCGAAATTTCGCGGGCATGGAAGGGGCTCGGCAGGAAAATCGGCTAATCGCCGGGCGCATAGCTGCCGACGTTGATCGCACCCACGCCACATTTTGCCGATAGCCGGCTTGGACTGCCTTCAGATCAAGCCCAGATTGCCGATGCCACGTTTGTCCCGCGTTGTCGCGTTTTCCACCGCTGTGCTTGCCACGGCGGGCGTTGCTTACGCCGACCCGCCGGCGGCGCCATCCCCGGCAAAGCCGAAGCAGATCGTCGTCATCTCGTTCGACAGCGCCCGTGAGATATCGCAATGGCAGCGCAGCCGGGCGCTAGCCAAGCGCACCGGCGCGCATTTTACCTACTTCCTATCCTGCGTGTTCCTGTTGTCGCAGCAGACACGCGCCGAATACACCGCGCCGGCCAGGTCCGCGGGCAAATCCAACATCGGCTTTGCCGTCTCGAAGCAGGAAGTCGCGGACCGACTCGACCAGATCGGGCTTGCCGCTGCGGAGGGCCACGACATCGCCAGCCATGGCTGCGGCCATTTCGACGGCAAGGACTGGAGCAAGGCCGACTGGCTGAAGGAATTCGCCTCGTTCGGGCGCATTCTGGAGAACGCCTATGCGATCAACGGCATAGCGCCCGAGCCGGCAGGCTGGCGCGCTATCGCCCATGCCGTTGTCGGCTTTCGCGCACCCTACCTCTCGACCGGCAAAGGGCTCTACGAGGCCCTGGCTGAAGCCGACTACCACTATGACGCCAGCGGCGTCTCGAACGGCCCGGTCGAGCCGCCGACCGGCGGCGGCTTGACCCGCTTTTCGCTGCCACAGATCCCGGAAGGCCCGAGTTCAAGGCCGGTGATCGCCATGGACTACAATCTCTATGTCAGGCATTCCGGCGGTTTCGAGCGGCCGAGCCAGGCAGCCGAGTTCAGCGATCGGACCTATCAGGCGTTCCGCGCCGCCTTCGACAGGCAATATCAGGGCAAGCGCATCCCGCTGGTGCTGAGCTTCCATTTCACGCTGATGAATGACGGCGCCTATTGGAATGCGCTTGAGCGCTTTGCCGACGAGACGTGCGTGAAAGCCGACGTCGAATGCATCAGTTTTCGCGATTATGTGCAGCGGCAACGTGGTAGCGAGAGGCAGGCGGCGGTGGGCGGCTGAACCGCCAACCGTCTATGCAGATAGGATCAAGCCGGGTCGGGTTCCTTTGCCTGGCGCGCGAGGAAACGACGATCGATATCGGGAAGCGGCTCGCCGTGGATAATTGCCTCGAAGGCACGCAGGCGCTTGTAAATGGACAGAAGCTCGACAATCGTTGTCCACGCATTGACGAGATATTGGAACGAGGAGCGCACTTGCCCGAAGGCATCGAGAATTCGGTTCAATAGACCCAAACTGATTTTGGCGGCCACCATCGTTGGGACCAATACTATATAAGGGAATATATTATCTATCTGAAGATAAAATATGCGAGCCACATTGAAATACATGTAGTGAAAGTAAAGCCTAAAGTAATTTCGCCGAACATTGTTAAATAGTTCGGCGACAGTGGGCGGCCGAGCACGATTCGGATCATCTTCACCATAAACAAGTTCTTTTCGATAGGCAGCCTCGACGCGCTGGTTACGGAATTCGAGGCCTGGCAACTTGATGCCGACGAGCGCCAAGAAAGTAGTCCCAAAAATCGACCAAACAATCGCTACCACCACTAGGGAGTAAGGGACCTCTCCGACGATTGGCAATTCAGTTACATTTTTCGACAGAACGAGGAGAACGGGCAAGAATGCGATCAGCGTCATTACCGAGCGGACCAAATTCACACCGAGTGCTTCCATCGTCGTGGAAAAGCGCATGGTGTCGTCCTGGACACGCTGCGACGCTCCTTCGATAGTGCGAAGCCTGTCCCAATAGAACATGTAGTATTCATTCATCGCCGTGCGCCAGCGGAAGATCCAATGGCTCACAAAAAATAGGTTAAGGACACCCACGGCAACGGCCAATCCAGCGACCCAGGAGATGGTCAGCAGTTGGCTGTAGAAATCCCACGGCGTTGTCGAATACGCCTTGCCGAGCGCCCGCTGTATGAGATCGTAGAACGGTCCGTACCAAGCGTTAAAGGCTACATCCACTTGAACCTGGAAATAGATCACGAAGAGAATGAGCGCGGACCCAAGGATCGACCAGTTCTGCCAAGGATGGGGTGAATACCACCTCCAAAAGCCAGCGAAAAGCGCTACGCCCGTGCCGTAGTATAGGTAGAACCAGACGAACGGGTCAGACCAAAAGACTTCAACGCCAACGGGCGTGTCGGCTGCCACCGGAGCAAGCCCAATCAGGGTACCCAGCTCTTGGCCGCCGAAAAACCAAATTATGATGAGCAAAAGGCTCCAGACGGCGGCCGAGGTGAAAAACAGCTTCGGCTGCGGGAAGAAGGATACGAACACTGTGGTGAAATCCTCGGTCGGTGCGCAAATCAGCGGGGTTCAGCGGGCATAAAGTCACACATTAGGTGGAAAGCAAATGCCCGTGCCCGATGCCCGGCATCGAGCAAGACCACAATCATGGCGATTTTGGCGCGGCCGACCAGGTGATCCCAGCAGATACCACCAATACGCCAGCAGCGACGATCGAGGCGAGGAAGAAGTTGCCCGAGGCTTGCGCCAGCAGGCCGGCGACGACAGGGCCGACGATCTGGCCGATGCCGAAGGCGGCGGTCATCATGGCGAAGATCCGGCGCGGCGCCTGCGGCACGAGCTGCCTGGCGGTCTGCAGGCCGAGTGCTGTAACGGCGATGAAGGTGCCGCCGAGCAGGACGCCCGCGAGCAACGGGCCGGCGGCGCCGCCCATGGCGACGCTGGCGGTGACGCCGACCACTTCGACCAGGCAGCCCAAGGCATAGGCGGCATAAAGCTCGATCCGTGCCGCTACCTTCTGCCACAGCCACACCGAGGGGAAGCCGGCAAGGCCGGTGACCATCCAGACGGTCGCCTCGAAGACGCGGCCGTCGCCGCCCTGGCGCACGATGGCAACGAGGAACGTCGCCGTCACCACGTAGCCGAAGCCGAACAGGCCGTAGGCAACGATAACTTTTATCAGCGACCGGTCCTTGGGCAGCGCCGGTTCGCGCCCGGCCAGGCCGGTAGCGGGCGCGGTGCCGCCGGCAAGCCAGGCGACAAGCGCAAGGCCGCCGGCGGAAATCGCCGCCGACCACAGCCAGCCCGACGCCCAGCCGGCATGTTCGGTGACCAGAACCGCCATCAGCGCCGAGGATGCCGCGATGCCGAGACCGACGCCGCCGAAATGCAGCGCCTGCAGGTCGCTTCTGTTGGCGGCTGCCAAATGACCAAAGACGATCGAGGCCATGAACACCATGACGAAGGCACTGGCCAGGCCGGCAAGGAAGCGGATGACGACAAAGGCGGTCATCGTCTCGCTCAGCCCCATCAGGCCGGCGAGCGCAGCACTTGCGGCAAGGCCGCCAAACATCAGCAGCCGCTCGCGCCCATGCGCCCAGCCGCCGGCCGCCGCAAGCGCGCCGGCGAGGTAGCCGAGATAGTTGGCCGAAGCGATCCAGCCGGCATCGGCCGGCGACAGATGCAGTTCCTCCATCATGCCGGGCAGGATCGGGGTGTAGACGAAGCGGCCAATGCCCATGGCAACGGCCATGGCGATCATGCCGGCTACGGCTAGACGCAAGGGTGATGGCGCAGCGTTCATTGCAGCGCACAATAGATTTGGCGGCCGCCGAAACAATCCGCTTTGTGTTGGGCCAGTAGGCTCGCGACTAATGTCTAAGAATCTCAACCACAGCCGATTGCGCCGGTCTCGTAGGCGGTGCGGCGCGCCGTCAGCCGGAACGGCATGTCGCCAAGCTCGCGCTCAGACATGGTGTCGAACACCGGATGCGACAGGGGATCGATCACCCAATTGACGGCGTCGCCGGCATGGCGCGGGCCTTGCCGCGCGCCAACAGCCGCAAAGATCTTGAGCAATGATAAGATCGTCACCATCCTTGCCTCCTCGGCCCACTCGCCGGTCTGACTGTCCCGCTAAAATTTGCTCTATTCCGCCGTCTTTCAATTGAGATTTCGGCCGCGCCGGTTTAGAAAAACTGGAATGGCTATGCTGAACCGCGTCCATCTCAACGGCCTGCGCGCCGTCGAAACCGTCGCCCGCCTCGGCTCGCTGGCGGCCGCTGCCGGCGAGCTCAACGTCTCCGTCAGCGCCGTCAGCCAGCAGATCAACCGCACCGAAAAGCAGCTTGGACAGGCGCTGTTCGAACGAACGGCGAGCGGGCTGGTGCTGACCGAGTTCGGCACGGTTTTTTCCGCCCGGCTGGGCGCCGGTTTTCGCGAGCTGGCGCAGGCGGTGGCGCTGGCCGACGAGGCAAGCCAGTGCACGCTGGTGGTTTCGGTGGCGCCGGCCTTCGCCTCGAAATGGCTGCTGCCGCGATTGTCGCGGCATTTCGACCGCCATCCCAACGTGCTGCTGCGCATCGACGCCTCGGTGCGGCTCGCCGATCTCGAGCGTTCCGACATCGACATCGCCATCCGGCTCGGCGACGGCAAATGGCCGGGCGGCCGGGCGGAACTTTTGTTGGCGCAGGAGGTCTTTCCGGTCTGTGCGCCGGTGATCGCCAAAAAGCTGACGTCGATCGAAGACCTCGCACAGACCTGCGCCATCACCGACGAGCGGGCGATGATCAATTGGGAGAGCTGGTTCAAAGCCGCTGACGTCGAACCAGTCACCTTCCGCAAGGGTGCGCGTTTCACCGACCCGATGCTGTGCCTGGAATCGGCGATCGCCGGCCATGGCGTCATGCTCGGCTGGCAATTGCTGGCCGCCGATGCGCTGGCCGACGGCCGCCTCGTCGCGCCTTTCGGCGTGCGGGCGCAGAGCGGCCTCGGCTACTGGCTGGTGACCTCGGCGACCAAGACCGAAAGCCGCAAGGTGCGCGATTTCAAGATCTGGATCCGCGAGGAAATCGCGGCGACCGTGGCGCAGTTCAGCGCGCTGGAAAGCGCTGCCTAGGGCTGTCCGTCGCGACAGTGCTGGAAAGCACAGCTGCGCCGACCTATGTTGGAAGCTTCACCCCCAAGACCAAGACAGGCAGGATCATGACCACACATTCGCGCGGCGTTTCCGCAACGATCGACCCGGTGAAGCTCGACAGGCTGGCGGAAGTCGCCATCAAGGTCGGGCTGCAATTGCAGCCGGGGCAGGATCTGGTGCTGACCTCGTCGATCGCAGCCCTGCCGCTGACCAGGCGCATCGTCGAGCACGCCTACAAGGCCGGCGCCGGGCTGGTAACGCCGATCTTCAACGATGACGAGATCACGCTGGCGCGCTTCCGCTACGGGGCGGATGCCGGCTTCGACCGCGCCGCCGGCTGGATGTATGAAGGCATGGCGAAGGCCTTTTCCAACAATGCGGCGCGGCTTGCCGTGCGCGGCGAGGACCCGTCGCTGTTGTCGGCGCAGGACCCGGCGAAAGTGGCGCGCGCCAACAAGGCGAACTCGATGGCCTACCAGCCGGCGCTGGAAAAGATCACCGGCTTCGACATCAACTGGAACATCGTCGCCTACCCGGATCTCGCCTGGGCAAAACAGGTCTTCCCCGGCGATGCCGACGATGTCGCCGTGGTGAAGCTCGCCGATGCGATCTTTTCGGCATCACGGGTCGATGTGGAAGACCCGATCGCAAACTGGACGGCGCACAATGCAGCGCTGCGCGGCCGCACAAAGTGGCTGAACGAGCACAATTTCCATGATCTGCATTTCAGCGGCCCGGGCACCGACCTCACCGTCGGGCTGGCCGATGGCCATGAATGGATGGGCGGCGCCTCGACCGCCAAGAACGGCGTCACCTGCAATCCGAACATCCCGACCGAGGAGGTCTTCACCACGCCGCATGCACGGCGCGTCTCCGGCCATGTCTCCTCGACCAAGCCGCTGTCCTACCAGGGCACGCTGATCGATGATATCTCGGTGCGTTTCGAAGAGGGTAGGATCGTCGAGGCCAAGGCTTCGAAGGGCGAGGACGTGCTGAAGAAAGTGCTCGACACCGACGAGGGTTCGCGCCGGCTCGGCGAGGTGGCGCTGGTGCCGCATTCCTCGCCGATCTCGGCCAGCGGCCTGCTGTTCTTCAACACGCTGTTCGACGAGAACGCCGCCTGCCACATCGCGCTCGGGCAGTGCTATTCAAAATGCTTCGTCGACGGCGCCTCGCTCAGCCAGGACGAAATCGCCCAGCGCGGCGGCAACAAGAGTTTTATCCACATCGACTGGATGATCGGCTCGGACAAGATCGACATAGACGGCGTGCACAAGGATGGCCGCAAGGTGCCGGTGATGCGCAAGGGCGAGTGGGCGTAAGCTCGCGGAGGGCGGATGGGTTTCGACCTGACGGTCAAGCGAATTTACGAAGCACCCGCGCCCGATGACGGGCAGCGGGTGCTGGTCGATCGCATCTGGCCGCGCGGCATCAGCAAGGAGGATGCCGCGCTGACGCTGTGGCTGAAGGAGATCGCGCCGAGCGATGAATTGCGGAGGTGGTTCGGACATGAGCCGGCGCGATGGGCGGAGTTTCAGGTGCGGTATTCGGTCGAGCTGGATGGGAATAGAGAAGCGGTGGCGAAACTGCGTGGCTTGCTCGGCAAGGCCAAGGTGACGCTGCTTTATGGCGCGCATGACGAGGCGCATAACAATGCGGTGGCGTTGGCGGGGTATTTGCGCGGGACGGGTTGAGAGACAGCGAACCGCTGCATACGCCGCAAGCGAAAGCCTTCACAATTAGCGATCGCCCTCCACGCGTTCGTCATCCTCGTGTCTGCGCTGCGTCGCTTCGCTCCTTGCTACGCCATAGGCTGACGAGGCAGGGCTACGCTACTTCACCACCCCTTCATAAGCCTCCGGCTTGAACCCCACCAAAATCTCATCCCCGACCTCGAGCACCGGGCGCTTGATCATCGTCGGGTTGGCCAGCATCAGCTTCCTGGCCTTCTTCTCGTCGAGCCCTTGCTTGTGCTTGTCGGGCAGTTCGCGGAAGGTCGTGCTGCCCTTGTTGAGCAGCTTTTCCCAGCCAACCTTGCCGATCCATCCATCCAGTCTGCCCACCTCTATCCCCTCGGCCCGGTAGTCGTGAAAACGGTAAGGCACATCGTGGCCCTCCAGCCAGGTGCGCGCCTTCCTGATCGTGTCGCAGGTGGTGATGCCGTACATGGTGATCGTCAAAACGCACTTCCCTTGGGCTGGTGGTCGAATCCGCCGGACAGCCTAAAACCGTCCTTCCCGCTTTGCCAGCACCCCGGTCACATCAGCCCATTTTTAGGGCTTGCCAATACTAAGGAATTTTCCTAAGTATCTTTCTATACCCGTCGACGGACCTCAGGATCGCCCATGCCAAGCCTCCACGCCCCAACTACAAGTCTCCCGCCGATCGACGGCATCTTCCGCGCGCTGGCTGACCCGACGCGGCGGCGCGTGGTCGAGCGGTTGAACCGCAGTCCGGCCTCGGTCAGCGAGTTGGCGCAGCCTTTCGAGATGGCGCTGCCTTCCTTCATCGAGCATCTGAAAGTGCTGGAAGGCTGCGGTCTGGTGCGATCGGAAAAAATCGGCCGCACCAGGACCTATCAGCTGGCGCCCGAACCGCTGCAGCTCGCCGAAAACTGGCTGGCCGAACAGCGCACGCTGTGGGAGCGCCGACTCAATCAATTCGACGCCTATGTGATGAGCCTCAAGGAGCAAGAAAAGTGAGCTATCCCTTCAAGCCCGACCCCAGACTGGACCTTGTGCTGGAGCGGAAGCTCGACGCGCCGCGCGAACTCTTGTGGAGCGCGATGACGGTGCCGGAGCATGTCAAGCAATGGTTCACGCCCAAGCCCTGGCTGATCACCGATTGCGAGATCGACCTTCGTCCGGGCGGACTGTTCCGGACGCGCATGCAATCGCCCGACGGCAAGGAGGTCAACGACCGCCATTGCTGCTATCTCGAGATCGTGCCGAACGAGCGGCTGGTGTGGACCGATGCGCTGCTGCCGGGCTATCGGCCCTCCGGCGAGCCCTTCATCACCGCAGTCATTTCGCTTCAGTCGGATGACAAGGGCACGCGCTACACGGCAACGGCCATCCATCGCGACGAGGCTACCCGCAACAATCATGAAGAGATGGGGTTCTTCGACGGCTGGGGCACGGTGGCCGATCAGTTGGCGCAGTATGTGAAGACCATTTGAGCTTTTCCCACTGCGGCCAGGACTTTGTCCCGGCCGCCTGGTTTTTGGGTCGTGCAGCGAAGTGCGCCGGAACCCTACGGCACCCGGGCTCAGTAGTAGAAGCGCTCTTCGGTGATCTTGCCGTTCTTGACCGTGTACAGGCCAACCTCGTCCATGGTGACCCGTTCGCCGGTCGCCTTGGGCGTTATGTCGAACTTGAAGCGCACCGCGAACTGGTCGCCGTTGACATAGGGGCCTTCGACAGAGCCGCCATGGACTTCGTGGTTCTCTTGCCACCATTCGCCCTTTTGCCTGAGAGCCTCCTTGCCACGGGCGATGGCCATCGGCCCCTCCATGGCTTCGAGGCTGACGATATCATCGGCATTGTACTTTTCACCAGCACCCAGGTGATCCCCCTGCTGGAGCATTTCAGTGAAATCCTTGGCAACATCCGCGATGGTCATGTGTGTTCCTCCTGTTCAGACTGGTTTGAAGTAGGGAAGCGCTTGCCGGCCCGCCACCTTTACCCGCACGACAGCTGACAAGGTGTGTCAGGACGATGATATAGCGCGGCTGTGTGACGACGATTGCGGCGGCGTCGGACAGCGACTTCGGTTGCAGACAAAAGCCAATTCCGCAATGCTGGGTGCATGTGCAACCTCTACAACATCACGACGACGCAAGAGGCGGTCCGCCAATGGACCCGCACATTGCGCGATATCAGCGGCAACCTCGAACCTTCGCTTGATGTCTATCCCAATCAACCTGGGCTTGTCGTTCGCAACAGGACGGATGGGGAGCGTGAACTGGCGAAACTGCTTTGGGGGTTGCCAACGCCGCCCGAGCGCATGAAAGGTAAGGCCGACTACGGCACCACCAACGTTCGCAATCCGCAATATTCGCACTGGCAGCAATATGTGGGCGTCGAGCACAGATGTGTCGTGCCGGTGACCAGCTTTGCCGAGCCCAGCCCTGCGGCGAACGATAAAGACCCGGAAACAGGAATCCAGCGAAATTACTGGTTTGCCCGTGGCGAGAGCCGGCCGCTGTTCTTCTTCGCTGGTTTCTGGACGTCTTGGCAGGGCGTGCGAAAGGTCAAGGACGGTCCCGGCGACTTCGAGCTATACGCCTTCATGACCACCAAGCCTAATGCTCTCATTGCGCCGATACATGAGAAGGCTATGCCCGTGATCCTCACCACGCCGGAGGAAACCGAGGCTTGGCTGACGGCGCCATGGTCGGAAGCACGGCGTTTGCAGCGGACGGCGCCCAACGACGCGTTGGTGATCGTTGAGAAGCCAGCCACACAGATCAAGTTCCCACCACAGGCCCCGGCCCAAGGGTCTCTGTTTTAGCCCGAAATCGGCTCTCCTCAATCGTCGTCTCGCCAGATTACCCGGCGAACCATGCGGATTTCGACAAGACGTCTGACGCGAATTTTAAGGCGTTCAGCAGCGCTTGGCAGAATGATGCCTGCATCGAGCTCACGACCTTTGCAGCGCTCGCACCGCATGTGCCGCTCCACATCCCAAAAGGGGATATCACCAAACAGCTTTGCGAGATCGCCAGGCAGATAGTGTCGAGTGATGTTGCAGTTCCGACATCGAACACGAATTAGCTGCCCGACTTCATGCGCCAAGCAGAGGGTTTGCACATTTCGGCGCGGTCGGGTGCTTAGTTCGGGCATCCCGCAAAGTAGGAATATGTTCCTTTGCGAGTCAATTCACACTTAATTCCACCTTGGCGATCTTCACAGCAGGTTAAATCCAACCGTCGATGAAGGGTTTGGGTTGGATCAGCTTGGCAGCATAGGGCAGTTGGCACCACGGCGCAGGCTAATATGCGCCACGTCGCCGACGCTGAATTGAAAGCCCTCGGCCTGGCGAGGCGCATCGATCACCACCGGCAATCCCTGCCCCAGCTCAGCATGCAGCCGCAGCGTGCGGCCGTGGAAGACGATGGAGTTGACGCGCGCCGGCGCGGTGCCGGCGGCGGCATCGGTGGTGGCCAGCAAGTCCTCGGGGCGAACGCCGATGGTGCGCTCAGTGCCTTCGCCGGGTGTGTCGCCGGTTTCAGATGTTGCTTCCAGCGAAAGCCCGCCAGCGGCGAAGCGCAGGCGGTCGCCGTCGCGGCCGATGAAGCGCGATTGCAAGAGGTTCATGGTGCCGATGAAGCTTGCGACGAATTTCGTCGCCGGCCGGTCGTAAAGCGTAGCCGGCGGCGCGATCTGCTCGATGCGGCCCTTGTTCATGACGACGATGCGGTCGGAGATCGACAGCGCTTCGGTCTGGTCGTGGGTGACCATGACGAAGGTGGTGCCGAGCCGCGACTGCAGCCGCTTCAGTTCGACCTGCATCTGTTCGCGCAGATGCGCATCGAGCGCCGACAGCGGTTCATCGAGCAACAGAACGCGCGGCTCGCAGACTATGGCTCGGGCGAGCGCGACGCGCTGGCGCTGGCCACCCGACAGTTCGGAAACGCGGGCGCCGAGCTTGTCGGCGAGGCCGACCATGTCGAGGGCTTCGCGGACGCGCTTTGCCTGCTCGGCGCCGGACAGTTTGCGCAGCGACAGGCCGAAGCCGACATTCTCGGCGACGTTCATATGCGGGAACAGCGCATAATCCTGGAACACGGTGTTGACGGGACGGTCGAACGGCCTGAGCGCGGTGATGTCGCGACCATCGAGCAGCACCTTGCCGCTCGACGGGCTCTCGAAACCGGCAATGACGCGCAGGCTGGTGGTCTTGCCGCAGCCCGAGGGCCCGAGCAGGGTGATGAACTCGCCGCTGATAATGTCGA
Organism: Mesorhizobium sp. M0030; assembly: GCF_040323695.1. Lineage (NCBI taxonomy): Bacteria > Pseudomonadati > Pseudomonadota > Alphaproteobacteria > Hyphomicrobiales > Phyllobacteriaceae > Mesorhizobium > Mesorhizobium sp. M0030. The sequence continues at coordinate 54,127 of NZ_JAMYVE010000013.1, read as the reverse complement.
GATCGACGGCGTCGAGCCCGACAATGCCGCCGGGGAAAACCTTCGAGACCGTGTCCAGGCGTACCAGCGCATCAGGCGCCATCGCGAACCTCGGACGGCTTGGTGGTGTTGACCCAGAGGATCTGGCAAGGCTCGGTGCCGGGATTGCGGAAGGCGTGCAGAAGCGTGCTCTTGAAGGCAAAGGAGTCGCCGCTCTTCAGCACGTATTTTGTCGAGTCCACCACCAGTTCGACCTCGCCCGACAGGACATAGCCGAACTCGTGACCGATATGCGCGTAGGCTTCCGCCGTGCCGCCATCGGCTTCCACGGTCACCAAGAGGCCGGTCAGCGCCGCGCCCGGCGGCGACAGCAGCGCCTTGGCGATGCCTTCCGACTTGACCGGGAGCTGCCGCCTTTTGTCGGCGCGCACGCAATAGAGATCGTTGGCGGCTTCGTTGCCGTCGGTGATCAGCGCCGAAGGCTCGATGTCGAGCGCGGCCGCAAGCGGCCAGATCACCTTGACGCGCAGCGAAGACAGGCCGCGCTCGATCTGGCTCAGCGCACCGATGGAGACGCCGGCTTTTGCTGCCAGCTCGGCCAGCGACAAATTGCGCTCCAGCCGCAGCGCCCGCACGCGCCGGCCGACGCGGATGTCGGCGTCGGCCTTTGGTTTCGCTTCGTCAAGCATGTCCATCAGTTGGTCCTTGTTGCAGTCTTTGGCGCGGCGGCAAGACCCGCGGGCTTCAGGAGATTAGTCACAATTACCTGCCGTCGGCGCTGCCCCTCATTGTCCTGCCGGACATTTCTCCCTGTATAGTGACGGGGAGAAAGCGGCTGGTCGCAAACTCGGCGCCATTTTCTGCAACGTTTTGCGATTGGCGAAATCGCTGGTGATATCCCCCCTCTCCCCGTCACTATACGGGGAGAGGATGCCGGCAGGCAGGTGAGGGCAGCGCAACCGTCGGCGATGGATCCCTCACCCGCCCGCCTTCACTTTCTCGAACATCTTCGCCACATCGTCGTTCTGCTTCATCGGGCCGGTGAAGATGGTGGTCTTCAGCATCACCTCCGGGTCCGCCGGCAATTGCAGCTTGTCCAGTTCGTCCTTCGCCACGCCGGCGAAGGCGGTGCTCAGCGAGCTGCCATAGCCGTAGGCCTGGATCAGGTACTTACCCGAGTCGGCGTCGAGCCGGCTGTTGATGAAGTCATAGGCGAGGTCGACGTTTTTGGCGTCCTTGAGCACCACGAAGCCGCAGGCCCAGGTCAGCATGCCCTCCTTCGGCTTCATGAACTCGACCGGCACGCCCTGCTTCTTCAGCGAGGTTGCCGACGCGTTCCAGGTCATGGCGGCGACCAGCTGGCCGCTGGCCAGCGCCTGTTCGACCGAGGTCATGTCGGTGGTGTAGTTGGAGAGCAGGGGACGCTGCTCGCGCAACTTTTCCGCCACCTTGTCCATCTGCTCGGGCGTCATGTCGAAGGGGTTTACGCCGGCCAGAAGTGCGGCAACGATCGGGGTGTCATGCACGGCATCGATGGTCGCCATGCGGCCGGCATATTGCTTGTCCCACAGAAGGTTCCAGCTCGCTTCCGGGTTCTTCACCAGATCGGTGCGGTAGAGGATCGAGGTGTTGCCCCAGTCCCACGGCACCATCCAGACCTTGCCGTCGCCGGCCTGGATGTCGGGCAGGTTCTTGAACACCGGGAAGATCGAATCCCAGTTCTTGATGCGCTTGGTATCGATCGGCTGCAGCAGGCCTTCCTTGTTCCAGCGCGCCACCTTGTCGTAGCAGGGATGGGCGATATCGGGGCGGAAGCCGGCCTTGACCTTGGTGAAGGCATCGTCGTCGTCGCCGAAGATCGAGGCCTCGACGCCATCGGGATGGGCCGTCAGGAAGCTCTTGTTGAAGTCGGGCAGTTCATAGCCGGACCAGGTGAAATATTGCAGCTTGTCGGCGGCGAAGGCGACAGTCGACGACAGGACGATTGCAAGCGCGGCAAGCCCGGTGCGGGCTGTCTTTGCAGTGATCGATTTCGGGCCAGTGATCGATTTCAGCCCATTATTTGATTTCGGGTCGAATGCCATTTCGGTTCTCCTCTTTTGCTTTGTTATGGTTCAGGCTGGACTGTGGGCGCCGGCCGACGGGCTGTGCTCAGCCCGCGATGGCGCAGGATTTCGGCGATGCCGGCGATGATGACGGACACAGCAAGGATAGCTGTGCCCAGCGCCATCACGGTCGGCAGCGAGCGAGGAAAACGCAGTTGGCTCCAGATGTAGAGCGGCAGCGTCGGCTCGGTGCCGGCGAGGAAGAAGACGACGATGAACTCGTCGAAGGAAATCAGAAAGGCCAGCATGAAGGCCGAGACGATGGCCGGCAGCGAGAGCGGCAACATCACCCGCCGGAAGGTCGTCCAGTCGGAGGCGCCGAGATCGAGTGCGGCCTCGCGAATGGTTTTCGGAATGGCGGCAAACCGGCTGCGCATGATCACCACGGTGGTCGGCAGCGCCACCAGTATGTGGCCGAGAACGATGGCGATGCGCGACGGGCCGAGGCCGATGAGATTGACGAGGATCAGCAACGATATGCCGACGATGACGCCGGGGATCAGGATCGGCAGCCTGGAGATGGCGCTGATGGTGGCGGCGAGCGGCGAACGACCGTAGAGGTCCATATAGGAGACGGTGATGCCGCAGAGCGTGGCGCCGGCGGCGGCCACGACGCCAATGACGAGACTGTTCAAAAGCGCGCCGGACAGCGCCGGATTGCCATAGAGCGTGGCATACCATTCGAGCGTGAAGCCCTGCAGCGGAAACGCGGCCTGGATGGAGTTGTTGAAGGAAAACAGCGGGATCAACAGCACCGGCAGATAGAGGAAGACGAGATAGGCAAGCACATAGACGCCGAGCCAGCCGCGGCCATCATCTCTCCGCGCCGCGCTCATGTGCGGCTGCCGAATCTGCGGTCGGCGCCGCGTGCGACCAGCACCACGCAGAGGATGACCAGCATCACACAGACCGAGAGTGCGGCGCCGAACGGCCAGTCATTGGCCTTGCCGAACTGCGACTGGATCAATGTGCCGATCATGGTGCTGGCGGGACCGCCGACCATGGCCGGGGTGACATAGTCGCCGACCGTCGGCACAAAGACGACGAGGGCGGCCGCCAGAACGCCCGGCATCGAATTGGGCAAGACGACGCGGCGAAACGCCGTGAACGGTCTGGCGCCGAGATCGGAGGCGGCTTCGAGCAGTGATTTCGGGATGGTGTCCAGCGCCACATAGATCGGCAGGATGGCGAAGGGCGCATAGGCATGCGCCAGCGTGACGACCACCGCCGCCGGCGTGTTGAGGAAGGCCAGCGTCGGCTCCGACCAGATGCCGCTGTCGATCAGCGCCGAGTTCAAGACGCCGTTGTAGGCGAGCACGATCTTCCAGGCGAAGACGCGCAGGAGATAGCTGGTCCAGAACGGCAGGGTCACCAGAAACAAAAGCAGGCTGCGGCGGCGGCCGGCATAGAAAGCGAGATAGTAGGCGACGGGATAGGCGGTGACGACGGTCGCCAGCGTCACCAGGCCGGCGATCACCAGCGAGCGCAGCGTCACCGTCCAGTAGAGCGGATCGGAGACCACGGTGATGAAGTTGCCTGCCCTGAAGCCGGCGCCGAGCAGCGAACCGTCATTGCCGCGAAGTGAGAGGAAGAGCACAAGGCCAAGGGCAAACAGGATCAGGAACAAGGTGACCAGCCCGCCCGGCAGCAACATGGCGAAGCGGAAGCCTCGGGACGACCCTGCCGGCGCTTCTGTTGCAACGATGCTCGACATCGGACTGCTCAACGGAAATATGAAATCGGCTTAGCTTTTTTCATATTTGTGAAACTGTCAAGCTGAATCCACGAGGCCTAGGCGACCGGCACCCAATCAGCGCTCGAAGGCGTCGAGCATCCGGTACCAGGCGATGGTCGCGGCGACGCCGACCTGGCGGAAGGCGTGGAACGGGATCGGCCGGACCGGCGACAGCGGGAACGGCAATTGATTGACATCGCCGCCCGCGAGGTAGCCCGCCATGCGTTTTCCCAGCGCGGTCATCAGGCCGACGCCCCTGCCCTGGCAACCAACCACGGCGAGCAGGCCCTTTTCCGGCTCATGGATGTGCGGCAGGTGATCCGGTGTCATCGCCACGCGGCCGAACCAGCGCTTCTCGATGACGACATCGGAGAGCGCCGGATAGAGCCGCACCAGCGCGTGCTGCAGATGCGCCCAGTCGGCCTCGCTCCTCGGCCGCGCCATGCGGCCGCGGCCGCCAAGCACCAGATGGCCGTCGGCTGTTTTGCGGTAGTAGACGAGAATGCGCCTGGAGTCGGACACCGCCTGCCCTTCCGGCAGGATCGTCGCCGCAAGGTTGGATGACAGCGGCGCGGTCGCGACCTGGAAGGAATGCAGCGGCACGATCGTTTCCGCGAGGCCCGGAAGCAGTCCATCGGTATAGGCGTTCGTCGCCAGGACAACCGCTTTCGCCCGCACCTCGGCGCCGCTTTCGGTTGAGACACGCCAAAGGCCGGCCTCCTTGCGGAGTTTCACCACCTTCTGCCGCTCGGCAATGCTGGCGCCGGCGGCGGCGGCGATGCGCGCCAGTTCCACTGTATAGGCGAGCGGATCGATGATGCCGGCGCGGCGGTCGAGCCAGCCGCCGAGATAGCCTTGCGCGCCGGTCATATCGGCGATCTCGCTTTCATTCAGAAGCCGGACATCGGCGCCACGCGCCCGCCATTGACCATCCCTGTTCGCCGCCGCTTTCAATGCGGTTTCGGTATGCGCGGCCTGGATCCAGCCCTTGCGGGTGAGCGGCACCGCCAGCTTTTCGTCGCGGATGAGATCGAACACCGTATCCGCCGCCGAGGCGGCGAAATCGACCAGCGCTTGGCCACGCTCGGGGCCGAAATGCTCGAGCAGCCATTCGGGATCATATTTCAGGCCGGGAATGACCTGGCCGCCATTGAGGCCCGAGGCGCCCTGGCCGATCTCGCCAGCCTCCAGCACCTGTACACCGAGACCGAGCCGGGCTGCGTGCAAGGCGGTCGACAGGCCCATGAAGCCGCCGCCGACGATGGCAACGTCGACCGGCGCAGTGACGAGCAACTGGAAGGCGGATGCGGTCTGCGGCTTCTGCCAGATCGGAACGGAAAACGGTGCGGGCAAGGCTTCACCTGGAGTATGCGGAAAATGAAAATTCTAGTGCCAGTTTCATTTTTTTGAAAGAGCGGGCCTCATGTCAGAACCGACAATTGCCTGCGCCACGGGATAGACCTTTGGCGTGAATCCGGTGAAAGTGCAGCGGCCCAGCTGCCATCTCGATCATCGAAGGACCGTAAGCCATGACGAACCCAACGCAGCTTCCCGCCGACGGGCTCTTCATCGGCCGAGCCAGGGCAAGCGATGCCTCGCATCCGCTGGTGGTCACCGTGCGCGACGGCATCGTTTTCGACGTCACCTCGACCACCGCACCCACAGTGCGCGACATCTGCGAGATGGCCGATCCGGCCGGACACGTGCGCTCTGCCAAGGGCGAACCGATCGGCTCGCTCGACGCGATCGCCGCCAACAGTTTTCAGGCCACCCGCGATCCGGCAAAACCCTATCTGCTCTCGCCTGTCGACCTGCAGGCGGTGAAGGCGTCGGGCGTGACCTTCGTGGTCAGCCTGCTCGAACGCGTCATCGAGGAGCAGGCGCGCGGCTCGGCGGAAAAGGCCGACGCCATCCGCGCCGACATTGCCGGGCTGATCGGCCACGATCTGTCCAAGCTGAAGCCCGGCTCGCCCGAAGCGATGGAGATCAAGGCCAAGCTCATCCAGCGCGGCGCCTGGTCGCAATATCTGGAAGTCGGCATCGGCCCCGACGCCGAGATCTTCACCAAATGCCAGCCGATGGCGTCCGTCGGCTTCGGCGCCGATGTCGGGCTGCATCCTGTCTCCACCTGGAACAACCCCGAGCCGGAGATCGCCATGATCGCCGCCAGCACCGGCAGGATCGTCGGCGCGACCATCGGCAACGACGTCAATCTGCGCGACGTCGAGGGACGCTCGGCGCTGCTGCTCGGCAAGGCCAAGGACAACAATGCCTCGGCCTCGCTTGGGCCCTTCATCCGGTTGTTCGACGCAAGCTTTTCCATCGACGATGTCAAGCGCGCCACGGTGCGGCTGAAGGTCGAGGGCGAGGACGGGTTTTCGCTGGAGGGCGCGAGCTCGATGGCCGAGATCAGCCGTTCGCCCGAAGAACTGGTCGCGGCCGCCATGGGGCCGCACCACCAGTATCCCGACGGCTTGGCGCTTTATCTCGGCACCATGTTCGTGCCGTCGAAGGATCGCGGCGAGAAGGGCAAGGGATTCACCCACAAGATCGGCGACATCGTCACCATCTCGTCGGAGAAATTCGGCGCGCTGGTGAACCGCGTGCTTCTGTCGCCCGATTGCCCGCACTGGACCTACGGCGCCAGCCATCTCATGCGGGACCTCGCCAAGGCCGACCTGATCTGATTTCGGAGCAGCGGGACGAACGGATAGCCGATAAACGTTCGTATCCGGTCCCTGTAAGCCGTTTGTTAGCGGAATCCGGGTGACTGTATCGGAAATTCGCTCCAGGATCGGGGCGCGGTCTGTGGGGGCCGAATCGCATGCTCGGTTTGCCGATGATATCGGTGCGCAATCTCGCCATGCGTTATGGCGGCGTTGTCGCGCTCAGGGATATGAACCTGTCTGTCGGACAGGGGACCATCCATGCTGTCGTCGGTGAAAGCGGCGCCGGAAAGTCGACGCTGGTGAAGGTGCTTGCCGGCGTGCTCCGGCCCGACAGCGGCACCATCCGCGTCGGCGACCAGATGGTCACCGTCGACAGCCCGATCGCTGCACGCAAGCACAGCTTCGGCGTCGTCCACCAGGGGCTCGGCCTGTTTGCCGACCGCTCGGTGCTGGCCAATCTGTTCGTCAATCGCGAGCCGTTGCGCAATGGCTTCGTCTCCAGGCGCGAGATGGAGGCACGCAGCCGCACCTTGCTTCGGCAACTCAAGCTCGACGTCGATGTCCACGCTCCTGTGGGCCAACTCGGCATGGGCGAACGGCAATATGTCGAACTCGGCCGCGCAATTCTGGAAGGCCCGAGGCTGCTGATCCTCGATGAACCGAATTCTGCGCTCGACCGGCGCCAGACCGAGCACCTGTTCACCGTACTAAGTGACCTCAAGGCCAAGGGCACGAGCGTGCTCTATGTCTCGCACCGGCTGGAGGATGTGTTTGCGATCGCAGACCAGGTCACCGTGATGCGCAACGGCCGTGACGTGCTGACAAGTGGGCGCTCGGCGTTGAGCGAAGCCGATGTGATCGACGCCATGATCGGCCAGCAGCGCGGCAGCCTGTTCCCGCCTGCACTGCCGGCCAATGCCAGCACGATAAGGCCGCGGATCACGGTGGAGGGTCTGAGCGGCGGCCGGATTTCCGGCGTCAGCTTCACCGCCCGCTCCGGCGAGATCCTCGGCTTGGCCGGGCTTGAGGGGTCGGGCGTTGAAGACCTGTTCGAGATGCTGTTTGGCCTGCGCGAGGCGCAAAGCGGCAGGGTGCGGCTCCCCGACGGCTACGGCTTGCCTGGAAATCCGACCGAAGCGGCGCGGCGCGGCATCGGCCTGGTGCCGGCCAACCGCCTGTGCAACGGCCTGATGCCCGACCGGTCGCTGGCCTTCAACATAGGCAACATCGCTACCGGCGCCCGCAACTGGGGGTCTCGCCGCTACTCGCCCAAGGCCGCGATCGCCGCCGCCGCAAGGCAGATCGATGCGCTGCGCATCAAGGGCCTGCCGGACGCGCCGGTGAATTCGCTGCTGGCCGGCGATCAGCAGAAGATCGTAATCGCCAAATGGCTGGAGACGGCGCCGCAAGTGCTGCTCCTAGACAATCCGGCTGGCGGTATCGAGGCGGCTGCCAAGCGCAAGATCTATGCGCTGATCCGGCAGATGGCGGCCAATGGCTGTATCGTTTTGCTGCGTTCGGTCGAGCCGTCCGAACTGACCAACCTCAGCAACCGCGTCCTTGTCTTCCACCGCGGCCGGGTCGCCGGCGAGCTGTCCGGCGCCGAGATGAAGCGAAGGACAGTGCTGCAACTGACCACCACCGGCGAGATGCCGGAGGCGGAGCGGCCGAAAAAGAAACTCGTGGGAGCCATGGCATGACACGATTGGATCCCATGCTACAGCTTGCCGGTTCGGCTGCCCACCCGAAGCGCAGCCTTCACCTGCCCGTCGAACTCAGGCCGCTCATCGGGCTCGTTGTCCTTGTGGCGATTACAGGCTTTGCCCGGCCGGATTTCCTCGACGAGGCCAATGTGCTGTCGTTGCTGGAAACCGCTGCGTATCCCGGCATGCTGGCGATCGGCATGGTGTTCGTGCTCGCACTCCGCGAGATCGACCTTTCCGTCGGCTGGATATTCCATCTCGCGGCCCTTCTCACCGCATTCCTTCTGGCCGCCGGCATCGACCCGTGGCTTGCCGCCCTTTCCGGCGTGCTGCTCGGCGCCGGGCTCGGCCTCGTCAACGGCCTGCTGGTGGTGGCGCTGCGACTGCCGGCCATCGTCGTTACGCTGGGCACCTTTGCAATGTTCCGGGGCCTGGCGGCGGTGGCCGTCAAGATGCAAGCGACAGCTCCGGCCAGCCCAGGCGGCGACTTCTTTGAGATCGTTCACGGCAAGCTGTTCGGCCTTGTGCCGACGGCTGTCTTTGTCTTCGTCACAATGGCGGTGGTGATGCACCTCGTGCTTCACCGCAGCCGCTTCGGCTACCGGATCCAGGCCGTCGGCAGCAATCCGCAGGCGGCGCTCTATGCCGGCATCCCGACAGGTGCTGTGCGGCTGCAGACGCTGGTGCTGATGGGCATCGTCTCGGGGCTGGCGGGCGCGCTGTGGCTTGGCTCTCCCGTTACCGACGTCGACCAAGGCGGCGGTTTCGTGCTGATGGCGATTGCCGCGGCGATCATCGGCGGCACCTCGCTTTCCGGCGGGCGCGGCACCGTCTTCGGTGCGGTGATCGGCATGCTGATCGTCCAGGTCATCTTGAGCGGCGTGACCCTGTTCGGCATCGACGCCGCATGGAGCCCCTTCGTGATCGGCGCGGTGATGGTGCTGGCGCTCGCGCTCGACCGGCTGGCCAAGGTGCTGCGCAACCGCCAGGCCGAGCGCTTTCAGGAAAATCCGCGCGCCTGAGTTTAAGCCCCGCCTGCTTGCCGGGAAATATCTCTATCTCTTGGTTGACGCAATTCCGGACGGAAAACCGTTTCACACTTTTCCTGGAATCGCCCTCTAACTGATGCGATCTGATGGGATCGATGATGGCGCGTTGCATCGCGCCACCATCCATTGGGCGGATGGAGGCTTGCCATCGGCCGCAAAAGAAGATGCTCTGCGCATCCGGGTCGGCGCTGGCAGGAGGAGAGGATCAAGGGCATGGCCCGGATCATCGCCGGACGTGGAGGTCGTTTTTCAACATGGGAGGAAAGCAAATGCTGACGAGGCTACGATTACTCGTGCTTGGCTTGATTGTGGCGCTGGCCGTTCCGGCGGCGGCACAGGCCAAGACGTTCTACTGGATTTCGCATGGCGGCCCGGCCGACCCGGTCTGGACCTACTTCCTGGCCGGCGCCAAGCAATGGGCGAAGGACACCGGCAACACCGTCAACACCTCGTTCCACAATGGCGACGTTGCCTCGCAGCAGGAGGCCGTGCGCGCCGCGATCTCGGCAAAGGCCGACGGCATCGTCACCACCAGCCCCGATCCGGGCAGCCTGATCGAAATCGCCAAGGAAGCCAACACGGCCAAGATCCCGATCATCAACTTCAACACGCCCGATCCCAAGGCAAGCTTCGACGCCTATGTCGGCGGCGACAACGTGACCTTCGGCAAGCACTGGGCGCAATATCTGGTCGACAAGGGCCTGGTGAAGAAGGGCGACTTCGTCTGGATGCCGGTCGAAATCCCCGGCGCCACCTACGGCGTCCAGGAAGAGGAAGGCATCAAGAGCGTCTTCGAACCGCTGGGGATCACCTATGAGATCACCGAAGCGACCCTCGACCAGGCCGAAGCCATCAACCGCATGGTCGACTATCTCACCGCCAACAAGGCCAAGGTCAAGGCAATCATCGGCCTCGGCGATCTGGTCACCGGCTCGATCAAGCGGGTGTTCGACCAGGCCGGCATCAAGCCGGGCGAAATCCCGGTCGTCGGCTGGGGCAACTCGCTCGACACCACCCAGGAAGTGCTGACCGGCTACGTCAATGCCGGCCAGTGGCAGGACCCGCAGGCGACCAGCTACGTCGCGCTGTCGCTGGCCAACATGGCGGCGTCAGGCATTCCTCCGGGCTTCAACGTCATCACCGGCGCGCTCTATGAAAAGGACACCGCGCAGGTCTACGACGACATCCTGTCGGGCAAATAACCCAGACCTTCAACAGTCGCGGCCGCAGCCGCGGTCGCGACTGTCTTTTCGCCGAGCCCTTCGCGTTGCGCGCTGGGCTCAGCCTTCCCCTTCCTGTCGCAGGTTATCAGTGGAAAACCGTTCGCTCATCCAACGCCTGATCGCGAGGCCGGAATTCGGGCCCTTCGTTCTGCTCATCGTCGAAATCGCGGTGTTCTGGAGCATCAACCACGATTTCCTGTCGCCGCAGAACATCTCCAACACGCTGGCCTTCACCGTCGAGCTCGGGCTGATCGCGCTGGCGATGACGCTGTTGATGACGTCGGGTGAATTCGATCTGTCGGTCGGCTCGCTGTTCGGCTTTTCGCCGGTGCTGATGTGGACGCTGTTCAACAGCGGCCTGACCTCGCTGGAGGTCGGCTTCCTCGCCGCGCTGCTGATCGCGGCCTTCATCGGCCTGGTCAATGGCTGGTTCGTCACGCAGCTGAAAATCCCATCCTTCCTGGTGACGCTCGGCATGCTGCTGGTGGTGCGCGGCACCGCGCTGTTCGTCACCGACGGCTTTCCGCAGCGGACGTGGAGCGCCGAGGGCAGCTGGCTGGCCGAAGCGCTGGTCGGTGATTTCTTCATCGGCCCGTTCCGCATCTACATGTCGCTCTTCTGGTTCATCGCGGCGGCCATCGCACTGGGCTACGTGCTGACGCAAAGCCGGACCGGCAACTGGATCCAGGCAGCCGGCGGCAATCCAGGCGCCGCAAGGGCGCGCGGCGTCAACGTCAGCGGCGTCAAGATCGGCCTGTTCGTGCTGTCGTCGGTGATGGCTTCGCTTGCCGGCGTCATCTCGTCGCTGCGCACGTCGGCCGCCAACCCCAACAGCGGCACCGGCTACGAGCTCGAAGTCATCGCCATGGTGGTGATCGGCGGCACGGCGCTGACCGGTGGGCGCGGCACCATCATCGGCACGGTGCTCGGCATCCTCATCCTGCGCGTCATGCGCAACGGCATCGTGCTGATCGGCGTGCCCGGGCTGGCCTACAACATCTTCATCGGCGCCATCATCCTCGGCATGATGGCGCTGCACTCATGGCTGGAACGCCGGCATCAGGCAGGGACCTAGAACCATGGCTGAACCGCTCATCCGCATGTCCAACATCAAAAAGTCCTACGGGCGCGTGCAGGCGCTCGAAGACGCCAATTTTCATGTCAACGAAAGGGAGATCGTCGGCCTGCTCGGCGACAATGGCGCCGGCAAATCGACGCTGATCAAGGTGTTGTCGGGGGCGGTGCCGCTGACCAGCGGCGACATTTTCATCCGCGGCAAGAAGGTCAATCTGCGCAGCACCAGCGACGCCATCGCGCACGGCATCGAGACGATCTACCAGGATTCGGCACTGGTGACGCAGCTGTCGATCGCACGCAACCTGTTCCTCGGCCGCGAGCCGATCAAACCGCCGCGCTTTTTGAACCGCATGGACCAGGAGGCGATGAACAATGTCGCGCGCGACCTGTTGAAACAGGTCGGCATCTCCAAGAACATCCCGCCGACGACGCCGATCGGCTCCCTGTCCGGCGGCGAGCGGCAGGCCGTCGCCATCGCGCGCGCCATGCACTTCGACAGCGACCTGATCATCCTCGACGAGCCGACCAACAATCTCGGCGTCGCCGAGACGCAAGGCGTGCTGAGCTTCGTGCGCAACGCGCGCGATTCCGGGCATTCCTGCATCTTCATCGCCCACAACATCCACCATGTCTTCCAGGTGGTTGACCGCATCGTCGTCATGCGCCGGGGCAAGGTGGTGGCCGACGACATCGACCCGAAGAAGACCAGCGTGGCCGAGGTCGAACGCATCATCACCGGGATGTCGGACAAGGAGATCCGCGACGCCATCATCGAAGGCGGGCCATCGCACGGCTGAACCGTCTTCGCGCCGTCTGGCACGGAAACGCATCCGCTCTAACTCGTTGTAGAGCATGACCTTTTGACAAAACGGTTCCCGTTTGTCCGAGAAAACCGGTTCCCACTTTTCGGGATCATGCTCTATGACTACAGCCATGAAAGCCACCGTTGCCGACATAGCCAGGAGCTGCGGCCTGTCGACCGCGACCGTCGACCGGGTTCTGAACAACCGGGCCGGCGCGAGCGCCGCCAACCGCCAACGGGTGATGGAGGCGGCCAAGCAGCTCGGCTATTTGCCGGTGGTCGATCAGGTGACGCTGCCGTCGCGGCCGGCGCATCTTGAATTCTTCCTGCCGATCGGCGCCAACGGTTTCATGATCGACCTCGCCGGGCACATCGAGGACTATGCGGGGCGCCTGCCGCTGGTCGCCTCGTGCCGGATCCACAATCTCGGCGGCATCTCGCCGGCAGCGCTGCAGGCGGCGGTTGAAAATCTGTCGCTGAAGGCCAATGGCGTCGGCGTCATTGCCGTCGATCATCCGCGAACGCGCAACATATTGCGCGATGTGGTCGAGGCAGGCATCCGCCTTGTCACGCTGGTCTCCGACGTTCCAGCCGCCCCGCGTTCGGCCTATGTCGGCATCGACAACCGGGTTGCCGGACGCACGGCGGCGCTGTTGATGGGGCGCTTCCTCAATGGCCGCCAGGGTCATCTGGCGATGGTCGTCGGCTCGCGTTCCTATCGCGGGCACGAGGAGCGCGAGATGGGCTTTCGGTCGGTGCTGACAGAGGAATTCCCCAATCTCACGGTCTCGAGTGCGGTCGAGATCAATGACGAACCGGAGGGCAGCTACACCGCAACGATGCAGGCGCTGCACAACGAGCCGGAACTGCTCGGCATCTACTGCGTCGGCGCTGGGCGCTCAGGTGTGGCGAGAGCGCTGCTTGAGGCCAAGCCAAAGAAGAAGCCGGTCTTCATCTGCCACGACCTGACCAAGGAAACGCGCGGCTATCTCGTTGACGACCTCGCCGATGTCGTCATCGACCAGAATGCGCGGCTGATCGCGGAGCAATCTGTGATCCGCCTGCTCGGCTCGATCGCGTCCGCCGCGCCCTACCTGACGAAGAAGTTCATCGAGCCACGGCTGATCTTCAAGGAAAACGTGCCGGTGCAGTGAAGTCGCGCCGTGGCGGTTTCTCCGATTTGTACGACAAGTCGGGGTAGATGCCGCAAATCTGCACAGCAGCCATGCAACTTTCATTGTTGCCGAATCATTGGGCAACCCGTACTCATCTGGGTGTCGGCCATCTACTCCTCCCAGATGCGATGCCGACGCTGAGCGCGGTGCACCTCCTCCCGCATCTCGTTCGAAATCGAGCCCGCTGCCACCTCCTCCCGGCAGCGGGCTTTTTTCATTCTCAAATGAAACTTGGCATATCCAAAGCCCCTCACCCGGATTGCCGAGACCGAGTTGCAAAGAGCAATTCGCTGCAATCCGACCTCTCGCCAAAGCGAAAGGAGATCATCAGCGCCGGCGCCAGCCTCTTCTCCCCTCGGGGAGGAGCTAGCCGCGAAGCGGCCGGATGAGGGGGCCTTGCAAACTCGGTGAGCTGGAATTCAGCGCGCCCTGAAAGAGCTGATCAGGCCTTCAGCCATGCGCACGAACTGCGTGCTGGGGCCCTGGCAGCCCATGGTCTGCACGCTGACGCGCGCCCCTTCGAACAGCAGCGACAGCGTATCGGCCAGAAGCTCGGCCTGACCGATGCCCGCATCCCGGCACAGCGCAACGAGGCGATCGCGCTGAGCGCTCTTGAGCTCCTTGATCACGCTCCTGGCGGGATGGTCCGGCTCGGTCAACTCGGCGGCGGCATTGGCCATGTCGCAGCCGCGACCGTCAGCCGCCAGGCAAGCAGCGGCCATGCGAATCCAGGCATGCAACTGGGCGAGCTTGTCGCCGGGATGCTCAGCCTCGAATTGGTCCCACATCGCGGCGCCTTTAGCCGCCGACGCGCGCAGGCATTGGACGATCAGTTCGTCCTTCGACTCAAAATGACGGTAGAGCGTCATCTTGTTGGTGCCGGCGGCTTCCGTGATGGCGTCGACACCGACGCCCTTGATGCCATGCTTGTGAAACATGTCCTGCGCCGTCTCCAGGATTCGGTCCCGGGGGCGCACGCGATCGGTAATGCCGTCTGCCATCGCAGTCTCCTTGTCTCCCTAAAAATTCGGTTCACCTCTTGACTAGGGTGTTACCGGTCTGTAACTATCCGAATGTTACTTACTGGTAACACCTATGTGGCCTTCCGTCAATAACAAGGCCGTGAACTGGTCCTGCCAGATCACAAAGGGTGAAAATTGCAGGTCATGCGGCTCCGGCCGGTGAAGAGATGAAAACCGGTTCGCGATCGTCCGATGCGGGCCGCTGGAATGGAGACGCTCCAATGTCGCAGCGCAAGGATTTGACCATCGATGAAGCCATCCGGGATCCGATGATCCGGCTGGTGATGAAAGCGGACCGCGTCAACCCGCGCGCCTTCGAAGCGATGCTGAGGACCGTGGCCGATGAGCAGGGCCTCAGCGGCGCGGCGCCGTCTTCGTATTTTTTGCAGGACCCGGGCTCAGTGCGCAGCAGGCGGCTGTCCCGGTCTGCCCATTCTTTTAAAGAGGCCGGTCCTTCTAAAGAGGTTTGCGTGTCGTGGTAAATTATTTCATCCATCGTCCGATCTTCGCCTCGGCCATCGCCATCATCATGGTGCTCGCCGGGACGATTTGTTATTTCCTTTTGCCGGTTTCGCAGTTTCCCGACATCACGCCGCCGCAGGTCGTAGTCAGCGCCCATTATCCGGGCGCCAGCGCGCAAGTGGTCGCCGATACGGTGACGACGCCGCTGGAGCAGCAGATCAACGGCGTCGAAGGTATGACCTACATGTCGTCGTCGAGCTCCAATGACGGCTCCTCGACCATCACCATCACCTTCGATGTCGGCTATTCCTTGAGTACCGCGGCCGTCGACGTCCAGAAC
The DNA here is from genome assembly GCF_040323695.1 of Mesorhizobium sp. M0030. Classification (NCBI taxonomy): domain Bacteria; kingdom Pseudomonadati; phylum Pseudomonadota; class Alphaproteobacteria; order Hyphomicrobiales; family Phyllobacteriaceae; genus Mesorhizobium; species Mesorhizobium sp. M0030. The sequence continues at coordinate 38,786 of NZ_JAMYVE010000013.1, read as the reverse complement.
CGCGTCTCGCAAGCGGCCTCCTCGCTGCCGGCGATCGTCAACCAGGGCGGCGTGACGATCAAGAAGCAGAACCCAAATTTCGTCCTCATCGTCAACCTGACCTCGCCCGACAGTTCGGTCGATCCGGTGGCGCTGAGTAACCTCGCCTATCTGCAGGTCGTCGATCCGCTGAAGCGGCTGCCTGGCGTCGGCGACGTCCAGATATTCGGCGAGCGCCGCTACTCGATGCGCGTCTGGCTCGACCCGGACAAGCTCGCCAATCTTGGCATCACCGCCGTCGACGTCCAGAATGCCATCTCGGAACAGAACGTCCAGGTGGCCGCCGGCAAGATCGGCCAGTCGCCGGCGCCCGCCGGCACCGCCTTCGAGATGCAGGTCAACGCCGTCGGCCGCCTGAGCGACCCCAAGGAGTTCGGCGACATCGTCGTGCGCGCCAACACCGGCACCGGCTCGCTGGTGCGGCTCCGCGACGTCGCCCGCATCGAACTCGGCGCGCTGCAATATTCGTCGTCGGCCTTCTTCGGCAAGGACCCGACGGTGGTGCTCGCCGTCTACCAGATGCCGGGTTCCAACGCGCTCGATCTGCAGCAGCACGTCAAGGACAAGATGCAGGAACTGTCGGCCCGTTTTCCCAAGGGCGTCAGCTACGCCATGCACTACGACACGACGCGCTTCGTGTCGGCATCGATGCACGACGTGCTGATCACGCTTGGCGAAGCGCTGGTGCTGGTCGTGGCCGTGGTGTTCATCTTCCTGCAGAGCTGGCGCACGACGATCATCCCGACCATCGCCATTCCGGTGTCGCTGGTGGCGACGATGGTCGTCATGGAAATGATGGGCTTCTCGCTCAACATGCTCTCCCTGCTCGGCATGGTGCTGGCCATCGGCCTCGTCGTCGACGACGCCATCGTGGTGGTGGAAAATGTCGAGCGTCAATTGGAGGCGGGCCTCAAACCGCTGGCGGCGACCAAGGCCGCGATGGCCGAGGTCACCGGACCGATCATCGCCACCACCGCGGTGCTGATGGCCGTCTTCGTGCCCGTCGCCTTCATTCCTGGCGTCTCCGGCAAGCTCTACAATCAGTTCGCGCTGACGGTGGCGATTTCGGTCGGCATATCCGCCTTCAACTCGCTGACGCTCAGCCCGGCGCTGAGTGCCGCCTTCCTGCGCCATCGCGGCGAGACGCAGTTCGCCCCATTCCGCTGGTTCAACACGGGCTTCGACAGGCTGTCGCATGCCTATGCGCACGGCGTGCGTATCCTCATCCGGCTGCGCTGGATCATGCTCGGTCTGTTCGCGGCCGGCCTGGTGGCCACCTACTTCGTCTGGCAGAAGCTGCCCTCGACCTTCCTTCCGGTCGAGGACCAGGGTTACTTCTTCGTCGTCATCCAGCTGCCTGACGGCGCCTCGCTGGAACGCACCGATGCGGTGGCGCAGAAGGCGCGCGACATCCTCCAAGCTACGCCCGGAGTCGAGATTGTCGGTTCGATCAGCGGCCTGAACTTCCTGACCAGTGCGGCGCAGTCGAACTCGGCTGTCGAGTTCGCCATCCTGAAGCCGTGGGAAGAGCGCGGCCCCGACCAGAGCGCGTCGAAGCTCGTCGCCGACGTGCGCGGCAAGCTGATGCAGATTCCGGAAGCCTTCGCGCTGTCCTTCGATCCGCCTTCGATCCCGGGTATCGGCACCACGGGCGGCTTCGAATTCGTCGTCGAGGATCTCACCGGGCGCGGCAGTTCAGCCCTCAACGACGCGACGCAAGCCGTGATCGCCGAGGCGCGCAAGCAGCCGGAAATCAACCCGCAGCAGCTGTTCTCGCCGTTCTCGACCTCGACGCCGCAGTTCAACTACGACCTCGACCGCAGCAAGGCCAAACTGCTCGGCCTCAACCTGCCCGACGTCTTCAACACGCTGCAGATCTATCTCGGCTCGCTCTACGTCAACGACTTCAACCTGTTCGGCCGCACCTTCCGGGTGACCATCCAGGCCGACAAGGATGCACGTGCCGACGCAGGCGACCTTTCGCGGCTCTATGTGCGCAACGCCTCCGGCGGCATGGTGCCGCTGAGCACACTGGGCAAACTGGTGCCGTTCGTCGGCCCGGAAACCGTGCCGCACTACAACAACAACGCCTCGGCCACGATCAATGGCGGCGCAGCCCCCGGCTTCTCGTCGGGCCAGGCGGTTGCCGCGATGGAACGGGCCGCTGCCACCGCTTTGCCCAGGGATTTCGGCTTCGAATGGACCGGCATCACCTTCCAGGAGCTCAAGGCAGGATCGATCGCGTCGGTCGTCTTCGGCCTCGCCATCGTCTTCGTCTTCCTGATCCTGGCGATGCAGTATGAGAGCTGGGCGATGCCGTTCATGGTGCTGCTGGCGGTGCCACTGGCCCTGTTCGGCGCCTTCGCAGCCCTGTTCTTGCGCGGCATGCAGATCGACGTCTACTCACAGATCGGCTTCGTCATGCTGATCGGCCTCGCCGCCAAGAACGCGATCCTGATCGTCGAGTTTGCAAGGCGGCGGCGCGAGGAGGGACTGAGCATTGTCGACGCGGCAATGGAAGCTGCGCGGCTGAGGCTGCGGCCGATCCTGATGACGGCCTTCGCCTTCATCCTCGGCGTGCTGCCGCTGATGTTTGCGACGGGTGCGGGTGCGGCAAGCCGGCAGTCGATCGGCACCACCGTGTTTGGCGGCATGGTCGCGGCGACCATCCTGTCGCTGGTGTTCGTGCCAGTCTTCTACGCGGTCATCGAACAGCTGCGCGAAGGCCGCGTGCGCAGCGAACCGAACGCTGCTCATGACCAGGACAATAATGAACCGACTGCCGAACCAGCGCCGATGCGCCTGGCCGAAGCAGCCGAATAGAATTGGAGACCAAAATGCGTAAATGGAAAATAGCTTTGGGAACGGCCGTCGCCCTGGGAGCGATCTCGGTGGCAAGCGTCCACTTCCTCGACATGGGCAATCTCAGCCTCAATGCCGGCACGGCGGCAGCGACGGCAGCACCTGCGGCATTCGTCATGCCGGTGCCGGTGACGAGCGTGGTCAAGAAGACGATCCCGATCTACCTTGACTACGCCGCCCGCATCGAGGCGATCCGCAGCGTCACCTTGCAGGCCCGCGTGCCCGGCTATCTGCAGGAGCAGACGGCTAAGGACGGCGCGGATGTGCGCCAGGGTGATCTGCTCTACAAGATCTCGCCTGACGACTTCAAGGCGGCTCTCGACCAGGCCAAGGCCGAAGTGCAGCGCGACCAGGCGAGCCTCGACTATGCGCGCTCCAATCTCGGCCGCGGCTCCGAACTCGCCAAGAGCGGCTATCTGGCCAAGGATGGGTTCGACCAGCGTACGAGCACCTTGCGCCAGGCCGAAGCGTCGCTTGCCGTCAACCAGGCGGCGGTGCGCACGGCCGAGCTCAATTTGAGCTACGCCGAAATCCACGCTCCGTTTGCCGGCCGCGTCGGCCGCAACCAGGCTTCGGTCGGCACGCTGGTCAGCGTCGCCGGCACGGTGCTGAACACGCTGGTGCAGCTCGACCCGATCTACGTCACCTTCAATCCGAGCGAGACGGACCTGGCCGAAATCGAACAGGCCCGCGCCGCCGGCCCGATCGAGGTCGAGGTGCTGCTGCCCGGCGAGACCGAAGCCAGCCAGAAGGGCGAACTCACCTTCATCGACAACACGGTCGACCACTCGACCGGCACGATTACGGCGCGCGCCACCATCGGCAATGCGAAGTTCTCGCTGCTGCCGGGCCAGTATGTCCGCGTGCGGCTGCACATCAAGCAGCTGCCCGACGCGCTGATGGTGCCGCAGGTGGCGCTGGGTTCGAGCCAGCTCGGCAAATATGTCTATGTCGTCGGCAAGGGCAACACGGTCGACCAGCGCATCGTCTCGCTTGGCGCGACCAGCGGCGACCTTGTGGCGGTCCTCAGCGGCGTTGCCGAAGGCGACCAGGTGATAACGGGCAATCTGCAGAAGATCGGACCAGGAATGCCGATCTCGCCGTTGCCCCAGGAGAAACCGGCCAGCTGATAACCCCCATCAGCCCCGGTCCTGCGGCGCCTTCGGCTTCCACGCCGAGGGCGCCGTTTTTTATGGAGCGCCGCACGCCGTTTTTGGAGTAACCGCAAGGCACAAGAATCCGGAACAGACATATTGTAGGATTGTCGACAATCTGCTTGTCTGTTTCCGGCTCTCACTGGAGTGACGGAATGGCCAAGCTGGACTTCAATCCGATCGCGGATACGACACGCCGAGCCGAGATCGTTGCGCTGTTGCGGCGGGCGATCCTGACCGGCCAGCTGGAACCCGGCCAAAAGCTGAGCGAGCTGAGGATCGCTGAGCAGATGCGGGTCAGCCGCGCGCCTTTGCGCGAAGCTATGCGCGAGCTGGTGCAGGAAGGCATCCTGACCAGCATTCCCTATGCCGGCACCTTCGTCATCGATGTCACCGCCAAGGACATTGACGACGCCTACTCGCTGAACAAGGTGCTCGATGAATTCGCCATCGAGCGGACATGGAAGCTGCGCGACCAGCGCTTCTTCGATGAACTCGACCGCCGCCACGAAGCGGTGAAGCAGGCAACGCGCGCGCGCGACACCACCCGCCAGATCGAGACCGCACTGCAATTGCACGGGCTGATCTATGAATGGGCCGACAATTCGGTGTTGCTGGAAACCTGGCAGCGGCTGACCAGCCGGCTGCAGATGTACTTTGCCCTGCACCAGCGGGCCCGCAACGAGCCGGTGCCGGCCGAAGATCTCCACGAAACCTATGTGCGGCTCTTGAAGGGCGCCGACATGCGCGCTGCCCAGCGCCATGCGCGCGAGCATATCGACCTCGATTTCGAAGAGCTGCTTGCCTATGCGCGTGGCCTCGATCAGCGGAACATCGAAGGGCTGACCCTCCTCAACGCCTAGAGACAACGGACAGACAAGTGCAGATCAAAACCATCAAGGCCTATCGCGTCGTGCAGCCCTTCGTGGACGGGCCCTACCGCATGTCAAAGGGGCGGGTTGCAGACTGCTTCGATGCGGTGATCGTCGCCATCACCTCCGACAGCGGCGTGACCGGCTGGGGCGAGATGGCGCCGCTCGGCAATTTCTATTCGGCCGCCTTTCCGGCGGGAACGCGCGCGGGCGTGGTCGAGATCGCGCCGCACCTGATCGGCCAGGACCCGCGTGGCCTCGCCGGCATCGGCCGATTGATGGATACGGTGTTCAAGGGCCATCCCTACATCAAGTCGGCGCTCGACATGGCCTGCTGGGATCTGGCGGCCCGGGCCGCCGACGTGCCGCTGGTGACCATGCTTGGCGGCCGCGAGAGCGACATGGCGGAGACCTACCGCGTTGTCACCCACGGCACGCTCGACCAGATGGCGGCACTGGCCAAAAGGATCATCGCGGAAGGCTGCCGGCGGCTGCAGGTCAAGGTGGGCGGCAATGTGCATGACGACATCGACCGGGTGAGCGCAGTCGCTTCGGCCGTGCCGAAAGGCACGGTGATTTTCTGCGACGCCAATGCCGGCTGGACACCCTACCAGGCGCGGCAGTTCGCCGATGCCACGCGCGGCATCGACTACACGTTCGAGCAGCCCTGCACGACGATCGAGGAGAACATGTCGGTGCGCCGCATGCTCGACAAGCCGATGGTGCTGGACGAGAGCGTCATCTCGCTCGAGGCGATGCTGGAAATCCATCGCCTCGGCGCCGCCGATGGGCTGACGCTGAAGATTTCGCGGCTGGGCGGCGTAACCAGGACAAGGCAAATCCGCGACGTCGCCGTCGATCTCGGTTTCATGATCACCGTCGAGGATACGGGCGGCGCCGAGATCGACACGGCGGCGATGGCGCATCTGTCGCTGTCGACGCCGGAAGAACGCCGGCTGCACGCCATCGCCTTCCATGAGTGGGTGACGGTGCGCACGGCCTCCAACGCCCCACCGGTCACCGGCAGCCACATGGGCATTCCCGACGGGCCCGGCCTCGGCATCGATGTCGTGCCCGACCTGCTCGGCAAGCCTTTCCTAGAGATCGGCTGAGATCAAGCGCAGCATGAAGCTGTCACCCCACGAATCCTCCGTGGGAGATTTGGTCCTGCAGCCATTCTCCGATTTGTGGGTTGAAATATTTTTCAGATGGAAATAGGAATGTTCAAAATGATGATTTGACGCTGCGGCGCGTCGTGACTGGAGGAAGCGATATGGCCCATCCGCAATTTGCAGCGGAACTTCTGCAGCGCGCTGAAGCCCAAGGGCCCATCACCATCGGACTCGCCGGCGCCGGGCAGATGGGCACCGACATCGTCGTCCAGGTGGCGCTGATGCCGGGCATGCGGATCGGTGCCATTTCCGAGGTGCGGCCGCAAGCGGCGATCGATGCCGCACTGCTCGCCGGCCATGACCGCTCCGACATCGTCCAGGCTGCGAACGCCTCTGCCATCGACCGCGCCATCGAGGCCGGCAAGATCGCTGTCACCGAAGATCTGCATGCGCTGGCCGCGGCCGGCCGCATTGATGTCATCATCGACGCGACAGGCAATCCCAACATCGGCACGCTGTTTGCGCTCGAAGTGATGAAGAACGGCAAGCACATCGTTATGCTCAATGTCGAGGCGGACATTACGATCGGCCGCTTCCTCAAGGAGGAAGCGCGCAAGGCCGGCGTGGTCTACACCGGTGCGGCCGGCGACGAACCCGCCTGCACGCTGGAGATCATCGGCTTCGCCAAGAGCCTCGGCTTCAACATCATCGCCGCCGGCAAGGGCAAAAACAACCCGCTCAAGATCGACGCCATGCCCGCCGACTACGAGAAGGAAGCGGCCGAGCGCAACATGAATGCGCGCATGCTGGTCGAGTTCGTCGACGGTTCCAAGACGGCGATCGAGATGGTGGCTATCGCCAACGCCACCGGGCTGGTGCCCGACGTGCCGGGCATGCACGGCCCGACGGCGACGCTGGAGGAACTGGCCAGCGTGCTTTGCCCGCGCGAGGATGGCGGCGTGCTGCACCGCAAGGGCGTGGTGGACTATTCTATCGGCAAGGGCGTGGCGCCCGGCGTGTTCTGCATCATCGAAACGAGGCATCCGCGCGTGCTGGAGCGCATGGTCGACCTCAAGGTCGGCAAGGGCCCCTATTTCACGATCTACCGTCCCTATCACCTGACAAGCCTTGAAGTGCCACTGTCGGCGGCGCGCGCCGTTGTCTACAAACGCGCCGACATGGAGCCCCTCGACCATCCGGTCGCCGAAGCGGTGGCGGTGGCCAAGAGCGATCTCGGCGCGGGCCAATCGCTCGGCATGATCGGCGAGAACGACTATCGCGGCTTCGCCATGACCTGGGAGGACGCCCGCGCCAAGGGCGCGCTGCCGCTCGGGATTGCCGAACGCGCCAAGGTGGTCAAGCCGGTCAAGACCGGCGACTTCCTCACCTATGAAAATTGTGTACCCGACGATTCGATGGTGATAACGCAGATCCGCCGCCGTCTCGACCAGTCGGACGGACAGTTTGTGACCAACGCCGCCTGAACCTTCGGGATCTCCCTGTGATGGACGATGTCGTTATCGGGATCGATGCCTCGACGACGGCGGTGAAGGCAATCGCCTTCACCCGCGACGGCGCGGACCTGTTCCAGGCGCGCGAGGCCTATCCACTGGCCAATCCTAAGCCCGGCCATTTCGAGCAGGATGCCGAACATTGGTGGGCAGCCCTTATCAGTGCGCTGAAGCAGGTTGCCGACAAGGTCGGCGCCGCGCGCGTGGCGGCAATTGCCATAGCCCATCAGCGCGAGACCTTCACCCTGATCGATCAGGCCGGCACGCCGCTCATCCCGGCGATCCTGTGGCTTGACGAGCGCGCCCGGCCTCAAGTCGCCAGGCTGTCGGCCGAGCTTGGCCGCGAGACGATCCGCGACTGGAGCGGCAAGCCGCCGGATCCGACGCCGGCGCTCTATGCCATCGCCTGGCTGGCCGAACACCAGCCGCAGGTGCTGGCCAACGCCGCCGCCCTGGTCGATGTTCATGGCTTCTTCGTTCACCGGCTGACCGCACGGCTGGTTACCAGCACGGCAAGTGCCGACCCGCTCGGCTTGCTCGATGTCGCGACAGGCGAATGGCACCCTGAGCTTGTCGCGGCTGCAGGGCTGCAGCCAGGGCAGTTGCCGGCGCTGATCGGCCCAGGCGAAATCTGCGGCGGCCTTGCCGAAAGCATTGCCCAGCTGACTGGCCTCAAAGCGGGCACGCCAATTGTCGCCGGCGCCGGCGATGGCCAGGCTATGGGTCTCGGCATGGGCGTCTATGGTGCCGGCAGGAGCTATCTCTCGCTCGGCTCCGGCGTCGTCAGCGGCTGCTATTCCGGCACGGTCACCACATCGGACGCGTTTCGCACGCTGGTCTCGCCGACCGGCTCCGGCTTCATGCTGGAAACCGTGCTGCGCTCGGGCATGCAACTGGTCGACTGGATCGTGCGCACCACCGGCGCGTCTTCCGCGGCAGAACTGGAGAAGGGTGCGGTCGATGTTGCGGCCGGCGGCGACGGTCTTTTGGTCATGCCCTATTGGGCCGGCGTCATGAGCCCCTATTGGGATGGCGCGGCGCGCGGCGCCGTTGTTGGCCTGTCGCTCGACCATGAGCCCAGGCATCTCTTCCGCGCCACGCTGGAAGGCATCGCTTTGGAGCAGGCCATCGCCAGCGAGGCGATGGAGGCCGAAAGCGGCGGCAAGCCGGGAGAGATGATTGCCGCCGGCGGCGGCACCAATTCGGCGCTGCTGATGAAGATCATGGCCAGCGTGCTGGAGCGGCCGCTGTTCGTGTCGCCGGTCAACGAGGCGGCGGCCCTTGGCGCGGCCATGCTGGCGGCTTCGGCGATCGGCTGGTTCGCCTCGGCGGAAGACGCCGCCAAGGCAATGGCGGCGGCGCCGGCCAGGCGTGTCGATCCGGATATGACGCTGGTGCCGGCTTACCGGGCGCGCAAGGCGATCTACCGCGACCTCTATCACGCGACACGCGACATCCACGCGCGGCTCGGTGCGATCTGAGTTCAAGCGCAGCTTGCCTGCGTGAGGCTCCCATGCCCAACCTGCCCAGCTTGCCGATTTTGCGTCCTGCCCGGCCAATGCTAGACTCATCGGGCTCATGAAAGCAGTATTTCACCTTGCCGCCCTGCCCTGGATTGTCGCGCTTGCGGCAGCTCCGATGACGGCGCGTGCGCAGGACGAGCCGCCCTTCGAGGTCACGCTCGACATGGACAATGACGGCAGGATGGATCGGGCCGCGATCGCGGCGGATTCCGACAGCGGGCTGGCGGATCTCTCGATCTATCTGGCTGCCGGCGAAGGAAAGCTCGATCCTTCGCGCAAGCCTGACTTTGTCAAAAAGGCGCTGACGCAGGACCGTATTCTCGGGCTCGAAAGCAAGGGCAAGGGATCGCTTGTCGTCACCTCGTGCTTCGGCTGCGGCGCCAACAAATCATGGGATACAACGCTGACCATCGTCTGGCGCGGCGGTAAATTCCTTGTCGCCGGCTACAGTCGCGACTGGGACTGGAATGTGCAGAAAGCCGACGGCTCGGTCGAGACGACGCTGGGCGGCTGCGACATCAATTTTCTCACCGGCAAAGGCACCGCTTCAAAGGACCTGGACGACGGCAAACCGGTCGCGGGAAAATTCGTGCCGATCGCACTGGCCGACTGGTCGGACGACAGTCGTCCGGAGCCCTGCGAATTCTGACCGACGCCGACAGCGCTCAACGGTTGAGCAGGCCCTTGGCCGCATCCTCATCGGTAATGAGCACCGAAATCCTGGTGTTGGCGAGCGCGGCGCGCATGACGGCGACCTTCTCCTGACCGCCTGACACCAGGATGATGCTCGGAATATCGGACAGATCCTGCAGCGGATAGGCGCAGACGCGGCGGTTGACCTCATGGTCGACAGAGTGGCCCTCGGCGTCGATGAAATGGCACAAGAGGTCGCCGATCGCGCCGGCCGCCTGCAATTCCTCTAGTTCGCTCGGTTTGATGAAGCCGTAATTGGCGATCGGGCTGTCCTTGGAAAACGAGCCGACGCTGAGCACGGCGATGTTGGCGCGGCGCGCGCGGAAGACGACATCCTGAACGCTGCGCTGGCTCATGAAGGCATCGCGCTGTTCCGGCTTGTCGGCATAGACCGGCACCGGCAGCAGGAAACATTCAGCGCCGATCTTTTCGGCGAACTCCCAGGCGCTTTCGGTCGGGTTGAGCGGCTGCGCGTGGGTGAGGCCGCCGAGCATCGAGACGACCGTCGTCCTGGCAATCGGCCGCCTCGGCAATTCGTTGATGGCGAATTTCAGCGTCCGGCCCCAGCCCAGCGCAATGACGTCGCCGGCATTGACGTTGTCGGCGAGATAGGCGGCAGCCGCGTGGCCGATCATCAGCGGCGCGTTGCTGCGGTCGGCGGCCGACGGCACCACGACCGCCTGGCTTAGCCCAAAGCGCTGCTTCAGGCTCTCCTCGAGTTGCACACATTCGACGACACTGTCGCGAATGCGGAACTGCACGATGCCTTCCTCGCGGGCAGCCGACAGGATCCGGTGCACCTTGATGCGGCCGACGCCAAGAATCTCGGAGATGCGCTCCTGCGTCAGGCCCTCGACATAGTAATGCCAGGCAGCGCGGGCCTTCAGCTCGGCATCGGGGAAGCGCGAGGCCTTCTCATTTTCGACGGTCGCCATGCTCGTGCTCTCCCGCGGCAGATTTCGGAAATCTTTTCCGCAAAGCGCCGCCCCCTGGCCTTCCCTAGGACAAACCGCCCGGTGGCGCAAACCACCGCCGAATGGCGCAACGGCTCTTGACAATTTTCTAATGAACAGTTTAGCTGAACAAAATTGCATATCAAAGATAAATTGTTCACAAGGTGCCTGGTGAACAAGAGCGGACGGCAGGCCATCGCCGTTTCGCTGACGGAGGAGACGAAGTGGCCGTGAGTAATGATGCAAGCGAGTCGAAGGCTGGCGAGTTGAAAGCCGCGCCCGGCACTCAAGGTGCGACGGCCGCGAAGCTTTCGGCACTGTTTGCCGGAACCATGGGACCGCTGATCGGACTGCTGCTGCTCTGCCTGGCGCTGACACTGACCACCGACACGTTCCTCACCGTGCGCAACATCCTCAACGTGCTCGACCAGATCACCGTGCTCGGCATCATGGCAATCGGCATGACGCTGGTGATCCTGATCGGCGGCATCGATCTCTCGGTCGGCTCGGTGCTGGCGCTGGCCGCCATGGTGATGGGCTTTGTCTCCCATCCCGACTATCTCAATCTCGGCCTTGCGGCCGGCGTCGTTGCAGCACTGGTCGTCGCCGGCCTTTGCGGACTGGTGTCCGGCCTGCTGGTGACCGTCACCCGGCTGCCGCCGTTCATCGCGACGCTGGCGATGATGTCGGTGGCGCGCGGCCTTGCCAACATGATCACCGACGGCTCGCAGATCGTCGGCTTTCCCGACTGGTTCACCAGCCTGTCGATCATCCGCCATTTCGGCTTCCTGTCGGTCACAGTCGGGGTGATGATGGTGCTGGCGATCGTCTTCGCCATCTTCCTCAACTACCGCGCCACCGGCCGCAGCCTTTACGCCATCGGCGGCAGCGCCGAGGTGGCGCGGCTCTCCGGCATTCCGGTGAAGTCGCTGACCAACTGGGTCTATGCCATCTGCGGCGTGCTTGCGGGTCTTGCAGGCATTGTGCTTGCCGCGCGGCTGGATTCGGTGCAGCCGAGTTCCGGCCTCGGCTATGAGCTCGACACCATCGCGGCGGTGGTGATCGGCGGCGCCAGCCTCTCGGGCGGCGTCGGTTCGATCGGCGGCACAGCGGTCGGCGTGCTCATCATCGGCGTGCTGCGCAACGGCCTCAATCTGCTCGGCGTCTCGCCCTTCATCCAGCAGGTGGTGATCGGCGTGGTGATCGCGCTGGCCGTCGCCAGCGACACCTGGCGGCGCAGGGCGCGATAGAGAGCGGGGCACAATTGAGAATTCGCCCGGAACGTCCGGGCGATAGACGGATCGGTCGATCCGAAACTGGGATGTTCCAAGGGGCGCGATGCGCTGGCGGGACAGTTTGACTATCAACGGAGGAAACACATGCTCACCAAACGTTCACTGCTGCTCGCCGCTGCCGCAATCATTCCCCTGCTCGGCCTGACCGACATGGCCTCGGCCAAGGAGGCCAAGAAACTCGGCCTCGCGGTGGCCAATTTGCAGGCCGACTTCTTCAACCAGATCAAGCAGTCGGTCGAAGCCTACGGCAAGGAGAAGGGCATCGAGATCGTCACCGTCGACGCCAAGGGCGATTCGGCAACGCAGGTCAGCCAGGTACAGGATTTGATCACGCAGAACATCGACGCGCTGATCTACATTCCGGCCGGCGCCACAGCCGCCACCGTGCCGACCAAGACCGCCAAGGCCGCCGGCATTCCGGTGGTCAATGTCGACCGCAACGCCGACGGCGCGCCCGGCGACACCTTCATCGCCACCAACAGCGTCGCCTCGGCGCAGGCGGTGTGCGACTACATCGCCAAGCAGGCCGGCGGCAAAGGCGAACTGATCATCATCCACGGCCAGAAGGGCACCACGCCGGAAGTGGATCGCTCGAAGGGCTGCGGCGAAGCGCTCAAGGCCTATCCCGATATCAAGGTGGTCGGCGAATTGTGGAGCGAAGGCTGGCACCAGGACGAAGGCTTCAAGCTGACGCAGGACCTGCTGCAGTCGCATCCCGATGTCTCCATCGTCATCGGCCAGGCCGATGCGCTGGCGCTGGGTGCGGCGCAGGCGGTCAAGGTCGCCAATCCCGGCCACAAGGTCTGGGTTGCCGGCTTCGATGGCGACGTGGCCGCGCTCAAGGCGCTGAAGGACGGCGTGTTCGACGTCACCGCGACGCAGCAGACGCAAGGCATGGGCCGTCTCGCCGTCGATGCGGCGATCAAGCTGGTGGCCGGCGAAAGCGTTCCGGCCGAGCAGCTGCAGGATGCGACGCTGACCACCAAGGACAATGTCGAGCAGTTCATCGCCAAGCATCCGTAACGACCGGCACCGCTTAAGAGAGCACCACGATGTCTCCTGATCCTCGCCACAGCGAAAGCCCGCACAACGGGCTCTTCGTCAACGGCCTTTGCAAGAGCTACGGACCGGTCCAGGTCCTGGCCGATGCAAGCTTTGAGGTGCGGCCGGGCGAGGTTGTGGCGCTGCTCGGCGAAAACGGCGCCGGCAAGTCGACGGTGTCCAATATCATCGCCGGCTCGACCCGGCCCGACGCGGGCACCATCATCTGGCGGGGGAAGCCCTATTCCCCCGCCTCGCCTGCCGCGGCAATCGATGCCGGTGTGGGCATGATCCATCAGGAACTGAAGCTGCTGCCGGATCTGTCGGTGGCGGAAAACGTCTATGTCGGGCGCCTGCCGATGCGCGGCGGCCGCATCGACCGCGCCGAGATGAACGCCAAGGCCTCGGCGCAGTTGAAGCGGCTTGGCCTCGACGTCTCGCCCGAGCGCAAGGTGGGCACGCTGCGCATCGCCGCCCAGCAACAGGTCGAGATCGCCAAGGCGTTGACGCTCAATGCCGAATTGCTGATCTTCGACGAACCCACCGCAGCGCTCGGCGGCGAGGAAACGGAGCTTTTGTTCCAGCAGATCCGCAAGCTCAAGGCGGAGGGCATGTCCTTCATCTACATCAGCCATCGTCTCGACGAGATCGCGCAGATTGCCGACCGCGTGATTGTGATGCGCGACGGACGCATCGTCGCCCGCCACGAGCGCGCCGATATTCCCGTGCGCACAGTGGTGGAGCAGATGGTCGGCCGCTCGGTCGAACGGATGTTCCCGCATCTGTCGCCGCCGCGCGAGGAGACGCTGCTCGAGGTCGACAACCTGTCCTCGCCGGAGAAGAGCTTCAACAACGTTTCCTTCTCGGTCAAAGCAGGCGAGATCCTCGGCATTGCCGGGTTGATCGGCGCCGGCCGCACCGAACTGGTGCGGGCGATCGCCGGCGCCGATCCGATCTCGTCGGGCTCGGTGCGCGTTGCCGGCAAACCGGTGCATCTCAGCGGGCCAGCGGCAGCCATCAAGGCCGGCGTCGTGCTGGTGCCGGAAGACCGCAAGGCGCAAGGCGTCGTTCTCGACCAGACCATCGGCGAGAATTTGGCGTTCGGCAATTTCGACCATGTCGCGCCGAAAGGCTGGGTGTTTCCGAAAGCGGTGCAGAAATTCGCCGAAGCCGGCATCGCAAGGCTCGGGGTCAAGGGCAAACCTGGCCAGGCGGTCAGCAAGCTTTCCGGCGGCAACCAGCAGAAGGTGATCATCGCCAAATGGGTGTCGCGACCGCCGAAGGTGTTCATCCTCGATGAGCCGACGCGCGGCATCGATGTCGGTGCGCGTGCGGCAATCTACGACGTCATTGCCGACCTCGCCCGTTCCGGCATGGCGGTGGTGGTGGTGAGCTCCGACCTCGAGGAGGTGCTGGGTCTGTCGCACCGGGTGCTGGTGCTGAGCCGCGGCCGCCAGCGCGGCATTCTCGGCCGCAGCGAGGCCAGCAATGTCGCGGTGATGGAACTCGCCACGAGCTGAGGACAGGAGTCGGAACAAAGCGCAGCAGGTGGTATCCTCCCAAGGACCGGACCGCGCGGGGCGCCAGCAAAGACTGGCGCCCCTTCATTTCAGGAGGGGGAACAACATGAAACTATTCGATCTCAGCGGCGACGTAGCGCTGGTAACAGGCGCCGGCAGCGGCATTGGCCAGGCCATTGCCATCGGGCTCGCCGAAGCCGGCGCCGACATAGCCTGTTTCGGCCATGCCTCGAAAGGCGGGCTGGATGAGACCGCGCACAGGATCGCCGCGCTTGGCCGCAAGGCGGTGGTGCTGACCGGGACGGTGACGTCGGAGGCCGACCTAGCGACCGCAGTCGAGCGCACGGAAAAGGAGCTCGGCGCGCTGACCATCGCCGTCAACAATGCCGGCATTGCAGGAGCCGAGGCCGCCGAGACGCTGTCGCTGGAGAAGTGGCAGAAAATCTACGACGTGAATGTCAGCGGCGTGTTCCTGTCCTGCCAGGCCGAAGCGCGCGCCATGCTGACGCGGCGCAAGGGCTCGATCATCAACATCGCCTCCATGTCGGGTTCGATCGTCAATCGCGGCCTGACCCAGGCGCATTACAATTCGTCGAAGGCGGCGGTCATCCACATGTCGAAAAGCCTCGCCATGGAATGGGCCGATCGCGGCCTGCGCGTCAATGTGGTGAGCCCAGGCTACACGCTGACGCCGATGAACAAGCGGCCGGAGGTCGCCGAACAGATCAAGATCTTCGAACGCGACACGCCCATGGGGCGCATGGCGACGCCGGAAGAGATGGTCGGCCCGACCGTGTTCCTGGCCAGCCGCGCCGCGAGTTACGTCACCGGCATCGACCTGATCGTCGATGGCGGTTTTGTCTGCTGGTAAGGAGAAAAGATGCAGAAGCGTTTTGAAGGCAAGACTGCGGTCATCACCGGCGCGAGCGGTGGCATCGGCGCGGCGATGGCGAAGCGCTTCGCCGAGGAAGGTGCCGCGGTGGTGGTCAGCGCCATCGATACCCGCGTCGAGGACGTCGCCGCCGGCCTGAAAGCGGCAGGCGCCAAGGTCGCGTCGATGCGCATGGACGTTACCAGGAAGGATGAGGTCACCGCGCTTTACGACCTCGCCGAGAAGGAATTCGGCCGTGTCGACATTTCGGTGCAGAATGCCGGCGTCATCACCATCGCCCGGATCGAGGCGATGACCGAGGCCGAGTGGGACAAGGTGATGGCGGTCAACACCAAGGGCGTGTTCCTGTGCTGTCAGGAAGCGATCGCCCGCATCCGCAAGCATGGCGATGGCGGCCGGCTGATCAACACGGCATCGGGCCAGGCGCGGCAGGGTTTCATCTACACGCCGCATTATGCGGCGTCGAAGTTCGGCGTCGTCGGCATTACCCAGAGCCTGGCCAAGGAAGTGGCCAAGGAAAAGATCACCGTCAACGCCATCTGCCCCGGCATTATCGACACCGACATGTGGGCCTATAATGACGCAGCGTGGGGCAAGCTGATGGGTGACTACAAGCCCGGCGAGCTGATGGCCGAATGGGTGAAGAACATCCCGATGGGCCGCGCCGGCAGCGGCGAGGACGTGTCCGGCCTGGTCAGCTTTCTCGCCAGCGACGACGCCACCTACATCACCGGCCAAACCATCAATGTCGATGGCGGCCTGATCATGTCGTGAACGTCAGCTCTGGCGGTTGGCAATCGACCAGTCTGAAATTCCGCAGTGCACAGGGCATCAGCCGTTGCGCCGCATGAACGTTGGTATATATAATTTCATCTCATGAAACGGCCTTGGCGGGATGGGGCTCGCCGGCCGAGACCATGGGACCTTGATGGCTCGCACGTCTGAGAGCGCCGCTGGAGCGGCGATCGATCTGTTGACGATTGCTCACGCAGCAATCCATCCGATGCCATGACGCGGGCCCGCCCGGCATCACATAAACACCAAGTCGAGCAACCATTTCGCCTGCGCAAGTTGCGGCCGCGGCACTGGCTTGGTGCGAACGAGCTTGCGTAACGACCCGCCTTTCCAACACAATCAAGAAAAGACGCAAGAAGGGAACGATCAAGAAATTTCCACATGGTTTGACAGGAGAACAAGCATGTCATTTCGCAGTGTGATTTCGAACCTATCAATGGGAGCCTTGGCGCTTGCCGCCGCAAGTGCGCTTACATCACCGGTCCACGCAGCAGCACCTGAATCCAACGACCCGATCAAGATCGCGCTGTTCGACTGGACCAGCGTCAACCTCAACGCCAAGATCCTTGGCGGTATCCTCGAAAAGCTCGGCTATACCGTCGAATATCCGACAGCCGACTACCTCTCCAGCCTGACCACCGGCCTCACCAATGGCGACCTTGATGTCGGCCTGGAGTTCTGGGACACGACGGCCGGCGAAGCGATGAAGGCTTCAGACGCCACCGGCCAGACCGAGCGGCTCGGCAAGCTCGGGCCGAAGGCCAAGGAGGAATGGTGGTTTCCCGAATATATGAAGGAGAAATGCCCCGGCCTGCCCAATTGGGAAGCGCTGAAGGACCCGAAATGCGCCGAGGCGTTCTCGACAGCGGAGACGGCGCCGAAGGGCCGCTATCTCGGCGGCCCGGTAACCTGGGAAGGCTTTGACGACGAGCGCGTCGAGGCGCTGAAGCTGCCCTTCACCGTCATCCATGCCGGCACCGACGCGGCGATGTTCGCCGAGTTGGACTCGGCCTATCAGCGCAAGGCGCCGATCATGCTGTGGATCTATTCGCCGCATTGGGCGCCGGCCAAGTACAAGGGCGAGTGGGTCGAATTCCCGGAGTATACGCCCGAGTGCT
The DNA here is from genome assembly GCF_040323695.1 of Mesorhizobium sp. M0030. NCBI lineage: Bacteria > Pseudomonadati > Pseudomonadota > Alphaproteobacteria > Hyphomicrobiales > Phyllobacteriaceae > Mesorhizobium > Mesorhizobium sp. M0030. Next base: position 21,406 of record NZ_JAMYVE010000013.1, on the reverse strand, counting down.
ACACCGACCCGAAATGGGGCACCAACCCGGATGCCAAATATGATTGCGGCAAACCGCATGGCGAAATCTGGAAATACTCCTGGTCCGGCATGAAGGACAAATGGCCGGTCGCCTACAAGGTGGCCAAGGCGTACACGATCGACACCGATGAGCTCAACAAGATGAGCGGCGAGATCGACCTCGGCGGCAAGACGCCCGAAGATGTCGCCGCCGCCTGGATCGCCGCCCACGAAGCAGACTGGAAAGCCTGGGCGCAGTGATCGCCTGACTGGAAGCCAGACCCGGCCCTAGCGGCCGGGTCTTATCTCCATTTTCCAGAAGGACCATTGGATGACGGAAGCGACTGAACCGCAGGCAACTGGCACGCCGGAGGATGTGCGGCCGATAAAGCTTGCCTGCCGTAATGTCTGGAAACTGTTCGGATCGAACGCGGCCAGCTTCATCCGCGAGCGTGACGGCAAGGCCAGCATGGCCGACATCGCCGCGGCCGGACTGGTCGGCGCGGTGCGCGCCGTCGATCTCGAAATCCGCCAGGGCGAGATTTTCATCATTATGGGGCTGTCCGGCTCCGGCAAGTCGACGCTGGTGCGCTGCATGTCGCGGCTGGTCGAGCCGACCCACGGCAAGGTCGAATTCGAAGGCAACGATCTGCTCAAGATTTCCGATTCGGCGCTGATCGAACTGCGGCGCCATCGCATGGGCATGGTGTTCCAGAATTTCGCGCTGCTGCCGCATCTGAACGTGCTGGAGAACATTGCCTTCCCGCTGAGTATCCAGGGCCAAGACCGGCCGACGCGCGAAGCGAGAGCGCGGGAGGTGATCGATCTCGTGGGCTTACGCGGCCGCGAGCATTTCTATCCGCGCGAACTCTCCGGCGGCCAGCAGCAGCGCGTCGGCATTGCCCGCAGCCTCGCGACCAAGCCGGAGATCTGGTTCCTCGACGAGCCGTTCTCGGCGCTTGACCCATTGATCCGCCGCGAGATGCAGGACGAGCTGATGCGGCTGCAGACCATGCTGCACAAGACCATCGTTTTCATCACCCATGATTTCGACGAGGCGATCAGGCTGGCCGACCGCATCGCCATCATGAAGGACGGCGAGGTCATCCAGATCGGCACACCGGAGCAACTGGTGGTCAATCCGGCGACCGACTATGTCGCCGAATTCACCCGGGATGTCGACCGCGCCAAGGTGATTTCGGCGCGCAGCCTGATGCGTGCCCTGGATGGCTCCGAGCATGGCGGCACGGTTTCGCCCGACGCCAGGATCGCCAGCTTCTCGGCCAGCATCGTCGCTTCGGGAAAACCGTTCGCGGTGGTCAACGGCAGCGGCAAGTCGATCGGCGAGGTGACGCCGCAAGCCGTGATCGGACTGCTGGCCGGCATCGACAAGCAAAGAGCCGGCGCATGACGGTGACTGCAAGCGCCAGCCAAACGAGGCCACCGGTTCAGCGCTGGCTGCTGATCTGGGCGCTGGCGCTGGCCGCCGTGCTGGTGGTATTCCTGCTGCAGGAGAGGCTGCCATGGGCGGTCGACTATCCGGCCGATGCGGTCGTTCCCGTCGCCGACTGGGTCAGTGCGCTGATGCGCTGGATCAAGTCGAACTTGTCCTGGCTGACCCGCTCGATCACCGCGGTGCTCGGCGTTCCCCTCGATTTCGCGCTCGACCTGCTGGCCAAGAATTTCAAGATTGGTCACGGTGCCGATGCCTATGTCCTGCCGCGCCTGTCCTGGATCGGCGTCTGCGTAGCCGCCTTCATCGCCGGGCACGCCGTGGGCGGTAGAAAACTCGGCATGCTGGTCGGCGGCTGCTTCCTCTACACCGCGCTGTTCGGCCAGTGGACCAGCGCCATGCTGACACTGGCACTGATTTCCATCGCGGTGCCGTTCTGCATCGTCACCGGCCTGTTCGCCGGCATCTGGGCGTGGCGCAAGCCATGGGCCGAGCGGCTGATCATCTCCCCTGCCCTCGATTTGATGCAGACCATCCCGACCTTCGCCTATCTCATCCCGATGCTGCTCCTGTTCGGCAACAGCCCGGTCTCGGCGATGATCGCCACCGCCATCTTCGCCACGCCGCCCATGGTGCGGGCAACGATGCTGGGTCTGTCGCGGGTGCCCTCCGAGATCGACGATTTCTCAGAGATGGCCGGCTGCACGGCGCGGCAGAAATTGTGGCGCGTGCAGCTGCCGTCGGCGCGGCCGACACTGATGATCGGCGTCAACCAGGTGATCATGCTGGCGCTGAACATGGTGATCATCGCCTCGATGATCGGCGCCGGCGGCCTCGGCTATGATGTGCTGCTGGCGCTGCGTGCGCTGAAGGTCGGCGAAGCGATGGAAGCCGGGCTCGCCATTGTGGCGCTCGCAATCGCGCTCGACCGGCTGAGCCAGGCGATCGCGCATAAGCAGGCAAAAGGCCACGTTCAACGGCAGGCGAACCAGAGCGTTTGGCGGCGCTATCCCAATCTGTCGCTGGCCATCGCCATCCTGGTCGTGACGACGCTGCTCGGCCTGTTCGTACCGGCCTTCGCAGCGGTGCCGAAGGAGATCACCTTCACCACCGCGCCACTGTGGAAGGCGGCGGTGAGCTGGGTGACGATCAACTTCTTCGACGTGATCGAAGCGTTTCGCGTGGCGCTCATCCTCAATGTACTGAACCCGCTGCGCGCCTTCTGCGAAGGCTTTCCGTGGCTCGGCGCGGTGGCCCTGCTCGGCCTCGCCGGCTATCAGCTCAGTGGCCTGCGTTTGGCCGCCCTTGTCGCGGCGCTGACCGCCTTCTGCGCCGTCACCGGCCTTTGGGAAAAGACTATGGCCACAGTCTATCTCTGCGGCATCTCGGCCTTCATCGCCTGCCTGATCGGCATTCCGATCGGTCTCGCGGCCGCCCGCAGCGACCGCTTCGAAAAGATCGTCACGCCCATCATCGACACGCTGCAGGTGCTGCCGTCCTTCTGCTTCATCATTCCCGTGGTGATGCTGTTCCGGGTCGGCGACGTCACCGCCATGATCGCAACGGTCGCGTTCGCCGTGGTGCCAGCGATCCGCTACACCAATCACGGCATCCGGCAAGTGCCGCCGGCGCTGATCGAGGCGGCGAAGGTTTCCGGCTGCACGCCGCGCCAGACCTTCTTTCGCGTGCAATTGCCGCTGGCGCTTCCCGAAATCATGCTGGGCGTCAACCAGACGATCCTGATGGCGCTGGCGATGATCATCATCTGCGCCATGGTCGGCACACGCGACCTCGGCCAGGAAGTCTTCATCGCGCTGTCCAAGGCCGATTCCGGACGCGGCATTGTCGCGGGTCTCGCCATCGCTTTCATCGGCATCGTCGCAGACCGGCTGTTCAATGCCTGGACGGCGAAGGCGCGGGCAAGACTAGGATAATTGTTGAATGTCCAATCCCGGCGAACCGCCTTTTGCCGTACTCGTCTTCGACATGGCCAAGACCGGCGAGCCGGACGGGGAGCACGTAGTTTCGGGGTTTGAGACGCTGGAGGCGGCGACGTCCTACGCCATTGCGCGGGTTCGCGCCTCGGTGGAGGAGTTGCGCAAGCCCGGCATCGCCACTGCTGAGCTTCGCCAGCTCTGGCACCTCTATGGCGAAGACTGTTCGGTGCTGAACGCCGGAGGGCGCGGCAGCGATCTACTCGACGATTTCATTGCGACGCCGTCGATGCCGGCCGAATGCAACTGGCAAGTTCTCGCGCCAAGGCTGCGCCGCTTCCGCGCCTCGCTGCTGATCTCCAACGGCAACAACGAATCCGTCTGGGCGGGCGGCTTCTTTCGCTCGACCTACAGGCTGACGCGAGACGGCCTCCTCGAGCGCTTTGGCGACGACGCCATTGCCGCCTTCAAGGCCAAGGGGATCGAGCCGGCGGAGCCGACGAAGCTCATGGTCGCCAATTACTTCGAGCTTCCCGACCCGCCCTACCCGCCGCCAGGCGTGACGCTGCGATCCTGGAAGGTCGAGGTCGGTTTTGTCTGCCATGACGTGAAGTTCGGCGGCGACGCCGCCGGAATCTTCGCCTGGCCGCAAGAGCCCACCGACTGGGCGCTCAGAACCATGCAGTTCCTGCTGATGGCCGACATGATGGCCATGCGCGGCGATGGCCCCGACTGGGCCAACGACTGCGAGATACTAACCGCCAAGGTGACCGAGACGGAGGCGCCTCCCGACTATCCGCTGGATTGAAGTGATGATCATCACCTGCCCCGTGGCCGGCACACGCGATCTCGGCCAGGAAGTGTTGGTCGCACTGTCCAAAGTCGCGGCATTGTCGCGGGCTGGCAACAACCTGCCATCGACATCATCGCGGTCGGTCTTCGACCCCTGAGCCGCGAAAGCTCAAGCACGGCTCGGATAGACGGTTTCGCCTCTTCTGGAGTTCGCCTCTTCTGGAAATGGCAGGCCGCGCTCCAGCTCTTGACTTTGACGCATTTTCGCGCGGAAAGCTGCTTCATCCTCGACCAGCCTGAGCTTGCTGCCGAATGCCCGATCAGCGCAAACCGCCTTTTACTGTCGTCGTCTTCGACATGGCCAAAACCGGCGAGCATGTGGTTTCGGGGTTTGAGACGTTGGATGCGGCTACGTCCTACGCGATTGCTCGGGTTCGCGCCTCGGTGGAAGAGCTGCGCAAGCCTGGCATCGCAGCAGCCGAGCTCCGGCGGCACTGGCATATCCATGGTGAGGATTGCACGGTGCTGAACGCCAATGTGCGCGGCAGCGATCTGCTTGACGATTTCATCGCGACGCCGGGGACACCGGCCGAATGCGACTGGCGGGCGCTGGCGCCACGACTGCGCCGTTTCTACGCCGCTGTGAACGTCTTCAACAACGATGGCAAATCTATCCGGGTCAGCGGCTTTTTCCGCGCGACCTACCGGTTATGGCACGCTGGCCTGCTCGCACGATTTGGCGACGACGCCATCGCCTCCTTCAAAGCCAAAGGCATCACGCCGGCAGTGCCGACGAGAGTCTCGGTCGACCATCACTTCGAGCAGCCCGATCCGCCGCGCCCGCCGCTCAGCGATATCAGGCCGTTGCTGTCGTGGAAGGTCGAGATCGATTTCGGATGCACCGATGTGAGGTTCGGCGCCAAAACCGACGGCGTCTTCGCCTGGCCCGAGGAGCCGACCGGCCGGGCACTCAACGACATGACACATCTGCTGATGGCTGACAGGCTGTCTATGTACGGCACCGGCCCGGAGGGTGCCTATTATAGCGAATTGGTGTGGGTCAAGGTGACGGAGACCGATGCGGCTCCCGACTACCCTCTGAATTGAAACTGGGCCGGTGCCGGCGCATTGTTTTGCATCACGCCGACCTATTCCGCCGCCACGCCCTTCACCTGGAGATAGCTTTCCATCGAGTCGTCCAGCGCCTGCAGCCAGGGCGTATGGTGCAATGGCGCCATGGTGCCGGTCATCAGCGAGCGGTAGGCGTGGTCGCGAAAGCTCATAATGTCTTCCGACTTGTGGTGCTCCCATTCCATGAAGGTCTGGTTGACCGCCTCGACGTCGAAGCCGGGATAGTCGGTCTGGTCCATCAGTTCCTTGGTGTAGTCGCCCTGGAACCAGATCATCTGCTCGGCGTCTTCCAGCGTCTCTTCGCGTGCCCGCCACTTGGCGCCGTGCTCGGCCATCGCCTGTCCCGACGGCAGCTTGATGCGGCCCATGATGACGTCACGGGCGAACCAGGCCTGGGCGTCGAACATGTTGAAAGTGTAGAACTGGTCCTGCATGCCGATATAGGACAGTTTCGGGTTCTTCTCCCACACGACGCCCTCATAGAGCCCGTCCGGCCACATGCGGTTGGCGGTCTTCAGCTTCAGCTCTTCCGTGAGGAACGGGAAGGAATGCAGATAGCCGGTGCACAGGATGATGGCGTCGACATCTTTTGTGGTGCCGTCCTTGAAGTGCGCCGTCTTGCCGACGACCTTCTGCAGCAGCGGCACTTCCTTCCAGTTCTCCGGCCATTTGAACCCCATCGGCTTGGAGCGGTAGCTGGAGGTGATCGATCTGGCGCCGTATTTGTAGCATTGCGAGCCGATGTCCTCGGCAGAATAGGAGCGGCCGATGATCAGTATGTCCTTGCCCTTGAACTCCATGGCGTCGCGAAAATCATGGCTGTGCAGGATACGGCCGTTGAAGGTCGAAAAGCCTTCGAAATAGGGAACGTTGGGAACCGAGAAATGCCCGGAAGCGACGACGACATTGTCGAACTCTTCGGAGTAGGTGACGTCGTTGGTGCGGTCATGCGCGGTGACAGTGAATTTCCTGCTCTCGTCCGAGAAGGTGACCATGCGCACCGGGCTGTTGAAGCGCACCCATTTGCGCAGGCCTGATTTCTCGACGCGACCCTTGATGTAATCCCACAAAACGGCGCGCGGCGGGTAGGATCCGATCGGGCGGCCGAAATGCTCCTCGAACGTATAGTCGGCGAATTCCAGGCATTCCTTCGGTCCGTTCGACCAGAGGTAGCGGTACATCGAGCCGTGGACGGGGTCGCCATGCTCGTCGAGGCCGGTGCGCCAGGTGTAGTTCCACAGGCCGCCCCAGTCCGACTGCTTTTCGAAGCAGACGATTTCGGGGATCTCGGCGCCCTTGTCGGCAGCCGACTTGAAGGCCCTGAGCTGGGCCAGACCGGATGGCCCCGCTCCAATGACGGCAACGCGCGTTTTCATGGCAGGCCTCCCGGTGTCATTCGATTTTTGGAATTGCTCTTACGAAACAAATTTCACTCACAGGACAGTAATTGCCTCTTGGATGCTGTCAACAGGCCTAGTGGAGAAACCGCGTTTCGCCCCAGCGGATTTCCGGAAAAACGGATGACGGCGTAAATCCTGTTCGGACACCATTCGACTTAAGGGGCTTGCTGCGCGGTTGCGTTTCTGTATCGGCACCGAATATGTTCACCTGGAGTGAAATAATCAGGGGGATTCGGAGGCGAGATGGCGAAGACAAGTTCCGACTCCAAGACTGCTTCGACAAGGGCAAAGCCACCGGCAAAGGCCTCCGTGGACGGAAAAACCATCCGCGCGCCGCTGACGCAGAACCCGCATGCCATTCGCGACACCCGCGAAAAAGTGCTGGAGGTGGCGATCGGGCGCGAGGTGCGCGCCTTCCGCAAGAAGCTCGGCATCACCGTCGCCGATCTCGCCGTCGCCACCGATATTTCGCTGGGCATGCTGTCGAAGATCGAGAACGGCATCACCTCGCCGTCGCTGACCACACTGCAGGCGCTGTCGAGGGCGCTCGGCGTTCCCGTCACCGCCTTCTTCCGCCGATTCGAGGAAGAGCGCAGCGCCGTCTTCGTCAAGGCCGGCGAAGGGCTAGATGTCGAACGCCGCGGCACCCGCGCCGGCCATCAATACAATCTGCTCGGCCATATCGGCTCCAACACCAGCGGCGTCGTCGTCGAGCCGTATCTGATTACGCTGACCGAGGATTCGGATGTGTTCCCGACCTTCCAGCATGAGGGCATGGAATTCCTCTATATGCTGGAGGGCGAGGTGGTGTACCGGCACGGCAGCAACCTCTATCCGATGAAGCCGGGCGACAGCCTGTTCTTCGACGCCGACGCGCCGCACGGGCCGGAGCAACTGACGAAACTTCCGATGCGGTATCTGTCGATTATTTGCTATCCGCAGAGCGCGGGGTAGTCGGACCGCCGCAGCCCCCTCACCCGGATTGCCAAGGCCGAATTGCAAGAGCAATTCGGGGCAATCCGACCTCTCCCCGAGGGGAGAGGAGTCTGGCGTCGGCGCTGGCGATCTCTTCTCCGCTCGGGGAGAAGGTGGCCGCGCAGCGGCCGGATGAGGGGGCCTTTAGTCCGGCCCGAACCCCGGTGACGTCGCACTGCCATCATCCAGCTTCGACAGCCATTCCACCAATGTCGGCCGATACCGCGTCAGGCCCTTGTAGGTGGCCAGCTCTTCCGGCAAATCCCGGATCACCCGGTGCAGTCGCCTTGCCCATTTCGGCTGTGTCACCAGTTCGTCCATCTTGATGAGATAGCAGCGGATCGGGAAGACGATGCCGTTCGAGCGCGGCAGCCGCCAGAAGCTTTGCAGTTCGACGCGCAGATGCACCTTGTCGGCGACATTTTCGGGCGTTACCGTCGCGCGGTCCGGGCCCCATTTGTGGTAATTCTCCGGACTGGTGTCGAGGCGCGGGTTTATGGTCATCGTCCAGTTCAGCCGCCGCGCCGGCTTGCCCTGCTGGATGTTGGTGAGGAACTTCAGCGCCCTGACGAAAATGCCCTTTTCATGCGCCAACGGCACCGGCGCGTGCCATTCGAAGAAATTCATGCCGATGTCGAAATCGAGCGACCAGTCGGCCTGAGTGGTGACCATGCCGGCGTCCATCCAAAGATTGCCGTCGCGCTGATCGAGAATGCAGAAATCACCCTGGCTCTGGCGGGTGATGTACTCCATCGGCCCGTAAGGCAGTGTCGAGGTGTCGCCGAAGGTGAAGGTGTCGTCGATGCCGAGCGGCCGGTTGATCCAGCGCCAGCGGTCGCCGTCGCGGGTCAGGGTGAAATGCTCGGGATAGCCAAGTGCCTGTTGCTCCATCAAAAGTTCGAGCAGGTCCCAGCCGGCCAGCGTCATATGCGGCAGCGACTGGCAGCGCAGCGGATCGTCGGCCAGCACCAGTGCACGGTCCTGCATCTCGGCGACATAGTGCTCGTCGACGTCGATCAGGTTTTCCAGAACGCTGCCCTTGGGACCGACGACATGCGGCTCGATGTTGACGGCATACATGTAGGCGTCTTCGTGGAACGGGAACGGAAACCGCCTGATGTGCTCCGGGCTGTTCCTGAAGGTGAAATCGTCGCGAAACGTTTCCTTGCGAAAGGTGATGCCCAAGCTCGCCTCCTATCTTTCCAGGACCAGCGACTCGCCTTCGAAGCGCGACACGCAGGGCATGATCTTGCAGCCGGAACGGTGGTCTTCCTCACTCAGCCAGTGGTCGTTGTGGATGAACTTGCCGTCATACGAGACGACGTTGGTCTCGCACTGGCCGCAGACACCGCCGCGGCAGAGATAGGGCGGATCGACGCCGGCGGCCTCGATGGCTTCGAGCAGGCTCTGCTGCTCGCCGACGCGGATGGTCTTGGCGCTGACGGCAAGTGTGACGTCGAACGGCAGGCCGGGCTGGGGTGCCGCGAAATGCTCGTAGTGCACGGTCTCCGCCGGCCAGCCCAAAGCGGCCGCGCGGTCGCGTACCCAGTTGATCATGCCGGCCGGGCCGCAGACATAGAGATGGGTGCCGAGCGGCTGCGAGGACAACAGACGGTCGAGTTCGATGCGCTCGTCGCGGTCGTCGTGATAGAGCCGGACGCGACGGCCATAGCGCTCCTGCAGCACATCGGCATAGGTGCCGAGCGAGGCGGTGCGGCAGGTGTAGTGCAGCTCGAAATTGCCGCCGGACCCGGCGAGCTGCGCGGTCTGCGCCATGAACGGCGTGATCCCGATGCCGCCGGCAAGCATCAGATGCTTCTTTGCCCTGAGGTCGAGCGAGAACAGATTGACGGGGTAGCTGACCACCATCTCCAGGCCAGGCTTGACGCTCCGGTGCATGAACAACGAGCCGCCGCGGCCGACATCGTCGCGGCGCACCGAGATGGTGTATTCGCGGGTGTCGAGCGGCGATCCCATCAGCGAATAGGGATTGAGCCTTGTGCGGTCGCCATCGCGCATCTCGACCACGACATGGGCGCCGCCGGAAAAGGTCGGCAAAAGCTCACCGTCACGGCGGCGGAAATGGAAGCGCGTCACCAGTTCGTTGACCGGGACGACGTCGCTGACGACGACATCGAGCTTGGTGGTGCCGGTGCTCATGGGAAGACCTCCTCTATGGGAGGGATCTCCGAGCGATCCTCGGCATTTATGCAGACGCCCTGGAATGCTGCCAGCCGTCGCGAATAATGATCGCGCACCAGAAGCAGCAGGCCGCAATGCGCGCAGGTGGCCGGCTGCGTCGTCACATTTTCGGTGATGCCTTTGCAATGCACGCACTGCATGCGCCGCGCCAATGAGCCGCGATGCTCGGTCTGCATGGAGGTATGATCGATGCCGGCTTCGAGCGCCACCTGCATGGCCTGGCCGATCAGCCCTTCGGTGCCGGCGAGATAGAGGCGCAGGCCCATATGCGCGTTGGCAAGCGTCTGCTTCAGCCGGGGCAGCAGGCTGGCGAAGGTTGGCGCGACATGAAATTGCGCGGACTTCAGTGCCTCAAGAGCGGCAACGTGCTTGCCGTCGGCCCCGGGAATGAAGACGATTTCGGCGCCGTCGAAGAAGCCGGGGGGCGCCGTCCTTGCCATATCGACGATCGCCAGCGCGCCTTCCGCATCCGCCACGAAAAGATGATGCTTGCCGGGCTGCGGGGACAGGGTTCCGTAAATGGGCCGGCTGATGATCGTTTTGGCTGCCATTCTCTACTTCGTACCTCGAAACCCCTCGCTGTCGATTGTGCCTCAGCCTTTCGCCGTGCGCTTGGTCTTTTTGGGATCGTCGAAGGGCAGAGGCTGCGCCGTCGCCCTGATCGAACCGCTCTTGTTGCGGATCTCGAGCTTGGTGTCCTTGACCGCGCAGTCGACGTCGAGGCGGGCGATGCCCATCGATTTCTCGACCAGCGGCGAATACATGGCGCAGGTGACCACGCCCACCTTTTTGCCGTCGCGATAGACCGGCGCGCCCTCATCCGCGGGTTGCTTGCCGTCGAGCAGCACGCCGTAGATCTTGAAGCGCTCCTTGCCCTTGAGGCGGTAATGCTGTTCGGCGCCGCGAAAGCCGGTCTTGCCGGGGCTGACGGTGAAGTCGAGGCCGAGCTCCCACAGCGTGTCGCCGGGGCCTTCGTTCTCGAACGGATATTTCTGCGAGTTGTCATAGGGATAAAACAGCAAATAACTTTCGACGCGCAGCATATCGAGCGTGGTGAAGCGGCACGGAATGATGCCGGCGCTCTTGCCCTCGTCGAGGATCCTGTCCCAGATCGTGCCGGCGTCCTGGCCGCGGCAGAATATCTCGTAGCCGCGCTCGCCGGTATAGCCGGTGCGCGAGATCATGACGGGAAAGCCGAACAGCTGCGTCTGCATATGATGGAAATAGTTGAGGTCGCGAATGCCCGGCACATGCTTTGAGAGATAGTCGACCGCGGTCGGTCCCTGCAGCGACAGGTCGTGCAGATTGTCGTCGAAGCGCAGCGATACGTCGCGGCCGACGGAAGCGCGCTGCAATTCCTCATGGCCGGTGCCGGAGCCGTGCACCACCATCCAGGCGTTCGGCCCGGTGCGGTAGAGGATGCAGTCGTCGGTGAATTTTCCGGCCTCGTTCAGCATGCAGGCATAGGCCGACTTGCCGGGATAGATCTTCTCCACGTCGCGCGTCGTTGCCAGGTCGATGAGGTGTGAGGCGTGCGGCCCGGTGATGTGAACCTTCTTCAGGCCCGACACATCCATCAGCCCGGCCCTGGTGCGGATGGCGGTGTATTCCTCGTCGGCGTCCTTGTCGTAGGTCCAGGCGGTGCCCATGCCGCTCCAGTCTTCGAGCTTCGAGCCTAACGCGCGATGGCGATCCGCCAGGGTCGAAAATCTCCAGGATGCCGTCATCCGCAAATCCTCCGTTCGAAAATTCTATTGTGTTCCCGGCTCCCTGCGCGAGGCGGGAGCATTTGGTCGAATATTGATCGCAAACGTCCTGATGCCGCAATACCCGGAAGCAAATAATTTCATTGTCAGGCAAAATTCGCGGCTGGGGACAAACGGTTAACCCAACGTAAAATCGGCTTGACAATTGCTGGATTCGGCCCGAATTTATGAAAAAAATTTCACTCTGTTGAAAGAGGGCAGCGGGCGGCCAATTCGGGGTCGGACGCTGGAAAAGGGGAAACCGATGTCAGACCTGCAGCAGCGCATCGAAGCGCTGTACCGTTCCGACCTGCGCGGATCCGCGCTCCTGATCATCTGCCTTTGGGCGACGATCCTCTTCGTGCTTGTCATGACATGGCCCTACATCCCGGACACCGGGATCAAGATCGTCGTCGCTATCGCTGCCGCCGCCGTGCTGATCTTCAATACGGCCGCCATCCTGGCGATGGTCAATCACTACAAGGAAGACAAGGACTTCATCTACGGTCTCGACATCAAGAACGCCGACGCGGCCCGCAACCGCAAGTCCTGAAAACAGAACGTCCTGAGGGGTAGAAGTCATGTCGCGCTACACGCCGCCGGAACAAGGCAAGGCCGGGCAGATTTTCGATATCGTGGTCGTCGTGGTCGCCATTTTCGTGGCGCTGTGGCTGCCATTGAAACTCGGCCTGGCGGGTGCGGCGAAATCCATCGACGCGCTCGATGCCAAAACCTGGGAAGCGTTGGGACAGAACCCGACCATGGCCTCGATCTGGGAAAAGCTCGGCTATACGCCGGAGACCGCGCACGACATCATCCAGAACCGCTTCCACTACATCATCGACTGGCCGACGCTGATCATCATGGCGGCGGTGCTGATCGGCTATTTCGTCTTCCTGTTCCGCGCCTCCGACCGCGAATATCGCGACGTCATCAACGAAAAGTTCGACGACAAGTAACGCCAGAGATTTTGGGGAAGCACGCTCATGTGGGTCGCACTCTCTTACGCATCGTGGGGCATCTCGGTCGTGCTTGCGCTGTGGATGCTCTACGACTGGTTCAAGATCGACACGACCTATTCCGAGGAGGTGCTGACTTCCTCGCGCGAAGGCGAGCTTGAAGCCGCTTCCGAAAAACACCGGATCTGAGTGGGGATTGAACAATGACGATCACGCTTGAACCGGCAATACACGGCGACAGGGTTTCACTGCTACGCGTGCTCGGCCCGGCCCATGTCTGGGCGCTTGGCGTCGGCATCGTGCTGGTCGGCGAATTCACCGGCTGGAATTTCTCGGCCGACAAGGGCGGCGCACTGGCGGCGCTGATCGTCTGCTGGGTGGTCGGGCTCTTGTACACTTCGGTCGCCATGATCGACTCCGAGGTGACATCGACGGTTGCCGCCGCCGGCGGCCAATACGCGCAGGCCAAGCACATTGTCGGGCCGCTGATGGCCTTCAACGTCGCGCTGTTCCTGGTCTTTGCCTACACCATGCTGGAGGTTTCGGACGCCATCCTGCTCGGCGACACCATCGTCGCCAAGGCCGGCGTCGAAGGGCTCACCCACAACTCCTTCATTGCCGCCACCATCGTCGTGCTGGCATGGCTGAACTATCGCGGCGTGCTGATGACGCTCAACGTCAACTTCGTCATCACGGCGATAGCCTATGTCTCGATCGTTATCCTGTTCTTCTCGGTCAGCCCCTGGACGCAGGGTGCTGTGCTGAAGCTCAACGAACTGGTCACCCCCGCCAATGCGCTGCCCTATGGCTGGATCGGCGTCATCGCGGCCTTCCAGTTCGGCATCTGGTACTATCTCGGCATCGAAGGCACCACGCAGGCCGCCGAGGAAGTGCGCTCGCCGGCGCGTTCGCTGCCTTACGGCACCATGGCCGGCATGATCACGCTTTTGATCGCCGCCGCCATGACCTGGTATGTCTGCGCCTCGCTGATGCCCTGGGAGTACCTCGGTATCACCTATTATCCCTTGTGGGACGCCGGCAAGCTGACCGGCAGCCCGCTGCTGGAAAACCTGTTGTTCGTCGCCACGCTGCTCGCGGCACTGGCGTCGGCCAATGGCTGTATCAACGATGCGGCCCGCGCGTGGTTCTCGCTTGGACGCGACCGCTATCTGCCGACATGGTTCTCGGCCGTGCACCCGAAATACCGCACGCCCTATCGCTCGATCCTGTTCCTGTTGCCGATCGCGCTCGCCTTCGCCTTCATCGCCGACCTCAACCAGGCGATCACCTTCTCAATCCTGTCGGGCGTGCTGCAATACACCTTCATGAGCATAAACATCATGATGTTCCGCAAAAAGTGGCCGCTGGGCACGATCCGCCGCGGCTATACGCACCCGTTCCACCCGATCCCGGCGATCGTGCTGTTTTGCCTCTGCGTGGTGACCTTCTTTGCGATCTTCCTCGGCTACGGCACGCAGCTGATCGCCATGGTCGCCTTCTACTTCCTGATCTCGCTGTGGTTCCACTTCTACCGTTACCGCTATGTGCGCCGCGGCGACCAGTTCACCATGCCGTGGCCGAAGCCGCAGGGCTATTGACAGGAGAGGGCCTGCCGGTCTGGGCGGGCATGGCGTGACGAGGTGTCTGACGTGACGACAGCATTGCTGGCCGGGGCGGTCGCCGTGGCTCTCGTCCTGCACCTCGCCTGGCATACGCGCGCCAGCCGCAAAAAGGCCAAGGCTGATCTTGCAGCCGAGGCAGCCAGCATCCGGACCGTCATCACAGATGCCGTTGATGTCTCCGATGGCACAGCCGGCGTTGTCACCTGGGCCGGCACATGGAACGGACAGCGCGTGCAGCTGCGCACCATCGTCGACACGCTGGCAACGCGAAAGCTGCCGGCGCGATGGTTGAGTGTCACGATCACAGAGCCGGTTGCGGTGCCGGCGACCTTCGACATGATGATGCGGCCGGGCTCGCCGACGACCTTCTCCAATTTCGATCATCTTCAGCATACGCTGCCGAAGGCTCCGGGATTTCCGGCTGAAGCCGTGCTGCGAACCGACCTCAGGGCGGCGCGCTTTCCGCAGAACCTGATCGCCAGCCATCTCGACATCTTTGCCGAAGGCCGCGCCAAGGAACTCTTGATCACCCCGAACGGCGTGCGCATCGTCTGGCTGCTGGCCGAGGCCGAGCGGGCGCGCTACGGCGTGTTCCGGCAGGCCGCATTCGGCGGCGCAAGGCTGGATCCAACGCTGGTCGAGAGACTGCTGACCTCGGCCTCAGTGCTGCGCGATGCCATCAACCGACAGGAAAGGCAGGTCGCATGAGCGCTCCCTCTCCCGCTCCAACAAACCCGTATCTGGTGCTCGGCGCTGCCATCGTCTTACCGGCCAGCGGCCACGTCATTCTGGGCGTGCCCGTGCGCGGCCTGCAGTTCCTGTTCTTCATGGTGATCCTCGCCTGGGTGACGGCCAAGATCGCGCCGGCCGATGCCAGCTTCGTCGGCCGCCACGCCGGCGGCTTCCTGATCTATGCGCTGTCGATCCTCGATGCCTACAGAATAGCCCGCATCCGCACCGCCACATGGATTCACAGCGCCCGCGACGGCGGCGATAGTTCACAAGGCCGCATCGAGCTGGATACGTAACTACAGGAATATTTTTTTCATACGATTGAATTCGCACGACGCATTCGATACATCATCGTCTAGTGGTAACGTCGGGAGGCTGACATGTGTGGAATCGTCGGACTTTTTCTGAAAGACAAGTCGCTTGAGCCGCAGCTCGGCTCGATGCTGTCGCAGATGCTGATATCGCTCAGCGATCGCGGCCCCGACAGCGCCGGCATTGCCATCTATGGCGCGCCTTCCAGGAATGAAGCCAAGATCACCATCCAGTCCGCGAAGCCCGAGCGCGATTTCCGCGGCCTCGACGCCGAACTCGCAAAGGCCATCGGCGCGCCGGTGAGCATAGCGGTGAAGTCCACCCATGCAGTGTTGAGAACCGCGCCCGACAAGGTCGATGCCGCGCGCGAAGCGCTGCAGTCAATCCGCCCCGACGTGCGCATCATGGGCGCCGGCGAAGCGGTGGAAATCTACAAGGAAGTCGGTCTGCCGGAAGCGGTCGTCGACCGCTTCGACGTCCGCTCGATGACCGGCACGCATGGCATCGGCCATACCCGCATGGCGACGGAATCGGCCGTCACCACTATGGGCGCGCATCCGTTCTCGACCGGCGCCGACCAGTGCCTGGTGCACAATGGGTCGCTGTCCAACCACAATAATGTGCGGCGTGAGCTGGTGCGGGAGGGCATGAAATTCGAGACCGAGAACGACACCGAGGTCGCCGCCGCCTATCTCTCGTCGCAGATGGCGCATGGCAAGAACCTCGGTGAGGCGCTGGAAGGCACGCTGTCCGACCTCGACGGCTTCTTCACCTTCGTCGTCGGCACCAAGAACGGTTTCGGCGTGGTGCGCGATCCGATCGCCTGCAAGCCCGCCGTCATGGCCGAGACCGACCAGTATGTCGCCTTCGGCTCGGAATATCGCGCGCTGACCAAACTGCCCGGCATAGACAATGCGAGGGTCTGGGAACCGGAACCCGCAACCGTCTATTTCTGGGAGCATTGAGCCCATGCCGGCAACCAAACTTTCGAAGGCGGCGCAAGACCAGGCGTCCCGGGTCTTCGATCTCGATGTGTCGTCGCTGCGTGAGCTCAACCAGGCGCTTCACAATCTGACGCCTGGTTCCAACGAGACGGCGTGGGAAGTGCTGCACCCGAAGGGCAGCCATTCGGTTGCCGTCGGCGTCGACCAGCCTGTCAGCATCGATGTGCGCGGCAGCGTCGGCTACTACTGCGCCGGGATGAATGACGGCGCTGCCATCACCGTGCACGGCTCGGCCGGACCTGGCGTCGGCGAAAACATGATGTCGGGCTCGGTCGTCATCAAGGGCGACGCCAGCCAGTATGCCGGCGCCACCGGCAAGGGCGGGCTGCTCGTCATCGAGGGCAACGCCTCGTCGCGCTGCGGCATCTCGATGAAGGGCATCGACATCGTCGTGCACGGCAATATCGGCCACATGTCGGCCTTCATGGCGCAGTCCGGCAATCTGGTGGTGCTGGGCGATGCCGGCGACGCACTTGGCGATTCCATCTACGAAGCGCGGCTGTTCGTGCGCGGCAAGGTCGAAAGCCTGGGCGCCGACTGCATCGCCAAGGAGATGCGGCCCGAGCATATCGAACTGCTGCAGGGACTGCTCGACCGCGCCGGCGTCACCGGCGTCAAGCCGTCGGAATTCAAGCGCTACGGCTCGGCGCGCACGCTCTACAATTTCAATATCGACAACGCCGACGCGTATTGAGGCAGCATGACCTACAAGAACCCGCCGACGACGCCGCGCAAATCCGCGACCTTCGACGACTACACGCTTTCCGAAATCCGCCGCGCCGCGGCGACCGGCATCTATGACATCAGGGGCGCCGGGGCCAAGCGCAAGCTGCCGCATTTCGATGACCTGCTGTTCCTCGGCGCGTCGATTTCGCGCTACCCGCTGGAAGGCTATCGCGAACGTTGCGACACCAGCGTCGTGCTCGGCTCGCGTTACGCCAGGAAGCCGATCGAGCTGAAGATCCCGATCACCGTTGCCGGCATGAGCTTCGGTTCGCTGTCCGGCCCGGCCAAGGAAGCGCTCGGCCGTGGCGCCACACTCTCAGGCACGTCGACCACCACCGGCGACGGCGGCATGACCGAGGAAGAGCGCGGCCATTCCAAGCAACTGGTCTACCAGTACCTGCCGTCGCGCTACGGCATGAACCCCAGGGATTTGCGCCGCGCCGACGCCATCGAAGTGGTCGTCGGCCAAGGCGCCAAGCCCGGCGGTGGCGGCATGCTGCTGGGACAAAAGATTTCCGACCGCGTCGCTGAGATGCGTACGCTGCCGAAGGGCATCGACCAGCGCTCGGCCTCGCGCCATCCCGACTGGACCGGGCCGGACGATCTCGAGATCAAGATCCTCGAACTGCGCGAGATCACCGACTGGGAAAAGCCGATCTACGTCAAGGTCGGCGGCGCCCGCCCCTATTATGACACAGCACTTGCGGTGAAGGCCGGCGCCGATGTCGTCGTGGTCGACGGCATGCAGGGCGGCACGGCGGCCACCCAGGAAGTATTCATCGAAAATGTCGGCCAGCCGACGCTTGCCTGCATCAGGCCGGCAGTGCAGGCGCTGCAGGATCTCGGCATGCACCGCAAGGTGCAGCTGATCGTCTCCGGAGGCATCCGCAACGGCGCCGACGTCGCCAAGGCGCTGGCGCTCGGCGTTGACGCGGTGTCGATCGGCACGGCAGCGTTGGTCGCACTCGGCGACAACGATCCGCGCTGGGAGGCGGAGTACAATGCGCTCGGCACCACCGCCGGCGCCTATGACGACTGGCACGAGGGTCGCGACCCCGCGGGCATCACCACGCAGGACCCGGAACTGATGAAGCGGGTCGATCCGATCGCCGCCGGACGGCGGCTGGCGAACTACCTCAAGGTGATGACGCTGGAGGCGCAGACCATTGCGCGTGCCTGCGGCAAGAACAGCCTGCACAATCTCGAGCCCGAGGATCTCGTAGCCCTCACCATCGAAGCCGCCGCCATGGCAGGCGTGCCGCTGGCCGGCACCAACTGGATACCGGGGAAAAACGGCTTCTAACAAAATCACATCAAAATAAGCGAGGAGCTATAATGGGGAACGATCTCGCCGCATTCGCCAAAGAGAACGGCGTCAAATATTTCATGATTTCCTACACCGACCTGTTCGGCGGCCAGCGCGCCAAGCTGGTGCCGGCGCAGGCGATCGCCGACATGCAGAAGGACGGCGCCGGCTTCGCCGGTTTCGCCACTTGGCTCGACCTGACGCCGGCGCATCCTGATATGCTGGCGGTGCCGGATCCGGATTCGGTGATCCAGCTGCCGTGGAAGCGCGATGTCGCGTGGGTCGCCGCCAACTGCATCATGGACGACAAGGAAGTCGAGCAGGCGCCACGCAACACGCTGCGCCGGCTGATTGCGGAAGCCGCCACTGACGGTATGCATGTCAAGACCGGCGTCGAGGCTGAGTTCTTCCTGATCTCGCCGGACGGCAGCGTCATCTCCGACAAATACGACACGGCTTCAAAACCCTGCTACGACCAGCAAGCAGTGATGCGCCGCTACGATGTCATCGCCGAGATCTGCGACCACATGCTGGCGCTGGGCTGGAGCCCCTACCAGAACGACCATGAGGACGCCAACGGCCAGTTCGAGATGAACTGGGCCTTCGACGATGTGCTGGCGACCGCCGACAAGCACTCGTTCTTCAAGTTCATGGTCAAGTCGGTGGCGGAAAAGCACGGCCTGCGCGCGACCTTCATGCCTAAGCCCTTCCAGGGCCTGACCGGCAATGGCTGCCACGCCCATATTTCGGTGTGGGACAAGGCCGGCAAGGTCAACGTCTTTGCCGACAATGCGATGGAGCTCGGCCTGTCGGCTAAGGGCAAGAATTTCCTTGGCGGCATCATGAAACATGCCTCGGCGCTGGCCGCCATCACCAACCCGACGGTGAACTCCTACAAACGCATCAACGCGCCGCGCACCATTTCGGGCGCCACCTGGGCTCCGAACACGGTGACCTGGACCGGAAACAACCGCACCCACATGGTGCGCGTGCCCGGCCCCGGCCGCTTCGAGCTGCGGTTGCCGGACGGCGCCGCAAACCCTTATCTGCTGCAGGCCGTCATCATTGCCGCCGGTCTCGACGGCATCCGCTCCAAGGCCGATCCCGGCAAGCGCTACGACATCGACATGTACCAGAACGGCCACACGGTGAAAGGCGCGCCGAAGCTGCCGCTCAATCTGCTCGACGCGCTTCGCGAATACGACAAGGACAAATCGCTCAAGGCGGCGCTGGGTGAGGAATTCTCGTCGGCTTATCTAAAGCTGAAGCACCAGGAATGGAATTCCTATGCTTCGCACTTCACGCAATGGGAGCGCGACCACACGCTGGACATATAATCGTCCCAGCTGTGCGAGCGACCTCGGAATGACCTGATGAAATATTCGATCTTCTCGCTCGCCCGTGCTGCCCTTTCCGGCCACAAGAACTGGCAGCGCACCTGGCGCGATGCGCCGCCCAAGGACCACTACGATGTGGTGATCATCGGCGGCGGCGGCCATGGGCTCGCCACCGCCTGGTTCCTCGCCTGCGAGTTCGGCATCAGAAACGTCGCCGTGCTGGAAAAGGGCTGGATCGGCTCCGGCAATGCCGGCCGCAACACCACCATCATCCGTTCCAATTACGGCCTGCCCGGCAATACCGGCTTCTACGAGCTTTCGATGAAGCTTTGGGAGCGGATGGAGCAGGACCTCAACTATAACGCCATGGTCAGCCAGCGCGGCGTCCTCAACCTCTATCATTCCGATGCGCAGCGCGACGCTTATGCGCGGCGCGGCAACACCATGCGCATCAATGGCATAGATGCCGAACTGCTCGACCAGGCGGCGCTGAAGAAGATGCTGCCGTTCCTGAATTTCGACCATGCGCGCTTTCCCGTGCAGGGCGGCCTCCTGCAGCGCCGCGGCGGTACGGCGCGCCACGACGCGGTGGTCTGGGGCTATGCCCATGCGGCGAGCGAACTCGGCGTCGACATTATCCAGAACTGCGAGGTCACCGGCTTTGTCCGGGATGGCAACGGCAAGGTGGCCGGTGTCGAGACCTCGCGCGGCAAGATCGGCGCCGGCAAGGTCGGCATGGCGGTTGCGGGTTCCTCCTCGCGCGTCGCCGCAATGGCTGGCCTGCGCCTCCCGATCGAAAGCCATGTGCTGCAAGCCTTCGTCTCGGAGGCGATCAAGCCGCTCATTCCCGGCGTCATGACCTTCGGCGCCGGCCATTTCTATGTCAGCCAGTCGGACAAGGGCGGGCTGGTCTTCGGCGGCGACATCGACGGCTACAATTCCTATGCCCAGCGCGGCAATCTGCCTGTCATGGAGGATGTCTGCGAGGGCGGCATGGCGCTGATCCCGATGATCGGTCGCGTGCGGCTGTTGCGCCAATGGGGCGGCATCATGGACATGTCGATGGACGGCTCGCCGATCATCGACAAGACGCCGGTCGACGGACTCTATCTCAATGCCGGCTGGTGCTATGGCGGCTTCAAGGCGACGCCGGGGTCGGGCTTGGTCTTTGCCCATCTGCTGGCGCGTGACGAAACGCACAAGGAGGCGGCTCGTTTCCGCCTCGACCGCTTCCGGACTGGCGCCATGATCGACGAAAAGGGCCAGGGCGCCCAACCGAACCTGCACTGAGGCTGGCGAGATGCGTATTGTCTGTCCCTTCTGCGGCGAACGCGAACTCGGCGAGTTCAGCTATCTCGGCGACGCCAAGCCTGTACGGCCGGCGGCGGATGCCGGCGAAGATGCCGTCTACGACTATGTCTATCTGCGCGACAACATCGCCGGCGTGATGGCAGAGAACTGGTATCACGGCGGTGGCTGCCGGGCCTGGCTGAAGGTCACCCGCAACACGCTGACGCACGAGATCTCGGCGGTGGAGCCGGCGGCGGGCGCCGGGGCGAGGCAGGTGGCGAAATGAGCTATCCTGTCGAAATCGTAGCCGTCGCGAAAAGCGCCAGCCCCCTACCTCCCCCTTGTGGGGAGGTCGGACCGCAGGTCCGGGTGGGGGTCGGTGCCGCGGGCCCCCCCCCCCGCGGCGGCGCGGGGCCGCCCCCCACGGGGGGGGGTGGGGGGGGGGGGGGGGCGGGGGCGGACGCCCAAATGGGTAGGTGGGGGGGGG
>NZ_JAMYVE010000012.1:0-221618 GCF_040323695.1 Mesorhizobium sp. M0030 | reverse complement strand
TCGGCGCGAGAGCGTCGGCCGGTCGCATGGTGCCGAAGGGATTCCCGCGGACCGGGAAATTTGGTTGAAGCTGCTGATCTCCCCCCAAGTGGGGGAGATGGCCGGCAGGCCAGAGGGGGGCGCTGTCCCGCCAGCGCATCAAATGGTCATGGCTCGCCACTCGGTCGCAACTCTTGGGTCTTCAATGTGGGGTGCCAGGCTGGCGATCCTTCGCGCCCCCCTCTGTCCTGCCGGACATCTCCCCCACAAGGGGGGAGATTGGCAGCTTCACCAACCATTTGGACTATCGTCACGATTGCGGCACTATAACAGTGCATAAACGCTGTGTAGGCTGGGGAGAATTGACCGTTTGAAGGAAGCGAAGATCCAGAAGCCGGAACGTCAGCAGCGCCTGTTCGGCCTGTCGACACCGTTGCGATCCGCCGTCATTCCGCCGCTGTCGGCTGCGCGCTGGCTGTTGGTGCTGATCGTCGCCGCCGGCGTCTATTTCTTCCACGGGTTCCTGTTTCCCGTGCTGGCAGCCCTCGTCATTGCTTTTGCCAGCTGGCCGCTCTACCGCCGGCTGCTTGCCGGTGTCGGCGGTAACCGCACCGTCGCCGCGACGCTCGCCATCCTGTTCATCCTCGCCTTCCTGGTGGTGCCGATAGCGCTCGCCGGCACCTACGCCATCAACGAGGTCCGCGAATGGGTGGGCTGGGCGATCGAGACCAACAGGCACGGCGCGGTCACACCGCACTGGATCACCTCGCTGCCTGTCGTCGGCGAGTGGCTGAACGAACAGTGGATCGACAATTTCGGCCATCCCGGCGGCATCGGCGAGCTGATCCAGCTGGTCAGCGGCGCCAATATCGGCAGCATCTATCGCGGCGTGCTGGCTGCCGGCGGCAGCGCCTTCGGCCTGTTGCTGACGCTGCTGTTCATGATGATCGCGCTGTTCTTCGCCTACCGCGACGGCGAACACTTTGCCAGCCAGATCGACCGGCTCGGCGAACGCATCCTGCCGACGCGCTGGGAGCGGATTTCGCGCGTCGTGCCGGCGACCATTTCCTCGACCGTTACCGGCATGACCGTGATCGCCATCGGCGAGGGGCTGGTGCTCGGCATCGCCTACTGGCTGGCCGGGGTGCCGTCGCCGGTGACGCTGGGCGCATTGACCGGCGTGATGGCGCTGATCCCCGGCGGCGCGCCGCTGTCGTTTACGCTTGTGTCGATCTACCTCGCCGCCAGCGGCTCGCCGATGGCGGGTCTGGCGCTGTTCATCTGGGGCGCGGTGGAACTGTTCATCGTCGACAAGACCTTGCGCCCGAAGCTGGTCGGCGGACCGATCAAATTGCCCTTCCTGCCCACCTTTTTCGGCCTGATCGGCGGCGTCAAGACGATGGGCTTTCTCGGCCTGTTCATCGGCCCCGTGCTGATGGCGCTGCTGGTGGCGATATGGCGCGAATGGCTGCGCGAGGTGGAACTGGCCGAAGAAACCGTTCCCGACGGGGCGGCCGAGCTCGAAGGCGGGCCGCCGCAGATCGAGATTGTCGCCGGCCCGGCGAAGAAAAGTCAGGCTGGGTAAGCGACGGCGGGCGCTGCCCGGCGCTTGCGCCCTTCATGCAACTGCCACAGGGAATGCGCGACCAGCGTGACGATCAGGATCACGCCGCCGATCAGGCTGTTGCGCGACGGCGCCTCGGCAAAGATCATCCATATCCAGACCGGCGCCAGAACCGTTTCCAGGAGATAGAACATCGCCACTTCCGGGCCTGAAATGTATTTCGGCCCATTGGCCAGGCAGAAGAAGGCGAACGGCATGATGACGGCGCCGTTGAAAACGATCCACCATGGCGCTTCCACCTGGAACCGGTCCTGGAGACCATGAGCGCCGCCAGCCCGAACGGCAGCAGGACGCCGGTCAGCGCGGTGAATCCCATATCCCTGCCGCTGGCGCGTGAAACGGTGATTGCGCAGGCAATCGCCAAGGCCGAACACAGCGCCATCACATCGCCGAACAGATTTCCCGTACCGACGGAATCGCCGACGATGATCGCGATGCCGACGATCATCAGCGCCATTGCCGCAAGCGTCAGCGGCTGCGGTCGCTCCTTCAGGAACAGCCACGACAGCAGCGCCGAGAACATGGTGGAGAAGGCCAGGATGAAAACCAGATTGGCGGTCGAGGTGTTGTAGACGGCAGTGATGAAGGCGATTGCGCCGAGCCCGTAGAGTGTGGCGACCACGAGCCCCGACCAGCCGGGTATCAGCTGCGGAGCATTCTTGCTGAACGAGCGCCAGATGGCCCATACGATCAGCCCTGCCACGAAGGTGCAGCCGGTGCGCAGCAAAAGGATCGTCCAGGCTTCGCCATGGGCGAGCCGGATCAGGGGAATGTCGATGGTCAGCGCCAGCCCGCCAAGCGCGGTGAGCAGAAGTCCTTTGGTGTGGGCATTGTGAGAGGACATGCAACGGCTTCGCAATGAGTTGAGCAGATGCCGGTCGGCGCAATCGCCCCGCCAACGGGCGGAAGACCAGCATCGTCTCGGCTGAAAATGTTTAGATCAGGATCTGGTAAGAAGAAAAATCAGCGCGTGACCGCTTCGTGGTCGTAGCGTTCCCAGCCCTTCGGGCCGAGATGCTCCTGCGGCATGAAGCGCATTTTATAGTTCATCTTGCGCGAGCCGTTGACCCAGTAGCCGAGATAGACATGGGGCAAGCCCATGGCCCGGGCGCGGGCGATATGGTCGAGGATCATGAAGGTGCCGAGCGAACGGTCCTCGAACTCGGGATTGAAGTAGGAATAGACCATCGACAGGCCATCGGCCATCTTGTCGGTCAGCGCCACGGCGATCAGCTCGCCCTGGCCCTTGCCGGTGATGAATGTGTCGGGGCCGCGGCGCCGGTATTCGATCACCTTGGTGTCGACATGGGTATCCTCGACCATCATGGCGTAGTCGAGCACCGTCATGTCGGACATGCCGCCGCGGCGATGGCGAGCGTCGAGATAGCCGCGAAACAGCGAATACTGCTCGGTCGACGGCTGCGCGTCGTGCATGGCGCCGATCAGATCGGAATTGCGCTGGATCACCCGCTTCATGTTGCGGCTGGCGGTGAACTCCTGCGCCAGGATGCGCACCGAGACGCAGGCGCGGCAGGTCTCGCAGGCGGGACGGTAAGCGATGTTCTGCGAGCGCCGGAAACCGCCTTGCGTCAACAGGTCGTTCATCTCCGGCGCCTTGTCGCCGACCAGATGCGTGAACACCTTGCGTTCGAACTGGCCCTCGAGATACGGGCACGGCGATGGCGCGGTCAGGAAGAACTGCGGCGACTGGGTCGGATGGTGCGTCATCGAACCTTGGGAACACTCCTGCGAATCGCTCTACCTTTGGCTTGGCTGGCGAAAAATTCAACAGGATTGTGAAGGCGGGGTTGAACGGACCCCTTCACATTTGCGCACAAATGCCTGTTGGCGTCGGTTGAACGCCGGTTCAACGGTCGCTGCGGCTGACGACCGTGCCAAGCAGCAGGTCGTGCAGTGTGCGCTTGCGATCGGAAAAAAGCGTCACCAGGAGGACGAGCGGCGTCAGGATGACCGTGCTCGCCCAGAACAGCACCGAATGGACAACGGCGGTGAGGCCGTCGATACGGCTGCCGTCGAGACGATCGAGTCGAATGCCCATCATCTTCATGCCTGATGTGGCCTGGTTGCGACCGCCCAGCGTGTTCCAGATGTAGAGAATGGCGACCGCCGGCACGAGGATGGAATACAGCGCCCAGCCAAGACCGAATGTCAAAAGGCCAAGCACGGCCACCAGGATCGCGAACGGAATGGTGAGCAGCGCCACGATGCAATAGTCGATGATGAAGGCCAGGATGCGCCGCGTGCGCACACCGTCATAGGCCCTGACGTCGTCGAGCCTGCTGGTGATGATTTCGCCGTCAAGTACGCGCGCGTTCATGTCATGTCCTCGCAACAGGCGCCACGCTAGGGTGCGCCGCCACTGAAATGGTGAAGACCGCGGGCGGAATCAAGATCGGTTCGTCCATCGGTCCGGGTCGGCAGTGTGACGCGGTTGAGCCGATTGAATTTGGTGGACGGATGGCGTTAGCTTGCTGCGGCGCAACAAGACGCCGAGGGGACGGGGTTACATGGATTACGACATGCTGGTCATCGGCAGCGGCCCTTCCGGGCGCCGCGCCGCGGTGCAATCGGCCAAGCTCGGCAAATCGGTGCTGGTGGTCGACAGGGGCCGGCGCCTCGGCGGCGTCTCGGTGCACACCGGCACCATCCCGTCGAAGACGCTGCGCGAGACGGTGCTGAACCTGTCCGGCTGGCGCGAGCGGGTCTTTTACGGCCGCGGCTACCGGGTCAAGCAGGACATCTCCATCGCCGACCTGGTCGAGCGGCTGCACAAGACGCTCGACCACGAGGTCGAGGTGCTGCAGCACCAGTTTATGCGCAACGCCGTCAAAAGCGTGCGCGCCATGGCGAAATTCGTCGGCCCAAACAAGGTCAGCCTGACGGCAGACAATGGCGACTACTCGGAGGTTGGTTTCACCAATGCGCTGATCGCGGTCGGCACCAGGCCGCACCGGCCGCGCGACGTGCCTTTCGACAAGATCCGCGTCTTCGACAGCGATGAGATGCTGGAACTCGACCATCTGCCGCGCACGCTGACGGTGATCGGCGCCGGCGTCATCGGCGTTGAATATGCGACGATCTTTTCGGCGCTCGACGTGCCGGTGACGCTGGTGGAGCCGCGCAACACCATCCTCGATTTCGTCGACCGCGAGATCGTCGACGACTTCATCCACCAGATGCGCGACCGCGGCATGACCATTCGCCTCGGCAGTACGGTCAAGGAAATCGTCTCAAAACCCGACTATGCCGAAGTGACGCTCGCCGATGGCCGCACCATCCGCTCCGAGATCGTGCTTTACGCCGCCGGCCGCAGCGGCAATCTCGGCAGCCTCGGCCTCGACGTGGTCGGCATCGAGGCCGATTCCCGGGGCCGCATCAAGGTCGATCCGCAGACCTTCCAGACCAGTGCGCCCAACATCTATGCCACCGGCGACGTCATCGGTTTCCCCAGCCTTGCCTCGACATCGATGGAGCAAGGCAGGGTGGCCGCCTGCCACGCCTTCGGCGTGCAACTGCCACCGCCGCCGGAAACCTTCCCCTATGGCATCTACGCCGTGCCGGAAATATCCACCGTTGGTCAGTCGGAGGAGCAGGTGCGCGAGAGCGGCGCTGCTTATGAAGTCGGTCTGGCGCGGTTCCGCGAAACCTCGCGCGGCCACATCATGGGCGTCAACTCCGGCTTTCTGAAGCTGCTGTTCTCGGTCGAAACGCGCCGCCTGCTCGGCGCCCACATCGTCGGCGAAGGCGCCACCGAACTGATCCATATCGGCCAGGCGGTGATCAACCTCGGCGGCACGGTTGATTTCTTCGTCAACAACACCTTCAACTATCCGACGCTGGCCGAAGCCTACAAGATCGCCGGGCTCGATGCTTGGAACCGGATGGGACAGGGCTAGGCGACGAGCATCTGCTCAGCTGTTCCGCCGGGCGCCGATGCGGTCTACCAAGGTCTCTTAGCCTGCCTGGCGTGCGACCAATGCTGGTCCCGCCAGCCATTGCCGGACGATGGCGGCATCCGGGTCGCCGATTTCGTGACCTGAAGGCACGATGCGCGCATCGACCTCGGCGCCATGTTTGTTGAGCAGCCTCACCAGTGGCGGCGCAAACGGCCCGTAGGTCTCGTCCGCGGCACCAGCGACAATCAGGACGCGCCTTCCTGTCAGATCGGTTGCCGGCGCATCGTCAAGCACGGGCATTGCTCTCAGCAACGCCGCTTTTCGGACGAGGCCGGAGTTGAGCAGCATCAGGCTGGAAACCAGATTGGCGCCGTTGGAATAGCCGAGGAAAGTCGCCCGGGCGAGGTCGAGCCCGTGGCGCTTTGCGGCCTCGCTTGCGAAGGCGGCAAAGTACGATGTTTCGGCACGGATGCTCGCCTGTTCGAAACTGGTCGGCGTGATCCGCTCGAACCAGCGGAAGCCGTCTTCTTGGCGGATGCGGCCACGCACCGCGACCAGCGTGGCGTTAGGGGCGATCTGCCTCGCAATCGGGACCATCGTCGTTTCGTCGACACCCGATCCGTGCAGTAAAAACAGGCTCTCGCCGCCGGCATTCTCCGGCTTGAGGAGGCGGTAGGGAAAGGCCAGATCCTGGTGCAGAAAGGCGTTCTCGTCGCTATATCGATCCACGCTCATATCTCGTTGTTTTCACGGAGACATTGGTCCTTTGCCAGCTTCAAAACGGAATATTTTCACGCTCCGCCAAATGTGATTGCAACAGGCTCATTTCAGACCGTTTCTGCGCCGATATGCTCCCTGCGGGAGGAATCGAAGCGGTGTGCGCCGATGGTCGCATCCCGGCATGAACAACGCGAGCATCCTTGCTCTCCTTTGAGGCCTTTTGTCGATGACCCTGCCAGTCCCGCCCGATCGCGCCCCGCGTATCGCCGATCGCGCTCCGCGTATCGCCGATCGCGCTCCGCGTATCCCCGATCGCGACACGCGCATTGACGTGTTCCGTGCGCTCGCACTCCTGACCATCTATATCGACCACGTGCCGGGCACCGTCTTCGAAACGCTGACCTACAAGAATTTCGGATTCTCGGACGCGGCGGAAGCCTTCGTGCTGATTTCCGGCATGTCGGTCGCACTCGCATATGGCACCAAGTTCCAGCCGGGCGGCCGGCTGCTGGCGATGTTGAAGATGTGGCGCCGGGCCGGCGTGCTTTACAGCGCCCACATCGTCACCACCATGGTTGTGATGGCGTTGTTCTGCGCCGCGGCGGTGTTCGGCCGGCGGCCGGAACTGCTCAAGCTGATCAACATCGAGCCGCTGATGAAGAACACGCCGGAGGTCATGATCGGCATTGTCACGCTCGGCCACCAGCTTGGCTACAACAACATCCTGCCGGTCTATGCGGCGCTGCTGTTGATGGCGCCGCTCTTCCTGCTCTTCGTCAGCTACCGGCCGCTGCCGGCGCTGGTCTTTTCCGGCGCGCTGTGGCTCGTCGCCGGCCTCTGGCAGATCGCGCCGCCGAACTATCCCGAGCCCGGCTTCTGGTTCCTCAACCCGCTGTCCTGGCAATTCCTGTTCAACATCGGCCTTGCCGGCATGCTGCATGTCAGGCGCGGCGGCACAATTCCCGTCAATCGTTGGCTGGTGGGCGCCGCGGCGACCTATGTCGCGGCAGCGGCGGTCTGGGTGCACAGCCCGCTCTGGGGCGAGATAACGTGGTTTAACCTGCCCGTGGTGATCGGCGGCTTCGACAAGACGTTCCTGTCGCTGCCGCGGCTCCTGCACATATTGGCGGTGAGCTATCTGATCGTCGCCCTGCCGGCTTTCACGAACCTGTTCCGTCTCAGCCCGGACCATCCGCTTGCCCTGCTCGGCAAGCGCTCCTTGCCGGTGTTCCTCGCCGGCACGCTGATCGCCATGGCGGCGCAGGTGATGAAGCTGATCAATCCGGGCGGCTTTGCCTATGACGTCTTGCTGATTTCGGCCGGCATCGCCATGCAATTCGCGCTCGCCTTCTATCTTGAGTGGCTGTCCGGCATCGGCTTGGGCAAAAAGCCGGTTCGCAAAGAAGCGCCAGCCGTTCACCAGACCTTCGGCATGCCCGCGATGCCAAGGCTAAGCCGATGATCCCACATCAGCCGCCTAGCTAGCAGGCGAGGGGCCGGACGACCCCCGCACCACAAGATCGACCGGCAGCAATTGCCGGTGCTGCGAGCCGTCATTTTCGAGGATCGCCTTGACGGCCAGCCGGCCCATCTCGGCGATCGGCTGGGCGACAGTGGTTAGTGGCGGCTCGGAGTCGGCGCCTTCCGGCACGCCGTCGAAGCCGACGATTGACACATCGCCCGGCACGGCAATGTTACGCTCGCGCAGCCAGTCGAGCGCATGCAGCGCGATCTTGTCCGACATGGCCAGGATTGCCGTCGGCGTCTGCGGCAGCGCGAAAATATGATCGAGGCCGGCCCGAACGCTCGCCTCGTCATTGAGGGTTTCGTAGATTGGCACTTGCGAGACGTCGATGCCGAAGCGGGAGAGCTCGCCGAAATAGCCACGCAGACGGTCGCGTGTGCCCGAGTAGAGGGATGTCGTCTCGACTTGCTCCTGCGTGACGGGACCAAAGCCAGCGTCGGCAGATTCCAGGGCGAGTACGGCAAAGCTGCGATGGCCGAACTCGGCCAGATGGCGCGCCGCCAGACCCGCGCCGGCGACGTTGTCGACGCCGATCGCAGCGACCGCCTCATTTTCCGAATCGAGATCAAGCGCCACGAAAGGCAGTTTGCGTTCGCGCGCCAGTTCGACCAGCCGCGACCCACCCTCGATGCAGAACACGATGAAGCCGTCGACCAGGGCGCTCTGGATGTTCCAGGCGAGCTGCTCGCTGTTGGCGGCCGAGACCAGCGAAATTCCGGCGCCGGTGGCGTCGCAGGCCTGCGAAATGCTGGCCATCATGACGCGGGCAAAGGGATCGTCGAAGAAATAGGACAATGGTTCCGCCGTTGCCACGCCGATGGCGTTGACCTTGCCGGCGCGCAGCAGCCGGCCCTTGGGATCCGGGCCGGCATAGCCCATCGCTTCCGCCGCCGCCTTGACCCGCTCGCGGACCTCTTCGCGCACGATTTCCGGGCGAGCGAACACGTTGGACGCGGTACCGTGCGAGACCCCGGCCGCCTTGGCGATGTCGGCAAGCCGCACTGGTCTCGTCTTGCCGGAGGTCAATGCCGTCATTTTCGTCTCCTGAACCGGAGCCTGTTTAGCACTTTCGTTGGATCGGTTCAAATTTTCCCTTGATCGGACGGCGGAGAGGGTCTATATTTGAATCGATCCAAGGGATTCACCAAGTATAACTTGGATCGATTCAAGAGGAGGGTGCCGTGCATCCCGTGAATTATCTGTTCGAAGACATCTACGGCAATGATTGGGGCATAGTCTCCGACGCCGCCACCCGCAGGCGCCGCGACAAGGTCGGGCCGTGGAGGCGTGACCTGCAATACCTTGTGAAACGCAAGCGCAGCTGATCGGCCCCGGCATTTTCGTGCCAGCTGATTGGATCGATTCAAGTTCTTGAAGAGGAGACGAACATGCATCCCGTGAAGCATCTGTTCGAAGACATTTATCGCAATTACTGGGGTATCTCGCCTGCCACGGAGCAGCCGGAAAGGCGGCGGCCGACCAAGTCTGCCAAGCGCAACCGCGACCTGCTGCCGCAAAACCGGCAGGATTAAGCCTCGTGTGATATCTGATGGGACAGGGTTCTTGGCTCGTCAGGACCGTTGCCGCACGAGCGCCGAGGCCGCGATCACCAGCCAGCCCGCGATGAGCAAGGTGCCGCCGATCGGCGCCGACATCGGGAACAGCCGCGATCCCACGAAATCCCGTGCCAGCAGATCGCCGCAGAACAGAACAAGCCCGACGAGCAGCACCAGGCTGCCGATCCGCAAGATCCGGTTTGCGCCGGCGAGGCCGACGGCCAAAAACACCGGCGCATGCATGAGCAGGAAGGATGCGGCCGTGCCGACGAAGGCGCCGCCGAGATGCGCTGATGCCGCCGACAGCGCCACGCCCGCCGCGCCGGCAATGCCGCCGGCGAAAACGAGGATGCGCGCGCTGTTTGCTGGTGCTGACTCGGCGATGCTCATGTCTCGGGCTCCGTGATTGACGATAGGCGGCGCGACCTGTCTGTCAGGATTTTTCCGATATCGCCAGCATGTCGCGCGTGCGGCGCGCCTGGGCCAGCCAATTATACGCGGCACCGCCCGCCATCAGCAACGACGTGCCGAGAAACACCGCGCGCATGCCGAAATGGCCGCCGACGAAGCCGCCCAGCAGCGGCCCCGCAACCTGGCCGACATATTGCGCCGAGATTGCCAGGCCCAGCACATTGCCGCCGACCCCATCGGGAACATTGTGGCGGATGACGCTGGTGATGCAGGGCAACAGCCCGCCCAGCACCAGACCCATAAGGAACCGCAGCCCGACCAACTGCCAGCTCTCGGTGACGAAGGCCTGCGGTATCAACAGCAGCGCCGAGACGGCCAGCGATGCGACGATGACGTTCCAGTGGCCGATGCGGTCGGCGAGTTTGCCCAGCCGTGACGCCGACAGGATGGCGCCCAGCGCCGCCGCCGACATGACGACACCTGAGACCAGGGTCACCCGGCTTGCCTCCGCGACCAGTTGCTGGACGTAAACGGTGATGATCGGCTCGATCGACATGTTGGCGAAGGTGAACAGCATGCCGGTCGCCAGCATGGCCACGACAGGGCGTTTGTCGGGGATCTGCGCCCAACTTCCCTTTGGTTTCTCCTCGCGTTTTGCCTGTACTGGCGGGCGAGGCATCTCCTTTATCAGGAACGTCGTCGCCAGCGCCGCCAGGAAAATGACGCCGCCCGCGATGAGGAAGGTGGCGCGAATACCGATCAATGGCGGCAGCGCGCCGCCAAGCAACGGGCCGACCAGGGAGCCTGCGGTGATGCCGGCCGACAGCACGCCAAGCGCCCAGCCGGAGCGCTCCTTCGGCGTCTGCATGGCGACAAGGATCGTCGAGCCTGAGGAATAACCGCCGGCAAAGCCGATCAACAGGCGCAAAAGCACCAATTGCCAGACGGTCTGCACCATGCCGGTCAGCGACATGCAGATCGCCATGCCGAAACTGGCGCGCACCAGCATCACCTTGCGGCCGTAGCGGTCGCCGAGCCGCCCCCACAGCGGTGCGACAAGGGCCGCGGCAAGGAAGGTGGCGCCGAAGGCGATGCCGGACCATTGCACGATCGCCGCGTGGCCCAGGGCGCCCAGCTGTTCGACATAGAGCGGCAGGAACGGCAGCAACAGCGTCATCGCCACAAGCGTGCTGAACGATCCGGCAAAGCACACGAGCAGGTTGCGCCGCCAATGAATGTTGTAGGTGGAAGGCGCTTCGGCGGCCTGCGCTGCACTGTCCTGCGGCATGTCCTGTCCTGTCCGCTTGCTGCGGATACCATTTTGGGATACCAACTTGGTACCTCATGGACGCAAAGCCCGGCTGCTGTCAATCAGGCGCTCTCAATGTGATCGGCAAGACCAACGGGCAAGGCCGATCGCCAGCAATGGAAGCAACTATGTCGCAGATGCAGATCGTCGAAAAAGCGCTTCGCGAGATGATCCTTGGCCTCGAGGTCGGTCCTGGCGAGCGGCTGACGGAGCGCTGGATCGAGAGCCGCTTCGGCGCCTCGCGCACGCCGGTCAGGGCAGCCCTGCTGCGGCTGGAGACGGAAGGGCTGATCTGCCGTGACGGGCGCGGCTGGACCGTGTCGCCGATCAACCTTGCCGAACTGGAACAGATCGCGGTGTACCGCGAAGCGGTCGAGGTCGCGGCGGTCAGGCTGACTTCGGCGCTGGCCGACAGGAGCGCAGCCGATGTCATCGAGGCGATGCTGGACTCCTGCGACACTGCCACGCCGCGCGAGGAATGGCACCGCGTCGGCATGGATTTCCATATCGAACTGGCGCGGCTCTCCGGCAACGAGTTCCTGTTTCGGGCCGTGCGCGATGCCATGACGCGGCTGTCGCGGGCGCGCTGGCTGGAGGTGCGCGACGAGGCGGCCCTTGGCCGCGCCTGGAGCGAGCATCACGCCATTCTGGCAGCGGTGCGGGCCGGCGATGCCGATGCGGCGGCGGCGCGACTTTCCGCCCATATAGCCGGCAGCCGCGCCCGCCTGGTGACGTCGTTGCACAATGACCGGCGCGGCCTACGCGCCAGGGGTTTTGCCGTCGTCGCCGCTTGATACTGGTCACGAAAACGAAAGAATGCCGTCGCGATCCGCTTTCGGCCTCGCTTCGCGGACGCCGATGGCGTAAAAGGCGGCCATGGAAAACAACCGATTTGAAACACCCGTGACCGTTAAGTCGGGCACGGAGGGAAGCACTCAGCTCTTGCGTACGGTGCGCGAGGCTTCCGATTACCTGCTCAACAGCTGGCCCGGCAAGCGCAGCCCCAAGCACCGCGAAGCGCTGCAGGCCTGCCATGACGCGCTGGCCGGCGACAAGCCGGCGATGATTGCAAGACGCGCCTTCATCGCCGCCGCGCGCGAGGTCAACGTCTTCGTCAGCGACAAGGCCCCGGCCTGATCACATCGGCCTGATCAGACCGGCATTTTGCCAGGATCCGGCCCGTTTCGCGGGCCGGTGATCCTGTCTTGCCTATTTTTCTGTCTCGGTGTCGGTTTTCGAACTTGCCTCGTTCTCAGGCTCGGCGCGCTCCTTGGCCGCGACCTTGGCGGCGAGCTTCTCCGCCTTCTTGGCGGCCTTCTGCCGGTCGCGCTCTTTGCGTTCCTGACCGTAATTCGGTGGTCGAGCCATATCGTTTCCTTTCGCTGTGCCTGATCCTGCCTAGAAGCATTGGCCGGCAAACACAACAGCGCCGCGAGGGCAGATGCCAGCGGTTCTGGACTTGCGTGATGGCGAACACAATGGTTTAGAAAAGGCTGCGGGACAGTTGCTGGAGCCGCCGCCGACCGATTTCGAATCAAAACGACCGATGGCCACGCTTCAAAGAAACGCACAGAAGCTGATCTACTATGCGCGCAACGCCATGCGCGACATCGCGCCGCCGGTTCTTTTCCGGCGCCGGCTCGGCCGGCTGCTCGATCAGGCCAGGCTTTCCGACGCATCGGTCCGCCAGCGGCTCAATTACTACAACACGCTGCGGGAGCCTTTTAGCTCCAGCCCCGAGGCCGTGCCGGTCAGCCGGCTGCCGTCGGACCGCAGCATGTACTATTACGATCTGAAGGAGTTCACCCGTTATTTCGACCCAGATCTGCGCATCGACCTGGAATTCGGCGACGTCATCGAAGTGCCGAAGATGCCGTCGATCGTCAAGGACCGGCCGATAGCCGGCGACAACAGCAACGGCGTCCTGTTCAAGTTGAACAAGTTCCGCCATTTCCACATGCCGGCCGACGATGTCGCCTTCGCCGACAAACATCCGCTCGTCGTTTGGCGCGGCGAACTCAACAATCCGATCCGCACCTTGTTGCTGGATGCAGCCCGCAATCTGCCGTTCTGCGATGTCGGCACGCCGAGGGCGACAGCACCGGCGGAATACCGCAAGCCCTATCTCAGCATCGATCAGCAGCGCCGCTACCGCTACATTATCTCGCTCGAAGGCAATGATGTCGCGACCAATCTGAAATGGATCATGAGCTCGAACTCGCTCTGCCTGATGCCGCCGCCGACTTACGAGACCTGGTTCGCCGAGGGGCAGCTCGAGCCCGATGTCCATTATGTGCCGCTGGCGCCCGACTTCAGCGATCTGGCCGAGCGGGTGCATCATCTCGAGCAGCATCCGGCCGAGGCCCAGCGCATCGTTGCGGCGGCCAACGCCTATTGCCGCAAATTCGCCGACGAGCGGGCCGAGCAGGCGATCTGCCTGCTCGTGCTCTACAAATATTTCGTGCTCAGCGGCCAGATCGAGCCCGATCCGCAGGTCTGGCGGTTTATCGCGGGCTAGCGGCTTCCGGCGCCCTTAAGTCAGATGACGCTGCGGTCCATAACCAGATCGGCCGGGCCGAAGCGGTCCTTCGCCGTAAACTGCTGGTGCCAGTAGGGATAGAGCACCGGCGGCCGGCTGACGGCATCGAGACGCTGGCGTTCATCAAAGGACAGCGTCAGGCTTGCCGCGGCGAGATTGTCTTTCAACTGGGCCTCGTTGCGTGCGCCGATCACCAGCGAACTGACGGCTGGCCGGCCGAGCAGCCAGGTCAGCGCCACCTGGGCCGCCGAAACGCCGCGTGCCGCACCGATATCGACCAGCACATCGACGATCCGCCACAGCCGGTCTTCGTCGCGGATCGGCGGTTCCGACCAGCCGCCGATCTGGCGCGCCGTCGGGCTGTCGCGGCGGTATTTTCCCGACAGGAGGCCGCCGGCGAGCGGGCTCCACACCAAAACGCCAAGGCCCTGGTCGACCGAGATCGGCAAGAGCTCATACTCGGCCTCGCGTGCTTCCAGCGTGTAGTGGATCTGCTGGGTGACGAAGCGCGGCTGGTGCTGGCTGTCGCTGATGCCCAGCGCCTTCATGACCTGCCAGCCGGAATAGTTGGAGCAGCCGACATTGCGGATCTTGCCCTGGGCAACCAGCGTGTCGAGCGCGGCGATGGTTTCCTCGAGCGGCGTCGCGCCATCCCATTCGTGCAGGAAATAGATGTCGATGACATCTGTCCTGAGGCGCTTCAGGCTCTTCTCGCATTCGCGGATCAGATGATGGCGCGACAGGCCTTCGTCATTGGGGCCCTTGCCGATCCGCATGCGCGCCTTGGAGGCGATCAGCACGTCGTTCTTGCGCTTGCCGCCGAGCGCCTCGCCGATGATCTCTTCCGACAATCCGTTCGAATAGACATTGGCGGTGTCGATGAGATTGATGCCGGCATCGATGCAAGTGTCGATGATGCGCGAGGCCTCCGCGAGATCGGAATTGCCGACGGCAGCGAACGGCCCGCTGCCGCCGAAGGTCATGGTTCCCAAGGTCAGCGCCGAAACTTTCAAGCCGGAACGGCCAAGCGTGCGGTATTCCATGTCAGATCCTCGTAGTTTTGGTGGGGAGGCGGTTTTAGCAGGAAAGGGCGGGGAAGCCCGAACGGGTCCGCCATTTGTAGGACAATTTGAGCGGCTTGTCGCCATCCCAGGGCAATGGATCGGCAATGCTCGCTGGTTTGCAGTGATCACCGGCTGGCCGGCGGCTTGCAATAAAACCGTCATTGGCGGCCTATATCGAGTCGGCTCAGGGTTTCATGTCAGCCGGCAAGCGGAGCAGTCGAAATGACCGAGTTGAAGCAGAATTCTCCGGCCAGGGATTGGCTGGAAGCCGAACTCGCCGACATGCTCGACGAGGACTATGAGCTTGAAATGTCGGAGCCGGCGCTGTCGCTGGAGATCTCCAAGATCTACAAGAACGCGCATCCGCCGTCGATCGACCGCATGCAGTATTTCCGCGACCTGATCGGCTTGCAGTCGGAACTGATCAAGCTGCAGTCCTGGGTCGCCTACCACAAGAAGAAGCTGGTGGTGGTTTTCGAAGGACGCGATTCCGCCGGCAAGGGCGGCGTCATCAAGCGCATCACCCAGCGCCTCAACCCGCGCATCTGCCGCGTCGTGGCGCTGCCGGCGCCGACCGAGCGCGAAAAATCGCAGTGGTATTTCCAGCGCTACGTGCCGCATCTGCCGGCCGGCGGCGAGATCGTGCTGTTCGACCGCTCCTGGTACAACCGCTCCGGCGTCGAGCGGGTGATGGGCTTTGCCGAACCCGATCAGGTCGAAGAGTTCTTCCGCGATGTGCCGGAGTTCGAGCGCATGCTGGTCCGCTCCGGCGTCACGCTGGTCAAATACTGGTTCTCGATCACCGACGAGGAACAGCAGATGCGCTTCATGATGCGCATCCACGACCCGATGAAGCAGTGGAAGCTGTCGCCGATGGACCTGCAGTCGCGCGTGCGCTGGGAGCAGTACACCAAGGCCAAGGAAGAGACGTTTGCCCGCACCAACATCCCAGAGGCACCGTGGTACATCGTCGAAGGCAACGACAAGAAGCGGGCGCGGCTGAACTGCATCGACCATCTCCTCAAACAGCTGCCCTATGAGGACGTGCCGCACGAAGAAATCACGCTGCCCGAGCGGGTGTTCAACCCGGAGTACGAGCGCCAGGTCCTGCCGCGCGAGCTTTACGTGCCGGAGAAGTATTGAGCACTTTTCCTTCTCCCCGTTTCACGGGGAGAAGGTGCCGGAAGGGCGGATGAGGGGCAGCTCCGGCGACGAATTCACAGCCGTCGGACGCTGCTAACCTCCAAAGCAGCGCTGCCCCTCATTGCCTGCCGGGCATTTCTCCCCGTAGAACGGGGAGAAAGAAGCCTGCGCCTATCACTTCGCCACTACACCCGCTTGATCGTCACATGCGTGGCGAGCGCTGTCGCCACCTGCTCGGTGCACTGGTAACCCAGCTTCAGCATATCCAGCCCGGCAAACAGGCTCTCGCCCCTCCCGAGCAACACTGGCGACACCGCCAGATGCAACTCGTCGATGAGCTTCTCTTGCAGATATTGCCGGATGGTGGAAACGCCGCCGCCGACGCGGACATCCTTGCCGCCGGCCGCGGCCTTTGCTTGTTCGAGCGCGGCGTGGATGCCGCCGGTGACGAAGTGGAAAACGGTGCCGCCTTCCATCGCAATGGGGTCGCGCTTGTGATGGGTCAGCACGAAGGTCGGCACATGATAGGGCGGGTTGTCGCCCCACCAGCCTTTCCAGCTCTCGTCCGGCCATTCGCCGCGGATTGGGCCGAACATGTTGCGGCCGAGGATCCAGGCGCCGACATTGTGGAAGCTGCCGATGGTGAACCGGTCGTCCACATCGGTGGTGCCGCCATCCTTGCCGACCATCTCGTGGAAGGTGCGGGTGCCGGTCATCCATTTGTGCAGATCTTCGCCACCAACGCCGAGCGGATTTTGCAGGTCCTGGTCAGGACCGGCGCCGAAACCGTCGAGCGACAAGGTGGAGGCATTGACGCGCAGTTTGGACATGGAAGACTCCCTTTGGTGACCAGTTGTGATTTGCAATCAGTATTCAAACTGATTGCATTTTGCAACTAGTATTTTTAGAGGCAAGCGATCTGTGGAATGCGCAGGGACCTCAAGCCGCCACGCGCTTCGGCATCACCGCAAACGGGCTGAGCCCAAGCCAGATCTGCATCTTGCCGGCGACGTCGAGATCGCCGGTCAGGCTGATCTTGTCGCGTTCCTTGTGAACTGTCGTCAGCCCCATCCAGATCGAGGTCATGGTGCACAGATCGGTCGAGACGTAGAGATCGACGTCGAAGCCCGGATCGTACCAGCAAAGATCGACCTCGCCCTGCTTTTCGACGATCAGCCACCACGATCGTTTTGACGCCGGCAGGTCATGGTACAGGAATTGTATCACGGTGCGCCCGTCCGGCAGCGGACTGGGGTTCAGATTGCGCCGCATGTCCCACATCAGCAGCGACGGATCGAGGTTTTTGAGCGACAGCCTGGCCTCGACCCATTTCTGGCCCCAAAACCCCATCGCCTCGACAACCGGGCGCAAATCCCGGCCCGCCTCGGTCAGCCGGTATTCGAACACGCCCTTCTCGGTCGCGATCTCGGTCCGCTCGACGATGCCTCCCGCTTCGAGATCCCTAAGCCGTTGCGACAGAAGGGTTGGCGACATTTTCGGCACGCCGCGGCGCAAATCGTTGAAGCGGGTCGATCCCGCCACCAGTTCGCGCAACAGCACCATGGTCCAGCGTGTGCACAACAGCTCCGCCGCCATGGAGAGCGGGCAGAATTGCTTGTAACCGGCTTGTGTCATGTGGTGAGCTCCAAAAGATGTTACCGGACCTTATTCAGAAAACCTGAGTTCAGCCAGTACAGAAGCTGTACTGGCACCCCCGGTACAGTTCTGTGACTGGAGCGGTCCGGCGCCGCCATGCGAGGCAGCGGTCACGTCACCGGGCAGTCCGGTGCCGATCCATGAGGAGTTGGACAATGACCGCTTACGTGATCGCAGACATCAAGGTGAAGGACGACAAATGGGTGCCGGCCTATGCCGCTTCGGTGCATGACCTCGTCCACAAGCATGGCGGCAAGTATCTCGCCCGCAGCGGCAATGTGAAGACGCTGGAGGGCAAGCCGCTCGACACCAGCCTGATCGCCATCATGGCGTTTCCGTCGGCAAAGGCAGCCGAGGCCTTCACCAACGATCCGCAATACGCCCCGTTTGTGGCGGAGCGCCGGAAGGGCAGCGACAGCCGCTTCCAACTGATCGACGATACCGATCTCGCTGGAACGATCCCTTATTTGCCGAAGGCGTGAGGAAAAGCCGGAACCCGGTGTATCAGGGTTCCGGCTAACCCTTCAGCATTTGCGCCACTTCGGGCGCGAAGCAGGTGGACGGGTACTCTCACGCGATTTAGTCTTGAACTCGAAAGTCGGTAAACTGAGCAGGCGCGCACGTGACCATTATTTCACTCATTGCAAAACTGTTTGCCAACCGGAACCGCCCGCAGAATAGGCCAGCTCAAGTCCCAGAGCGGGTTTTCCGCAAAGAGGCGAAATTCAAGAAACATGGAAAATTCTTCCAGATCGGACCGACATATCGCGGCGGGTCCCATTGTCTTCAGCTGGAAAACGCCCAAGCTTTGGTGCCGCCACCCCGCATACTGCTCGGGCCGACGGAGTTTGGGGGATACGGCTTTCCTGAGTACCCGGAGACGCCCAGGCTACGGCCTGAAGCGACAGCCTATTGCAGGCCACCAAAAGACTTAGAAGATTTTCATTGTTACTGGCTTGTATCCGAGCGCCTGAAGGAAGTTCTGCAGTCAGTCGACCCCGATGGGGTCGTGTTTAACGACTGCGACGTATTCTATTTGAGCGGAAAGCCGATCGAACCAAAGCACTACCTTTGCGACATCGTTCGCAAGATTGATGCCGTTGATCTCGAATCGTCGAAGTTTAGGCTTTTGATCGGCGAGAATGGAGGCGTCCACTACGACCGCGCCGGAGGCGCGTGCTTCTATTTCAAGGAGGAGATTGTTGGCGATGCGCATATCTTCAAACAGAAGAACATGGGCATCGTCATTTGCACCGCCAAATTGAGAGAAGCCTGTGTCGAAGCAGGCATCAAGAAGCCCGACTTGTTCCAAGACATGTCGGTTTGCGGGCGTGGTCGGCTGGACTTCGAAACAAGAAATGTCAAAGAGAGTTATGTGCTGGAGTGAATTTATCCCTTCAGCATTTGCGCCACTTCCGGAGCGAAGTAAGTCAGGATGCCGTCGCAGCCGGCGCGCTTGAAGGCGAGCAGGCTCTCCAGCATTGCCTTTTCGCCGTCGATCCAGCCATTGGCGGCCGCCGCCTTGATCATCGAATATTCGCCTGACACCTGGTAGGCGAAGGTCGGCATCTGGAACTCGTCCTTCAGCCGGCGGATGATGTCGAGATAGGGCAGGCCGGGCTTGACCATCAGCATGTCGGCGCCCTCGGCGATATCCTGCTCGGCCTCGCGCACCGCTTCGTCGGAATTGGCGTGGTCGAGATAGTAGGTCTTCTTGTCGCCCTTGAGCAGGCCGGCGGTGCCGACCGCCTCGCGGTAGGGGCCGTAGAAGGCGGAGGCGAATTTCGTCGCATAGGACATGATCGCCACATCCGAAAAACCGTTGGCGTCGAGTGCGTCGCGGATGGCGCCGATGCGGCCGTCCATCATGTCGGACGGCGCGATGATGTCGGCGCCGGCCGCTGCCTGGATGACGGCCGCGGCGGTCACCTGTTCCACTGTCTCGTCATTGACGATGATGCCGTCGCGCAAGATGCCGTCATGGCCGTGCGAGGTGAACGGATCGAGCGCGGCATCGGTGATGATGCCGATCTCGGGCACTGCGTCCTTGATGGCGCGGGTGGCGCGGTTGATGATGTTTTCCGGGTCGAGGATGTGCGATCCCGTCTGGTCGCGCAGGCTGAGTTCAACATTGGGGAAGGTGGCGATCGCCGGAATGCCGAGCTTAGCGGCCCGCTCGGCCTCCTTGACGGCGAGGTCCAGCGACAGGCGGAAGACGCCGGGCATGGCGGCGATCGGCTCGCGCGTGTTCTTGCCGTCGATCACGAAGATCGGCCAGATCAGATCGTCCACGGTAAGCCGGTTTTCCTGCACCAGGCGGCGCGACCAGTCGGCCTTGCGCATGCGCCGCAAGCGGCGGCTGCCGGTGATCTCGTCGACGCTGCGCGCACCGGCGGGCTTTGCCGGTGCGAATTTGTTGCTCGTCGCGGGGGTGAATTTGTTCATCGCAAAAACTCCGGGTCGAGGCGGCTTTTACCACGAGGCCTTGCCTCTGACCAATGCGACACGATTGTGCCAGTCGATAACGCGCTGCTTACGGCTTCGGCGGCCACGCCAGCTCGGGGCCGGTTTTGAAGAACGACACATTGTTGGTGAAGATGCTCTCCGGGGCGGGCCGGATCAGGCGCCCGTCCGGATGGTCGATGTCGGCCACATTGTCGATGAACCAGCGGTTCCAGGTCGCCTCCGGGCCGAGATATTTGTGCAGCAGCCGTTTGAAGCGGTTCGGCGCCATCGCTTCGATGGTGGCGACGCCGCGCAGGCCGAGATGCAGCAGGATGCCGGCCTCATTGTCGAAATGGACGATCTCCACGGCGCAGCGCGGGTCACGTTCGAGGTGTTTGACAGCACTTGCGCCGGTCGAGCCGAGTAGCCAGATCGCAGCGTCCTCCCAGATGAACCACATCGGCGCGTTGCGCGGCGCGCCGTCAGCGGTCACGGTCGCCAGATTGGCCATCAGCGGGCGGCTGAGAACATCATCCGGGTCGAACTTTTTCGGCATCTCCCAGCCATGGCTCGGCGCTGCGGTTTCAAGCGTCATGCGTTTGTCCCTGCATCAGAAGAAAGGCTGTTTGCCCGGCAATTTTGCGCGCATTTCTGTCGGGGGCAAAGCACGGTCGCGTTGCCTTGCGAAAATCCAAACCGCGCCCGCCGGTTGACGCACCCATGCGCCACCTTTAGCACTTCAGTCCCGCAGGCGCGGGGAGGGATTCTCTGACGATGGACTTTGGCGGCGGCGACGAGATCCGCTTCGAACGGTTGGGCAAGGCAGGCGTCGTCACGCTGACGCGGCCGCAGGCGCTCAATGCGCTGACACATCGCATGATCAAGGCGCTGGACAAGGCGCTCGACGCTTTTGAACGCGATACCGGCGTCGATGTCGTCGTCGTCAAAGCCGAGGGCAGAGCGTTTTGCGCCGGCGGCGACATCATGCACGTCTACGAGGCCCGCGCCGGGAAGCCGCCGGTCGAGTTCTTCGCCGACGAATACCGGCTCAACGCCCGCATCAACAGTTACAAAAAGCCCTATGTCGCGCTGATCGACGGGATCGTGATGGGCGGGGGCGTCGGCATCTCTTTCCACGGCTCGCAGCGCGTGCTGACCGAGAACGCCCAGTTCGCCATGCCCGAAGTCGGCATCGGTTTCTTCCCCGACGTGGGCGGCAGCCATCTGCTGCCTGACCTCGGCGGCAGCTTCGGCATGTATCTGGCGCTGACCGGCAACCGCATCCGCTATGGCGATGCATTATGGTCGGGCCTGGCCACCCACACCATCAAGGCCGCCGACCAGGCTGCCTTTCTCGACCGGCTCTGCGCCAATGGCGATCCGGAATCGGTCCTGCGCGGCTTCTTCGTGCCGGCCAGGCGCGAAACCGCCCAGCCGGTGCTGGAAGCCATCGCCCGGCATTTTTCCCAACCCTCGCTCGCCGAAATCCTCGAGAGCCTGGAGCGGGCGGCAGGCGCCGACGAGTTTGCCGCCAAGACGCTGGCCACCATCCGCACCCGCTCGCCGACCAGCCTTAATGTCGCGTGGCGCCAGATCAGCGCCGGGCTGACGCTGTCGATGGAAGCCTGCATGAAGATGGAGTTCCGCATCCTCAACCGCATGCTGGCCGGGCACGACTTCTATGAAGGCATCCGCGCCGTCCTCGTCGACAAGGGTTCGACGCCGCAGTGGCGGCCGGCAAGCCTGGCCGAGGTCGACGCTGCTTCGGTGGACGCCTATTTCGCGCCGCTCGAACGGGAGCTCGAACTGTGAGCGAGGTCACGTCGCGGCGCATCGTGCTGCAGCCCTCGGGTGTCGAGATCATCTTCGCCTGGTTCCAGCGCGTCATAGCGGGCTATTGCCTGCTGTTCGGCATCCTGTACTGGATCCGGCTGATCGGCTTTTATCCCGGCCCGCTGTGGCGCTTCGACCTGATGCCGGTGCACTGGCAGGTCGTGGCGGTGATGCTGGCCGTGTTCTTCCCCTTCGCCGCCGCCGGCCTCTGGATGCTGGCGTCGTGGGGCCCGGTGATCTGGTTCATCTGTGCTGTCACCGAGACCATCATGTATGCCGGCTTCCCCGATCTGTACGGCCACCGGCCGCTCATCGTCTTCTCGCATGCCGCGGTCGCACTGCTCTACATCGCCTTCCGCGTTGTCATCTGGATGCGCAAGCGCCCCGCTCGCGCCTGAAACGCCGCCCCGCAGCCATTGGGTAAATCTTTAGGTTAATTATCCTTGCTCGGGTGACCGTTCGTTAAGCGTCTTGCGAAACCTATTACCGGTAAGCTCTTGTTAGCCCTAGCGTTTAAGTCGAATTTTATGAGTATTCGATAGTGTCGCAATCAAGGTGAAAAACAAAAAATCACCAGGCGACAAACGAGAGGCAAAGACAATGATCAATTCGCGTCCGGCGGCGAAGACCGCCAACGTATCCGACGATCGCCGCGAGGCTATCCGTTCGCTTTACATGGAATCGCTGCAGCTGGTGGAGCGTCTGCATCGCCGTCTGCTTGACGTGATCAAGGACGAGTTCGACCGCAATGGCCGTTCCGACATCAATGCCATCCAGGCGCTGCTTCTGTTCAACATCGGCAACTCCGAGCTGACCGCCGGCGAGCTGCGCTCGCGTGGCTACTATCTCGGCTCGAACGTCTCCTACAATCTGAAGAAGCTGGTCGATCTCGGCTTCATCAACCACCAGCGCTCGCGCATCGACCGCCGTTCGGTCCGCGTCTCGCTGACGCCGAAGGGCAATGAAGTGGCCGAAGTCGTCGCCGGTCTCTATGAGCGCCATGTCGGCTCGATCGAACAGGTCGGCGGCATCAACAGCGAAGAGTTCAAGCAGATGAACCGCGCGCTGCAGCGCCTGGATCGCTTCTGGAACGACACCATCGCCTACCGGATGTAATCAGCGGGCCATTGAATAGCAGCTGCGCCGGAAGAAGCGCGGCCGGAGGAAAGTCTCAGCCAACAGGCCGGTGCCGAAAAGCACCGGCCTTTTCTTTTCGAGCCGCCGGCGCTTCCAAATTCGTCGTAAGCCACGTTGCCGCCATATTCGCGGTGGAAGCGGGGATGCGGGTGATGCGGCGGCGAAAGCTGTTCGCGCGCCTGTAATGTCGCATCGCGGTCCGCTTTTGACGGCCAGGTGACGCAGGTCATGGTTGGCTAATTGTTAACAGTGCCAACTTTAGAGTGCGGGCGATATCGCCCAAC
Organism: Mesorhizobium sp. M0030; assembly: GCF_040323695.1. NCBI lineage: Bacteria > Pseudomonadati > Pseudomonadota > Alphaproteobacteria > Hyphomicrobiales > Phyllobacteriaceae > Mesorhizobium > Mesorhizobium sp. M0030. The sequence goes on along the minus strand of NZ_JAMYVE010000012.1, from coordinate 198,476 downwards.
ATCGAGCACGTAGCCGAACGCTGCAACAGCCAAACGCTACAAGCCAAACACGACAAGAATGTCTGGAACGTCCATGAGAACCAGCCGCCGCTTTTTTCTTTCCGGAGCTTCCGCGCTCGCCGTGGCCATGGTTGCCAATGCCGCCAGCGCGCAGGATGTCATCGATGATATCCTGAAATCGTCGAACCGCGGCAATTGGGACGACCAGTTCGATGCCCGCGCCTCGGAAGGCGGCAAGGTCGCCTCGACGCTGCCGATCTTCAGCCTGCAGACGGTCGCCTTCACCGAACAGGCTGTGGCGCAGTATCAGAACATCGTCGCCCAGGGCGGCTGGGGCGAGGTGCCGGCGACAAAGAAGCTGCAGCTTGGCGTCGACGATCCGGACGTGGTGCCGCTGCGCAAGCGGCTGATGGTTTCGGGCGACCTGGCGCAGAGCGCCGGCATTTCGACGTCGTTCGATTCCTATGTCGACGCCGCGGTCAAGCGCTTCCAGGCGCGCCATGGCCTGCCGGCCGACGGCGCCATGGGCAAATACACCTATGCCGCGATGAACGTTTCGGCGCAGATCCGCCTCGGTCAGCTGCAGACCAATCTGGAGCGCCTGCGCGAAAAGGCCGGCACGCTGGGCAGCCGTTATGTGCTGGTCGATATCCCGGCGGCACAGATCGAGGCGGTCGAGAACGATCGCGTCGTGCTGCGCCACACCGCAATCGTCGGCAAGATCGACCGCCAGACCCCGGTGGTCAATTCCAAGATCAACGAGATCATCGTCAATCCCTACTGGAACGCGCCGGTCTCGATCGTGCGCAAGGACATCATTCCGCTGATGCGGAAGAACCCCGACTATCTCAAGGACAGCCATATCCGCCTGTTTGCGCCGGATGGCAGCGAAGTCGATCCGATGACTGTCGATTGGTCGACGGATGATGCCGCAAAATACCGCTTCCGCCAGGATCCGGGTTCCGGCAACGCCATGGCCTCGGTGAAGATCAACTTCCCCAGCCCCGACGGCGTCTACATGCACGACACGCCGCAGCAGAGCCTGTTCGGCAAGATGATGCGCTTCGATTCCTCGGGCTGCGTGCGTGTCCAGAACGTGCGCGACCTCGTCACATGGATCCTGCGCGACACACCCGGCTGGGATCGCCAGCATTTCGAGGCGACCATCAAGACCGGCGAGAACACGCCGGTGCAGGTCGTCAACCCGGTTCCGGTCCACTTCCTCTATGTGTCGGCCTGGTCGACGGGTCCGGGCGTCGTGCAGTTCCGCGACGACGTCTACGCGCTCGATGGCGCCAGCGAACTGCAGATCACCTCTTCGCTCTAAGCGGCTGATCTCCTTCAGGAAAGGCCACCGCAAGGTGGCCTTTCCGTTCGACATCCCAACAGAAGAAGACTGGTGGCCGCCAGCCATGCAGGCCATGAACACTGCCGGACGTTGCGCCGCAGGCCCATCTGGACGGACTAACGGCAATTGCGCATGGTCCTCAAAACAGCCGGAATCGCGCCATGCAGGTCGCAATCTTCATCCTCGCCGTGCTGGTCTTCGTCGCTCTTTCCGGCGCACTGGTGCGGTTGGTTCGGGTGCCGCTGCCGGTGCTGCAGATTGCCATCGGCGCCGCGCTCGCCTGGCCGGTGAAAGGCATCCATGTCGAGATCGACCCCGAACTCTTCCTGCTGGTGTTCATTCCGCCGCTTTTGTTCGGCGATGCGTATGGAGCGCCCAAACGCGAGCTGATCGCGCTGCGCGGACCGATCCTCGATCTGGCCATCGGGCTGGTCTTCTTTACCATTGTCGGCTTCGGTTATGCCTTGCACTGGTTGGTGCCGAGCATCCCGCTGGTCGTCGCCTTCGCGCTCGCCGCCGTGCTGTCCCCGACCGACGCCGTCGCGGTGTCCTCGATCGTCGACAGAAGCCTGGTGCCGGCGCGGCTGATGCATATTCTGGAAGGCGAGGCGCTGCTCAACGACGCCTCGGGCCTGGTCATGTTCCGCTTCGCCGTCGCCGCCGCCGTGACCGGCAGCTTTTCCTTCGCCGATGCATCGCTGTCCTTCGTCTATGCCGTCGCCATCGGCATCCTGGCCGGCATCGCCGCGTTGTTCATCGCCGCCAGGCTGCTGCAGCTTCTGAATCGCATCGGCGGCGTTCCGGCCGAGGCGCAGGTTCTGGTCATGGTCCTGCTGCCCTTCATTGCCTATCTCGTCGCCGAACATCTGCATGCCTCAGGCATTCTGGCGGCGGTCACCGCCGGGCTTTTGACCGGCGGCTCCGGCGTCTTCCGCTTCCTCGGCGTCTCGGCGCGCATGCAGACGATCTCGCTGTGGACGACCTTGTCCTTCGTCTACAATGGCGCGCTGTTCATCGTGCTCGGCATGCAGCTTCCCGAAATCATTCGCCGCGTGCCGCCCGAACTGACCGGCCATTACCCGATCATCCAGCCGGTCGCGACGGTGATAGCGCTGACGCTGTGCCTGATCGCGCTGCGCTTCCTCTGGATCTGGGTCGGCGATATCGCGGCAGGCCTCAAGGCAAAATGGGGAAAGCGCAAGGCCGAGCCGTTTGGCATGCGTGTGCGGCTTGCCGGCTCGGTGGCGGGCGTGCGCGGCGCGATCACGCTGGCCGGCATCCTGTCGCTGCCGGTTGCCATGCCGGACGGCTCGTCTTTTCCGGCGCGCGACCTGGTGATCTTCCTCGCCGCCGGCGTCATCATCTGTTCGCTCGCCATCGCCAGCGTGGCGCTGCCGAAGATAGCGCACGGACTGGTCGAGCCGGGCGAGGATGGCAGCGCCATCGAGGAGCGTCTCGCCCGCATCGGCGCCGCCAAGGCGGCCATCGCCCGCATCGAAAGCATGGCGGGCGCCAGCGACGACGACCAGGGCGAGGTGCCCGGCGCCAGGCTTGCCGCCGCCGAAAACATCGTCGCCGGCTACCGGCGCCGCATCGCCACCTCGGACGAGGCCGACGACGCCCGGGCGGAGGCCCGCGAAGCCGGGCGGCTGGAGCTCGAAATGCGGCTTGCCGGCATCGAGGCCGAGCGCATCGCCGTGCGCGACATGTTAAGCAGCGGCGCGATCAACGACCATACGGCGCGGGCGCTGTTTACCGAGATCACGCTCACCGAAGCCTTGCTGCAGGGGCGGCAGGAGCGAAAATAGCGGTTCAGGGCCGCTCCGGCGCAATCCGGCCAGCAAATTTCGCGCTGCAGACGTGGCGAGGCGAAAACAACTGTGTTAATGGCGCGGCAATGCATGTCGCCCGGAACCGTGCAGCGGTTTCGGGGCAACGATATGCATAGATAAATGCCCCGAACCGAAGGATTTCAGGCCATGGCAACTGCAGCGGCAGCGTCGAACAAAATCGAATCCTTCTTCGAAACCACGCTGGAAGATGCCGATCCGGAGATCTTCGGCTCGATCCGCAACGAGCTTGGCCGCCAGCGTCACGAGATCGAGCTGATCGCCTCGGAAAACATCGTTTCGCGCGCCGTGCTCGAGGCGCAGGGCTCGATCATGACCAACAAATACGCCGAGGGTTATCCGGGCAAGCGCTATTATGGCGGCTGCCAGTTCGTCGACGTCGCCGAGGAACTCGCTATCGAGCGCGCCAAAAAGCTGTTCGGCTGCAACTTCGCCAATGTCCAGCCGAATTCCGGCAGCCAGATGAACCAGGCGGTCTTCCTGGCGCTGCTGCAGCCGGGCGATACCTTCATGGGCCTCGACCTGAACTCCGGCGGCCACCTGACGCACGGCTCGCCCGTCAATATGAGCGGCAAATGGTTCAAGGTCGTTTCCTATGGCGTGCGCAAGGACGACCATCTGCTCGACATGGACGCGATCGAAAAGACCGCGCATGAGACCAAGCCGAAGCTGATCCTGGCCGGCGGCACCGCCTATTCGCGCATCTGGGACTGGAAGCGCTTTCGCGAGATCGCCGATGCGGTCGGCGCCTATCTTATGGTCGACATGGCCCATATCGCCGGCCTGGTTGCCGGCGGCGTGCATCCGTCACCGCTGCCGCACGCCCATGTCGTGACCACGACCACGCACAAATCGTTGCGAGGCCCGCGCGGCGGCATGATCCTGTGCAATGACGAGGACATCGCCAAGAAGATGAACTCGGCGGTTTTCCCCGGCCTGCAGGGCGGCCCGCTGATGCATGTCATCGCCGCCAAGGCGGTCGCCTTCGGCGAGGCGCTGAAGCCGAGCTTCAAGCTCTATGCCGAGAGTGTCGCCGCCAACGCGAAGGCGCTGGCGTCGAGCCTCAAGGAAACCGGCCTCGACATCGTCTCCGGCGGCACCGACAACCATCTGATGCTCGTCGATCTCAGGCCCAAGAACGCCACCGGCAAGCGCGCCGAGGCAGCGCTCGGCCGCGCCAACATCACCTGCAACAAGAACGGCATCCCGTTCGATCCGGAAAAGCCTTTCGTCACCTCGGGCGTGCGTCTGGGCACGCCGGCCGGCACCACGCGCGGCTTCGGCCAGGCCGAGTTCCGCGAAATCGGCAAGTTGATCGCCGAGGTGCTGGACGGGCTGAAGGTCGCCAATTCCGACGAAGGCAATGCGGCTGTGGAAGCAGCCGTGAAGGCCAAGGTCGTGGCGCTGACCGATCGTTTCCCGCTCTATCCCTATCTCGGTTGACCGCCAGCGGCGCATCGTCTTTTATCCCGCGCTCTGCGCCGCTTGCTGTCCGGGCGGCGCGGCCTGTGGAGATCTGACGATGCGCATGTTCCATCCTGCCGTTCTGGCCTTCCTCGGCTTGCTTGCCACCTTCACTGTGTCGTGCGCGATCGCCGAGGAGCAGACGCAGCCGGGCACGGATATCCCGGCCACCAGCACCTTTGGCAGGTGGACCACGATCATCGATGCGCTCGACACCGGCCAGGATTCGCACAAGACCTGTGCGGCCTCGACAGCCTTTGTCGACGGCAACGGCAATGCCGGCACGCTGACGCTTTCGATCTCGACTGGCGACGCCCTGCCGCCCGATGCCTATCCGGCGATCATGTTCACCATCGCCAACAAGGAGCTGCCGACCGGCAAGAAGATCGCCGCGACCTTTGGCGACCCCGGCGTCAAGGTTTCCGCGACCGTCTATTCCAATGATGCCGGCCGCCCGAGCTGGACCGTCGACAACCAGGTCAAGACCAGTCTCGCTTTGTTGCGGGCCATGCGCCAGGTCATCTCGCTCGATGTGACGTTCGGCAAGCAGGCTGTCGCCAGCATCCCGATGGATGGCTTCACCAAGGCCTACCGCAACCTCGGAACGTCCTGCGGCTTCCCGACCAAGGACGTCGCCCCCTGACATATCTGGCGCGGCTGGCAATTTTCCTCCCGCCTCGCTATCTCTGAGGGCGAGCGGCCGTTGCCGAACCTTTGCCGTCCCGGCAAAAACCTCTAAGCCTATCGTTCCGCCAGAATCGCCAACCCGAAGGCTCTCCATGCGCTGTCCCTATTGCCAGTCCGAAGATACGCAGGTGAAGGATTCGCGCCCCGCCGAGGATGGCGCCGCGATCCGCCGGCGGCGCGTTTGCCCCGATTGCGGTGGCCGTTTCACCACCTTCGAGCGCGTCCAGTTGCGGGACCTCGTGGTGGTCAAGAAGTCCGGCAGAAAGGTGCCGTTCGACCGCGACAAGCTCTTGCGTTCGGTGGAGATCGCGGTGCGCAAGCGCAATGTCGATCCCGAGCGCATCGACCGCGCCGTCACCGGCATCGTGCGCCAGCTCGAAAGCTCCGGCGAGACGGAAATCGCCTCGGGCGAGGTCGGCCGGCTCGTGATGGAAGCGCTGAAGTCGCTCGACGACGTCGCCTATGTCCGCTTCGCCTCTGTCTATCGCAATTTCCGCGAGGCCAAGGATTTCCACGATGTGCTGGGTGAGCTCAAAGGTGACGAACTCAAAGGCGACGAGCTGAAGAGCGAAGAGGACGCCGGCTGAGCATGGCAAGCCAAACGTCAGGGAAGGCCGATCAGCAGGCCCTCGATCGCCGCTTCATGGCCGCAGCGCTGAGGCTCTCGCGCAGAAATGCCGGCCGCACCTCCACCAACCCTTCCGTCGGCACCATAATCGTTCGCGACGATGGCGCCGGCCCGATGATCGTCGGCACCGGCGTCACCGCTGTTGGCGGCCGGCCGCATGCCGAGACCGAAGCGCTGGCTGAAGCCGGCGAGTTGGCGCGCGGTGCCACCGCCTATGTCACGCTGGAGCCCTGCGCCCACCATGGCCGCACGCCGCCTTGCGCCAACGCGCTGGTCAATGCCGGAGTGGCGCGGGTGGTAGGCGCCGCCAGCGATCCCGATCCGCGCGTCTCCGGCAAAGGCTACGCCATCCTGCGCGCCGCCGGCATCGAAGTGGTCGAAAAGGTGCTGGTCGAGGAAGCCGCCGAGCAGATGGCCGGCTATTTGATTCGGTCCCTGAAAAAGCGCCCGGAAGTGATTCTGAAGCTTGCGCTTTCCAGCGACGGCAAGATCGGCAGGCACGGCGCCGGCCAGGTCGCGATCACCGGCGATATCGCCCGCCGCGAAGTCTATCTGATGCGCGCCGAAGCCGATGGCATACTGGTCGGCATCGGCACGGCGCTGGAGGATGATCCGGCGCTCACCGTGCGGCTGCCGGGGCTGGAGAACCGCTCGCCGGCGCGCATCGTGCTCGACCGCCAGATCAGGCTGCCGGAAGCCTCGAAGCTGGTCTCCGGCACCGACCGAGTGCCGCTCTATGTCGCCGCGAGCCTGGGGGCCGATCCGCTGCGGCGGTCGGTGCTGGAGCGTGCCGGCGTGCGCTTCATCGGCACCGAAACCCATGAAGGCGGCATTGCCTTGCCGGAACTGCTCGAGGATCTCGGCGCGATCGGCATGGCCAGCGTTCTGGTCGAAGGCGGCGCCAAGGTGGCCAGCGCCTTCCTCGCCGAGGGATTGGTCGACCGCATCGTGCTGTTCCAGGGACCGGAAGCGATCGGCGAGGGCGGCATTGCATCGCCCATCGACGCCAACCATATCCCGGCAGGCTTCCGCAAATTGCGCGAGATGCGCTTCGGGGAAGACAGCTATGCCGAATGGGTGAGAGATATCTGAAATGTTCACTGGAATTGTCACCGATGTCGGCACTGTCGCGGCCATCAAGCCGCTGAGCGAAGGCGTCGGCCTGCGCATCGACACTGCCTATGATCCCGCGACCATCGCTATTGGCGCCTCGATTTCCTGCGGCGGCGTCTGCCTGACGGTGACGGCGCTGCCAGATGGCGGCTCGAACGCCCGCTGGTTCGAGGTCGAAGCCTGGGAAGAGGCACTGAGGCTGACCACGGCGTCGGGCTGGAAATCAGGCACCAAGGTCAATCTCGAGCGGGCACTGAAGATCGGCGACGAACTCGGCGGCCACATCGTGTCGGGCCATGTCGATGGCATGGCCGAAATCATCGAGCGCAAGGACGAGGGCGATGCCGTGCGCTTCACGCTGGAGGCGCCGCGCGAACTGGCGAAATTCATCGCGCCCAAGGGTTCCGTCGCACTCGACGGCACCTCGCTCACCGTCAACAAGGTCGAAGGCGCCCGTTTCGACGTGCTGTTGATCCATCATTCGCTGACCGTGACCACCTGGGGCGAGCGCAAGGTCGGCGACAAGGTCAACCTCGAGATCGACACCATGGCCCGCTACGCCGCGCGACTGGTCGAGGCGGCGAAAGAGGGGCTTTGAGCCCCCTGGGAAATTAGCCGGGCCTGAGCGTCGGACAAAGCTTGCGAATGCGGCCGCTTCGGCCTAAGTCACCGGCTACCCCCGGAGACATTCATGGCAGGCACATCCCAACACGGCAAAGCGTTCATTCGCCCGAAGAAGAAGGCCCACCTTCTGATCATCGAGGCGCGCTTTCATGACGACCTTGCCGACGCGCTGCTCGACGGCGCGACGACAGCACTCGACGAAGCCGGCGTGACCTATGACGTCGTCACCGTTCCCGGTTCGCTGGAAATTCCAGCAGTGATCACTTTTGCGCTCGACGGCATGGGCGAGGGCGGCAAGGACTATGATGGTTTTGTCGCGCTCGGCACCATCATTCGTGGCGACACCTATCATTTCGACATCGTCGCCAATGAATCGAGCCGCGCGCTGATGGATCTCTCGGTGCAGGAAGCGATTGCGATCGGCAACGGCATCCTGACCACCGAGAACGACGCGCAGGCCTGGACGCGCGCCAAGCGCTCGGAGGGCGACAAGGGCGGCTTTGCCGCGCGCGCGGCGCTGACCATGATCGCGCTCAAAGAGAAGCTGGGAGCGCAATCGTGAGCGAACCCGCTTCGCCCGGCCAGCCCGCGATACGCCACGCCAACAAGCGTGGCGCCGCCCGTCTGGCCGCCGTGCAGGCGCTTTACCAGATGGACGTGGCCGGCAGCGGCGTCTTCGAGATCACCGCCGAATACGAGGCGTTCCGGCTCGGCAAGGAAGTCGACGGCGCGCTTTATCGCGAGGCCGACGCGCAGTGGTTCCGCGCCATCCTGGCCGGCGTCGTCGAGAACCAGACGACCATCGATCCGATTATACGCCAGGCGCTGACGGAAGACTGGCCGCTGTCCAGACTCGATTCGACGTTGCGCGCCATCCTGCGGGCTGGCGTCTACGAACTGATGAAGCGCGACGACGTGCCGGTGGCCGTCATCGTTTCGGAATATGTCGACATCGCCAAGGCCTTCTACGAGGAAGACGAGCCGAAGCTGACCAACGCCGTGCTCGACCGTGTGTCGCGCCGGGTGCGGGGCGAGGGGCGCGGCAAGGACGCATTGTGACCGGCACCGTCCCCGGCGCAGCAAGGGAAGCGCGCCGCACGGCGATCATCCTGGCGACGTCGCAGGCGATTATCGGTTCGGCCGCGCCGATTGCCATTTCCATGGGCGGGCTGGCCGGGCAATATCTGCTTGGCCCCGATAAGTCGCTGGCAACGGCGCCAATCACCGGCTTCAACATCGGCGTGGCGCTCGGCGCGTTGCCGGCCGCGGCCATCATCCGCTGGCTCGGCCAGCGCGGCGGCTTCATGACCGGCACCATCGTGACCGCGCTTGGCGGCGTCATCTCCACGCTGGCACTGTTCCACGCCAGCTTCTGGCTGTTCGCTTTCGCGCTGCTGGTGATCGGCGTCGGCGGCGCCTTCGTCCAGCAGTTCCGCTTCGCCGCCGCCGATAATGCTCCGCCCGAATTCAAGGCGCGCGCCATTTCCTTCGTGCTGGCCGGCGGCGTCATCACCGCGATCCTCGGGCCGCAGATCGTCATCTTCACCCGCGAATTGCTGGCGCCGGTGATGTTTGCCGGCTCGTTCGTGGCCATTCCGGTTCTGGCGGCGGCCGGCGCCATCATCCTGTCATTCCTGCGCATCCCGGCCAAGGCTCCCGGCCACGCGGAAGTCGCGTCAAGCGACGCCCGGCCGCTGTCCGATATCGTCACCCGGCCGCGTTTTGTCGCGGCGCTGTTTTGCGCCGTCGGCAGCTATGCGCTGATGAGTTTCGTCATGACCGGCGCGCCGCTGGCCATGGTCGGCTGCGGCCTGTCGACAGACGACGCCACGCTCGGCATTTCCTGGCATGTGATGGCGATGTTTGCGCCGAGCTTCTTCACCGGATCGCTGATCCATCGCTTCGGCGCCGAACGCATCGTCGCCACCGGCCTGGTCCTGCTCATCGGCTGCGCCGCGGTGGCATTGTCCGGCCTGCATTTGTGGCAGTTCTGGACCGCGCTGATCCTGCTTGGCCTCGGCTGGAATTTCGCCTTCATCGGCGCCACCTCCATGGTCGCCGACAGCTACCATCCGTCCGAAAAGAGCAAGGTGCAGGGCTTCCACGACTTCGTCCTGTTCGGCTCCGTCGCCTTCGCCTCGCTAATGTCGGGCGCCATCTACAATGCCTGGGGCTGGGAGATGCTGAACTGGCTGGTTTTCCCGGTCGTCGCCCTGTGTTTCGTCGCCCTTGGCGCGCTCAAACTGACCGGATCGCGCAAAGCCCGCGCCTGATCCGGTTCTATCTTTGGCTTGGCACGACCTGTCAGCATGGCGCCGACCGAATCGCGGCGACCGCACAAAATTATTGCGTCTGTACCCATTGTTATGAAACCGTGTGCCCCGACGGGGCGTTGAAGCCATGCTCATATGCGGCCACCGCATTTCGGTCCAAAGCAAGGGGTTTTCACAATGTTTTCAGTCAAGATTCTGGCCGGCGCGGCGTTGGCGCTCGGCATCACGGCCGCCTCCGCCAATGCCCAGGTGGTCGTCTCCTCGAAGATCGACACCGAGGGCGGCGTGCTCGGCAACATCATCCAGCTTGTGCTCAACGCCAACAACATCAAGACCACCGACCGCATCCAGCTCGGCGGCACGCCGGTGGTACGCAAGGCGATCACCGCCGGCGAGATCGACATCTATCCCGAGTACACCGGCAATGCCGCTTTCTTCTTCGAGAAGGCCGACGATCCGGTCTGGAAGGATGCCGCCAAGGCCTATGAGACCGCCAAGAAGCTCGACTATGACGCCAACAAGATCGTCTGGCTGTCGCCGTCACCGGCCAACAACACCTGGGCGATCGCGCTGCGCAAGGAGGTTGCCGAGACCAACAAGCTGGCGACCCTGACCGACTTCGGCAAATACGTCGCCGGCGGCGGCACGGTGGTTTTGGCGGCGTCGGCTGAGTTCGTCAATTCGGCGGCAGCCCTGCCGGCGTTCCAGACCACTTACGGCTTCACGCTGAAGCCGGAGCAGTTGATCACGCTTTCGGGCGGCGACACCGCCGCGACAATCGGTGCTGCCGCCAACCAGACCAACGGCGCCAACGCCGCCATGGTCTACGGCACCGACGGCGGCATCGCGCCGTCCGGCCTGGTCGTGCTCGCCGACGACAAGGGCGTGCAGCCGGTCTACCAGCCGGCGCCGATCATCCGCGAAGCGGTGCTGAAAGAGCATCCGGAGATCGAGACGCTGTTGAAGCCGGTGTTCGCCAAGCTCGACCTCGTCACGCTGCAGGAACTCAACGGCCGCGTCCAGGTCGGCGGCGAGCCGGTCAAGGGTGTCGCCGAGGACTTTTTGAAGAAGAACGGGTTTTTGAAGTAGTCAGCGCATAGCTGATCGTGACGCTGGTGCGAGACACCCCTCTCTGGAAGCTGCTGATCTCCCCCCTTGCGGGGGAGATGTCCGGCAGGACAGAGGGGGGTGCTGTCCCGCCGACCTCACAACCGGTAGCAGGTGCGTGCCTCGACAGGGTTGCTTCCGAACAGGCCGACGCTCGAGAGCTGACGATCCTTCACACCCCCCTCTGGCCTGCCGGCCATCTCCCCCGCAAGGGGGGAGATCGGACTTCGCGTCGGCTTGCACCGATCACCAGCGTAGTCTGCGCAACGTGGAAAATCGCTCCTCATGAGGGGCATCCATGACCCTGCGTTTCGACAAGCTCGGCATGGTTATCGCGGCGATCGTTGCCTATGCGGCGTTTCTGGCTCCGTTCGCCACCTTCCGCGCCAATCGTATCGTTCCCGGTCAGGCGCGCTCGATCCTGGAGGCGCTGCCGGCCACAGTCGGGCCGCTACTGCTGGCGATCGTCGTCGTGGCCGCAATTGTTGCCTTGCTGAAAACCCCGCTTGTCCTGCGCCTGGCCGCAAGCGTCGTGGCGCTCGCCGCCCTTGCCATCCTGATCGGTGTCGCCGGCACCTTCCTGACGCCGGCCGGCAACACCTTCGCCCGCATCTCGCCGGCTTCCGGGTTCTGGCTGTTGATCTTTGCCTTCACATTGTTGCTCGCCGACGTGCTGACCAGGCTCAATCTGTCGCCACCGGCCCGCGTCGGCGTGCTCGTCCTCGCGGCGCTGGCCATCGGCTTGTTGCTGATATCGGGGCAGTGGGACAGCCTGTCGATCCTCAAGGAATATGCAAACCGCGCCGATAGTTTCTGGGCCGAAGGCTCCAAGCACATCACGCTGGCGCTGGGGTCGCTGGCGGCGGCGGTGATCGTCGGCCTGCCGCTCGGCATCCTGTGCCACCGCGTCGAACGGTTGCGGGCCGGCGTGCTCAATGTGCTCAACATCGTCCAGACCATACCCTCGATCGCGCTGTTCGGCCTGCTGATCGCGCCGCTGGGCTGGGTCGCCGCGCATGTTCCGGGTGCCGCAGCGCTCGGTATCAGAGGCATCGGCACCGCGCCCGCCTTCGTGGCTTTGTTCCTCTATTCGCTGCTGCCGGTGGTGGCCAACACCGTGGTCGGGCTTGCCGGCGTACCCCGCGCGGCCAATGATGCAGCGCGCGGCATGGGCATGACCGATGGCCAGCGCCTGTTCGGCGTCGAGTTTCCGTTGGCCTTTCCGGTGATCCTCACCGGCATCCGCATCGTGCTGGTGCAGAACATCGGCCTGGCCACCATCGCCGCACTGATCGGCGGCGGCGGCTTTGGCGTCTTCGTCTTCCAGGGCGTCGGCCAGACCGCAATGGACCTGGTGCTGCTCGGCGCCGTGCCGACGGTGGCGCTGGCCTTCGCCGCGGCCATCATCCTCGACGCAGTAATCGAGATGACCGCCACCAGGCGCAGGGTTGAAACGGCATGATCGAGATCGAAGGCATTACCAAGCGCTATGACGCGACGACCGTGGTCGACGACGTGTCCATGGTCGTCGAGCCGCGTACGGTTTGCGTCATTGTCGGTACCTCCGGTTCCGGCAAGACGACGCTGCTGCGAATGATCAACCGGCTGGTCGAGCCGACCGCCGGCGTCATCAAGCTCGACGGCAACGACAACCGCACGCTGCCCGGCTACGAGCTGCGCCGCAGCATCGGCTACGCTATCCAGGGCCACGGCCTGTTCCCGCACCGCACCGTTGCGCAGAACATCGCCACCGTGCCGGTCCTGCTGGGCTGGGACAAGGACCGCATCAAGGCCCGCGTCGATGAGTTGATGACACTCTACCAGCTCGACCCCGAGGCCTATGGCCCGCGCTACCCGCACGAACTGTCCGGCGGGCAACAGCAGCGTGTCGGCGTCGCCCGCGCGCTCGCCGCCGAGCCCAATGTGCTTCTGATGGACGAACCGTTCGGCGCACTCGACCCGATCATCCGCACCAAGGCGCAGGAGGACCTGCTGGCAATCCAGAAGCGCTTCGGCACCACCATCATCCTCGTTACCCACGACATGGAGGAGGCGGTCCACATGGGCGACAAGATCGCCGTCATGGATGCCGGAAAGCTGGTGCAATACGCCAAGCCGGAAGAGATCCTGGCGCGGCCGGCGAACGCCTTCGTCGAAACCCTGGTCGGCGCCAGCGAAAAGCCGTTCCGGCTCTTGTCGCTCGGCCGCGTGCGCGACGCCGTGGAAAAGGGGACTGCCGAAGGCGAGGCGATCCCAGGCGACGCCAGCCAGCGCGACGCGCTGGCCGAGCTTCTGTGGTCGGGCCGGCCGGCGCTGCCGGTCAAGGGCGAAGACGGCAAGCTGCTCGGCCGCGTCACCGTCGACGGGCTGGTGAAGCGCGCGGCGAGGCCGGCATGAAAGGGGCCGGTCTAAAAGCCTGGCTGCCTTCGCTGCTCAGGCTTGCCCTGGTGGTGCTTCTCATAGCCTTCGTCACCAATCCCGGCTGGTTCGAGCCGCTGTTGAAGCCGCTGACCGAAAACAATGCGCCGGCGATCTACAATCAGGGCAGCCTGCTGACGCTGACCCTGCTGCATCTCAGGACCGTGCTGATCGCTACCGTCGCCGCAACCATCGTTGCCGTGGCGCTTGCCATCCTGGTGACCAGGCCGGCGGGCGCCGAATTCCTGCCGCTGTCGCGCAGTCTGGTGAACATCGGCCAGACCTTTCCGCCGGTGGCGGTGCTGGCGCTGGCGGTGCCCGCCGTCGGTTTCGGCGAGAAGCCGACGCTGATTGCGCTGTTTCTCTACGGCCTGCTGCCGATCTTCGAGAACGTGCTGACCGGCCTCACGACACTGCCCGGCAACATCATGGAGGCCGCGCGCGGCGCCGGCATGACGGGCTGGCAAAGGCTGATCAAGGTCGAATTGCCGCTGAGCGCGCCGATCATTCTGGGCGGCATAAGGCTGTCGGTGGTGATCAGCCTGGCCACGGCGACGATCGGTTCGACGGTTGCCGCCAAGACGCTGGGCGAGGTGATCATCGCCGGCCTGCTGTCCAACAATCTCGCCTTCGTCCTGCAAGGCGGCCTGATCGTCGCGGCGCTGGCGGTGCTGATCTATGACGGACTGTCCGCCATCGAGCGCTACACGGCGCGCAAGATGGGGCAGGAGACTGGCGACTGACCTTCGCTGGACTGCGGGCAAAGCATTGACTGACGCGGCGTCATTTCAATCGATCTAATAGCAGGGCATCGGCAATGGGAATGTTGTGGCCTAAACCTTTTGGCTGAAAGCGGGGCAAAAACCGAACAATATCTTGACGTTCCGAGCCCTGTTTCGCATACACCGCTGCGAAGGACGGATTCCGCCTAGGCTTATCCGCTCCCCGCACCAACGGCCCAGGGAGGGGTTCTTTTGGGCCATCAATCGAGGAAAATTCGGCAATGACCATCATTTCTGCCGTCATCGCCTGCGGCTTGCTTTCAATCCTTTACGCCATCTGGGCGACACGATCGGTTCTTGCAGCCGATCAGGGCAATGCACGCATGCAGGAAATCTCCGCCGCCATCCGCGAAGGCGCGCAGGCCTATCTGGCGCGCCAGTACACCACCATCGCCATCGTCGGCGTGGTGGTGCTCGTGCTCGCCTGGTGGCTGCTTTCGATCACCGCCGCGGTCGGCTTCCTGATCGGCGCCGTGCTTTCGGGCGCCGCCGGTTTCATCGGCATGCACGTCTCGGTGCGCGCCAATGTGCGCACCGCGCAGGCTGCGTCCAACAGCCTCGCCGCCGGTCTCGACATCGCCTTCAAGTCGGGCGCCATCACCGGTATGCTGGTGGCTGGCCTGGCGCTGCTCGGCGTGTCGATTTACTACTATATTCTGACCGGCCCGATGGGCCTGCAGCCCAATGACCGCATCGTCATCGATGCGCTGGTTTCGCTCGGCTTCGGCGCTTCGCTGATCTCGATCTTCGCCCGTCTGGGCGGCGGCATCTTCACCAAGGGCGCCGACGTCGGCGGCGATCTCGTGGGCAAGGTCGAAGCCGGTATTCCCGAAGACGATCCGCGCAACCCGGCCACCATCGCCGACAATGTCGGCGATAATGTCGGTGATTGCGCCGGCATGGCCGCCGACCTCTTCGAGACCTATGCGGTGACCGTCGTTGCCACCATGGTGCTGGCTGCCATCTTCTTCGGCGGAACCGCCGCTCTGGGTGCGGCGATGCTCTATCCGCTCGCGATCTGCGGCGCCTGTATCCTGACCTCGATCGTCGGCACCTTCTTCGTCAAGCTCGGTTCCAACGGCTCGATCATGGGCGCCCTCTACAAAGGCCTGATCGTCACCGGCCTGCTGTCGATCGTCGGTCTCGGTGTCGCTACCTCGGCAACCGTCGGCTGGGGCGAGGTCGGCACCGTCGCCGGCATGACCATCATCGGCAAGAACCTGTTCATCTGCGGCCTGATCGGTCTCGTTGTGACCGGTCTTATCGTGGTGATCACCGAATACTATACCGGCACCAACAAGCGCCCGGTGAACTCCATCGCCCAGGCCTCGGTGACCGGTCACGGCACCAACGTCATCCAGGGACTTGCGGTGTCGCTCGAATCGACCGCACTGCCGGCAATCGTCATCGTCGGCGGCATCATCTCGACCTACCAGCTCGCCGGCCTGTTCGGCACGGCGATCGCGGTCACCACCATGCTCGGCCTTGCCGGCATGATCGTCGCCCTCGACGCCTTCGGCCCGGTCACCGACAATGCCGGCGGCATTGCCGAAATGGCCGGCCTGCCCAAGGAAGTGCGCCACTCCACCGACGCGCTCGACGCGGTCGGCAACACCACCAAGGCGGTGACCAAGGGCTATGCCATCGGTTCGGCCGGCCTCGGCGCGCTGGTGCTGTTTGCGGCCTATTCGAACGATTTGAAGTTCTTTGCCGCCAATGGCGACAAATATCCGTACTTCCAGGGCATGGGCGATGTCTCCTTCGACCTCTCCAATCCCTACGTCGTAGCCGGCCTGATCTTCGGCGGTCTGATCCCGTATCTGTTCGGCGGCATCGCCATGACGGCCGTCGGCCGTGCGGCCGGCGCCATCGTCGAGGAAGTGCGCAAGCAGTTCCGCGAGGATCCGGGCATCATGGCCGGCACCTCCAAGCCAAACTATGCCCGCGCCGTCGACCTTCTGACCAAGGCGGCGATCCGCGAAATGATCATCCCCTCGCTGCTGCCGGTGCTGGCGCCGCTCGTCGTCTATTTCGGCGTGCAGCTGATCTCGGGCTCCAAGGCGTCCGCCTTTGCGGCGCTCGGCGCCTCGTTGCTCGGCGTCATCGTCAACGGCCTGTTCGTCGCCATCTCGATGACTTCGGGCGGCGGCGCCTGGGACAATGCCAAGAAGTCGTTCGAGGACGGTTTTGTCGACAAGGACGGCGTCAAGCACCTCAAGGGGTCCGAAGCGCACAAGGCTTCGGTCACCGGCGACACGGTTGGCGATCCCTACAAGGACACCGCCGGCCCGGCGGTCAACCCGGCAATCAAGATCACCAACATCGTGGCGCTTCTGCTGCTGGCCGTGCTCGCGCACGGCTAAGGCAACGCCACTGCTTCAGGAACAAACCCGCGGGAGCGATCCCGCGGGTTTTTGTTTGAGATTTACGCTGGTGGCAGTCAACCCTCATCCGGCTCGGTCCCGGCATCGCCGCGCTTGCTGTAGCGATCGAGCAATTCGCTCACGCCAGGTTCGCGCTCAGGCATCGGCGCCAGGCCACGCAGGCGCCGCAGCTTGGCAAGGAAGGCGCCACGCTTATACTTGCGGCGGAAGGCGCGGGCGCGGGGATGGATGCCAAGAGCCGCCATCAGCCTGCGCCTGAGATAACTCGATGCCGCCAGGCGAATGGGTTCGCCCGCGCAGCCAAGGATTTTCACGCGCAAGGCGTCTGGCGTCTGCATGGCATCCAGAAGATCCTTCTGTTCCTGCGCATTGTCGCCGAGATAGGAACCCTTGCGTATGCCGGAATGCAACTTGATCACCGTGAGGTGCGGCATCGTCGCGATCACCGCGCCCTTTCGCCATGCCCGAAACAGCCAGTCCTGCGAGCTTTCGCAAAAGCACTGGCTGGCGGGTCGCCAAGGTCCGAGCAGGCTGAACGAAGCGCGGCGAAACATGTGTGCCGAGCCAAATCCTTCCGTCGTGACGGGGTCGTAAAAACCATCCTTGCCGATCCCGAAGATCGAATTGACAGGATTGCCGGCCGCCGACGGCGGCTGGATGACGGCACCGCGCGCCAGCACCACGTCGGCGCCCGAGGCGTCGATCCAGCCGGTCATCGCCGCCAAATGGTCGGGAAACCACAGATCGTCGTGGTTGAGCAAGGCGACGAAGCGGCCACGCGCCCTGGCAAAGCCGATATTGTTGGGACCGGACTGTTCGCCGAAATTGACAGGAAGATCGATGTAGACGATGCGGGCATCGTCAAATTCAGCGACAACGGCCGCCGTATCCGGCCTGCAATCGTCGCCGATGACCAAGGCTTCCCAGCCTTGCAACGTCTGGCGCATGACGCTGGTCAATGCCTGCCGCAGTGCTGCCGGCCGGTTGTGCGTCGCGATCACGATCGAGACCAGCGGTTCGCCGCCGGCCTGATCGCGCTGCGCCGATGCTTCCACGCTACACCAGTCTGTAGGGAATGTGGTCAGTGTCTGGCGGCAGGCGCCAATGGTCGGGCTGATCGTAGGCATAGGCCTTGTCGACGAGGTTGAGCAGCACCGCCGTCTCCGCTCCGAGCGAAACAACACCGTGCCATATTCCGGGTGGAATGATGACGACCGCCGGGCGCAACGGGCCGATAATCTTGTGCCAGACGGCGCCGAAGGTCGGCGAGGCCTTGCGTCCGTCAAACAGCGAAATGCGAACGCTGCCGACGCAGCAGAACAGCCGGTCGGTGGTCACCGCGTGTGCATGCCAGCCAGTCACCGCGCCGGCATACAAGGTCCGTTGGAAGACCTGGCCGACCGGCTCCGAATCGAGCTCCCACTCCTCGCGAAAGATCTCGGTCAGATAGCCGGTGGAGGTTGCGACCGGCCTGATCTCCTTGACCCTCACGCCATCGATCGCCACCGGCTCGATGGGTATCCAGTCAGGCGTGACCACCTGGCCGTCAGCCGTTCCGGTCGCCATCCAGCCTGTCGGTTTTGTCCGGGTTTTTTCCGGCACGGATGCTCCTCCCAATTCAGCGTGATGCGCCATTGGCCAGCACGGTCTGATACGAATTTGACCGGTCGCTGGCAAGTACGCGTCAAGGTTTGCTGATGGGTTTCGATCTCACGGCACTTGATGTTTTGATGCAATCGGAGGGCCGCATTGCCCAAACATCGTTCCGTTCTGCCCAAGCCCGGACCGTTCGCCTGCTTTAATACCCCGGTCATTGGCCAGGACATTGCGATCGACGCGGTGTCGGGCTCGCCTCTGCGGCGATTTTGGCCAGGGAAACGACATTCGGGCAGGGAAAAGACATGGACATTTTCTTGATGGCGGCTTCGCTTGCGCTGGCTGGAATTATTGCCGGCATCTACGTCTCGGGCGTAATCCACGATTTTCGCATCGATGATCTTACCGCCGGCCAGTACATGGCCATGCATCAGATGCGCGACCGGACGTTTACCCGGGTGATGCCGTTCGTCAGGCTGACGACGCTGGTGCTGATCGCGGCGATGGCGATGTTTGCGGTCGATGCCGGCCTGCCGCGCATCCTGACCATCGTCGCCGCGGCGCTGGTGGTGCTCGACATTGGCTTCACCGTCAGCCGTCAGGTGCCGCTCAACAAACAGGTGCAGAGCTGGACGCCGGTGACCATCCCCGATGATTGGGCGCAGACGCGCGACAGCTGGGCGGCCAACCACAATTTGCGCCTTGTGCTTGGACTGGCCGAATACACCTGCCTGTTTGCCGCGGTCATCCTGACGCTCAGCCGGTGATTCAGTTTTTACGGAACGCCGCGGCATGGGTCGGCACTTCTGCCGGCCGCCGCCGTTGAAAACAGGAGTATTGCCATGCTGCATCACGCTTCATTCAACGCCCGCGATCCGCAGGCCGTCGCCAGCGTCCTTGCCGAAATGCTTGTCGCCACCGCGGTTCGTGCGCCGTCGCCGCCATTTCCTGAGGGCGCATGGTTTGTCTGCCTCGGCGACGATTTCGGCTCGCTGATCGAAATCCTGCCGTGCGGCACGGTTCTGGACCAGCAAGCGCCGCTCGGCATCGGCTTCGACCCGAACATGCGCCTGCGCTCCGGCTCGCATGTGCTGCTCAGCACGCCCAATTCGACCGAAACCATCCAGGGCATTGCCGCCCGCATGGGCTGGCATAGCGAGCTGATCGATGCCCGCCTGTTCAAGGTGCTCAAGGTCTGGGTCGAGGACGAAACCCTGGTCGAATTCCTGACGCCCGAGATCGCACCGCTATACCGCGCGACATTCGCCTGGGGCGGCATGGCGACACTCGACGCCAAGCTGCGCGAGCTGGAGAGCCAGATGGCGGCAGCGCTTGCCGCCAAGGCGGCGAACCAGTCGGGCCGCAAGGATGAGCAACTGGCCGATACGATGAGTCCGTGAGCCCCGACGCCTTCCGATGAGAGCTCCTGGACGGCCGCCGAGGTCAACCGGCGCCGGTGTTGTCGCCGGCTTCCGCCTTCAGCCAGTTGATGAACGATCTGGCAGGCTCCCAGGCGGAGATGGACGGGTGGACGACGACGTAGTGGTTCCAGTTCGTCGGTATGTCCGTCGTCAGGAGGCGGACGAGCCTGCCGGTCCGCAAATCGCTCTCGACCAGCGACTTCCTCGCGATAGCGACGCCCAGACCGCTCGCCGCCGCTTCGACCGCCAACAAGGTGCCATTCAGATTCATGCCGTCGCCAACCGTATCCAGCGGCAGATTGTTTCTCTCGAACCAGTGGCGCCAATTGGCGCCGCTCTCGTCATTTTCGGCCGTCGTGTCGAGGATGCGGAACAGTCGCAGCACATCGTGCTGGTCTCTGACCGGGCCGTTGGCGGCGAGATAGTCGGGACTGACGACAGGAAAGATCGCATCTGCCATCAGCCATTCGGTCTCGACGGCCGGATAGTGTCCGCCGCCGAAACGCAATGCGATGTCGACTGTTCGCTGCGAAAGGTCGACGACTGCAAGATCCGCATTGATGTCGATCTCTGTTTCGGGATGCTTTTTGCGAAACCTGTGCAGGCGCGGGGCCAGCCAGCGTACGGCATGCGAAGGAATGGCAGTGACCCTCAGCCTCGTGCGCTCGTTGCGCGCGACACTCGCGACCGTGCTCTGGATTTCCAGCAATGCGCGTCGCACGCCCGCGGACAATCGTTCGCCTTCAAGCGTTAGTTCGACGCGGCGGACATGGCGGGTGAACAGAAGCACGCCGAGATCGGCTTCGAGATCGGCGATGCGGTGGCTGAGCGCGCTTGGCGTAACATTCAGCTCATCGCCGGCGCGCTTGAAGCTGCCCAGCCGGGCAATGACCTCGAAAGCCCGAATGGATTCCAGTTGTGGAAGCCGTCTTGTCATCTGCCGTTACCCTATCCTGCCCCTGGGTTTCTTAGCATGAATGAACTAAGCTCATCCATAGCTTCGTAAATAGTCTTTTGTCCAAGTGCGCAAATCATTGTAGCCATCCACTGCCCCCCGATTGCCGCCGTCGGAATGAGAGGCCGTTCATGGAACGAGCCTCGACTACGAACGACAGTGAAATGAAGACAATCGCTTGGGAGTACCCCATGACTATTCGACCCCCCGAGTTTGCGCATGCGCGCTTTTCGACCGCCATGTGGCCGCGAGCGGAATGGCGAAACGTCTATTGCGACCTGTTGCGCCGGATGGTGACCGACATGGATTTTAACGTCACGGAGGAAAAGCTCTCCGTCGACGCGACCATCCTGCGGCTGCCGGGCGTCGGCATTGCCGATTCGAGGACCACCGCCTTCCGCACCATCCGTTCCCGCGCCATGGCCAAGGGGACCGATGATTACATTTTCTTCATGTGTCTGGAGGGCGCTGCCACCTTCTCGCATCTCGGCCGCGAGGCCAGCATCGAGGCCGGCCAGGCAATCCTTCTGTCCTCCTCTGATCCGCATGTGATCGAGCGGGCGATGTCGCATCATCTCTTCATCACCATCCCCAAGGCAGCGCTCGGGCCCATGGCTGCGAATGCGGATGCCGCCCTGATGACGCCGATGTCATGCGTGGGCGAAAAGTTCTTGCTGCTGACCAGCTATGTCCGTCTGCTGATGCAGGAGCCGAACCTGGCCGCGTCCGAATTGCGCTGGCTTGCCGCCAAGCACATACAGGACCTTATCGCGGTCGTGGTCGGGGCAACGCAGGACGCCACCGAGGTCGCCGCAGGCCGCGGCATACGCGCCGCGCGGCTGCGCGCCATCAAAGCCGATATCGAAAGCAATCTGGCTTCCGGCGATGTCGGGTCCGACGCGCTGGCCGGGCGCCACCGCGTCAGCGCGCGCTATATCAGAAAGCTGTTCGAGGGTGAGGGTACCTCGCTGTCGCAGTTCGTGCTTGGCCGGCGGCTGGCGCTGGTTTGCAGCAAGCTATCCGACCTGCGCCTGGCACACCGCACCATCGGCGCCATCGCCTTCGACGCCGGCTTCGGCGATCTCTCGACCTTCAACCACGCCTTCCGCCGGCATTTTGGCATGACGCCTTCGGAAGCGCGGCAGAGTGCGGCTGTGCACCGCGCCTCGCTGGAGCCCGGCGGCCGAACAGGCCACGCGCGGCAAAGCGCGACGGGTGTTGCGGCCGCATGACCTCAAAACAAAAGCCCGCAGGATCGCTCCCGCGGGCTTTTGGTCGCCTGAGATGGTGTCGCTTCGGGGGAAGCAAAAATCTAAGGAAGGCGGTCGCTTCTTAGGCGCCGCCGCCAGGAATGGGGGGCGCCAGTTTGCTGGCGCCTTTGATGATCTGGCTGAGGAAGTTCTGGTCCTTGCCGCCGGTCGGCGTGGTGCGCGAGATGAAGTCGAAAATCTTGCCGTCCTTCAGACCGTAATTGGCAATCTGGGTGACGCGCCCGTCCTCGCCAAAATAGACCGCGAGCACTTTCTGGTCGACCAGGCGCGGCTTGTCGAAAGCGACATAGCGCTTGCGCGTCTGCGAAATGTAATAGAACGCCTCATTGTCGAAGGTGGCTTTCGTCGATGGCGTGCCGAGCGCCAGAAGCACCTGTTCGCGGCTGGAGCCCACCGGCACCGAATCGACCGCCTGCTGGTCGATAACATAGCCCTGCGTCAGCGTCTCGCTAGGGTTAAGGTCGCCGAACATCTTGGACGAATTGCAGCCCGACAGCGCGGAAGCCACCAGCACCAGCGAAACCGCGGCGGTGGCCCCAGGCAGAAAAGTCGACTTGAATTTCAGCGCGCGCAACAACAACTCCATTAGCTGGCCGCAACTTGCGCTGGGCGGCAAAACCGGTAAACCAGCTTGCTTGCCGATGCAACAAGGCCCATTCAAACAATCGGTCCCCAGGAGACCACCCTCAATGTTCCAGCGCCTTTTTGGCCGCGAACGCAACGCCAACCGCGCTATCACCGAGGCGCTTTACGCACAAATCGTGGCGGCGGCGCGGCAGACCGTGTTTTATTCCCACTGGAATGTGCCGGATACGCCGCTCGGCCGTTTCGAGATGTTGTCGCTGCACATGTTCCTGTTTCAGCACCGGCTGCGCGGCGAAGAGGGCGTCGCGCAAGAGGTCGCGCAGGTGCTGATCGACGAGTTCTTTCTCGATGTCGAGCATTCGCTGCGGGAACTGGGCGTTGGCGATGTCGGCGTGCCCAAGCGCATGAAGAGGCTGGCCAAAATGTTCTACGGCCGTACCGCCGCCTATGACGACGCGCTGGGACGCAGCGACCGCGACGCGCTTGCTGCCGCCCTGGCGCGCAATGTCAGACCCGATGCCGGCGCCTGGCCGCAAGCCTTGCCGCTGGCGTCCTATGTAATCGATGCCGCCAGGCAGCTTGAAGCACAGCCGTCCGAATCGATCGTTTCCGGTGCCGTGGCGTTTCCCGTCGCGAAAGCGGAGTGAGGAGGGGAGACCAAGATGAAACATGTGGACACGCCTAGCCTGGTCTCATTCGCGGCCAATGTCGGCCGCCTGCCGCACAAAGGTTTGCAGGTGGTGATCGACGCCGACGCCGCGCAGCGCGCAATGATTGCGCGCGAGCACGAGCTGCTTTCTGTCGAAAACTACCGTGCTGAGCTTTTGGTGGCGCCGTGGAAGCGCAATGGCGTCAAGGTCAGCGGCCGCGTCGAGGCTGATATCACCCAGGCCTGCATCGTCACCCTTGAGCCGGTCGCGGCCCATATCGACGAAGAGGTCGAGGCGCTGTTCCTGCCCGAACAATCCAAACTCGGACGGCAAGGTTTCGAAGGCGGCGGCGAGATCCTGCTCGACGCCGACGGGCCAGACGGCCCGGAAACATTCTCCGGCGACACGATCGACGTCGGCGCGCTCGCCGAACAGTTCTTCGGGCTGGCGATCGATCCTTATCCGCGCAAGGCAGGCGCCTCGCTCGATGCCGCCGGCCCGAACGAGTCCGTCGAGAATGAATTCCAGCAAAAGCTGCGATCCTTGCTTGGAAAATCCTAAAACACAAAGCGATCGGAGAAAAGCCGGTTGTGCGGCAGCCCAAAACCGCTATTTTCGCCGAACCTTCGCGAGCCCCCGAATTTCGCGAGTTTAGTATTTCTTTCGCGGGCCATGTGCCCTGGCCCAAGCTAGTGAGATAAAGACCGCGTGATCAGGATTTCCATCGATGCCATGGGTGGCGATCACGGGCCAAACGTGGTCATCCCGGCACTCATGACGGTCGCCGTCAGGCGTCCCGACATCCGCTTCGTCATCTATGGGCGCGAGGAATTGGTGCGCCCCGAACTCGCCAAATTCCCCAAACTGGCCGAGGTCAGCGAGTTCCACCATTGCGAAGTCGCGGTCAGGATGGACGACAAGCCGAGCCAGGCGCTGCGCCACGGCCGCTGGAAGTCGTCGATGTGGAAGGCTGTCGAAGCAGTCAAGAGTGGCAGCGCGCAGGCCTGCATTTCGGCCGGCAATACCGGCGCGCTGATGGCGATGTCGAAATTCTGCCTGCGCACGATGGCGACCATCGACCGTCCGGCGATCGCGGCGATCTGGCCCACGATGCGCGGCGAGAGCGTGGTGCTGGATGTCGGCGCCACCATCGGCGCCGATGCGCACCAGCTGATCGACTTTGCCATTCTCGGCACCGGCATGGCGCGCTCGGTGTTCGGCATCGACCGGCCGAAAGTCGGCCTGCTCAATGTCGGCGTCGAGGAGATCAAGGGACAGGAAGAGGTCAAGGAAGCCGGGCGCATGCTGCGCGAGGCCAACATGGCCTCGATGAATTATCACGGCTTCGTCGAGGGTGACGACATCGGCAAGGGCACGGTCGACGTGGTCGTCACCGAGGGCTTCGCCGGCAACATCGCGCTCAAGACGGCAGAAGGCACTGTGCGCCAGATCTCAGGCTATCTGCGCGCCGCGATGAACCGCACGCTGATGGCTAGGATCGGCTATGTCTTCGCCAAGGGCGCTTTTGACCGCCTGCGCGAAAAGCTCGATCCGGGCCGCTCCAATGGCGGTGTTTTCCTGGGTCTGAACGGCATCGTGGTAAAGAGCCATGGCGGCGCCGATTCGGACGGTTTCGCGGCGGCCATCGAGCTTGGCTACGACATGGTGCGCAACAATCTGATCGACCGCATCGAGGCCGATCTCGACCTGTTCCATGCGCGCAACCCGCATGCCCAGGCAAACAGGAAATCCGACGCCACCGTCGACGAAAAGGAATAGGAAAGAGCTTTGATCAGATCAGTCGTGCGCGGCACCGGTGCTGCGCTGCCCCGCCGCATCATGAAGAATGCCGATTTCGAAGGCATGGTCGAGACCTCGGACGAGTGGATCGCCCAGCGCACCGGCATCCGCCAGCGTCATATCTCCGCCGATGACGAGACGACGGCGTCGCTGGGCGAGGCGGCGGCGCGCGCAGCGCTCGACAATGCTGGTCTTACGCCTGCCGACATCGACCTGATCGTGCTGGCGACCTCGACACCCAACAACACCTTTCCGGCGACCGCCGTCGAGATCCAGAACCGGCTCGGCATGCATCACGGCTTTGCCTTCGACCTGCAGGCGGTGTGCTCGGGCTTCGTCTATGCGGTGACCACCGCCGACCTCTACATCAGAGGCGGCCTCGCCAAGCGCGTGCTGGTGATCGGCGCGGAGACCTTTTCGCGCATCCTCGACTGGAGCGACCGCTCGACCTGCGTGTTGTTCGGCGACGGCGCCGGCGCGCTGGTGCTGGAAGCGGATGAGGGCACCGGCGGCATTGCCGACCGTGGCGTGCTGGCGATGAGCCTGCGCTCCGACGGCGCCCACAAGGACAAGCTTTTCGTCGATGGCGGTCCCTCGACCACCGGCACGGTCGGCCATCTCAGGATGGAAGGCCGCGAGGTGTTCAAGCACGCCGTCGGCATGATCACCGACGTTATCGAGGCGACGTTTTCGCAGGCCGGCATAACCGCCGACGACCTCGACTGGTTCGTGCCGCATCAGGCCAATAAACGCATTATTGACGCTTCGGCCAAGAAGCTCGGGATTGCTGAGCAAAAGGTGGTGGTCACCGTCGATTTGCACGGTAACACCTCGGCTGCTTCCGTGCCGCTGGCGCTTTCGGTGGCTGTCGCCGACGGTCGCATCAAGAAGGGTGATCTCGTGCTCCTGGAAGCGATGGGCGGCGGCTTCACCTGGGGCGCGGTTCTCGTTCGCTGGTAAGTGCCGAACGGTCCGGTTTCGGTCCTTGACCTTGCCGGATCAATTACTTAGGCTCTGCCTTTACCTGTATCGATTTATGTTTTTTGAACTGATGGGACGGTCGCATGGGGGGAAAGACACTTACGCGCGCCGACCTTGCCGAAGCTGTTTACCGTAAGGTCGGCTTGTCACGCACTGAATCGGCAGAACTCGTCGAGGCGGTGCTGGACGAAATCTGCGAAGCCATCGTACGCGGCGAGACGGTGAAGCTGTCGTCCTTCGCCACCTTCCACGTCCGTTCCAAGAACGAACGCATCGGCCGCAATCCCAAGACCGGCGAGGAAGTGCCGATCCTGCCGCGCCGGGTGATGACCTTCAAGTCGTCGAACGTGCTGAAAAGCCGTATCCTGCGCTCGCACCAGAACAGCAAGGCCAAGGGCGGCAAATAGGTTCTGCCGCAGGCTTCGGTTGAAAACGCCGGGCCGTTTTGACGCCGGGCTTGAATATTGTTTCATAAACCGCTGAAATGATACCCGATTCGGCAGACTGGGCCGGATCGCCGTCCAGCGTGAGGATTTCGCCCATGGACAAGAGCCCCGACGCTTTCCGCACCATCAGCGAGGTCGCGGAGGATCTCGATCTGCCGCAGCACGTGCTGCGCTTCTGGGAAACCCGTTTCAACCAGATCAAGCCGATGAAGCGCGGCGGCGGCCGCCGCTACTACCGGCCACAGGATGTCGAACTGATCAAGGGCATCCGCCACATGCTCTACGACCAGGGTTACACGATCAAGGGCGTGCAGAAACTGCTGCGCGAGAACGGCAACCATTTCCTGGTCGCCATCGGCAATGGCGACATGGCTGCCGTCGAAGCGATCTCGCAGCGCAGGCAGGCCGATCAGGTGCCGCTGACGCCAGCCGCCCAGCCGCGCGGCATGGATGACGAGATGCTGGTCGGTCAGCCCAAGGTAAAACCCAGCCGCCGCTTTTTCGGCCTGGGCAAGAACGAGGAGGAAGGTCCGGTCCAGCCCGGCGCATCGAAACTGTCGCGCGACAACCGGGCCTTGCTGCAGGAGGCGCTGTTTGACCTCCTGGAGTGCAAGCGCCTGCTCGACCAGGTGCGCTAACCTTTCCG
This sequence comes from Mesorhizobium sp. M0030, assembly GCF_040323695.1. Classification (NCBI taxonomy): domain Bacteria; kingdom Pseudomonadati; phylum Pseudomonadota; class Alphaproteobacteria; order Hyphomicrobiales; family Phyllobacteriaceae; genus Mesorhizobium; species Mesorhizobium sp. M0030. The sequence continues at coordinate 171,447 of NZ_JAMYVE010000012.1, read as the reverse complement.
CTGCCCTCGGGCAAGCAGACCGGAACCGGTTCTGCGGCCATGCGTTTGGCCTTCTCTCAAAAGAAGGAAAAACAATCATGGTATCGCTTTCGACCCTCTCCGATCTCGATCTCGAAAAGCAGGTCGCGACCCTTTCCAAAGAGCTCGCCGCGTTGCGCAAAGTCGTGGCCAAACGCGGCGGTGCTTACTACGAGGACGGGCGCGATGCCGCTTCGGACTATTATGGGCAGCTTGCCGACCTTGTCAGCGATGCGCTGCCGGCGATCAGGAAGCAGGGCAGGGCGATCGAAAAGACGGCGCGCGATCGTCCGGCAACAGCCGCTGCTGTTGGGTTGGTCGTGGTCGGCCTTCTCGCCAGCCTGTTGCTCAGCCGGCGCTAAAACAATTCACGAAAACAAAAAGAAAATGGCGGCCGTCCCGCGGACGACCGCCATTTCCCTGATCTGCGGCCGATTACTTGGCGAGCTTGATCTTGGCCTGCGGCGAAACCTGCGCGGTCTGGCTGCACTTGCCATAGACAGTGCCATTCTTGTCCGTGGCGTCGGTATAGGTGCCTTTGCACTCGATCGAGAGCACCAGGCAATGACCGGAGCCCTTGCAAACCGCGCCGCCGTCGCCCGTGGGATGCGTGCCGTTGGCGAAAGCCGAGGTCGGAACGGAAGCCGAACCGAAGGCCGAGACGATGAGGGCCGCGGCGAGCGTGATGCGCTTGAAGTTGGTCATTTGAGCATTTCCTTCTCTGGATCGAGGATCGCCACCATGGCGTCCTTCTATGTTGGGATCGCCTTCTCGGCGTCCATGCCGGTTAGTGCGGCCTCCAAAGCAAAGGTTCATGCGTGGTTCGAATTTTCTTCGCGTTTTTTCGCGACGTCGATTTTTAGCCTTCGCCAACGGACGGCGCTTGACGGGGCCGGCATCGATCATGCATTTTCGCGTGAAGGCCGCTGACGTAGCGGCGCGGCATCCCATGCGAAGGTCACACCGTGGCGTGCCCAAATGGCCGGCCAAGACCGAGTCCGCGCCCGGCTCTTGTCAGGTGGCGGCAGCAGTCATTGCCGCCACTTGGCACCGCGCTTTCTGCCACTCCCGGCTGCGACTATAACGCCAGTCCAAAGGTACCGGCGGAGGAGACGGGCGTGGTCGCAAATTACATCGACGAGTTCATCATGTTCTGCGCTGGGCTGTGGATGACAGGCGTTGGTTTTGGGCTGCTCCAAAGTCCTTTTCAGGCCCAGAAAGGTCAGCAGCCATGGTGGCTGCAGGTCGCGAAGCATTTCAAATGGATGGGACCGCTTTTGATTTTGATCGCAATAGTGCTCGCGTTCGCGGCGCCGTCCTAGCGGGTCCGACAGCATTGAGAGACCCGTGGTGTCCTGCAACTGGCAACCGCTGTGTTGTCGGCCTTGCGCCTGATACGTTGGTTGGGGTGCGCTGTGGTTGCTCGCGTTCTGGCGCATCGGCGCCATCGAATCCTGCCTTCAGCTTTTCCACATGTCGCCTGGCAAAAACCAACGGGAAGGCGGCCTTGGCGAGGACTCCAGGGCCAGCCTTCCCGTTGGGCAAGTCGGCCGTGTCAGGCCTTCTTGGCCTCCACCTTCTTGTGGTGGTGGTGGTGGTGGTGATGGTGATGGTGATGGCGGTGATGCTTGTTGTGATGATGATGATGGTGGTGATGCTTCTTGTGCAGCGGTGCTGCGTCGGCGCTGCTGGCGCCGATGAGCGGCAGAGAGACAGCCAGGGCAAAAGCCAGCCCGAGAGCCGACAGGAGGGACTTCTTCATGACTTCGTTTCCTTTTCTGCGCGGGCTGAATTTGGCCGTCACCGAGCAAGATCGGTGCCGGTGAACCCCGCAGTCATGACTATCGCCTCCGAACTTTTCGACAGTTTTTCCGGACTGTAGAATTTTGTTTCTGGATTGTGTCTGGCGGCTTCGTCGGCAACTTACATCGGCGGAATGACGCCGTTTATGCCGACAACGACCCGGCCCGCGGTCAGCTTGCCGTCACTGCCGCGCTCGGCGTTGACGAACACCACAGCGCCAGGCTTGAGGTCGGCGGGCGTCGCCGGCGCGAAGGTCACCACCGGCGTCGTCTGCGGGATCGCGATCTGCTTTTTCTGGCCATTGTCGTAGGTCAGCGTCACCGTGCGACCTGCAATCTCGGTGACATCGGCGACCGTGCCGTTGGTCATCCGGCTGTTGGGCTCGAGATCCCACGGGCGGTCGCCTTCGCCGGCGCCCTTCAGCGCGGCCGGGAAGATCACCACCTCGAGCGCGCCGCTGCCGCCATCGGCCTTCGAAACAGAGGCAATGCCGAGGAAATCGCCTTGCTTGATATCCCCGGCATCCGCCTTGGCGACGCCGGAAATCTTCCACCCTTCAGCCAGCGCGATGGCGTCGGTAGCGCCTTCGCGGGTCTTCACCGTCAGCGTCGCTCCGGCAAAGGCGGTCACCGTGCCGCGAATGCGCACGGCCTCGGCGGCCTGCGCCGCGACCATGCTCGCGCCAGCGAGGCCTGAAATCGTGGCGAGCACGATGGCTGATGTCTTGAATGTCATGGATCTGATCCTCTTGGGAAAAGCTGGCCCGATGCGGCTGCCAGCAACATCAGGCTAACGCGCGAGCGGCGCAAAACCGCTGAACACTTCGGCGTTCGGCCCTTCAAAAGAACTTGATTGGGAGATCGGGGCGGAGATCCTATATGTGCCCTGGCGCCTGCGGTTTTGACGCCGGTTCACGATGCTGTGACGGTCGGTTTGGGCCTTGGCAAATCGCCGTCAAGCGGGCATTGTCCCGGCTCTCAGGCAACACCCTATCATTTGATCCAAAACTCTTTAGCCCCATGGAGTTGCCAATGCCCCAAACTGCAAAACACGAACCCTTCTCCAGGCTGGCGGCCGACGTTGCGCTCGAGCACCCCGGCCTCAAAGCCATCCGGGAGACAAAGGGATACAGTATTGAAGAGCTTTCCCTGACCTGCGGTCTGTCGACCAGCGAGATTGCCGACATAGAGAGCGGCAAGGACACCGATCCGACGAAACTTCGCCGGATCGCCGCAGCATTGCAATTGCCGGAAACGGCCCTGATCGATGCCCCGGCGCCCACGGCGCCTGTGGAAAACCGGTCCGTTTCATAAACAACGGCCAAGCGTCGTTCAACAAGCCCGCCATGGTTTGCCCTGGCGGGCTTGTTGCATTCGCCCAACGGCGAATGTCACTTCTTGCTCGGATCGTCCGCCGGGTTGACGTAGGTGATCGCGAACGGCCCCTCGCCATGAACCTGGACGATCGTAGCGCTTGTCGTCCAGGCGTAATGGTTCATTCCCTGTGGGGCTACGCCGAAGCCGCCGGCGGTCAGTTCGATGCCCTTGGTCTCGTCGAGCTTGTCGCCCATGCCGATATGAAAATTGCCGGAAATCACCGTCACATATTCCGAGGTGGGATGGTTGTGCGCGGCAATCCTGTAGCCGGCCGGCAGCTTCAACCGCAGCACGTAGATGCCATCCTTCGAGGGGTCCCCGGCGATGACAGCCATGTCCGCGCCGGCGGGCAAGACAGCAGGAGCAGGGCCCCATTTGATGGCGTCCGCGTTTATCGGCATGTCGTCGGCAAGCAGCGGCGCCGTCCCGATAAGCAGCAGCGCCAGAGCCGAGGCGAGCTTGAGCATGATGATCTCTCCGGTTGGTCGTGGGAGCACAGCATCAGCGCCGGCCCTGATCCATTGCGACCTACCAATGCAGCAGCCCGAACACATCTCCCGCACGGGGGATGCGCCTTGTGTTGCTGACATGCGGCGCGACCCGCCCGGCCTGGTACCGCTGCAGCCGTCGAGGGGCGGGGAGGTTGCCGCCGACCGAGCGTGAAGCTATCCAGTGTGAACGCTAACCGTTTTCGAATGGGACAATGCCGAGATGAGCCTTGAATCTGTGCGCGCCTTCCTGGCTGCCCATGCGCCCGATGTCGAAGTGCTCGTCACCGAAGCGAGTTCCGCGACGGTGGCGCTGGCGGCTGAGGCGCATGGCGTGGAGCCGGCGCAGATCGCCAAGACCATCTGCCTGCGCGTCGGCGGTGAGACCATGCTGATCGTGGCCGGCGGCATGTCGAGGCTCGACAACCGCAAGTTCAAGGACCGTTTCGGCGGCAAGCCGCGCATGCTTGACGCCGACGAGGTTGTCGCGATTACCAGCCATCCCGTCGGCGGCGTCTGCCCATTCGGCCTGCCGGCGCCGCTGCCAATCTATTGCGACGTCTCGCTGCGCGCCTTCGATGAAGTCGTGCCCGCGGCCGGCGCCACCAACGCCGCTGTAAGGCTCAGCCCGCAGCGCATGGCACAGATTGTCGGCGCCGAATGGGTTGATGTGTGCCAAGGATGAATGTTGGTGATTTGAGAAGCAGGACCTTTGGGGGCATGTCCTGTCTAAAAATGGTCGGAGTGGCCGGATTCGAACCGACGACCCCTTGACCCCCAGTCAAGTGCGCTACCGGGCTGCGCTACACTCCGGACCGCGCAAAGCCATATATTTTCAAGGGGTATGGTGCAAGCGCTAAAACGGCGCGCCGGGCCTGAAAGTCGCCAGCATTCGGCCTTGTCGCCGCAACGCCAAGGCGATATGGCTCGCGCAGTATCGATACGAAGGATTGCGCGTGGCAAATTCCTGTTTTTTTCTGGCGGCCGACGCCAATTATTTTCCGTATGCATGCTTGGCGGCGCGCAGAATTCTGGATGTTTCGGGAGACGCAACGCCAGGCTTCATCCTGCATGTCGGCGCACGTGATGCCGATATGCGTGTTGCTGAACGCCTGCTGAAGAACCGTCTTCGCATAATGGACGTTTCGGGGCTGTTTGCGGAGGCTGGCCATACTTTCCGGCCAAGCAATGTCGGCACTTTTGTTCGGCTTTTCGCCGACCAACTGCCTCAGTTCGCGGACTATGACCGCATCGCCCATGTCGATTGCGATGTTCTGTTCAATCGAGATATCGCGAATCTCGTGGGCCAGACACTTCATGCTCCGTTGTTGGCCGCTCACGACGATTACATGTATTTCCGCCCGGGCTATCGGAACAAACTGTCGATGCAGCCGGGGGCCCCTTATTTCAACGCCGGCATCATCGTCTTCAACATGCCGCCGGTGCGTCAACAGGGACTTTTGCACCGCGCGAGAGATGTTGCCGTTGCTGGGCAAATGAACGATCAGAACGCGCTGAACATCGTCTTCGAGGGCAAGTGGCAGACGATGCACCCGAACTGGAATTTGATGTCCAACGATACGAAGGAGTTTCGGTTCGCCCAAGCCTATGCGCGGCATTTCGCCGGCGGCAAGCCATGGGGGAGCCAGGTCGATGTGGAGCCTGAGGCGCTTGCCGTCTGGCGCGATCTGGCAAGGGATACGCCGTGGCTTGAGCCCTTCCGGCAGCGTATTCCCTTCGAGCGGGGCGTCATGAGGCGGTTCGCCCGCAGGTTCGACGGTATCATGGGGATGTTGCCGAACAAGGACCGGTATCGGCGGCGCGCACGGTACGACGGCAGCAAGGTGCATAAGATATATGCCGAGCATGCTGACGCCGGGGCGATGGCTGTGCAGTTTCCGGAAGTACTCGGTGGTTTCGCCTGAGACCCGCAACGGAGCTCTCGTGAATGGGTCAGGCAACAGGTTGTAGCATGCCGCAAAAATCGTGTTTCTTTTTCGCCACCGACCAGAGGTATTTCCCGTATGCCAGCCTGGCGGCGCGCCGCGTGCTGGATGTGTCGGACCACCTCGACGGCTTTATTTTGCACACCGGTGTCATCTCCAACGAAGACCGAGCTATCGGAGAGCGTCTGCTCGGTGGGAAGATCCGCATCCTGGATGTCACGAAATTCATGAAAGCGACAAACTTCAACCGCGGAACGCACCCAACCCTTGCGACCTACATCAGGCTGTTTGCCGATCAATTGCCGGAGTTCGAACCATATGACCGCATCGCCTATTCCGACGCCGATGTGCTTTTCAACAGATCGATAGAAGACCTCTGCAACGTCCCGCTCAACGCTCCGCTGCTGGCCGCACACGATGAGCAGACCTATTTCGACGTAAAGTATCGACAGCATTTACCGATGCAGCCAGGCGCGCCGAAGTTCAATGCCGGCGTGCTGGTGTTCAACATGCCACTGGTCAGGCAGGAGGGGCTTCTGGAGCGTACCCGGCAGTTGGCCTCCGAGCAGGTTTACGGGATGGATCAAGGTGCATTGAACGTGGCTTTCGAGGGCAGGTGGCAGACGATGCACCCGTTCTGGAACGTGATGACCAACTACACCAGCCAGATTTCTTTCAGCCGCTGCTACGCCCGCCACTTCGCCTGGGGCAAGCCCTGGGACCGTCCGCCGATCGGTGTCGAGGTCGGCGCCATGGCGATCTATCGTGATCTGGCGAAAGGCACGCCCTGGGCCGGCCGTTTCAACAGCAACTGGCCGATCAAGAGAGGCATATTGAAAAACCTCGGCCGCAAGTTCGACGCCATCAGCGGGATTTTGCTGAACGACGAGAAGCGCAAGCGACGGGCGCGGTTCGACGCCGAAAAGGTCAGCGCCATCTTTGCCAGCCATGCGGACAATTCGATGTTGGCCGTGCAATACCCCGAACGGGTAGCTGGCATAGCCAGATAGAACTTGACGCTCCGCCGGGCGCGGTTCCTCCCGCCAATCTTCCTCGATAAGTCTATTGCCTCGCTGGTTGATGCCCTCCGGCTAGCACGCTCAAGGCCGAGCCGATACTTAGCTCCAATCCAGATTGATGTTGCGGATGCCTTCCTGCGCGATCCGGCCCCGCAGCTTGCCGATCCGGTCGGCCAGGTCTGGCGAGAACCGTTCATGTGTCTCGACCAGGATTTGTCCAATCAAACGGTGAATGCTGGCGTCCAGCATGGCTTCGATGCATTCCGCTTCGGCCCCTTCTATGTCCATCTTGACGATGGCGATCGGCTCATGGAGACCTTGCAGGAACTGCACCAGGTCAACCACCTCAACTTCAAAGCTTTTCCCGTTCGTGTGTTCGTGTGTCTGGATCAGGGACGACGATTCGGTCCTGCGGAGATCGCTGACGTCCGGCCTCTGATGGAATGTGGCCGCTCGCGCTGATCCACCAACAGCCTTCGGAATGATCGTCACCCGGTCGTTGTTGCCAAACCTTTTCGTCAAAATCTGGCGAGCAACAGGGTCAGGCTCGAAAGCAATCACCCGCATCCCATAGGCTAGTACATGTCCCGTGACGTCGCCAATATTGGCGCCGAGATCGATGAACAGACTATCGGCGGGAAGCTTTTTCATAAGCTGATGGAAGTCGTATTCGGCCTGCCGCACACGCCGCGGGGGCCTGTGCCATCGGCGATACGCGTACCAGCGCAGCATGAATTCGAAATAGCTTTCCCTCAGCATAACCACGCCCGTCAGATTAGTGGCGCCCACCAACCCGGAATATTATCCAGCCCGGCAAGCACGCCAACTCAATTGGAATTTTGTCAGTCGCGTTTAGCGACGTTTTCCCACCATCACAACATAAATGCGCCGCCGGCAACCGTGCTCAATTCGACCAGGGTTGGAGCAAGCAGATCAAAGCCTGCGAGGGCCTGCACAACCCCGGTATTGGCGTGCGCGGCTGTTCCTGTCCTTTAGGATTACTCGGCTACCTCGGTTGCGCCACCGCCCGCAACCCGCGCTGATGCCTGTATTCCAGCGCGATCGCGCCCCAGATTAGGCCGAGCAGCAGGTAGACATGGCGCCAGTGGTCGATGTCGATGAAGGTGCCGAGCCCGATATTGCCGATGAAAGCGACGTAGGCGCAGAGCAGATAGGGCTGCCACGGCCGGTCGCGCAAAAGGATGCGGAAGCCGGCCGCGATCGTCCACAGCGTCAGCGACAGGAACGAGACGAAGCCGAGCCAGCCATAATCCATCAGCGTCTTCAGCCAGATGTCGTGCGTGTCTTCGCCGAAAATGGTGCCGAACACCAGCGGGCCGATGCCGAGCGGATGTTCGAGCGCCATCTCGAAGCCGATCGTGTAGCGGGCAAAGCGGCCAAGGCGCGCCGTGTCGTAGCTCTGTTCGAGCTGGGCGCGGCTGGAAAACATCTCGCCGACGCCGGGCAGCTGCAGGATGACGATCATGGCGACCACCAGCAGGGTGACGGCGGCAATGCTCATGATGATGACGCGCAGCCGGAACTTGCCGCTGTTGCTTTGCAGGAACAGGGCGCCGGTGAGCAGGATGGCCGAGACGGCGAACATGCCCCAGGCGCCGCGCGAGAACGAAAAGAAGATGCCCGCGGTGATGATCAGCAGCGGCACCGCCAGAAGCGGCATGCGCGCGATTGAGCCGGTCAACAGCAGATAGAGCAGATAGATGCCGGGCAGCACCAGGAACGGCCCGAACACGTTCGGATCCTGGAAGGCGCCCTGGGCGCGGTCGTATCTGGTGAAGATTTCAGCGCCCGGGAAAGCGTGGAAATAGCCGGCAATGCCGAGCAGCGAGGTCACCACCGCGGAGACAACATAGGCGATGAAGATCAGCCGGTAGAGGCCGGGCTGCACCGCCGTCACCGACGAGAAGAACACCGCGGTGAACGCGAGAAACAGCGAGACCGCGAGATAGAGCGGTGTGTTGGCGAGATCGGCCATCTGAGTCATTGCAATCATGCCGCCGATGTTCATCGTGATCAGCAGCACCAGCAGCGGCACGGCCGCGCGAGATATGCGCAGGCCAAACAGCCCCCACACCCCGATCAGCCCGACCATGAAAAGATCGTAAGGCGCCGGCTCGTCGATGACGAAGCCTGACAGGAAGACGCCGAAAAACACCGCGCCCGACGATATCAGCGCGATCAGCTTGGCATTGACCGCAGCCTGCGACAAATCATGGGAAATCGCGCTCAATAGGCGTTTTCCGTGTTGAGCAGCCGCAGCGGCGTCATGAGCAGGATGCGCAGATCGAACAGCATCGACCAGTTCTCGATGTAATAGAGGTCATATTCCGTGCGCATGCGGATCTTCTCATTGGTGTCCATCTCGCCGCGCCAGCCATTGATCTGCGCCCAGCCGGTAACGCCGGGCTTGACCTTGTGGCGGGCGAAATAGCCGTCGACCACCTCATTGTAGAGAAGGTTGTGCGACTGCGCGGCAATCGCATGCGGGCGCGGGCCAACCAGTGACAGCGTGCCGAACAGCGAGTTGAAGAACTGCGGCAGCTCGTCGATCGAGCTCTTGCGGATGAAGCGGCCGACGCGGGTGACGCGCGGATCGTTCTTGGTCACCGTCTGCTTGGCGGTCGGGTCGGAGCGGTCGGTATACATGGAGCGGAATTTGTAGACTTCGACGATCTCGTTGTTGAAGCCGTGCCGCTTCTGCTTGAACAGCACCGGCCCCTTGCTGTCGAGCTTGATGGCGATGGCAGTCGCCAGCATCACCGGTGAGAACAGGATGATGCCGATCAGCGAGAAGACGATGTCGAAGGCGCGCTTGGCGACCGAATCCCAGTCGTTGATCGGCCTGTCGAAGATATCGAGCATCGGCACCGAGCCGATGTAGGAATAGGCGCGCGGGCGAAACTGCAAAGCGTTCGAATGCGCCGAGAGCCGGATGTCGACCGGCAGCACCCAGAGCTTCTTCAGCAGCTGCAGCACGCGCGTTTCGGCAGTCAGCGGCAGCGACACGATCAGCATGTCGATGCGCGCGATGCGAGCGAATTCCATCAGCTCCGAAATGGTGCCGAGCTTGGGATAGCCGGCCACGATCGGCGGCGAGCGCTTGTCGCCGCGGTCATCGAAGATGCCGCAGATGCGGATGTCGTTGTCTGGCTGCTTCTCGACCGAGCGGATCAGCATCTCGGCCGCCTTGCCGCCGCCGACGATGACGGCGCGGCGTTCCATGCGGCCGTTGCGCGCCCAGCGCCGGATCAGCTTCGACATCACCAGCCTGAGGCCGAACAGCAGAAGCAGGCCGACGACAAACCAGGTGCCGAACAGCAGACGCGAATAATCCTCCGACATTTTCATGATGAAAGCCGTCAGCGCCATCAGCGCGAAGGTGCCGGCCCAGACCATCAGTACGCGGCCGAGATTGGAGATCGGTCGCATCAAGGCGGAGATCTGGTAGCAATCGCTGACGTCGAGCAGCACCACGGCCACGAATGACGCCGCGGCAATGGTCAGCGGATATTGCCAGGCGAGATAGTTGAAGAAGCCGACAAAGTGGAAGTAGAGCGCGAGCCCCGACAGGAACAGCAAGCCGAATTCGACGATGCGCAATACGCCGCTGACCATGACGGGCGACATCGTATCGCGACGGTATTGCGAGGCGACCTGGCGGGCAACACTGTTCATGCCGCTGGGCGTGGGGCTCTCGGCAGGACTGTCGAATTTGCGCACCGCATCGGCCGAAAAGCGGCGCGTGGGGTCGGTCTCGTTCATCGGGTTTCCCACAAGCTTCCGCGATGACGATAGCAGAAAGAGAGCTAAAAAAACCTTGAGACAACTTGTGGTTTTGGAGGGTCGTCTATCTGTTGAGCGCGGCGAAATAGGCCTTTTCGATTTCGGCGGCCATCACATCGGCGCCGAATCGCGCCTTGAGGCTGGCGGTATCGGGCATGACGCGCCGGTATGCGTCGAGATCGCGCAGCGCTTCACCCATCTTGTCGCCGAGTTGGCGCGGATCGGGACGGATCAGGGCAGGGGATCCCTCACCGAAGATTTCGGGAATGCCGCCGACGGCCGTGGCGATCATCGGCCTGCCGGCCGCTAGCGTCTCCAGAACGATATAGGGCATGGCTTCCGCGCGGGAGGGGACGACGACCAGATCGGCCAGCGAAAATGCCTCCCTGGCTGGCATAGGCGGCAAGAAGCGGACCTGTTTTTCGAGGCCCAGCCGTTTCACCTGCGCATGGTAGCGCGGCAGGTCGTCGCCATCGCCGACCATGACCGCGGTCAAGCGGCGCTCAAGCTGGGACCCGGCCAGCACCAGCGCCTCGATGAAAATGTCAGGCCCTTTGAGGTCGCGCATCATGCCGATGTAGAGCAGGTCGGCCGCGTCGGGCTGTGCGACCACCGGTTCGAACTCGGCGGCGCGCAGGCCGTTATAGACCAGCGTGTTCGGGATAGGCGGTTCGCCGACCTTCCTGCGATAGGTGCGCCGCTCATAGTCGGAGACGAACAGCAGGCAGTCGGTGAAGCGCGCCATGAAGCGCTCGAGCGCGAAGAACAGCTTCCCGGTCGTCGTCGTTTCATCATAGTGGAGGGAGCCGCCATGCGGCGAATAGAGGCGGGCTACGCGAGACCTAGATACCCGCAACAATGAGCCGAACAGACGGGCATAGGCGCCACCTTTGGCGCCATGTCCGTGCAACACGTCCGGCTGCAATTCCTTGATGATCCTGTAAGTGCGCCAGGCCGAGGCGAAGTCGCCCGGCCCGACATGGCGCTGCATCGGCGTGCGATGGATGCCGAGCGCCAGGCTGTCCTTCATCTGGTCGAACAGGCGTTCCTCGTATTCGCCGCCGGTGGTCGAATCGCAGACGATGCCGACAACATGTCCGGCGGCGAGCTGGGCCTCCGTCAGGTCGCGCACATGCCGGAAGATCCCGCCGACGGGTGAGCGAAAGCAGTGGACGATCCTGAGCTGGTCCGCCACGTTGATGTCAGAACAGGCGTTCGCGAACGTAGACCGTGTCGCCCGGCAGCAGCGGATCGGAGGTAACCACCCGGCCTGTCATCACCTTGCCGTTGATGTCGCGGGTGATGTCGACGCTTTCCTGGTTGGCGCGCGGCGAGAAACCGCCGGCAATCGCGATGGCCTTCTGCACGGTGAGGCCCGGCACGTAGGAATACTGGCCGGCGGCACCCACTTCGCCCATGACGAAGATCGGCCGGTAGCGATCGATCTCGACCGACACGTCGGGGTCGCGCAGATAGCCTTGGCGCAGTTTGTCGGCGAGCGCTTTTTCCAGCTGCTGGGCCGTGTGGCCACGCGCCGGCACCGCGCCGACCAGCGGGAAGGACATGTAGCCGGACTGATCGACACTGTAGGTGTTGGTCAGACCGTCCTGTTCGAACACGGTGACGCGGACACGGTCGCCGGCGCCGAGCCGATAGGGCTGGTCGAGTACCTCGTGGAAGGCCGCCGGCGTCGGCCGGTAGCTGGAGCAGCCGGCGAGCATCGACACGGCCAGCAGAGCGCGAAACAGACCAGCAGCGCTTTTCATGATCGGACACACACCTTCGTCGCTATGGCCGCCAGGACACGGCGGCAAACCTTAAGGATCTGGGTTCGTTATCATCCTGTTAGGGTTAATGGCCGGTAAAGGGACGCGGCCGATTTGGCGGCAATCGACAAAAAGCCGTATAGTTTTGCTGGCTTTGTTTACCGGATGTCAGCAAACCCTAACAGCTGCTTGCCGCGATCTTAACGGCTGAGTTACCATAGTTGTTTACGCTACCATCTAGCCTCATGTCCGGAGCAGGAATGCATGTCCGACCAGTCCGCGGCCGCAGATGTCGATGTCGACCTGAGACAGCTCTTCGCCAGCCTGGCGCGGAACTGGCTGCGCATTCTTGTGATCACGCTTCTCGTCACTGGTCTCGCCTTCGCGTTCGCGTGGCTTGCCACGCCGCATTATAAGGCTACGACGCAGCTGAAAATCCAGTTGAGCGAATCGGCCTATACGCGGCCTGCCGGCACCAATGAAGACGACAAACCTGTGCTCGATGCGGAAGGTGTAGCAACCGAGGTTCAGGTCATTTCCTCGTCCGACATTCTCAAGCAGGTGGCTGCCGACCTTAAGCTGGGCGACAAGTCCGAGTTCAACGATGCGCTCGGCATGTCGCCGGTCACCCGGCTCCTGGTCATTGCCGGGCTGAAGAGCGATCCGGAAGAAATTCCGCTCGAAGAGCGCGTGCTGACGAAGATGCGCGACAAGCTCAATGTTTATGGCGTGGAAAAGACCCGCGTCATCGCCGTCGAATTTTCCTCTGAAGATCCCCAGCTTGCCGCTGACATTCCGAACGCCATCGCCAAGGCCTACCTGGCCTACCAGGCGGACGCCAAGACCAAGTCGAACGCCGCCGCGACCGCCTTCCTCGGGCCGGAAATCGACGATCTGCAGAAGCAGGTCAGGGATGCAGAGGCCAAGGTCGCGGCCTTCCGCTCCGCCCAGTCGGACCTGTTGATGGCTGGCAACAATTCGGTGCTGGCGACGCAGCAATTGTCCGAGCTATCGACCGAACTGTCGCGTGTGCGCGCCAGCCGCGCTTCGGCCGAGGCAACGGCCGAAAGGGTGCGCCAGGCTTTGCAGAATGGCGGTTCGCTGGACGCTGTACCCGAAGTGCTGTCTTCCGATCTGATCCAGCGGCTGCGTGAGCGTCAGATCGAGCTCAGAACCAACATCGCCGATCTTTCCACCACCTTGCTCGACAACCATCCCCGCCTGCGGGCGATGAGGTCGCAGCTTGCCGATCTCGACGGCCAGATCCGCAACGAAGCGCAAAAAATCATGCGCGGGTTGCTGACGCAGGCGCAGACCGCCCAGGCGCGCGAAAACCAGCTGATATCGGACGTCAACAAGCTGAAAGCGGCGTCGTCGCGGGCCGGCGAGGAGCAGGTCCAGCTGGATGCGCTGCAGCGCGAGGCGAACGTCCGGCGCCAGCAGCTTGAATCCTATATGGCGAGCTTCCGCGAAGTGTCCTCGCGCAAGAATTACCTGCCGGTCGATGCCAGCGTGTTTTCCGAGGCGCGCGTGCCGTCGGAACCCTATTTCCCCAAGCTCGTGCCGATCGTCGGCGCCGCCTTAGTCGGCTCGCTGCTGCTGATGTCGGTCATCACGCTGCTGCAGGAGCTGTTTTCCGGCCGCGCCATGCGTCCGGCCCCAGGGGCCCGCTTGGACCGCATCGAACAGGTTGCGATGCCGGCAATGTCGGCGCCGGTCGTCGACCCGGAACCGGCCGCAGTCGTGGCCGAGGAGGTGGTCGATCAGCGGACGGCCATGGAGTCTGAACTGGCGCCCGAGCCGGAGCAGGAGCCGGCTCCTTCAGTGCTGGAAGGAGCAGCGGCTGCCGATCCAGAACCGCAATCCGAACCCGAGCGGGTACGCTCCAGCCTTGGCGAGATCGATGTCGAGAAGGCGGCGGAAAAGCTGATCGCCAGCGGTGCTGCGCGCGCCATCTTCGTGTCGCCCGAAGGCGATGAGGCGGCTGCATCGGCAGTGCTGGTAGCGCGCGAAGTCTCCGACGCTGGCCTGCGTGTGCTGCTGCTCGATCTCACGGCGTCAGGTGCCGCCTCGCGGCCGATGCTGGACAGCGGACTTTTCCCCGGCATCACCAATCTGCTGGCTTCGGAAGCGCAGTTCAGCGACGTCATTCACGCTGACCTCTATTCCGACTGCCATGTCGTTCCCGTCGGCACCGCCGATCCGGTTCGCGCCATGCGCGCCGCCGACCGGCTGCCGATCATCATGCAGTCGCTGACCACTGCCTATGATCTGGTCATTGTCGAATGCGGACCGGCCGATGCGCAAGGCATCAGCCGACTGGTCGGCGACAGCACTGAGGTCTTCATGTCCATGCTGCAGGCGGACGATGAGGTGGCGCAGGCCGCCGTCGAGCTGATCGAAAGCGGCTATCCCGACCTCACTCTGGTGACGCCGATCGGCCACGAGACGCCGGGTAACCCCGTGCCGGGACGACGTAGCGCCGCCTGAGACATCAGACAATTCGACTTAGGCGGCGCTACTACGGATCGGCTCGTCCATCGCCCGCCGGCTCCCGAAAAACCAAGCCTGTCAGTCGGCGCCGGGATCTACCCCAACTCCAGGGTCGTCACGCCAAATATTCGGCGCGAGTCGACCTTCGGAGGCGGGCCCTTGTACATGCGCGTGGTGGTGAAGGTCGGCCTGAAACCAATTGCTGAAAGCGCCGTGGTGAAATCGAAATTTTCGGCAGGAACGTCGATATGCAGGTCGCCACCTTCGCATGCGGCAGCCAGACTGCCCATGAGCTGCATCGCCGTCTCGGTGTCGTCGGCAAACAGCGGGCCGATCTTGTAACCCGAACGGCAGGGACGAGCCACGGCGTAGCCTATGGTGCCGAGTGAACTGATCGCGGCGAACCCGCAATGCGGCGGCTGCGCCCAGCGGTGCAGGAAGGCTCGTCGAGGCGCGGGGAAACAGCGGGCGTCATAGGCGATGATGTCGGGCACGAGTTGCGTGGTTGTCATGCGCACCCCTTCGCTTCGGACGGGCGGGGTCGCGATACGGCCGCTGAAGCGGATGGTTTCGTACGCCGAGCTGAATCCCGTGCGGCGATAATTCGCCAGCTGCGCGGCGACCCCGTCGAGGCCGACCGTTCGGCCGGCCAGCCTGGCCATGCCCGCATTCCAGACTGCTTTGCCATGGCCTTTGCCGCGCATGTCTGGTCGGCAGATGTAGAGACCGATGAAACCGAAGTTGCGGCCATAGGCGACAGCCGAGATGGCGGCGGTCATCTCGTTGTCGACAAAAGCGCCGATGAACCCTTCAGGATCGGTTGGCCGGAACGCGGCGGCATCATCAAGGCCAGGGTTCCAGCCTTCAGCCGCCGCCCAGTCGATGAGAACGGTCAGTTCCGGCGGAGACAATGCGCGGACGGTAGGCTTCATAGCGTTCACTCCGCGGCGATCACCCCCGGCGAGAAGGATTTCAGCACGCCGCGATAGGGCTTGGCCAGCGGACTGGCATAGGCGCCGCGCTTCGAGGTCGACAGGCCCAATGCGATCAGCGCCTCGGCCTGTTTGAGGGCGGCGCCGACGCCGTCGATGACGGGCAGGTCGAACTCTTGCTGCAACCGGTGTGCCAGGTCGGCCATGCCGGCGCAGCCGAGCACGATGGCCTCGGCGCGGTCTTCCGCTATGGCGCGGGCGATCTCGGCGCGCAGTTTCTCGACAGCGCCGGAAGCAGCGTCTTCAAGCGAGAGTACGGGAATGTCGGCGGCGCGCACGCGGGCACGCCCGGCCATGCCATAGCGCTGCACCAGCCCCTCGACAGGGACACGCGAGCGTTCGGTGGTCGTCACCACTGTGAAGCGCTGGGCAATGTAGGAGGCGACACTGAGTGCGGCCTCGCAGATGCCGATGACCGGAATGGAGGCCATGGCGCGTGCCGCATCCAGGCCGGTATCGTCGAAGCAGGCGATGATGGCGGCCTGAGCCCCGGCACGTTCGCCGGCGGCGATCTCCATCAAAAGGCCGGGCACGGCCAATGCCTCGTCATAATAGCCCTCGATCGAGGCCGGGCCCATCGAGGAGGTGACCGCGATCACCTCGGTCCCGGCGCCGGCAACGCCGCGCGCCGCCGCCGCGATCGTCTCGGTCATGCTCGCCGTTGTGTTGGGGTTCACCACCAGTATCTGCACAATCAAACCCTGGCCCGCCTGCGGCCAACATAGAGGATGGCGCCCAGTGTGGCCAGGATCACCAGGAAGGAGAACACGGTGGTCACCGTGCCCAGCGCGTAGAGCACCGGCGTCGTGACATTGGTGGTCATGCCGTAGATCTCGAGCGGCAGCGTGTTGAAGGTGCCCGACGTCATCAGCGTGCGGGCGAACTCGTCATAGGACAGCGTGAAGCCGAACAGGCCGACGCCGATCAGGCTCGGCGCGATCATCGGCAGCACGACATGGGCGAAGGTCTGCCAGGAGTTGGCGCCCAGGTCACGCGCGGCTTCCTCATAGGCGGGCGAGAAGCGGTTGAAGACGGCGAACATGATGAGCACGCCGAAGGGCAAGGTCCAGGTCAGGTGCGCGCCGAAGGCCGATGTGTACCAGGCTGGGCGGAAGCCGACCTGCTGGAAGACGACGCCGATGCCGAGCGAAATGATGATCGAGGGTACTACGAGGCTGGCGACCGCCAGGTAGAACAAAGCGGTGGCGCCACGAAATTTTTGCCGGAAAGCGAGCCCTGCCAGCAGCGACACGACGACGGTGACGATCATCACCATAAGGCCGAGCACGAGCGAGCGCTTGAAGCTGCCGCCGAAATCGCCGACCGCCTGGCGCTCGAACAGATTGGCGAACCAGTGCAGCGACACGCCATTGAGCGGGAAGGTGAGGCCGCCGGTCTCGCCTTGGAAAGAAAGGATCAGGATCGCCGACAGCGGGCCGTAGAGGAACAGCACGAACAGAGTGAAGAAGACCGCAAGCACATAGAACTCGAAGGTGCGTTTTTCGTGGCTCACCTCAAAGCTCCTTGCGGATGTCGACGATGCGCAGGATGCCCGCGACCATCAACAGTACCAACACCAGCAACACTACGGCATTGGCGGCGGCTGCGGGATACTGCAGCAGCGACATCTGGTTCTTCATCATCAGTGCGACCGACGCGCTCTGGCCGCCCGACATCACCTGCACAGTGGAGAAATCGGCCATCACCAGCGTGACGACGAAGATGGTGCCGATCGCCATGCCGGGCTTGGCCAGCGGGATGACGACGTTCCACAAGACCTGCCAGCCGGACGCGCCGGCATCGCGCGCGGCCTCGACCAGCGAGCGGTCGATGCGCATCAACGTGTTGAAGATCGGCGTTACCATGAACAGCGTGTAGAGATGCACCATGGCCAGCACCACGGCGAATTCCGAATAGAGCAGCCATTCGATGGGTTTTGGCACCAGCCCCAATTGCACCAGCGTCGAGTTGATCAACCCGTTGCGGCCAAGCACCGGGATCCACGAGATCATGCGGATGATGTTGGAGGTCAGGAACGGCACCGTGCAGACAAGGAACAGCACCATCTGCATGGCGGTGGTGCGGATATGGAAGGCGAGGAAATAGGCGACCCAGAAGCCGATGAACAAGGTCAGAGCCCAGACGATGGCAGCGAATTTGATGGTGTTGAGATAGGTCTTCCAGGTGACCCATGATCCCAGCACGTCGGAATAGTTCGTCGTCAGGAAATCCGGATACATGGCGGCGAAGTCGTAGTCCCAGAAGGAGACGACGGCGATCATGATGATTGGCAAGAGCAGGAACGCACCGAGGATGAGCGCCAGCGGCGCCGATTGGAGGTAGGGCGTGACGGCACTGATGGAGAAGCGCCGGCGTCTGGCGGGCTTGGCTGCTGCGATGGCGGGGCGTTCGAGCGCGACTGTCATTGGGAAAATCCTCCGCGTGATCGCGATGACTTGCGATCCTTCGCGCCCCCCTCTGTCCTGCCGGACATCTCCCCCACGAGGGGGGAGATCGAACTCTCATAACGGCCTTCGCCAAACTCCAACGTTGCTAACGAAGAGCCGGCCATGACGCTGCCAATCTCCCCCCAAGTGGGGGAGATGTCCGGCAGGACAGAGGGGGGCGCGAAGGATCGCAACATCACAGTGAACGCGTCCGCTCTACGCCGCGATGAACTCGTTCCAGCGCTTCACCATGTAGCGGTCCTCGTCCATGACCGAGTTCCAGCAGGCGACCTTGCCCATGCGCTCTTCGAACGAGCCGCCGTCGCGCACGGCGCCGGCCTTTTCCATGACGGTGCCGTCCGGCGCCTTGATCTCGCCCTTGGCCGGCTTGCCTTCGATCCAGTAGCCCCATTCGTCGTCGGACATGAACTTCTTGGCCGAGACCATATTGGCGGAATAGTAGCCCTGGCGGTTGAGATAGCCGCCGACCCAGCCCGACGTATACCAGTTGATGTATTCGTAGGCCGCGTCGAGTTCGGCGCCCTTGAGATGGGCGGCAAGGCCAAGGCCGCCGCCCCATGAGCGATAGCCCTCCTTGAGCGGCTGGAAGCGGCAGGCGATGCCTTTGGAGCGCACGGCAGCGACGGCCGGCGACCACATAGACTGGATGACCACTTCGCCCGATGCCATCAGGTTGACGCTCTCGTCGAACGACTTCCAGAAGGCGCGGAACTGGCCGGCCTGCTTGGCCTTGATGAGGAAGTCGATCGTCTTGTCGATCTCTTCCTTGGTCATGTTGCCCTTGTCGGCATATTTGATGCTGCCTGTGGCCTCCATGATCATGGCCGCATCCATGATACCGATGGACGGGATGTTAAGGATCGCGGTCTTGCCCTTGAAGGCCGGGTCCATGATGTCGGCCCAGGTGGTGATGTCGCGGCCGACGAGGTCGGGCCGGATGCCTAGCGTATCGGCGTTGTAGATCGTCGGCACCATGGTGAACCACTTGGTCGGCGCCTTGGCGAAGGTCTTTGAGTCCTGCGCTTCGACATAGCCGACCGTGTGCGGCGCGGTGCCCTGGGCAATGATGCTGTCGGGCGTCAGCTTGCCGGTTTTGAACAACGGCACCAGCTCGTCGTAATATTTCAGCTTGCTGACATCCATCGGCTGCAGCACGCCGCTCGGGAACACCTTCTTGCAGATCCAGTATTCGATGTCGGCGATGTCATAGCTGTCGGGCTGGGTCACGGCGCGCTGGGCGGCCGCGTCCGAATCGGTCGCCGTCATTTCCAGCGTGATGCCGAGGTCGGCCTTGCACTTGTCGGCGATCGCGTTCAGGTTCGACACGCCGGTGCCGAACTGGCGCAGCGTGATGTTGGACTGCGCCCAGATGGTCGGGAAGCCTGTAATGGCGCCCGAGCCTGCGGCGAGGCCGACGGCGGCCGCACCTGTCTTGAGCAACGAACGGCGCGAAATTCCGGTCTTTGTTTCTACTGTTTTTGTCATTCCTATTCCCCTGTTTTGTTTTGCTTCGTTGAATTCATGAATGAAGGCGGCCGAGGACGATGGCGTCCTCGGAATCCCAGGCGAGCGGTACGGCGTCGCCAAGGGCGACGGGTTTGGCGAAGAAGTCGGAATCGTCGATGATAACGGTGAAATCGTCGATGCCGCCGCCGGTGACCGACAGCTTCACCGTGGCGCCGCGATATTCGATGTTGGAGACGATGCCGGTGAAGCCGAGGCCGGGAGAGGGTGCTTCGCCGATGCGCACATGGTCGGTGCGGATGGCAATGTCGATCGGCGTGCCCACCTCCTGGCCCGCCTCCCGGCCTTGCCGGCGGGCGGCGAGCGAGGCGCCACTATTGACGTCGAAGACGACCATGCCGCCACGCTCGCCGGTGACCCGGCCGGAGATGACATTGTGGTCGCCCATGAAGCGCGCGACAAAGGCCGTGGCCGGCCGCTCGAATACATCGCGCGGCGGTGCCGCCTGTTCGATGCGGCCGTCATTCATCACCACGATCAGGTCCGCCAAGGCCATGGCCTCTTCCTGGCTGTGGGTGACGTGGACGAAAGTGATGCCAAGCGAGGTCTGCAATTTCTTCAGCTCGGCGCGCATGCGTATCTTCAGGAACGGGTCGAGTGCCGACAGCGGCTCGTCGAGCAGCAGCGCCTCGGGATCGGTGATCAGAGCGCGGGCGAGTGCAACACGCTGCTGCTGGCCGCCGGAAAGCTGCGCCGGCCGGCGCGTCGCATAGGCCTCCATCTGCATCAGCTTGAGCATGTCGAGCGCCTTGGCACGGCGCTGCTCCTTGTCTACGCCCTTCATCTTCAGGCTGAAGGCGACATTGTCGACAAGGTCGAGATGCGGAAACAGCGCATAGGACTGGAACATCATCGCCGTGCCACGCTTTGCCGGCGGCAGGTCGGTGACGACAATGTTGCCGAGGCGGACATCGCCCGACGAAATGCTTTCGTGGCCGGCGATCATGCGCAGCGTCGAGGTCTTGCCGCAGCCGGAGGGGCCAAGCAGGCAGCAATAGGTGCCTGCCGGTATTTTCAGGCTGATGGCCTCGACGGCAGTCGTCGTTCCGTACACTTTCGAAACGGAGACGATGTCGATCTCGGCGGCTTTGGACATTCAGGCTTCCCCGTTTGGTCGCATTAACCAATGCATTATGCGTGCCAATCGGCGGCAATCGGCCCAAGCGTTTGAATCGACAGCAAAATCGGGGTTCTTGCCCACTGCCTAGCCGGTAGGCTATCTTGTGCATTGCACAAATTATGGGCGATTGTGCGCGATCTGCACAAGAATCGTATGCAATCTTTTTTGGCTTCGTGTCCACTTTGCCTCTCGTGCGCAGGCGACGAGTTGCGCTAGAAGAGGCTGGGAACCATCATCGCCATGAACATTGCCGATCAGATCCATTCCGCCGACAGCGCCAACCAGGATCGCGCCCAGGCGATTCGCGACAATCTGCGGGACGCCATCGTCGACCGTCGGCTGACGCCCGGCACCAAGCTGTCGGAAGGCGAGGTCGGCACGCTGTTCGACGTCTCGCGCACCGTCGCGCGCGCGGCGCTGCAGATGCTGTCCTTCGAGGGGCTGGTGCGTACCGAGCGCAACCGTGGCGCCTTCGTCGCCAACCCTTCGCCCGAGGAAGCGCGCCAGGTGTTCGCATCGCGCCGGCTGATCGAGCCGGGCATCGCCATTGCCGCCTGCGGGCGGGTCACAGCCACCGATATCGCTGCGTTCCGAGCGCAGCTCGACGAGGAAGGGCGCTTCATCGCCGAGCGCGGCCCAACCGCCCGGCGCTCCGAAATCAAGGCGTCGGGCGATTTCCATCTGCTGCTCGCCTCCGTCGCCGGCAATGCCATCCTGCAGCGCTTCATGGA
The DNA here is from genome assembly GCF_040323695.1 of Mesorhizobium sp. M0030. Taxonomy (NCBI): domain Bacteria; kingdom Pseudomonadati; phylum Pseudomonadota; class Alphaproteobacteria; order Hyphomicrobiales; family Phyllobacteriaceae; genus Mesorhizobium; species Mesorhizobium sp. M0030. The sequence goes on along the minus strand of NZ_JAMYVE010000012.1, from coordinate 149,899 downwards.
GGAGCTGGTGGCGCGTTCGTCGCTGGTGATCGCCCTTTACGGACGATCCGGCGTGTCGGCCTGCGGGCACAATGAGCACACGGAAATGGTCGGCGCGCTGGAGAGCGGTGATTGCGGGTTGGTGAGCCGGCTGATGCTGCACCATATCGACCACATCGAGGCGGATCTCGACCTGCGGGTCAGGGCCGGCCCGGCGCTCCGCGAAGCGCTGAATTTCTGAACGCTAGTTTTCGTCGTCCGTGGGAGCGGGCGCTGCCTGTCCGGCGGCCTTGCGGCGCAGCATCTTGGTCAGCTTCCAGACCGTCGGGTTGTTCTTGATGAAGGCTTTCGCCCGTGCGCCCTGCCGCAGCGCCGACGCCAGGGCGCGTCCCTTCAGCGTCAGGGGCGCCAGCACCTCGAAATGCTGGGTCTCGATATCGCACCAGAGCCGCTTGTAGGGCTCGTCGCCGACCGAGAAATCATAGACATCGAAGCCTGTTTGGCAGGCTTCCTCGATGATGTCGAAGAAAAGGAAATCGCCGGGGCTGGTGTGGCCGAGATCGTCCTCAGCGATGGCGCCGAATTCGCAGATCAGGCGTTTGCCCGAGCGGCTCGAGCCGGTAATTGCGCGCAGCTTGCCGGCCACTTCGAGCCCATGCAGCACAAAGGCCGGTTTCTCCTCGGCCAGCGCGCCGGCGAAGAGGGCACGGAAGAAAGCCTGCACCTCCGGCTCGCCGAAGACATTGGCGATGCCCATCTTGGCGAAGCGGAACTCCTTCATCTCGAAGAAAGCGTCGAGCAGCCGGTTCACGTCTTCGGGTGTCTGCGCCTCGATGCGGCGATGAACGCCGACCGCCTCGAATTTGCGTGTCTGCGAACGGTGCTTCTTGCGCTTGCGCTTGCCGCCCACACGCGACAGCAGCGCATCGAAACCACCGTCGAGATTGACGGCGAGCGACAGGTTTGGGCTCGGAAAGTTGGAGAACGCCACCAGCGGATTGGCAACGCCATCGAGGTCGGGCAGAAGCCTTTCCAAGGCAACGAGATCGATGTCGGGACGCGCCTTGCCGATCGCCGTCACCAGCCTGCGGATCCCCCCCGCATCTGCCTTTGCCAGCCATGCCGGATCGGCGGCGGCGAAATTGCCGTTGGCATGGCGCCCGCCCATGAAGCGGGCGACGCGGAATGGACCAGTTCGCGTGATTTCCAGTGCCAGTGCAAAGACCGGCCTGTCCTCGATTGTCAGCGTGGCAATGACGGCATCGGGATTAGCCTGCGCCGTCCAGGCACGAACCCAGTCCGCGCTTTGCGCCGGCGCAAACAGCGCCGAACGGCAGAATTCGCCGTAAGAGGCGAGCGCGGCAGCATCTGCGATCGACACCGACAGACTGGTCTGGTCGGCAGCCGGCGTGCGCGCAGACGCCTTGCTTGCCGCGAGCCGATTGCCGTCAAATGACGCGGTGGCGTCAACCATACCTCAATCCTTAAGGCGTATTCGTCGCGATCAGGAGTTCGCGTCGGCGCGTTCCGTGCTTGGATCGAGCCTAGGCGCAAAAGGTGAATGAATGATCGACGGTGGTGAGGCAGTTCGGAAACTGGCGCTTAATATCGCCCGCTTTACCGGCCTTGCACCGCTGGCCAAGCCGTTTGTCGGCGGCATTGGCGCCATCCTCATGTTGCATCGGGTCACCGCCACGCCGGAGAAGCCGGACGGCGTTAACCGCCACCTCAACATCGCCCCGCGATTCCTCGACGCTCTCGTCGCCGACATGAAGTCGAGGGGCTATGCCTTCGTCACCCTCGACGAGGCGATCGAGCGCATCAAGGCCGGCGGCAAGGACGGCCAGTTCGCCACCATCACCGCCGACGACGCCTATCGCGACAACATGACCGAAGCGCTGCCAGTGCTCGAAAAGCACGACGCGCCGATCACCATCTATGTCGCGCCGGGTCTGATCGACGGCAGCGCCGATTTATGGTGGGACGTGGTCGAGGATATCGTCAACGCGCGGGAGCGTTTGACGCTGGCGACGCCGAAGGGGCCGGTGACCATAGACTGCTCGACCCACAGCAAGAAACTCCACGCCAATGCGCGTCTGCATGCCTATCTGACGCTCGAGGTGCGCGAGGAGGATCAGCGCGCCGTGCTGCGCGATCTGGGGCACTCGAACGGCATCGACCTCGATGGCTTGCGCCCAAGCACGCTGATGACTTGGGACGATATCCGCGCCGTGGCCGGGCACAGGCTGGTGACGATCGGCGCGCATACGGTCAACCACCGCAACCTGAAGCGGCTCGACGAAGCCGATGCGCGCCATGAAATCGTCGACGTCAGGCGCCAGCTGCAGGCGCAGCTCGGCGAAGACCCACGTCATCTTGCTTACCCCTATGGTTACGCCAGCGCTGTCGGCTGCCGCGAAGTGGGCTTTGCCCGCGACGCCGGCTACGCCTCGGCGGTGACCACTCGCCACGGCGTGCTGCACGCCGAGCACGCCGGCTTCCTGCACGCGCTGCCGCGCATTTCGATCAACGGCCGCTACCAGCGTGTCGCCCATATCCGCACCATGTTGTCGGGCTTAACGACGCCGCTGGCCAATGCCGGCAAAATGGTGGTCACCATCTAACCTGGGGCGGGCTCTTCAGCCTTTCGGCGGCGGCTCCAGGATCAGCCATTTGATGATGCCCATCGCAGGCAGCACCCAGAACAGGCCGCTGAACAGGAAGAACAGGAAGTGCACCAGCGGGCTGGATTGCGACAGCTGCGCGACCGCTATGATCGACGCGACCAGCGCATAGATGATGACCAGCGCCACCAACAGGAAAGTTCCGATCAGCTTTTTCAGGCGGATGGGCATGAGCGTTCTCGTTGATCGCCTCCGCTTAGGCCCAACCGCGCGCCTGTGCAACCCGGGAGATGCGGCGCGACGGCGTGCCGCGCCGTCCGGTCTTGTCAGCCGGGTTGCGATGGTTCACCAATCCGCCACGTCAACCTGCCGGGACCAACCATGGCCGCCATATCAGCCGCCGCGCCTTACATTGACCGCGATCGCGACTTGAAAAATCGGGCGCTGGTGCGCGGCTGTCTGTATGTCGTGCTTCTGGTGCTGTTTGCGCTGGTGCTGGTCGGCGGCGCCACCAGGCTCACCAATTCCGGCCTGTCGATCACCGAGTGGAAGCCGATCCACGGTGTGATACCGCCGCTCAATGACGCGGAGTGGCAGGAGGAATTCCAGCTTTATCAAAAGATTCCGCAATATGCCGAGCTCAACAAGGGCATGAGCCTGGACGCCTTCAAATCGATCTTCTGGTGGGAATGGGCGCACCGCATCCTGGCGCGCAGTGTCGGCCTGGTCTTCGGCCTGCCGTTGCTGGTCTTGTGGGCGACGCGCCGCATCGAGCGCGGCCTTGGGCCAAAGCTGGTCGGTATTCTGCTGCTTGGTGGCCTGCAAGGCGCCATCGGCTGGTGGATGGTGGCCTCCGGCCTGGTCGACCGCGTCTCCGTCAGCCAGTACCGGCTGGCGACGCATTTGACGCTTGCCGCCCTGATCTTCACTGCCACCATGGTGGTCGCGCGCGGGCTGGCGCCGCATTCGGAGCCTGCCGCCGGCCGGTCGACGCAAAGACTGGCCGGTTTCATCGTGCTGCTGGCGCTGGTCCAGATCTATCTCGGCGGGCTGGTCGCAGGGCTCGACGCCGGCCTGAGCTACAACACCTGGCCGCTGATGGACGGCAAGATCATCCCCGGCGAGCTGCTGCTGCTCGAACCGGCCTGGCGCAATTTCTTCGAGAACCCGAAGACGGTGCAGTTCGTCCACCGGCTCGGCGCCTATACGGTCTTTGCCATCGCGCTCTGGCATATGATAGCGACGCGCCGGCGGCTGCCGGGCACGACACACGCACGCCGCGCAACGCTGCTGTTTCTGCTGGTGCTGGTGCAGGCCTCGATCGGCATCGGCACGCTGCTGATGCAGGTGCCGCTGCACATGGCGCTGACCCATCAGGCCTTCGCGCTGGTCCTGCTGGGATTTGCCGCCGCCCACTGGCGCGGCAACAAGGGCGCCTATCCACTGCCAACGCGGCCGCCCATGAACGCAGGTACATCGTCTACGGTGTCTTGGCCGTCGCAATAATCTATTTCGCGAACGAACTGCCTCGCTACGTCTAAAGCGCGAGGCTGCGCCGGTCAGAAGCTGAGCCGCACCTTTCGGATCACTCCCGCAACCGACAGCTCGCGGTTCTCGTCGACCGCATTCTCGTCCTCATGATGCCATGCGGCCGACAGGCAGCCATAGGCGATGGCATGGTCGAGAATGGCAGCCGGCGTCTGGCCGAGTGTCCTGGCGAAGATCTCAGCCATATGCGCGATGCGCTCGGGATCGAGGCAGAGGTCGTCGCGCCCCAGTGGGTTGTAGAACAGATTGGCGGCGTCGAAGCCGGGATCGCCGAGCACGCCCTTCGGGTCGATCGCCAGCCAGCCGCGCGCACCGTGCAAAATGTTGTCGTGATGCAGGTCGCCATGCAGCGGCTTGACCGCATGCGGGGCATCGAGCAGCCGGTCCGCGATTTCGGCGGCCTCGATATAGAGGCTGTGCTCTCCGGCGTCGCGATCGGCTCCGGCCTTTTTGAACAGGCTGGCAAACCGTGTCCGCAGCGGCTGCAGGTCCGGCGGGGCAGGGTGTCTTGAGGGCGAGAACAGTCTCCCCATCAACTCGGCCGCGATTGCGGTCGCGGCGTTGTCGCCTTCTTTGGCCAGAACGTCGGAAAGCAGGGTGTCGCCGGCATATTCGAGCAGCATGCGGTGGCCGTCCCGGCCAAGCAGCCGCACCGCGCCTTCGCCGCGCCGCCATGCGAGATAGTGCTCGCCGCGCAACTCGTCCTCGACATCGTCGAATGGTTTGAGCGCCTTGACGATGGCCGGCGAGCCGTCCTCACGCCGCACCTTCCAGATGCGGCTCGAAAACGTCTCCGCAATGAGCTCGGGCGCGCTGATCTTCCAGCGCTTTGGAAATGCAGGCGCGTCCATTCAGAGCGTGATGCCGAAAAGTGTTAAGCGGTTTTCGGGCAACATGCTCTCTCCAACTGAATTAAAGGCCGAGCATCAGATCCATGTTCTGAACGGCAGCACCCGAGGCGCCCTTTCCGAGATTGTCATAGACCGCAATCAGCAGCGCCTGCGCCCTGTCGTCATTGGCAAAGACATAGACCTTCATGCGGTTGGTGCCGTTATAGACCTCGGGATTGATCTCGGGCAGGCGCTCCACGTGCTCGTAAGGAGCTACCTCGACCACGCCGCCCTTGATGGCGGCAAAATGGTCGGCGATTGCCGCGTGCAGTTCGGCGCCGGCCGGCACATGGTCGAGCCCGCCGAGCTGCAGCGGCACCACTGTGATCATGCCTTGGGCGAAATTGCCGACCGCCGGCTGCATGATCGGATCGTGCGACAGCTTCGCATAGGTGCGCAGCTCCGGCACATGCTTGTGCTGCAGGGTCAGCCCATAGACCTGGAATTCAGAGGCATCCTCGCCCTTGGCGACATAGTCCTCGATCATCGGCCGGCCGCCGCCCGAATAGCCCGAAATGCCATTGACGGTGATCGGGAAATCCGCCGGCAGCAGGCCGGCGGCGACCAGCGGCCGCAGTGTCGCGATCGGTCCTTGCGGCCAGCAGCCGGGATTGGCGACGCGTTTTGCATTGGCGATGATCTTGGCCTGGCCCTTTTCCATCTCGGCAAAGCCATATTCCCAGCCCTCGGCTACGCGATGCGCCGTGGAGGCGTCGATCACCTTGGTGGTGTCGTTGGCAATCAGCGATACGCTTTCCTTGGCAGCCGCATCCGGCAGGCACAGGATGGCGACATCGGCTGCATTGAGGAACTCGGCGCGCGCCGCCGTTTCCTTGCGGCGCTCGGCCGGGATCGAGATGATCTCGAGGTCGCCGCGCTCGGCCAGCAGCGCCCGGATCTGCAGGCCGGTGGTGCCGTGTTCGCCATCGATGAAGATTTTCGGTTTCATGTGCCCGTCAATTCCCTGCTAATTCAGGCCTATATGCCCTGGCCATGGTTTGCCGCGCCATGGTTGCCGCTGTTCAGCTCTTCCGCCCGCGCTTTTCGCTCGGCCACCAGGCCGAGATAGTGCATGGCCACCATCGAGCCGGCGATCGCCGTTATATCGGCGTGATCATAGGCCGGCGCAACCTCGACGACGTCGGCGCCGACAATATCGACTTGGCCGAGCTGGCGCAGCGTCGACAGGATTTTCGCCGAGGACGGTCCGCCGGCAACCGGCGTGCCGGTGCCGGGCGCAAAGGCCGGGTCGAGGCAGTCGATGTCGAAGGTGAGATAGGTCTTCCTGCCGCCGGTGCGGTCGACGATCGCATAGGCGATGTCGGAAGCCCGCATCTCCTCGATCTCGTGACCGTAAAGGATCTTGATGCCGAACGTATCGGGGGCATGCGTGCGGATGCCGATCTGGATCGAACGATCAGGATCGATGATGCCCTCATTGACGGCGCGCCCGACGAACGAACCGTGGTCGATGCGCTTGCCATCGTCAGGCCAGGTGTCCTGATGCGCGTCGAACTGCACCAGCGCCAGCGGCCCATGGATGGCGGCATGCGCCTTGAGCAGCGGCCAGGTGACGAAATGGTCGCCGCCGAGCGACAACAGGAAGGCACCCGATTTCAGGATCTTCGCCGCCTCGCGCTCGATCGTGCCTGGTGTCTTCTGGTGATTGCCCGAATCGAGCAGGCAATCGCCATAGTCGATGACGGCGAGATGCTCGAACAGGTCGCGCGAGAACGGATATTGCGGGTCGTTGTCGAGGATCGCCGAGGCGCGGCGGATCGCCTGCGGCCCGAAGCGCGCGCCCGGCCGGTTGGTGACGGCGGCATCGAACGGAATGCCCCACACGACGGCGTCCGCGCCCTTTGCATCCTTGGTGTATTTGCGCCGCATGAACGACAGCGCGCCGGCATAGGTCGGCTCGAAGGAAGGCCCCGTCTTGGAGCGGGCGGTGAACGCGTTGTCGATGGTCTGGTTCGCCATTACGGGTCCTTCTTTGTTCATCGGGCTGCCACAACTACAGAACCGGCACGCAAGATGCCAGTCACAGCTTGGCGAAGGACTTGTATCGCCAAGGTGCAAGGCCCGGCGGCTTCCTCTCCGGCGGCTGCGGCGATGAACTGGCGGTGCAGGCCGGCATGCCGGCCGAGACCACGGTTTCTGGGCCGAACGCGGCGCCACCATCATCCAGACCGACGAACCGAAGGCTGCCATTGGCTGGCTGGGGGCCAACGGGTTTAGGGTGCCTTATGTGGATGAGGCGAAGCCGGCCGAGCCGCGAATACGGCGAGTATCAATTAGAAATCGTACGTCGGCGCCATCACCCCACCCGGCGCTGCGCGCCGAGGGGAGGTAGGGCGTTGGCGCTTTAGATCCCGACAGTCGTAGCGATTGCGAGGCATGCAAGGCTGCCGCGACCTCCTACCTCCCCTCGATGGGGAGGTCGCGCCGAAGGCGCGGGTGGGGTGACAGCGCCGCCCGCAAAATCTTCACGCCGCTTTCGCCACCCCATCCAATTCCCTTAGCACATCGGCCGACAGCTCCAGTTCCGCCGCCGCCAGGTTCTCTCTCAAATGCCCGATCGACGACGTCCCCGGGATCAGCAGGATGTTCGGCGAGCGGCGCAGCAGCCAGGCGAGCGCAACCTGCAAGGGTGTGGCGCCGAGCCGCGCGGCCACATCCGACAAGGTCGACGACTGCAGCGGGCTGAAACCGCCGAGCGGGAAGAACGGCGTGTAGGCGATACCGGCGCGCGCCAGTTCATCGATCAACCCGTCGTCGTCGCGATGCGCCAGATTGTACTGGTTCTGCACGCAGACGATCTCGGCGATCCCACGGCCTTCCTCGACCTGCGCTGGGGTGACGTTGCTCAGGCCGATATGGCGCACCAGACCCTTGCGCTGCAGTTCGGCAAGCGCGGTCAACTGCGGCTCGATCGAGCCCTCGGCGGGACCCATCACCCCGAACATGATGCGCAGATTGACGACATCCAGCACCTCAAGACCGAGATTCCTGAGATTATCGTGCACGGCCTGCTCAAGTTCCTTGGCGGAATAGGCAGGCAGCCATGAGCCGTCGCTGCCGCGCCGCGCCCCGATCTTTGTGACGATGACGAGGTCTTGCGGATAGGGCGCCAGCGCTTCGCGGATCAGCTGGTTGGTGACATGCGGGCCATAATAGTCGCTGGTGTCGATGTGGTTGACCCCGGAGGCCACCGCTTCGCGCAGCACTGCAATGGCCGCGTCATGATTCTTCGGCGGACCGAAAACGTGCGGGCCGGCAAGTTGCATGGCGCCGTAGCCGAGCCGTCTCACGGTGTGGCTGCCGAGGGTGAATGTGCCGGATTTTTGGATGGTGGACATGGTCGGTCTCCTTTGAGGAGGCGAAGATAGACGCTGCTCAACCTCGGGATAATAAGGTACAATCCGTACAGCTTGTGCGGAATGGCGAACAATGATGGACCTTGGCGACCTGAACGCTTTCGTGACGGTGGCGCGTGCCGGCGGCTTTCGCGAAGGGGCTCGCGCCGGCGGCGGCAGCGCGTCGGGCCTGAGCGAAGCGGTGCGCCGCCTGGAGACGCAGCTCGGCGTCAGGCTGTTCAACCGCACGACACGCAGCGTCGTTCCGACCGACGCAGGTCTCAGCCTGCTCGGACGGCTTGGCCCGGCGCTGTCGGAGGTGGAGGCGGCCCTCGACGTGGTCAATGGCTTTCGCGACAGGCCGGCTGGTTCGCTGCGCCTCAACGTCCCGGTCAGCGCCGCGCGGCTGATATTGCCCGACATCGTTCCGGGCTTCCTCGCCGCCTATCCCGGCATTCGGCTGGAGGTCATCGCCGATGAGAACTTCGTCGACGTGCTGGCGGCGGGCTGCGACGCCGGCATCCGCTATGACGAGCGACTGGAGCAGGACATGATCGCGGTGCCGATCGGACCGCGCGTCCAGCGCTTCGCCACTGGCGCCAGCCCCGCCTATCTCGAGCGCCATGGGCGGCCGCAGCACCCGAGCGACCTGCTTGGCCATGCTTGTCTGCGCGGTCGTTTTGCCAGCGGTGCGATGCTGCCGTGGGAATTCGAGCGCGACGGCGAGGTGGTGCGTGTCGACACGACGGGGCCGTTGATCGTGCGGATCGGCGGGGCGAGCGATCTTGCCGTCCATGCGGCCATTGCCGGCAGCGGCATCGTCGCTCTCTTCGAGGGCTGGCTTCGCCCTCACTTCGAAAGCGGCGCCCTGGAGCCCGTGCTCGAACCGTGGTGGCAGAGTTTTCCCGGACCATTTCTGTACTATCCCGGACGGCGTCTGGTTCCAGCGCCGCTACGGGCGTTTATCGATTACATCAAGGCCGGCAAGTTCTGAGACTTGAACCGAGGCCGGCGCCATCACCCCACCCGGCGCTTCGCGCCGACCTCCCCATCGAGGGGAGGTAGGGTGCCGCGTTTTTATGGTCGAACTGGTTTGCTAGCCGCTGGACCATCGTGGATTGTCCGGGCGGCAAAACTGCCGCGACCTCCTACCTCCCCTCGATGGGGAGGTCGGCGCGAAGCGCCGGGTGGGGTGACTGCCGAGACCCAAAAGAAAAGGCCGCCCGGAGGCGGCCTTTCGATGTCTGGAACGTCGCAGCGCTTAGCGCTTCGAGAACTGGAAGGAACGACGGGCCTTCGCCTTGCCGTACTTCTTGCGCTCGACGACGCGGCTGTCGCGGGTCAGGAAGCCGCCCTTCTTGAGCACGGCGCGCAGTGCCGGCTCATAGTAGGTCAGCGCCTTGGAGATGCCGTGACGAACGGCACCGGCCTGGCCGGACAGGCCGCCGCCGATGACGGTGGCGACGATGTCGTACTGGCCGGCGCGGTTGGAAGCGATGATCGGCTGGTTGAGGATCATCTGCAGGACCGGACGCGCGAAATAGGTCGCGAATTCCTTGTCGTTGACGACGATCTTGCCCGAACCCGGCTTCACCCAGACGCGGGCGATGGCGTTCTTGCGCTTGCCGGTGGCATAGGCGCGGCCCGACTTGTCGAGCTTCTGGACATGGACGGGTGCTGCCGGCTGGGTGTTGGTGTTGCCGGTGGCGGCGCCCAATTCTGCGAGCGAGGAAAGCTCAGCCATCTTATGCAACCTTCTTGTTCTTGGCGTTCAGCGCGCCGACGTCGAGGGTGACGGGCTGCTGGGCGACATGCGGATGTTCCGTGCCTGCATAGACGCGGAGGTTCTTCATCTGACGACGGCCGAGCGGCCCGCGCGGGATCATGCGTTCGACGGCCTTCTCGACGACACGCTCGGGGAAACGGCCCTCGAGCAGCTGGCGCGCGGTGCGCTCCTTGATGCCGCCGGGGTGACCGGTGTGCCAGTAATAGACCTTGTCGGTGAACTTCTTGCCGGTGAACACCACCTTGTCGGCATTGATGACAATGACGTTATCGCCGTCGTCGACATGCGGGGTGAAGGTGGGCTTGTGCTTGCCGCGAAGATGATTGGCGATGACAGTGGCGAGACGGCCGACGACGAGACCCTCGGCGTCGATCAGCACCCACTTCTTCACCACATCCGCAGGCTTCTGCGAAAAGGTTGCCATGGATTTTCTGCTTTCGATTTTGACCTTCCGAAGAAGGCGTTTCTTGTTGCTTGGATTGGCGACAAGGCACTTGCCCGCCGCCAATAACAAAACGGCGGCCTTTGCGGGCCGCTGCTTCGTGACGGCTTATAGGCGAGGGGGTGGTGCACGTCAAGGCTCGGGAAAAGCACGTCTGCTCGTAAAGTGTAATAAAAACAAAGGTTTGATCAAAAGGTATTATTTTACCACATCGGCGGCGCGCTTCGGCGGGATCGAATAGGTGCCGGTCGCATGCGCTACCGTGTGTCCCTTCGGTCCGGCGACGATGTCGATATCGAACACCATCAGGCTCTTGCCCAGATTCAGGATGCGGCAATGGCCGTCGATCGGCCCGGCTTCGGCCTTGCGGACAAAATTGATGTTGAGGTTGACGGTAACCGAAAGCGCATCCGGCCCGGCATGGCTGAGCACGCAGACATAGCCGCCAATGTCGGCCAGCGTGAACAGCGAGGGCCCGGACACCGTGCCGCCGGGACGCAAATGCCGTTCGCTGGCGTTAAGCCGCACCGTGCAGCCGCCGGGAAACACATCGAGCGCCTCATACGACGTGAACTCGTCGTTGAGCTGGGGGTAGACGCTGGCCATCAGCGCATTGACTTCAGCCGCCGTCAGCACCGGCTTGAGATTGTCCTGGGCGGGCATGTCGGTCTCTCGTTCTATGCCGGGCCTGTATGAACGCAATGATGCGCTTCTGGCAACACCTCTGGCGCAAGCGATGGGTGTTGATGAAACTCGATCCGATATTAGATAGTCTGGCGGCGCCCGGCGGAATCGCGGAGACCCTTGTCATGGCCGAAATCCTTTCGATCAAACCTGTTGCCATAGACGGGCCGGTCATCGCCGGGCTGGACAAGGGCGTGCTGCGCCTGACGCTCGCCAATCCGCCCGCCAATGCCTTGTCGCTTTCCGTCATGGCGGCATTGAGCGCCGAGCTCGACCGTGCCAAGGCCAACAAATCGGTCCGCGTCATCGTCTTGGCGGCCGCCGGGAAAGTCTTCTGCGCCGGTCACGATCTCAAGGAAATGACCGCGCGCCGCGCCGACGCCGACAAGGGCAAGGGGTTTTTCGAGCAGACATTTTCGGCTTGCGCGGCGTTGATGCAGCAGATCGTGCGCCATCCGCTCCCGATCATCGCCGAAGTCGATGGCCTAGCCACCGCTGCGGGGCTGCAACTGGTTTGCAGTTGCGACCTCGCCATTGCCTCGCATGAAGCGACCTTCTGCACGCCGGGCGTCAATATCGGCCTGTTTTGTTCGACGCCGATGGTGGCGCTGTCACGCAACGTGTCTCACAAGCACGCCATGGAAATGCTGCTCACCGGCGAGACCATCGATGCCGCAACCGCCAAGGAATTCGGCCTGGTCAACCGCGTCGTGCCGCGCGAATACCTGAATCAGATCGTCACCAAATACGCGCAAACCATTGCCTCCAAATCATCTCTGGTGGTCAAGACCGGCAAGGAAGCCTTTTACGCGCAGGCCGAGATGGGGTTGGCGGACGCGTATGCCTATACCGGCCGCGTCATGGTCGAGAACATGCTGGCCCGCGACGCCGAGGAAGGCATCGGCGCCTTCATCGGCAAGCGCAAACCGGAATGGACGGACGAATAGGTTTTCGATCCATGGAACCGCGCATCTCCATCATCACCATCGCCACCGACGATCTCGAGCGCGCCGTGCGCTTTTACGAAGGCATGGGCTTGAAGCGCCACGCCGGCATCACCGATGGCGTCGCCTTCTTCCAGATGGGCGGCGCCATTCTCGGCCTGTTCCCGAGGCCAAGCGCCGAGGAGGATTCAGGCATTGCCTTCGCCGCAGCACCGTCGGCGGTCTACCTCGCCTACAACACCCGCTCCGATGCCGAAGTCGACGACGTGCTGGCGGCCGCCGAGAAGGCCGGCGGCAGGATCGTCAAGCCGGCAGGCCGCGCCTTCTGGGGCAGCTGGTATGGATATTTCGCCGATGCCGACGGCCATGTCTGGGAAGTCGCACACAATCCGGCCTTCCCGATCGCGGATGACGGCACCATCTCGCTGCCGGACTGAGCGTCCGCATGGGCTATCGCAAGCAACTGACCCGGCTTAAGGCGCCTTATCTCAAACGCATCCTGATTGACCCCGAGCGCGTGGAAGATTGGGACAAGTATCCCTGGAACCTGCCTCTGTTCCGCGGCCGCGAATTCGAGCTCGAATTCACCACGCCGATCACCATCATTGTCGGCGAAAACGGCACCGGCAAATCGACGCTGCTGGAAGCGATCGGCGCGCTGGCCGGTTACGACGAAGCCGGCGGCGGCAAGGGCTACATGCCCGTCGACCACTCCGGCGCCATCGACGAGAGTGGTGCAGCGCTTGCCGACACGTTGCGCGGCCACTGGCTGCCGAAGGTCACAGCGGGTTGGTTCTTCCGCGCCGAATCTTTTTACTCGGTTGCCCGCTATCTCGATCAGGCGGCGCTGGAATCTGGCGGGGCGCCGCCGGATTTCCTGTCCTGGTCGCATGGTGAAGGGTTCATCCGCTTCTTCGAGGAGCGCTGCCGCCGGCAAGGTATCTACATCCTCGACGAGCCCGAAAGCGCGCTGTCGCCATCGCGGCAGATCGAGCTGCTGAAGATGCTGCGGCGCATGGACCGGTCCGGCACGGCTCAAGTGATCATGGCGACGCACTCGCCGCTGCTGATGGCCTGTCCGGGCGCGCGGCTGTTCCGCATCAGCCGCTTCGGCCTCGACCCCACAGATTTCACCGATACCGATCATTTTCGCATGATGCGCGACTTCTGCACGGACCCGCAGTCCTTTATGGAGGAAGCACTGAGGGAGACCGACGAGTGAATCACGATAGCTACGACAATGCCTACATCGGCGGCATCCTCAATTCTGTGAAGACCATCGCCATGGTCGGCGCGTCGGCCAACGATGTCAGGCCGAGCTTTTTCGTGCTGAAATACCTGCTGGCCAAGGGCTTTTCGGTGTTTCCGATCAATCCGGGGCAGGCCGGCAAGGAAATCCTCGGCCGCATGACCTATGCCAGCCTTGCCGATCTGCCTGAACCGGTCGACATGGTCGACATCTTTCGCGCCTCCGCAGCGGTGCCCGGCATTGTCGATGAGGTGCTGAAGCTCGACCCCTTGCCGAAAGTCGTCTGGATGCAGCTTGGCGTGCGCGATGACGAGGCGGCCGCGCGTGCCGAGGCGGCCGGTATCAAGGTGGTGATGAACCGCTGCCCGAAGATCGAATATGGCAAGCTGTCGGGCGAGATCGGCTGGACCGGCGTCAACTCCGGTGTGCTTTCGTCGAAGAAGCCGCTGATGCGGTCGGGATTCCAGAGTTTCGGTGTGCGCCAGAAGTAAGGCAGTGAATGGTGAATGGTGAATAGAAGGATTTTCCTGGAAGCCGGGTAAAGCCGCATATGAGCGGCTTGCAATCAAGGTGGGACTGGCCGACTTTGCGACCACCATTCATCGCTCACCATTGACCATTTCATCATTCACACGTTTACCGCTCAGGGAGGTTTTCGATGACCCGCACGCCCGGTTTCAACACGCTCGCCGTCCATGCCGGCGCCAAGCCCGACCCGGCGACGGGCGCACGCGCCACGCCGATCTACCAGACGACCTCCTTTGTGTTCGACGATGCCGACCATGCCGCCTCGCTGTTCGGGCTGAAGGCCTTCGGCAACATCTACACCCGCATCATGAACCCGACCCAGGCGGTGCTGGACGAGCGGATCGCGGCGCTCGAAGGCGGCACGGCTGCACTTGCCGTTGCTTCCGGCCATGCCGCACAGGTGATCGTGTTCCACAATCTCATGCGGCCTGGCGATAATTTCGTCGCCGCCACAAGGCTTTACGGTGGTTCGATCAATCAGTTCGGCCATGCCTTCAAGAATTTCGGCTGGGAGGTGCGTTGGGCCGACACCAACGACGTCTCCACCTTCGAAAGCCAGATAGACGACAAGACCAAGGCGATCTTCATCGAGAGCCTGGCCAATCCCGGCGGCACCTTCGTCGACATAGAGAAAATCGGCGACATCGCCCGCAAGCACGGCTTGCCGCTCATCGTCGACAACACGCTGGCCTCGCCCTATCTGGTGCGGCCGATCGAGCATGGCGCCGACATCGTCGTCCATTCGCTGACCAAGTTCATCGGCGGCCACGGCAATTCGATCGGCGGCGCCATCGTCGATGGCGGCACGTTCGACTGGTCGAAATCCGGCAAATATCCGATGCTGTCGGAGCCGCGCCCCGAATATGGCGGCCTTGTCCTGCACGAAACCTTCGGCAATTTCGCTTTCGCCATCGCCGCGCGCGTGCTTGGCCTGCGTGACATCGGCCCGGCGATTTCGCCGTTCAATGCCTTCCTGATCCTGACCGGGCTGGAGACCTTGCCACTCAGGATGCAGCGCCATTGCGACAATGCGATCACCGTAGCCGGCTGGCTGTCCAACCACCCCAAGGTCGCCTGGGTCAACTATCCCGGCCTGCCCAGCGACAAGAACAACGCGCTGCAGAAGAAATACTCGCCGCAAGGCGCCGGTGCTGTCTTCACCTTCGGCCTGAAGGGCGGCTACGACGCAGGCATCAAGTTCGTCGAGGCGCTCGAACTGTTCTCGCACCTCGCCAATGTCGGCGATACCAAGTCGCTGGTCATCCATCCGGCCTCGACCACGCATCGCCAGCTTTCCGACGAGCAGAAGGTCAAGGCGGGTGCCGGACCGGACACGGTCCGGCTTTCCGTCGGCATCGAGGATGTCAACGACATCGTCGCCGATCTGGAACAGGCTTTGACCAAGGTTTGATTTTTTGAGTGAGTAGTGAGTAGTGATTAGTGAGTAGTGAGTAGTGAGTAGTGAGTAGTGAGTAGTGAGTAGTAGTCGGTATTCACTAGTTAGCAGTGATTAGTGATCAGCCACCCGCTCGAGGGAGCGCTTTCCGCTCACTACTCACTAGTCACTACTCACTGCACTACTCACTGCACTACTCACTACTCACTAATCTGTTGGAGGCAAACCCTGTCCGCGCATTACTTGGCAATATCGACCGACAGCGTCGACGCCGAACATGGCGCCCCGGCGCCGGATCGTCTGATTGCGGGCGATCCGAAGTTCCGCACCTGGAATGTCGAGGAGCGCGATGGCCGCCTCTATGCCGGCATCTGGGAAGCGACGCCGGGCAAATGGCGCATCGAATATGACGAATGGGAGTTCTGCCACATCCTGTCCGGCGTCTCGGTGGTTGCCGAGGATGGCGGCGAGGCGCGCACGGTCCGGGCCGGCGACAGCTTCGTGCTCAGGCCAGGCTTCAGGGGCAGCTGGGAAGTGCTTGAAACGACCCGCAAGGAGTATGTGGTCAAGCTCTGATCTCGCGGCGCGCTTGGACTTCACAAAAGCCGATCGATGTCAGTGTCGGAAAAGCCGTATCCGCTCATCATCTCCCTGTGCCAGGGACTGCCAAGCAAATCACTGAGGCATAAGTCGACGCGCTGGAGCAGGGTGGCACTGCCTTTGGCGAGAGCGAAAGCGCCGGGCGCTGGCTGTTTTTCGACTGCCGGGACGTCGACGACGTCGAGAGGCGCGTCGGGTCGCCGGCTCAGATAGCCGCGATGCGCGAGCGCTACACTCGCATAGGCATGCACCACGCCGGCCGCGACGGCGTTAGCTGCTTCGGCCTGGATGGCAAATATCCTTAGCCGTTCGGGCTGAATAGCGTTTTGCAGGGCCGTCCGGTGCTGGATCTGGCCCGATATGACGCCGATCAGCGCCGTCCGATCATTGGCGACGGACCGATAGCCATCAAAGGCGCGGGGATTGTCTTTCGCGACCAGCAATCCATCCGCCAGCATCCAGATCGGCCTTGTGAAGTCGACCAGCTTCCGGCGGTCTTCGGAAATGAACAGGCCGGTGGTCATGTCCCACCCCTTCGGCAAGCCCAGGCAGCAGCTCGGCAAACTCGGTCTCGATGGGCAAAAGTTCCAGCCCGAGCGTCAGGCAGACCCTCTTGGCCAGTTGGGCATCGCTGCCGCCCAGACGTCCCGATCCGTCGATAAAGCAGAAGGGTGGTTCCTGTAGAAAGGCGAATCTCATTTTCTCGGGCATGCGTCGGCTCCGCCGTCCTCACAAGCTCACAGTGAGCTTTTCCAGCCCATGGAAATGATAGGTGTCGCGGAAGCGCGGCTGCTCCGCAAGATGGAGTTGCGGCTGCCGCTCGAACAGGGTTTTCAGCGACACCTGCAACTCCAGCCGCGCCAGCGGCGCACCGATGCAGAAATGGATACCGGCGCCGAACGAGACATTCTTCTGGTCTAGTCGGCCGGGCCGGAAGGCGCCCGGTTCGGCAAAGGCAAGCGGATCATGATTGGCCATGCCGAGCAGCAGGCCGACCGTCTCGCCCGGTTGTACGACAACCCCCGATGTCACCTCGACCTCCTGATAGGCGTAGCGGGTGAACATGTGCAGCGGCGCGTCGAAGCGCAGGCACTCCTCGACCGTTGCAGCGGTTGCTTCCGGCGAGGTGAAGAAACGGCCGGGGTCGCCGCCTTGCGCCAGCAACGTGCGCACGGCGTTGCCGGTTTGATGGACGGTCGCCTCGTGGCCTGCATTGAGCAACAGGATGGCAGACGAGACCAACTCGTCTTCCGACAGCTTCTGGCCATCCTCTTGTGCCGCGATCAGCAGCGATAGCAGGTCGTCGCCAGGCTTCTTCCGCCGCTCGGTGACATAGCCGCGCAAAAAGTCGGAAAAATCGTGCGCGGCGCGATTGGCCGCTTCCTCGGTCTCGCGCGTCCGGCCATGCATGTACATGGCCACCATCCGGTGCGACCAGTCGAGCAGTTGCGGCCCCATTTCGACCGGCACACCGAGCATTTCGGCAATGATGGTGATCGGCAAAGGTGCGGCGAAGCTGGGCAATAGATCGACCTGGCGCGGTTCGAAACGGTCGATCAGCTCATTGGCCAGCGCCTCCACGCGCGGCCGCAGCCGCTCGACCTGGCGCGAGACGAAGGCGCGGTTGACCAGGGTTCTGAGCCTGGTGTGCACCGGCGGCTCCAGCTCCAGCATCGAATTGCTCTCGATGCCGTCGAAAGCGGCCAAATGCGAGCGATCCTCGCCGATGCCGCGGCTGTCGGGAATGCCGGCCGGGTTCTGGCGACCGAAGCGGCGGTCGCGCAACAGCCGGTTGACGTCGTCGAAGCCGCCAAAGCACCAAAAGCCGAATTCCTCCCAGAAGAAGGCATTCGATGCGCCATGCAGGACGGCATAGGCGTCGTAGGGGTTCTGGAAAAACGCCGGTTCGTGCGGATCGAGCCGCAGGCGGCGCGTAGCTGGATCAAAGGCGAGGTAGGGCGGCATGGATGTGGTCATGCCAGACCATTACCGCGGCTTGCCGGCTTGGTGCCAGACCGGATGTTGGCACCCGACGGCCCTATGGATTGAGCCAACCGAGGCGGACCTCGGCGAAGTACCGAAGTCTAATCCTCGCAATGCCTGGCAATATGCACGCGGCGCCAGCTGGTCGAGCCTTCCTGCACCACCACCCGGCGCGCCATCCTCTGGTATGACGGCGCTATCTGG
Organism: Mesorhizobium sp. M0030; assembly: GCF_040323695.1. Lineage (NCBI taxonomy): Bacteria > Pseudomonadati > Pseudomonadota > Alphaproteobacteria > Hyphomicrobiales > Phyllobacteriaceae > Mesorhizobium > Mesorhizobium sp. M0030. The sequence continues at coordinate 131,686 of NZ_JAMYVE010000012.1, read as the reverse complement.
GTGACGTGCCGCCGCTCGGGCCGCACCAGCACTTCATGGGCGACGCTCTCATATTCGGCCGGCAGCACAACCCGGCGGGTGCGCTCCGGTTCAACCACCACTGTTTCGGCCACACGCGCGTAGCGGGCCTTGCGCCACACCTTGCACAGCACCTTGCGGCCGTGGATGACGCGCCATTCCCAGGCATAGCCGCCATCGTCGACCTGGACCGTGCGGTAAACGGTGCGGGTTCTCGCCGGTACGATGTCATAGGTGACTCGGGGCGGCGCGATCTGCTCGACGCGCTCCATGGTGCCATAGATCGGCGGATCATAGTCGACCAACTGCCCGCCGGGACTGACCATGACGTCTTCATAGACGGTGTCATAGAGCGCCGGCCTGTGCACCGGCTCATAGCATTCGGCGGCCCGGCCGCCGGCAACCGCATCGGACACCATGCCGAGACCGGCAAGGCCGGAGATGGCGAGGCAAGCAGTTTTCCTGATCATGGCACTCCCCCTGTTTGAACCCGAAACGTGAGGTTCAATGTTGAATTGTAGGGGAAGGTTCTCCGGGGGAAAGCGGTTTCGCCGCATTTCGTTAAGCGACGCGGTTAAGGAATTGCTACACCGCAAAAACGCCGCTGGCCGCGTTCGGACTTTCCCTTGCGCGGAAACCTTGATTCGACTTAACCAGATGGCTAGGAGGAGGCGGCCTTGCGCTAGGGTGAGCCGGCATCCTATTTACATTCTAACCATCAAGAACCGATTCTGCCCGATGTTCCGGCGCCGGAATCCCCATCTCCAAAAAGGGTAGTCCATGAAGAACCCCGTCGAAACCTACATGAACCTCGTTCCGATGGTGGTCGAGCAGACCAATCGCGGCGAGCGGGCCTACGACATTTTCTCGCGCCTGCTGAAAGAGCGCATCATTTTCATCACCGGCCCGGTCGAAGACGGTATGGCGACGCTGGTTTGTGCACAGCTTTTGTTCCTCGAGGCCGAGAACCCGAAGAAAGAGATCAATCTCTACATCAACTCGCCGGGCGGCGTGGTGACCTCGGGCATGGCGATCTACGACACCATGCAGTTCATCAAGCCGGCGGTGTCGACGCTGTGCATCGGCCAGGCGGCGTCGATGGGCTCGCTGCTTCTGACCGCCGGCCACAAGGACATGCGTTTTGCCACGCCGAACGCCCGTATCATGGTTCACCAGCCTTCCGGCGGTTTCCAGGGCCAGGCCTCCGACATCGAGCGGCACGCGCAGGACATCATCAAGCTGAAGCGCCGCCTCAACGAGGTCTACGTCAAACACACCGGCAAGAGCTACGAAGACATTGAAAAGACGCTTGACCGCGACCATTTCATGACAGCCGACGAAGCCAAGGATTTCGGCCTCATCGACAAGGTCATTTCGTCGCGCGAGCCGGTCGAAGGCGCTGCGGCATAATCGCTGCATGGCAGTTGGGTGGCGGGATAACGCGCTTTTGCTGGGATTTGCGGCATTTCGGCCACAATTGGCTGTTCCCTCGGTGGATGGGATTGCCTACGTTAAGGCTATGTTGATTTTCGACGGCTTAGCTTTGTGCAGGGTTGGCGCGAATCATTGCGACGTTTTCTGATTTGTGTTTCGTACGGAATGCGTTGCGGGAGCCGGGACACTGGCGGCGGCGAATTCCCGCGATAGATAGAATATGCGCCCTTTCAGCCAGACCATCGGCGGGCGGCCATGAAAGGACAGGAAAATGAGCAAAGTCGGCAACAACAGCGGTGATTCGAAGAACACGCTTTATTGCTCGTTTTGCGGCAAAAGCCAGCACGAGGTGCGCAAGCTGATCGCCGGCCCAACGGTGTTCATCTGCGACGAGTGCGTCGAGCTATGCATGGACATCATCCGCGAGGAGAACAAGACCTCGATGGTGAAGTCGCGCGAGGGCGTGCCGACCCCGCAGGAGATCCTGAAGGTTCTTGACGACTATGTCATCGGCCAGCCCTACGCCAAGCGCGTGCTGTCGGTGGCGGTCCACAACCACTACAAGCGCCTCGCGCATGCCGGCAAGAACAACGACGTCGAATTGGCGAAGTCCAACATCCTGCTGATCGGCCCGACCGGCTGCGGCAAGACGCTGCTTGCCCAGACGCTGGCCCGCATCATCGACGTGCCCTTCACCATGGCCGACGCGACGACGCTGACCGAAGCCGGTTACGTCGGCGAGGACGTCGAAAACATCATCCTGAAGCTGCTGCAGTCGGCCGACTACAATGTCGAGCGCGCCCAGCGCGGCATCGTCTACATCGATGAAATCGACAAGATCTCGCGCAAGTCCGACAACCCATCGATCACCCGCGACGTGTCGGGCGAGGGCGTGCAGCAGGCGCTTCTGAAGATCATGGAAGGCACCGTTGCCTCCGTGCCGCCGCAGGGCGGCCGCAAGCATCCGCAGCAGGAGTTCCTGCAGGTCGACACCGCCAACATCCTGTTCATCTGCGGCGGCGCCTTCGCCGGGCTGGACAAGATCATCTCGGATCGCGGCAGGAAGACTTCCATCGGCTTCGGCGCCATCGTCGCTTCGCCCGAGGATCGCCGCACCGGTGACGTGTTCCGCCTGGTCGAGCCCGAGGATCTCTTGAAGTTCGGCCTCATCCCCGAGTTTGTCGGCCGTCTGCCGGTCCTGGCGACGCTGGAAGACCTCGACGAGCCGGCTCTGATCCAGATCCTGACCGAGCCGAAAAACGCGCTGGTCAAGCAGTATCAGCGGCTGTTCGAGATGGAAAGTGTCGACCTGACCTTCCATGAGAATGCGCTGTCGGCGATCGCCAAGCGCGCCATCGAGCGCAAGACCGGCGCCCGTGGCCTCCGCTCGATCATGGAAGCGATCCTGCTCGACACCATGTTCGAACTGCCCGCCCTGGAAGGCGTGCGCGAAGTGGTGATTTCGGAAGAAGTGGTGACCGGCAGCGCCCGGCCGCTCTACATCTATTCCGAGCAGAAGGAAAAGAAGGGCAACGTCAGCGCCTGATCTGGCATCTGGCCTAACCTTTTTATGGAACGGCGCCCGCGGGGCGCCGTTTTGCTGTGGTGAGGTACCGATCCTTGTGACGGAGTGGATGAACGAACGTGTCGACCCTTGATCTTTGCCCCTCGTGCATCCAACTAACATCGGAAGGCCGTGGTGCCGAATTCTGTGCTGTAAAACTCCCGTCACAAACGGTGGTAGGCGGAACGATCCTCGGTCGTTAATATGAGATTCGCGGTTGGCTCGATTAGCGGCCGCGACATGAAAGGTTGGACAATGGCCAAAATATCCAAGGCTCCCAGCGACGGCGTCTTCGCAGTCCTCCCACTGCGCGACATCGTGGTGTTCCCGCACATGATCGTTCCGCTCTTTGTCGGGCGTGAAAAGTCGATCAAGGCGCTGGAAGAGGTTATGGGTCAGGAAAAGCAGATCCTGCTTGCCACCCAGATGAATGCCGCCGATGACGATCCCGAGCCCGATGCGATCTTCGACATCGGCACGCTCGCCAATGTGCTGCAATTGCTGAAGCTGCCCGACGGCACCGTCAAGGTGCTGGTCGAAGGCGCGTCGCGTGCCAAGATCGTCTCGTTCACCGACCGTCCGGACTTCCACGAAGCTACCGCCACGGCGCTGGTCGAGCCGGAGGAGGAAGAGGTCGAGGTCGAGGCGCTCGCCCGTTCGGTCGTCACCGACTTCGAAAACTACGTCAAGCTGAACAAGAAGATCTCGCCTGAAGTGGTGGGCGCCGCCAGCCAGATCGACGACTATTCCAAGCTCGCCGATACGGTTGCTTCGCACCTCGCCATCAAGATCCCCGAGAAGCAGGAGATGCTGGCCACGCTGTCCGTCAAGGAACGGCTGGAAAAGGCGATGGGCTTCATGGAAGCCGAAATCTCCGTCCTGCAGGTGGAGAAGCGCATCCGCTCGCGCGTCAAGCGCCAGATGGAGAAGACGCAGCGCGAATATTACCTCAACGAGCAGATGAAGGCGATCCAGAAGGAGCTCGGCGAAGGCGAGGACGGCCGCGACGAGGCCGCCGAGATCGAGGCGCGCATCAAGAAGACCAAGCTCTCCAAGGAGGCCCGCGAAAAGGCGGAAGCCGAGTTGAAGAAGCTGCGGACGATGTCGCCGATGTCGGCGGAATCGACCGTCGTGCGCAACTACCTCGACTGGATCCTGTCGATCCCGTGGGGCAAGAACTCCAAGGTCAAGCAGGACCTGGCGTTTGCGCAGAACGTGCTCGACACCGATCATTTCGGCCTCGACAAGGTCAAGGACCGCATCGTCGAGTATCTCGCCGTGCAAAGCCGCCAGAAGAAGCTGAAGGGGCCGATCCTGTGCCTCGTCGGCCCTCCCGGCGTCGGCAAGACCTCGCTCGGCAAGTCGATCGCCAAGGCGACCGGCCGCGAGTTCATCCGCATGGCGCTTGGCGGCGTGCGTGACGAGGCCGAGATCCGTGGCCACCGCCGCACCTATATCGGCTCGATGCCCGGCAAGGTCATCCAGTCGATGAAGAAGGCCAAGAAGTCCAACCCGCTCTTCCTGCTCGACGAGATCGACAAGATGGGCCAGGACTTCCGTGGCGATCCGTCATCGGCTTTGCTCGAGGTGCTCGATCCCGAGCAGAACTCGACGTTCATGGACCATTACCTCGAGGTCGAATACGACCTATCGAGCGTGATGTTCGTGACGACGGCGAACACACTGAACATCCCTGCGCCCCTGATGGACCGCATGGAGATCATCCGTATCGCCGGCTACACCGAGGACGAGAAGATCGAGATCGCCAAGCGTCACCTGATGCCCAAGGTGATCCGCGATCATGCCCTGCAGCCGAAGGAATTCTCCGTCGGCGAGGACGCGATCCGCGGCATCATCCAGACCTACACCCGTGAAGCGGGCGTCAGAAGCCTGGAGCGCGAGCTGATGAAGCTCGGGCGCAAGGCGGTGACCGAGATCCTGAAGACGAAGAAGAAGACGGTGAGCATCACGGCGGCGAACCTCGCCGATTACCTCGGTGTTCCGCGCTTCCGCTTCGGCCAGGTCGAGGCTGACGATCAGGTCGGTGTCGTCACCGGTCTTGCCTGGACGGAAGTCGGCGGCGAGCTGCTGACGGTCGAAGGCGTCATGATGCCCGGCAAGGGCCGCATGACGGTGACCGGCAATCTGCGCGACGTGATGAAGGAATCGATCTCGGCGGCGGCCTCTTATGTCCGCTCGCGGGCCATCGATTTCGGCATCGAGCCGCCGCTGTTCGACAAGCGTGACATCCACGTCCACTTGCCCGAAGGCGCCACGCCGAAGGACGGTCCGTCTGCAGGTGCTGCCATGGCGACGGCCATCGTATCTGTCATGACTGGTATTCCGGTCCGGGCCGATGTGGCGATGACTGGCGAGATAACGCTTCGCGGCCGCATCTTGCCGATCGGCGGCCTCAAGGAGAAACTGCTCGCCGCACTGCGCGGCGGCATCAAGAAGGTGCTGATCCCGGAAGACAACGCCAAGGATCTGGCGGAGATACCGGACAATGTGAAGAACGGTATGGAGATCATTCCGGTCTCACGTGTCGGCGAGGTTCTGAGGCACGCGCTGGTGCGCATGCCGGAGCCAATCGAGTGGGTCGAGCCAGTCAATCCGCCGGCTTCCACCGATACCGTTGACGATGCTGGAAAGTCGCTTGCACATTAGAAACTACTAAAGTTGCAGTGCACAAAGAGAGAGCCGGGCCTTGAGCCCGGCTTTTTCATGTGAAAAACCCACCATTTCCGGGCTTTTTTCAACTTTTTTCCGGCTTTTTGACTTGGGTTTGCGAGCGCTTCTTTCTAAAGTCCCTCTCCTGCCGGATGAGTCGAAAGTTCCGGTTTTCTCATGGAAGGGAATTTTTATGAACAAGAACGAACTGGTTTCCGCTGTCGCTGAATCCGCGAGCATTTCGAAGGGTGACGCACAGTCGGCGGTTGAGGCGGTGTTCTCCGTCATCACTGGCGAACTGAAGAAGGGCGGCGATGTACGGCTCGTCGGCTTCGGAAATTTCACAGTCTCCAAGCGTGCGGCATCGACTGGCCGCAACCCGCAGACTGGCGCGGAAGTGAAGATTCCGGCGCGTACCGTGCCGAAGTTCTCGGCCGGCAAAGGCCTCAAGGACGCGGTCAACTAAAAATTTTTTCAGAGAATGTTGAAAAGCCGGGTTCGCCCGGCTTTTCTTTTGCCTCAATCGCGGCAGGCCGTCAGCCCGCTGAGGCGAGCCTTCAGCCCACCGGCGCATCCGCACGCATCAGGCCTTCCTGCTTGAGGTCGGCCCACAGCGCCGCGGGCAGCTTGGCATCGAGCAGGGCGCGGTTGCTTTCGACTTCACTCGGCCGCTGGCCGCCGGGGATGACCGACACCACGGAAGGGTGCAGCAGCGGAAACTGCAGCGCCGCCTCGATCAGCCTGACGCCATGGCGCTGGCAGACGGCCTCGATGCGCCCGACGCGATCCATGATGTCCCTTGGCGCCTCGGAGTAATTGTAATAGGCGCCTGGCTTCGGCCCGGTCGCCAGGATGCCGGAATTGTAAGGACCGCCGAGAACGATGCCGATGCCGCGTTGCTCACAGAGCGGCAGGAAGGTGGCAAGCGCTTCCTGTTCCAGCAGCGTGTAGCGCCCGGCCAGCAGGAACAGGTCGAAGTCGCCACGCTCCGCCAGCGTCTGGCAAACCTCCCATTCGTTGATGCCGCCGCCGAAGGCCTTGATCACGCCCTGGTCGCGCAGCGCAACCAGTCCGTTGTAGCCCGAGGCCATGAATTCCTCGATGCGCTGGTCTGACGCCTCCTTGCTGCCATGGGTGAAGATGTCGAGGTCATGGACGAAAAGGATGTCGATGCGGTCGACGCCAAGCCGTTCCAGCGACGCCTCGAACGAGCGCATGACGCCGTCATAGCTGTAGTCGTAGACCTCCTTGCGCGTCGGTGTGTCGAAGAACTTGCCGATGCCGGTTCGTTCCTCCGGCGGGCAGGCGCGCAACAGGCGACCGACCTTGCTCGACAGCACATAATCGTCGCGCTTCCTGCCGCGCAGGAAGGCATTGAGCCGTGTTTCGGCAAGGCCCAGGCCATAGAGCGGCGCGGTGTCGTAGTAACGGCAGCCGGTCGCCCACGCCGCCTCCAGCGTGGCGTTGGCATCCGCGTCGGGGACGGCGCGGTAAAGGTTGCCGAGCGGCGCGCTGCCGAAGCCAAGCTCGGTGAAGTCGAGGCCGCCATTGCCGATGCGGTCGAAATGCCGTGTCTTCATGTCGTGCTGATTTCCTGGATTGATTTGTCTGACATGACACTATCACGCCGCTGGCTCAGCAAAAGCCGCCATGGCCGTTGGACAGGCATTTTCGCGGTGATAGCATGAACAAAAACAAGCCTTTTTCCGAAAGCGCGCAACCCGAAATCACCGGCCACAAACCCAGCCGGACAGATGGGACTCTCATGACGAATGCCGGCTCGGATATGTTTTCGACCGCCCTGCAAGAGCTGGGCGCCGTACTGGCGCGCGTCGACGAAGCCGGCATCGACACCGCCTGCGAAACCCTGGCCCGCGCGCAAAAGATCGTCGTCTATGGCTGCGGCCGCGAGGCCTTGCAGCTCAAGGGTTTCGCCATGCGCCTCTATCACCTTGGCCTTGAGGTGTCGGTGGTCGGCGACATGAACACGCCACCGCTTGGCCCAGCCGATGTCTTCCTGGTCAGTTCCGGCCCGGGCGAGACGACGACGGTGCTTACCTTGATGCAAGTCGCCCGCCAGGCCGGCGCCACCGTGCTTTTGCTCACCGCCGAGGCAGGCAGTAGTGCGGTCGCGCTTGCCGACTTCACCTTGCTGATCCCGGCGCAGACCATGGCGCGTGACCAGGGGCCACAAAAGACATCGCTGCTGCCGATGGGCTCGGTCTTCGAAGGGGCGCTGTTCCTGCTGTTCGAGGTGATGGTGCTGAAGCTCAAGGCGCTGACCGGCCAGTCGTCCGAGGCCATGCGCACCCGCCACACCAACATGGAATAGATCATGCGCTACGAACTGATGTTGCCGCACCAGATCCGCAAGGCGATCGCCGAGAACTGGCCGGTCGCTCTCCCGCTCGGCGTGCTCGAATATCACGGCGAGCACATGGCTGTCGGCATGGACACGCTGGCCGTCGTCAAGACGCTGGAGCTCTACGAGAAGGAGGCCGACATCGTCATCCTGCCGGCTTTCTACTACGGTGCGGCGAGCTATGTGGTGGCAGCACCTGAAGGCAACGGCTCGGTGCAGGTCGGCGGCAACCAGCTGGCGCCGTTCGCCGAAGAATTGTTCTACAGCCTGCTGCGCATCGGCTTTCGTAACATCAACGCCATCATCCACCACCAGACCGAGAACTTTGCCGCCGGCATGCCGACCGATCTCGCCTTCAAGGCCGCCGGCCGCCAGGCGATTTTCCGCTTCCTCGAGAAGCAGCGCGGCGAGGGCTGGTGGGGCTCAGACGAGATGGCCGATTATTATGCCGGGCACGCCGCCGGCGAGAATTTCTTCAACTGGGTGCAGGTGCACCCGCTAATGTCGGCTGCCATGAACGGGAAGTATCCGTTCGATCACGCCGGTGTTGGCGAGACATCATTGATGCTGGCACTGTGTCCGGAAGCGGTCGATGCCGGGCGTTTTGGCGAGAATACCGCGTGGTATACGGCCAGTGCGCCGGAGGCCTCGGCGGAGCTAGGGCAGAAGGGCGTCGCGATGATCATGGATCACCTGAGGGCGATATTGGGGCGCTAGCAGACAAAGTCGCTCTGTAGCGATCCTTCACACCCCCTCTGTCCTGCCGGACATCTCCCCCGCAAGGGGGGAGATCAGATGTCATTTCCGCTTTCGCCAATCACCTACGTCGCAAGAAAAGCGATGCAGCCAAAGCTGCCGATCTCCCTCCTTGCGGGGGAGATGGCCGGCAGGCCAGAGGGGGGGTGCTGTCCCGCCGAGGTCAACAGTAGAGGGGCACGCCGCCTCTCGCCCTACTTCACCGCGCCCGCCGTCATGCCCATGATCAGATACCGCTCAAGCGCAATCCCGATGACCGCCAGCGGTGCGATCGCGGCGGTGGCAAGCGCCGCCATCGACCACCAGTTGATGCCTTGCGAGCCGGTCTGGCTCGCCACCATGACCGGGATGGTCTTGGCGTCGGTCGAGGTCAGCAGCGCGGCGAAAAAATACTCGTTCCAGCACAGCACCATCGCCAGGATGAAAGCGGCGACCATGCCCGGCAGCGCAATCGGCATGACGATGCGGAAAAAAGCGCCCCAGATCGAGAGGCCGTCGACCAGCGCTGCCTCCTCGAGCTCGACCGGGATCGAGTTGAACTGGTCGCGCATGATCCAGATGACGATCGGCAGCACCATCAGCGTGTAGAGCAGGATCAGGCCGATGCGTGTGTCGAGCAGACCGACTTCCCGGTAGAGCACCAGGAAGGGCAGGGCCAGCACCACCGGCGGCAGGATCAGCTGCGACAGGAAGAAGAAGGAGATGTCCTCGTTCTTGAACCAGGCGAACTGATAGCGGTAGCGGGTCAGCCCATAGGCGGCGAGGCTGCCGATGACGATGGCGAGGCTCGACGCGCCGACCGAGGTGATGACCGAATTCATGAAGCGCTTGAAAAACTCCTCGCGCACCGTCGAGGTCTGGAAGATCGAATCCGGCGACAGGCCGAGCGAGCGCCAGCCCTTCCAGTCCGGCTGGAAGTCGACGAACGGGATGAGGTGTCCTTGCGTGACGTCGACCGCGGTCTTGAACGAGGTGGTGATGGTCCAGTAGATCGGGAACAGGCAGATGAAGGCCCAGAACGCCAGCGCGCCATAGATGAAGATGCGATTGGCCAGAAAACCCAGCGGTGAGCGGATTTCCGAGGCAGCATAGTCGGTGGTCTGGACGCTCATTGTGCCTCGTCAGTTCACGTTGCGCACGAAGCGATTGGCGAATTTCAACAGCCAGGTCACGAACACGACGATGATGACGAGATAGGCCATCGCCAGCATGGTGCCGTAGCCGACATTCGAGCGGTCGCGGTATTCGCGGTAGATGAAGCTCGACACCGAATCGGTGGCGCCGCCAGGCCCGCCGGAGGTCACGGTGATGATGATGTCGGCGAGCTTCAACTTGAAGATGATGCGCAGGATCACCGCCGTGACCGACACCGGCAGCATCAGCGGGAAGGTGACCTGCCAGAAAGTCTGCCAGGGCGTGGCGCCATCGACGCGCGCCGCTTCCAGCACGTCGCGCGACATCGCCTGCAGGCCGGCAAGCAGCATGATCATCATGAACGGGATGAAGGTCCAGGCGTCGAGCACCATGATCGAGATGCGGGCGGTGATCGGGTTGGAGAAGAAGGCGGGGTTCTCCCAGCCGAGATGGCGCGCCAGCGTCGCCGCCGGCCCGAAACGGTACTCCATCAGCGATTTGCCGATCATCCAGGATACCGCGACCGGCGACAGCATCAGCGGCATCAGGAAGACGACTCGGAAGAATTTGCGCGCCCGGATCTGCGCGTTGAGCAGCAGCGCCAGGCCGAAGGCAATCACATACTCAACCAGCACGGCGAGCACATAAAGCACCATGTTGAACAGCGCGTTGCGGTAGTAGGGATCGGCCAGCATCTGCCAGAAATTGTCGAGCCCGTTGAACTTGCGGCCGGAAAAGGACGACAGGTTCCAGTCGGTCAGCGCGATATAGAAGCCGAACAGCGTCGGGAAGATCACCATGGCGATGGTGAACAGCAGCGCCGGCAGCAGGAACAGCGCGCGCTGGCCGTCCTCGCCGCGCGTCAGCACCTGGCCGATGCCGAGCGCCACGCCCCACAGAACATAGGCGTAGACGATCGGACGCCAGGTCTCGAAGCCGAGCGTGGTGATCTCGTTCTTGTAGAGGATCTCAAACGCGATCACCGCCAGCAGGCCAAGCGTGGCGGCCGCCATCAGGGCAAAACCCGCCCGCTTGCGGGCCGGCGAGATCAGATCGGCTGGGCCGGCGTTGGCCGGCCATGCATTGGTGGTCTGGTCTGCCACGCGTCCCCGTCCGTTTAAAAAATCAAGCCTGCGACCGGCCCGAGCCGGTCAGGTCCGGCGGCTTGCACCGCCGGACCTGTTGTCACGATAGGATCAGCCTACACGCCGAGCGAGGCCTTGTAGAGCTTGATCTGGTTTTCGCGGCCGATCTGGTCGGTCAGCTTCTCCCAGGCCGCGGCAATGGCGTCGGCGCCTTCCTGCGCCTTCATCTTGCCGGCGAATGTGTTGGCCAGAATGTCCTCGGCAGCCGAATAATACTGGAAGATGCCGGGGATGCGCGGCTCGATCGCCGCGTTCGGATGGTTGTAGCTGTCGGCTTCCGACTTCAGATACGAGGTGATGAACGCCTCGTCGTAGCCTGCCGCCACCCATTCGGGAATGTCGAAATGCGAGTTGCGGTAGGGCTGGAAGCCGGACGGATACATCGCCGTCCAGATTGACAGGTCCTTGCCGCCGAGATGAGCGGCGGCCGACCATGCCGCTTTTTTCTTCTTTTCGTCAGTATCGACGCGGGCCATGACGTAGACGCCCCAGCCGAGATAGGCGCAGTTCGGCGCATAGTTCGGGCCGCTGGCGAGTTTGTCCCAAGCGCCGGTCTTGGCATTGTAGACGTCGTCGGACCCCGGCAGGATCGAGAAGCCGGTGACGTCGCCGATGACCGAGCTATCATTGGTCTTGACGTTGGAGCCGACGTCGCCCCACCAGGTGACCATCGAACCGGTGCCGGCCAGGAACTGCTGGAAGGCTGTCGTGTTCGGGTCGGCGTTGATCTGGTCGGCGGGCTCCGACGGCAGCGCGTCGATGACGTCCTGGATGGCGCGCACCCAGGCCGGATTGTTGATGCGCGGCTTCATCGTGTCGGCATCGAACAGCCAGGCCTTGTCGTCGGGATGCTTGGCATAGGCGGTGGCGCGGCTGCCGAGGAAGTAGAAGCCGAAACCGCCCCAGGCCTTGGGCGCATCGAGATAGCCGAAGACGTCCTGATCCTTGAACTTCTTGCCCTTGAGGAATTTTGTGACGGCCTGGACTTCCTGCCAGGTCTTCGGCACACCCCATTCGGTGGCCGCGCCGCCGTCCTTCCACGCCTTGGCGAGGTCGGCATCGGCAAAAACGTCGGTGCGGTAATTGAAGTTGTGCGCATCGCCATCGACGGTGATCCGGTACTGCTTGCCGTCCCAGGTGCCGACCGGCGGCTGCAGATAGGCCACGACATCCTTCATGTCGATCTGCTCTTTGACCCAGTCGGGCATCTCGGACGTCAGGCCCTTGCCGCAGACATCGCCTTCGAAGGGCGCGCCCATCTCGATGATGTCGAAGTCGACGGTGCCGGTGGCGATCGACTGCTGCAGGCGGGCATTGTAGTCGGCCTGCGCCAGGTCGATCCAGCTGATCTTGGCGCCGGTATAGGCCTCCCACGGCTTCAGGAAGCCGCGGAACAGCACATTGTGCAGGTTCTGGTTGTTGAGGCCCATGAAGGTGAGCTCGACGCCGGCGAATTCGCCTTCCTTGACGTTGGCCTTGGTGGCTTCCAGGCAGAGTTCGCCGACCTTCTGGAAATCGGCATCCGTCGGCTGACCCTTGCCGACGCCGGGGATCTGCAGAATTTTGGAGCGTAGCTCGCTGGCGGCTTCAGCCGGGCGGGTGAAAGCGCCGAGCCCAGCGCCCGATGCGGCGGCGATCGCGGCCATCGAGGCCGCGCCTTTGAGTATGTCACGCCGGGTGGCACCCGCGCGGACGAGTTTTTCGTACAGACCGACTCTCATCTATTCCTCCCAGAACAACAGTCGTGAATTAAATGCCAATCCCTCCGACGCCGAAACGTCGGCGGTTCTCCTTTATCATACGGGGACGTGGGACCCCACCCTGCGTCGCCTGGAGCTCCGATTTTCGGATAAAAATCCGACTGCCGGATTGGCAACAGCTAATATTTGCGTAATCGATTACCTTGTCAACACGAATGGCTTTTTATCGATAACATACCGACTTGCCCTTGCCGTTGGCAATGGCTAGCTTCACCGCGAGAAAAGGGGGGACGATGGCTCAAGTCGCGATCAGCAATGTGGCCAAGGCATTCGGAACCGTCAAGGTCCTGCACGAGGTCAGCGTCGATATCGCCGATGGCCAGTTCGTGGTGTTGGTAGGCCCGTCGGGCTGCGGCAAGTCCACGCTGCTCAGGATGGTGGCCGGGCTGGAGACCGTCTCCGGCGGCACGATCGCCATTGGCGAGCGCATCGTCAACAATCTGCCGCCGGCCAAGCGCGACATCGCCATGGTGTTCCAGAACTACGCGCTCTATCCGCACAAGACGGTGGAGCAGAACATGGCGTTTGCGCTGAAGCTGCGCAAGACCGATCCGGCCGTGGTCGCCGAGCGGGTCAAGCGCGCCGCCGACATTCTCGACCTCAATCCGTACCTGAAACGTTATCCGCGCCAGCTCTCCGGTGGCCAGCGCCAGCGCGTCGCCATGGGCCGCGCCATCGTGCGCAATCCGCAGGTCTTCCTGTTCGACGAGCCGCTCTCCAATCTCGACGCCAAGCTGCGCGTGCAGATGCGCACCGAGATCAAGGAACTGCACCAGCGGCTGAAGACCACCACCATCTACGTCACCCACGACCAGATCGAGGCCATGACCATGGCCGACAAGATCGTCGTCATGCGCGATGGCCGTATCGAGCAGGTCGGCGCGCCATTGGAATTGTTCGACCGGCCGGCCAATCTGTTTGTCGCCGGCTTCATCGGCTCGCCGTCGATGAACCTGCTCAAAGGCGTGGTGCGCAAGGGCGACAAGGTCGAGATAGCAGGCACGCTGTTCCCGATTGCTGCCGGCAGCGCCGCCAAGGAGGGCCAGGCCGTGGTCTATGGCGTGCGGCCCGAGCATCTCGAAATCCATCCCGACGGCGTGCCGGCAAAGATCTCGGTGGTCGAACCCACGGGTTCCGAAACGCTGGTCTTCGTGCGCTTCGGCGACAGCGGCGAGATGGTGGCGCTGTTTCGCGAGCGCCACGACTTCAAGCCCGGCGACACGCTCAATCTCAAGCCGCGCCTCGACCAGGTCCATCTCTTCGACGCCGAGACCGGCAACCGGCTCTGATTTCCAATCGACTTTGACCAAACCTGTTTGACGAGGACTGCCATGCTCAAAGGGATCAACCCATTGCTCAATGCCGATGTGCTCCAGGCGCTCAGGGCAATGGGACACGGCGACGATCTGATCATCGCCGACACCAATTTCCCCGCCGATTCGGTGGCAAAGCAGACCGTGCTCGGCAAGCTGCTGCACATCGACGCCTCGGCGGCCGATGTGGTCAAGGCGGTGCTGTCGCTCTATCCGCTGGACACTTTCGTCGACGATGCGGCCGCGCGCATGGAGATCGTCGGCAAGCCGGACGAGATCCCGCCGGTGCAAAAAGAGGTGCAAAAGGAGATCGACAAGGCCGAGGGCAAGGCCTGGCCGATGATCTCGGTCGAGCGCTACGCCTTCTACGAGCGCGCCAAGAAAGCCTATTGCGTCATCCAGACCGGCGAGCGCCGCTTCTATGGCTGCTTCGCCTTTCGCAAGGGCGTCGTGCCGCCGGACGCCGAGTAGGGCCATGGCGTCGGGCAAACCTGTCGTCATTCTGGGCGTTTTCGTCGCCGACACCGCCTACCGCGCCGATCGACAGCCGCGCATGGGTGAAACCATTCTTGGTAATTCCTTCAAGCTGGGACCGGGCGGCAAGGGCTCGAACCAGGCGGTGGCGGCAGGCAAGCTCGGCGCGGACGTCACCTTCCTGACCCGGCTTGGCGTCGATGCTTTCGCCGACATGGCCAAGGCGACCTGGGCAGAGGCGAGCGTCAAATCCGCCGTCATCGAGACGCCGCAAAGCTATACCGGCGCGGCCTATATCTTCATCGAGGAGACAACCGGCAACAACGCCATCATCGTCAGCCCGGGTGCGGCGATGCTGATCTCGCCTGAAGACATCGAGGCCAACGCCGGCCTGATCGGCGGCGCCGGCGTCTTCGTCACCCAGCTCGAGCAGCCGATCGACGCGGCACTGCGCGCACTCGAAATCGCGCGCGGTGCAGGGGTGACCACCATCCTCAATCCGGCGCCGGCGGCCAAGCTGCCGGACCGCATCTATACGCTTTGCGACTATGTCACCCCCAACGAGACCGAGGCCGAAGAGCTGACCGGCATCAAGGTTTCTTCGATCGACGAGGCTCGCCGCGCCGCCGACAGCCTGCTCAAAAAGGGCGTCGGCGCGGTCATCATCACGCTCGGCGAAAAAGGCGCGCTGCTGCACACGGCCGCTCGGTCCGACCATGTTCCCGTGGTCAGTGCCGGTCCGGTGGTCGAAACCACCGGCGCGGGCGATGCCTTCAATGGCGGCCTGGCCGCCGCACTCGCCAAAGGCGTGGAGCCGCTGCAAGCCGTCCGCTTCGCCTGCGCCGTCGCCGGCATTTCGGTGACAAGGCCGGGTACGGCGCCATCCATGCCGACGCTGCATGAGGTCGAGGCGCTGCTGGCCGAGGGGTGAGGTCGTTGCGGGAGAGATCGAGTTCAGATCCGACCGGATCTGAATTGCCTCATGCAAGACCATGATTCTAGACGATTATGTCACATTTCTCCTGAGGAGAAATGGCGCGAGTGACGGGGCTCGAACCCGCGACCTCCGGCGTGACAGGCCGGCGAAAACGCCTGATTAATCAACGAATGGTTTCAATTCCTCACGCTCTCGAATTTGCGGGAAAAAGCGCGAAATTGAAACATGCTTATCAGAACTCCTCGTCGTAATCCGCGAGTCATTAACTTCCGATCCTCAGCTTATCGACGACGCGTCCGGGGGGTGCACGATCCTTCTGACGACGACGGGCACTGCGCGCGCGTATTTGTAGCAAGCCGCCAGGCTGAAGCTACACAACCGCCGGGCATGTTACTGCCTCGGATCATTAATTTTTCGCTAGCGTTTGATTAAGCCCCTTAGGGCCGGACGTCTGGGCGTTTTGTAATGCACGGCAATAGCCGGGCGGGCGCCGGTCGCCTCCGTCATGTCGCCGCTGCGCCGCGTCAGGCTTCTTTCTCACCAAGCCCGAAAAGTGTTTTCGAGAACTCCCATATCGTCTCCGCGCAAGGTTTCGCACCAATGCAGCGCGAGAGCTTGGGACAAGGAGCCCGGCATTGATCGCCAGGGCTCCTGAGAGAACGGTAGACTCGGCGTCAGAGTCTCGTCGGTGGCCTTTTCCAAGTGCCAGATTGAGGAGCGACACAGCTTCGTCGCGGCCAAGTTCGGAAGCCCATGTGTTGATCGTGCAAAAGCGCGAAATCTCGTAATGCTCGAGGGCTTGGGAAACAGCTAGAAGGCCGGCATCTAGTGCAGGCGCGCCCTTGTATTCTTCCATGATCTCGGCGCCTTCATCCGTGATGCCGACGATAGCCGCGCAGGTCTTTGCCTGTGGCTTCTTGCCGATCTCTTCGAGAACCTCCGGGGCCTTTTAGCTGCCGTTCAGCATTCGATACGCCCCGAAATCGCGGTCACGCGTCTAGTGCCACCGTCGCCCATTGCTCGCCCAAATTGCAGATCCTTAGCGGGAGAGCGCTTCTGCTCTCACCACTCGCAGGCACGAGATATTTCGGTGTTGGCGTGATGCACCTTTTTTCTCCGTCGATCAAAAATGGTGGGGCGGGAGATTCGCTCCCTTTTCGCGCCCCCTAAAAGCAGACGCTTGATTTGTTGACTGACCCTTGGGCGAAATTGTCTGCCCGCAAGCCAAGTATGTTCCGGAAACCAACAAGACCATCAGCGTCGAGTCGAGAATATCATGGCCGACAAGGATGCCTGTCATCCCTCCAGCAACGTATATTATGACGGTGACCACCATTATGGTGGCGCCAAAACGTTCCAGCGGATCAGCACTGATGCGCAGGACTCTTGTCGCATTCCGGATCGTCACGACGAATATTGCAGCCAATGTCAGCGCACCTGCGAGTCCGGCCTGCACCAAAGCCGTAAGGAAGCCGTTGTGAAAGTGGTTGAAGCCTTCGGTGGCGCCAAAGCGCTGTTTGAACCCCTGCCTTGAAAGCATCCGGCCGGCGGCCATTCCGTGACCAAAAACGGGCGCTTGGCGAAAGGCATCGAGCCCGACGTCCCACAACCCGACCCGCAACCCGAGCGGCGTGGTATAATCGCCGTTGACGGCGAGGGCATTCCAGTCCTCGAACAGGACATGTGTGCGATCGGCGACAATCGGAGACGTAATTGCCGTGATGATCAATGTCGATGCGCCGGCAATCACCAGCAACTGCTTCATGTCTGATCGGAAGACCCTTTCGCGATGGGTCACAAGCACCGCTACCAGCGCGATGAGCAAGGCCACCCAGACCATGCGCGAGCCCGAGTAGAGTGTTGCCACCACACCGGCAAGCGCGGCGGCCGTGAGCGGCTTCCACGCTTTCTCGACCCCAGACAGAGCACCTGTAAGACACATCATCACGGCCAGGCAGGTGACCGTGGCAAACACGATGGGGTTTCCGGCCCCACCTTCGGGTCTCAGCATCCCAATCCAGTGGTATTGGACGATGGCCAGCACCAGTGCCCCGACACATGCTGCGGCGCTGGCACGAACGGCAGTGCGTGCGAGGCTCTCCTTGTCCATGATGCTCCACGTCGAATAGGAAATCGGGAACAACAGCAAGGTCATCAGGGGCAAGAAATGAGTGGCATCGGCCCGCAGCGTCCCGTTTACGATCGACGCCAGGATCTGGGCGGCGCAATAGGCATAGATGGCAGTGGTCATGGCAAGCATAGGCCGATCAATGTTAAGGCGCCGCCGGCCGGCCGCCAGCAGCGCCAATGACCAGAGCGCGCCGCCATGGAAGACGAAGCTCACCACCGAACCGAATACCGGCGGCGAAAAGAAGCAGGCGATCGAGAAATACTGGTTGACCTGGTCAGTCGTGAAATGGCGACGGAGCGATTTAAACAGGGTTCAATGCCTTTGCTTCGTTGGCTTCCAGGTCCCTGAGGGTCGGTTCGAACGACCCTGGCGCACGTCGGTTCGCCCTCTCCCTCCCGTATAGCTGCTCGCTTTCGCGTCTGATAGTGCCGAACGTCTCGTCCCTTCCGACGGCATGAGCGGCACCGCAAAGACTAAACCGCCCGGGCTCACCACCCATCACGCTGCGATCGCGTTTGAAAATCCCTTGGTCGCTCCCCGCCAGGACTGGAACATCAACACGTCCCAGAGTAGATATTGGTTGTTTTGGTGCCCGGAGAGGTGCTCGAACCAGGCACGCCGGATCGCTTCAGGCCGGAAGAATCCGTCTTCGCGCAGCCGGCGCTCGTCGAGCAACTCCTCGGCCCATTCGCGCAAAGCGCCGCGCAACCAGGAATCAATGGGCACGCCGAAGCCCATCTTGGGGCGTTCGACAAGCTCTTTTGGAAGATGCCTGTAAAGCAGCTGTCGCAGAGGCCACTTGGTCTGGCCGCCGGCGCGCAGAATTGAGAGCGGTAGCGACAGCACGAAGCTTATGAGTCGATGGTCGAGAAACGGTACACGTGTTTCAAGACTGACGGCCATGGCGGCGCGATCGACCTTCACCAGTATGTCGTCGGGTAGATAGCTCATAAGATCGATGTACATCATCCGCTCGACGCTACCGGGCAAATCCGGCAACGGTTCCAGGCCGGTCAGCATTGTTGGCGGCTCGACCGCATCCGAGATGATCTCGGTCGGATCCCAGTGCGAGCACAGGCGACGGTAGACATCGTCCATGGTCCGCAGCGAAAGCACAGACGCGGCTTTGTGGATCATGTCGCCCACGCGTTCGCGGCGCAGGCGTTGCGGGAGGAGCGGCATGATCCCGCCCGCGAGGTTGTTGTAGAGGCCGGCCGACGGCAATGTCGCCAGGCTAGCAGACGCGCGGCGCAGACCGACCGGAATTCGGGACAACTTGTTCCAGAACGCATCGGCGAGCGCGTATCGGTTGTAGCCTGAGAACAATTCGTCGCCGCCGTCACCCGACAACGCCACGGTAACGCTGCCACGTGCCAGTTTAGAGACGAGGAAAGTCGGGATTTGCGAGGAGTCGGAGAAAGGCTCGCTATAGATGCCCGACAGTTGCGGCACCACGTCGAGCGCGTCGCGCTGGTTGAGATAGAGCTCTGTATGATCGGTGCCGAGATGGCGCGCCACTTGCTTGGCATGGTGCGCCTCGTTGTAGCCGACGTCCTCGAAGCCGATTGTGAAGGTGCGCACCGGCCGCGCACTGATCGACTGCATGACTGCCACGACCGCGGAAGAATCGATGCCGCCAGATAGGAAGGCGCCAAGCGGCACGTCGGCGATCATCTGCCCTTCAAGTGAGCGGCGCAGATGACGCTCGACCTCGTCGACCACCTCTTCAGAGCTGCCCAGGAAAGGCTCGCGCCGGCCTTGCGCTGCGACGTCGCTGGCGCGCCAGTAATTTTCGACGCGCGGCTCATTCATAGGATCGGAGAGGACGAGTAAGTGGCCGGGTCTCAGTTTCCGTATGCTCTGATAGATGCTGTAGGGCGCGGGGATGTAGTTGTGGCGCATCATCAGCGCCAACGCATTGCGGTCTATCTCCGGGCGCCAGTCCGGCAGAGGTTGAAAGGCGCTGAGTTCCGAGGCAAACGCGAAGGCCTTGCCGACACGGCCGTAGTAGAGCGGCTTTTCACCCACGCGATCGCGACCGAGAACCAGAGTTCTTTCACGCCGGTCCCAGACGCCAAAAGCAAACATACCGGCGGCCAGTTCGAGTGCTTTTTTGGTCCCTAGCTCTTCGATTGCGACCAGGAGGACCTCGGTATCGGAATGTCCACGCCACGCATGTACACCAAATTGCTGGTCAAGGTGCGCCCGCATCTCGCCGTGATTGTAGATCTCGCCATTGAAGACAATGACATAGCGGCCTGTGTGAGAGATCATTGGCTGGGCGCCAGCCGAGGACAGGTCGATGATGGCAAGGCGGCGCTGGCTGAGCGCGACGCCCGCCTCGGCGTCGCTCCAGACCCCGTCGCCGTCGGGTCCACGATGTCGGATGTTGTCGGCCATCCGACGCACAGTATGGCCGCCGCCGCTCGTCGCAGCCGCTCCACCCACAATGCCGACGATACCGCACATCCGCCGTTACAGCTCCATATCGGCTTGCCCAAGTTATCCGCGCGTCACCAGACTGGGAAGAAGCCGGTGGCTATAAATCTATCCGCTCGAAACACCATTCACCACAGCCGGTGCCGAAAAGGCCAACTCCCGGCAGCACATTGAAACGCCGATCCGTGCGAAACCCAAGATTTTCCACAGTCCGCTCCAACTCGCTGGCTAACGCGGATTGATAGGGATAGCCGCCAAGCCAGTCGTCGACATCCGCCAGAAATTCCATGCCTCGGCGCGCGCGGTAGTTCCTTACAAACGATATCGGGTCCCGGTGGCGCAGGGTCCTTGCGACCATATAAGCCGAGACAAAGACCGCCTTGATCGGCGGCCGTACCCATCGATGCGAGGCGTAGAACCTCTTTTCGACCGTCCATAGTCCGCACAGCGGCGTCTTAAGATAGATCGCAATACCCAGTCGCCCAGAGCGGCCGACCAAGCCAGCCGCATTGGCGATCGCTGTCCACATATCTCCGGTATGGTGGAGGACCCCCCATGAATAGACGACATCGAACGTGCCGGTGGGCAGCGAGGATCTGTCAAGGATATCGGCCCGCTCAACGGTCCAATCGGCATCGGGTGCAAACCGGGACAGGACGGCCCTGGTCGTCTCCACGCAATCCGCGTCATAATCGAGTGCTGTGACTTTCGCCGCGCCGAGCCGGAGTGCGGCCGCTGAATGCAGCCCCGAGCCGCAGCCGATGTCCAGAAAAGTCATGCCGTTGAGGTCACCCGCCAGTCGACCAAGATCCTCACACGCCCGGTCCAGATGTTCGGCCTCGAAACGCGCGGCAAGCTCGGACCAGTTGCGGCCGAAATCATAGCGCACGTTCATTTGTCGCCCACCTGTCGTCCTTTTTGCGTGGCACCGCCTCTGCGGATCATACCCGATAATACTCCCGATACCATTCGCAAAGCGGAGAACTCCGACCTCTATTGGAATCCGGCCTGGATCCCGTCGCCTCCTCGAGCGAACTGACATCGACGAAAGTTGCCGGCACGTCACCCGGCTGCAGCGGCATGGGATTGCGGTTCGCCTTTAGTCGGAGCGCGTTCTCCAGCACCGCGATCAGCCGTTCAGCTGAACTGGCGAACTGCCGTCGATATTGTGGATTCTGAACGGCGCGTTGCTGATCGCCGGATCCGGCGACGCTTTCCCACTGCGGGTTGGGTGTCGCGGGCTGACGCATGGCGCGGACGATGCCTTCGACAATATCGCCGACATAAGTGAAATCGCGCTGCATGTTGCCATGGTTGAAGAAGTCGATCGGCTCGCCAGCGACGATGGCCTCAGCGAAGATGAGCAGGGCCATGTCTGGCCGTCCCCACGGACCATAGACGGTGGAGAAGCGTAATCCTGTCGTGGGCAGTGCAAACAGATGGCTGTATGTATGGGCCATCAGCTCGTTTGCTTTCTTGATGGCGGCGTAGAGGCTGAGCGAATGGTCAGCCGAATCGGGCACTCAAACGGCATGCGCGTGCTGGGGCCGTAGATCGAGCTCGATGACGCATAGACAAGATGGTTCACCGAGGCGTGCCATCCCAGGCCGATAACAGCAATGCGTTCGGACATAGGCAGGTTTCCTCAGGTAGTGAGTCGACGTCCTTGTATGGTAGGCGTTACGTCAATTCAACGACACGCTGTTGCCAAGGGGCAAGTCTCCGCTCGAAAGCAACTCTGAGGCACTTTTGGCGAAGCATCTGCTCGATGTTGTGGATAACATGCGCCATGATTGGGTTTTGCGTGTCAAAAATCTACAAGGGTCGAATGGGTCGCGAGCAATCTCCCAAGAAATGACTGCATGAAACGAATCGTCGTCATCGTCAGCGAACCAACGTCCCTCGCAAGCACCAGGGGACACTTGCTTCTTGCGCTGCGCGATTCCGGGTACGAAGTCCATGCCATGGCGCCGGTCGACGCCATGACCATTCGTTGGCTGGCCGAGAACGGCGTCCACTTTCATCCATTGCCAATGGAACGAGCCGGGATTGCTCCGTTCGGCGATACGGTGTTGGCTTTTCGTCTCCACAACCGGCTAAGAAAACTCAAGCCTCAGGTGGTGTTGACCTGTGCAATCAAGCCGATCGTCTACGGCATGCCGGCTGCGTTGCTTGCCGGGATCCAGCGACGGCACGCACTTGTCACCGGCCTCGGCTACGCCTTCACGGACCGGCACAAGTCACCACGCTGGAGGATGGTAAACGCAGTGGCTCGGCTCCTCTATGCCGCAAGCCTTCGGGTTGCCACCACGGTCACCTTCCAGAACGACGATGACCGCAACGACTTCCGTCGCCTTGGGCTGCTCGGGCGGACCCAAGCTAATGTCGTCAACGGCTCGGGAGTCGATCTAGACCGATTCAAAGTCGCGCCATTACCCGATCAGCCGCGATTTCTGATGATTGCACGCCTGCTGCGTGACAAAGGCCTCGCCGAATATCTGGGTGCGGCGACGCTGGTTAGGGCTGTCAGACCTGACGCCCGTTTCCACCTCGTCGGAGATATGGATCCAAACCCCTCGGGGTTTCCATTATCGGAGGTTGAGGAGGCAGTCGCCGGCGGAGCCATCCGTTATCACGGACCGGTCGAGGACGTCCGTCACATCATCGCGGATACGCGTATCTTCGTGCTTCCGTCGTATCGCGAGGGGACGTCGCGATCGGTTCTGGAGGCCATGGCGATGGGGCGCCCGGTGATCACAACGGATGCGCCGGGTTGCCGGGCGCCAATCGTGCCCGGGGTCAACGGGCTGCTGGTTCCGGTTGGTGCCACCACATCGTTGGCTGAAGCCATGATCCGCTTGATAGACAACCCCGACGAAGCCCTATCCATGGGCAAGAACAGCCGATCGATTGCCGAACAGCGCTATGATATTCAGAAAGTTACAGCTGACATGATGGGCATCATCGAAGGGGGAGTCCGAGCCGCAGGATGACATTCACAGGCAACCCATCGTCGAATCGGTACGAGTTCGGAGCCAATTGGGCGTCGTTCGTCGACAAACACTACTCGACTGAACGTCGGCAGGTGGCGGCCGACAAGCTTCTGTCCTTCCTCGGCAAGCAGAGCCTGGAAGGAATGGATTTTCTCGATATCGGCAGCGGCAGCGGGCTACACTCGCTTGCCGCCTTCGACGCAAAGGCGGATCGGATACATTCCTTCGACTTTGATCCTCTTTCGGTAAGTACCACCGGCAGGCTTCGCAAATTGGCCGGGGACCCGCCGAACTGGGCCGTCGAACGAGGTGACGTTCTCGATGCCGACTATCTTGAGGCGCTGGGCACTTGGAGCTTGGTCTATTCATGGGGCGTGCTCCATCACACTGGCGCCATGTGGCAAGCAATTGAGAATGCTGCACGAAGGGTAGGGCCTGGCGGCCTTTTCTTCATCGCTCTCTATTCGTCGAATGTCGTAACGCCTTCCGCGCAATTCTGGCTCAATGTGAAACGTCGGTACAATGCCGCCAACCCTCGTCAAAGGCGATGGATCGAATGCTGGTACATATGGCGTTTCGGCCTTGGCAGAAATCCACTTCGGCTGCCAATGCTCCTGAAGCAGATTCGCGAGAAGAAAAAAGGTCGCGGCATGAGTTACATGACCGACGTCCGCGACTGGCTGGGAGGGTGGCCGATGGAGTTCGCCGACGACCAGGCCGTGATCGACTTCTTGAAGCAACGGTTCGATTTCGAAATCGTCAGGATATCCACCGGTGAAGCCTGCACGGAATTTCTCTTCCAGAACCCTGGCAAGGTGCAATCCAAACCGAACTGACGTGGCGGCCTTGCTGCACCGGCGGCGCCAGCCCGATCAGGCACGTTGCCGAACCCGTCCACGCGATGCATTCAAGCGATCTGTCCGCCGGTTGTCGTCGAGATATGCGGCTGGCGGTGTTCAAGGGTTACGATCTCGTCGCAACTTTCAACTGTCGTGAGACGGTGTGCGATGATCAATATTGTCAGA
Organism: Mesorhizobium sp. M0030; assembly: GCF_040323695.1. Lineage (NCBI taxonomy): Bacteria > Pseudomonadati > Pseudomonadota > Alphaproteobacteria > Hyphomicrobiales > Phyllobacteriaceae > Mesorhizobium > Mesorhizobium sp. M0030. The sequence goes on along the minus strand of NZ_JAMYVE010000012.1, from coordinate 107,531 downwards.
TCGGTGGGCAGTTCTCGGATCGCCTCCATGACTGCCGCCTCGGTCTCCATGTCGAGAGCGCTCGTCGCCTCGTCGAAGACGAGCACAGATGCCTGTTTGTACAAAGCCCTCGCGATGCCTATTCGCTGGCGTTGACCTCCCGACAGGCGGACGCCGCGCTCGCCAACACGCGTCTCGTAGCCCTGCGGCAAGCTTTCTATGAAGTCCGCCAACGCGGCCTGCTGCGCCGCGCTGCGGACGCGCTCGTGGTCGGTCCTGGCAGGGTCGATGCCGAAGGCGATATTGTCTGCGATGGACGCATCCGCCAGGAATATGCTTTGTGGCACATGTGCGATCTGTCTTTGCCAGGCACGTCGCGTAGCGCCGTCCAACGTCTGCCCGTCGATCTCGATCGCTCCGCTGGTCGGTTCCAGCAAACCCATGATCAGATCGACCGTCGTGCTCTTGCCGCTGCCGGTCTTGCCTACGAAGCCGACCTTGGTCCCCTTCGGGATTTTGAGATTGAAGCCTTCGAGTATCGGCGGCTGGTCGGAGGCGTAACGAAACGACACGTCCTTGAGTATGATCGCTTGTTCGAATGGCAGGCGCCTGGCTGGAGGCTCGTTCCATTCGGGGCCAAGTGGTGCTTCCAGCGCCTGGAGCACAACTTCGGCGCCGGCAAGATTGCTGAGTATCAACGCCCAATTGCCGTATACAAGCTGCATCGATGGCAGCAGACGCTGGGCTCCCAGCACGAATGTTCCAAGTATTGGCAGTACCTCGCCGGCATTGTTGGATCGGATGATGAGGAAATAGGCGAGGGCCGCGATGATCACCATACCCGCGGCTTCAATCGCGAAACGCGGAGCGCTGGCTGCAAGCGCGTTCGTTGCGTTGGCGCGTTGCAGGCGCAGGTCGAGTTCGCTGTAGCGGGAAAGAAAATATGGCTGTGTGTCGTTGATAATGACATCGCGGATACCGCCCAGCCCCTCCTGTACAGAACGAATGCCTTCGGCCTGCGCGCTAGCGATGATCCGCGCATTCTGCTTGAGGTGTTTTCGGATCACAAGCGACATGGCGAGATACACCGCACCAAAGCCCGCGAAGATAACGAAGGTGATGATCGAACTTAGTATGAAAAGCGCTGCGACGACGAAGACACCGATGATTATGCCGCTGATTGATTGCAACAGTGGCAGCATCACGCCAGCGGTGATTGCTTGTACCTGTCGTAGCGCCGCCAACACCGAACTGGAGTTGCGCGAAACGTGGTAGTTGTAGGGCTGGCGCAGCACTCGGTCATAGACGGTCACGCCCACCTCATGTCCCAGCGAGAAGACGTATGAATTCGTGGCCCAGGTGAGGAGTATACGCACGGCACCGGCCACGATGGCCACTACGGAAAACAAAACCGTGAGCCCGAGCAGGCTGTCAGAAGAGCCGGTCAGCCGAAAGCCTGCAAGCTGACGCGCCAGAAACGACTGTCCGCCAACCGTCTCAGGATTGGCGATGCGCGCAAGAAACGGCAGCAAGGCACCAAGCGTGGCCGCTTCCGCCAGAGCACCGAACACCATCAGGACAAGGAGGCCGAAAAACTGCCTTTGCCGCCGCTGCGATACCTGCCGCCACAAGCGCCGCATTGTGTCGAAAGTGCTGCCCGAGTCTCGGTTTCCGCTCAACGCCAAATCGATGTCCGTATTCAGAGGGCCCAATGCACACGTCCAGCGGGCCACGACAAGCCACAACCGACGTCGATTGGCAATTTATCACAGAAGCGCCGAAGGTGGTCCGTCCACAAATTTCCTCGCAATGGACTAGAAGCCACGGCCGCGACGAGGTGATAGTCTTCGACCATGAATGATGCCTTTGAGATTCGGTATCAAAAGTTGCGGCCAAGCTTAACTGCTGCATTGCTGTGCTCATTCGGCTTCTTCTCGGCAGGGGTTGGGGCGGCTTTCCTGCTGTTTGTCTCGGCCTATCCGCTCGGATTGATCAGCGCTTACCCGGCACCACCTGCCGAGGCAACCGAAGGGCCGCTGGGATTCCAGCAGAAGGTGGTGGATGTCGATGACCTCTACCGCGCTACGGACGAACCCATGCAGGCCTATCTCGAGCGCCTGACAAAGGCTGTCGCGGGTGGAATGGTGCATTATTGGACGGTAGGCGACAGCTGGGCGGCGACCGACACGTCCTACACGCGCATCAGCGTTTTTGACAACTACCTGCTCTGGATGCTCAGCTTCCGGCCGCAATATCGCGAAACGCTGCAAAATTATGAGTTTGTAACGCCCCGCAAAGGGCTTGCCCGGGGGTATGGGTTCTGTTCCCAGGTGTCCAAAATCGTCTATTCCATCCTTGCCGATCAAGGCATCGAGGCGACGATCTACAGTGTCCCCCAACACACCGTGGTAGTGTCGAACGGCAATATTCTGGATTCCGACTACGGCGTCTTTGTTCCTCGCTCGCTTGAGGACGTGCAGAGGGAGCCGTCAATCATCGACACCTACTACGCGCAATTCGCGCCGATGTTGCCCCTGCTGAAGACGGCTTATGGTGGGGCTTGGCAACCGGCTGGCACCATAGAGGACCTCGACGGCGTGCGTGCATACGAGGCAAAGTTCGAGCGGCTCAAATGGGCACCGCCACTCGCCCTCCTGGCAACCGGAATGGTGCTTGCCACGTTCGGGATGATGCTGCGGCATCGTGAAGGACGCAGCCCGTCTGCTGCGCGGCAGGCTGGAGCTGATCTTGCCGGCTCGTGACCTTTTGTGGATTGTATGCGCAATACGACTTCTTCTTGCCGGCTCTGGACGCTATGTGGAAGCGGGACGGGCGAGAACAGGCGGAGGGGTGAGCGACGCTGCGAGAAGACCTTGCGTTGACTAATGCTGAAAGCCGACAGCGCGTTGCCGCGCCTTCCACCGCGCGCCTGAGAAGGACCCGTCGCAACGTGCTCTTCATTATCGGGACGCTCGATCTCGGAGGCACGGAAAGCCAACTGGTGCTGCTTGCCAAGGAGTTGAAGGCGCGGGGCTGGCAGGTCGAGGTCTTTGCCCTCTCGTCGGGCGGTGTTCTTGCGGAAACGCTGAATCGTGCCGGTATCCGAATATCCTACGGGCTTCATCGCCCCAATCCCTTGCCCGCATCACTGACAGCGGCGGGGGCGGAAGAAAAATCGAGCGTTGCCCCCAAGACGCGGCCGAGCGTCAAGGCAATGCTGGTGCTCGGCGCCGCGATCACTTTGCTCGTTGGTCGCATCATTTTGACCCGGCCACGCGTGGTTCACGCCTTTTTGCCATTGACCAACTTTCTGGGCGCGTTGGCAGGTCGGTTTGCGCTGGCCCCACTCGTCATCACCTCCAGGCGCGGTCTCGGCAACCACCAGGAGCGATGGCCGCGGCTGAAGCGCATGGATCGAATCGCCAATCGGTTTTCACATGTGGTGGTCGCTAACTCGCATGCGGTCGCGGCCGACATGGCGGCCCGGGATGGCTATGATCTCGCCCGCGTGCGCGTGATTGCCAATGGTCTCGATCTGAGCCGTTTCGATGGTATCAGCCATCGCCGTGATGAGATCAGGCGCAGCCTTGGTCTTGAACCTGACGATGTCGGGGTCGTCATCGTCGCCAATCTTATTCCCTATAAGGGACACAAAGATCTTATCGACGCTTTCGCAAGCGCAAGCCAAAGTCGGCCGGAGCTGAGGTTGTTCATCGCCGGACAAGATCGAGGTATTGGGCAGGCGCTGATGGAGCAAGCCCAGCGGCTTGGCGTCGGATCGACAGTTCGGCTGCTCGGGGCTCAGGACGACGTACCAGGCCTGCTTGCCGGCATGGACATCGGCGTGATCGCCTCCCACGAGGAAGGCTTTTGCAACGCCCTGATGGAAAAACTCACCGCAGGCCTCCCAGTGGTGGCCACCAATGTCGGTGGAAATCCGGAGGCAGTTTCGGGGATGCCGGGTTGTGTGCTGGTGAAGCCTCGTGACCCTGCCGATCTGGCCCGCGGACTGCTTGCCGTTCTCGAGCGGTTGCCCGAGCAGACAGTGGACCGAAAATTTCGTCAGCGGGCGATGCGCGAACGCTACTCCATAAGGGCTATGGTGGACGCTTATGAAACCCTCTACCTCGCGGGCAAGTGAATGAGCGGGATTGCTCACTTCCAAGGCCCGGTGAATTCGGCGTCTACGCCGCGCAGCATCCTGCCATGTGTCGTCGCCGGGCTGTGTGCATTTGCCATAGTTATCTATCAGTCGTGGTTCATGCCCTATTTTCTGCCGTTCTTTACGGGCCGGGACGAGTTCGCCAGACTGGTTTTCCATGCCCTCTACGGCAGCGTGTTGATTGTTTCGATTGCCGTTCTTGCAATCCGTCGGGACGTGCGTGGCGCGATCCTCCTGCTCGCGATCGCCGGGGCGATGGCGGTTGCCCCGGTTGCGCTTCATCCACTTGGCATCGTCGCAAAGTGTTACCTGATTACCCTTTTCCTTGGCGGCGGGGCGATTGTCCTCATGCTCGCCTCATCGCCCGCAATGGTGCTGCGTCTATGTGCGTCGGTGACGGCGCTCAATGCGGTGGTCTGCTTCCTCGACCTTCTTTTTGCCAACGGCTTCACCAGTACGCTTGGCAGAGCCGCCGGCCTGGCGATCAATCCGAATGTGGCAGCCGCCGGCCTGCTTCTTGGCGCCGCGGCGAGCTATCGCGCCGTCGCGCCAAAATGGCGTGCCACTTTCCTTGTTCTCGTAAGCGCCGCTCTGCTCGTCACGCTTTCCCGCTCGAACATTCTTGCAGCCTGTGGCACCGTGGCGGTGCCGTTTGCCGTTGATATTTGGCAGCAATTTCGGGGTCACCGTCGTTTAAGGCTCGATCCAAGGGGCTGGGGTCGCCCGCTCGCCGTCGCATTAATACTGCTGGGGACAATCGGTGTCGCGCTCGCCACAAATGTTTATTTTCGCGTTTCCGTCGGCAACTCCTTCGCCGGGATGATCTCGGTTGGAAAGGCGCTCGATGAGGCGGCGGATGCTGTCGATTCATCACATAATGAGGTTGCGTCGTCCGCCTTAGACCCGGTTGCGCCGTCGTCTCAACAAGCTCTGGCTGAATCAAGTTCGGCTGCGACGATTGACCAGCCCACGGCAGAACCTTCGATCAGATCAGACCCTCCGCAAGCCGATCCTGCGCGAGCCACTGCCTCATCTGCGCCTCCGTTCAGCGGCCTGCCTTCGTCCGCGACAGGCCAATCCACAAACGCTGCCAAGATCCAGGCGCTAGGCGAACGTCTCGTGGACGAGGGCAAGAGAAATTCGATCTCGGCAAGAGCACTCTTTCTGGAGCGAGGCCTGCTCGCGTACAGAGAAGGCGGCTTCTTCGGTCGCGGCCTTGAGGTGGCGCAGGCTCTCGCGCCTCACAACACCCTTGTCCTTTTCGCAATTGCTTTTGGGCACATCGGCTGGTTGATCCCGATCGGCCTGGTCGCTTCCGCTTTCTGGTATGTCCGCAGCGCCGGCGATCTGGCCCTTGGTGTCGCACTCGTGGGGGTCATGCTGACATCGCATGACCTCTTGCTGACGCCCTCTCTCTTTCTTCCGGTCGCGCTGGGAATTGGTGGGATGCTTGCCGAGCGGCGGGGATTTACTGAAACACATTCCTCAGCAAAAAAAGGCGAGCATCGCAGCTTTGCTTTTGGAGCTAATGCAGGCGTGATGGCCTTTGCGGCTGGCTGCATTGCGATATTGCTCATCACACCGTCGCTTGTTACCGGACGGCTGCAGAACGAGACCATGTTTACCGCAAGAGGCGGGTACGAGACGCTGCTACCACGCTCGCAATTTCCTGGCCTTTTCCAATTTGACAACCTTGTCCTCGATCCCCTGTTGAAGGCTTCAGACCTGCGTGAAGAAGGGACCCCGCTCCACCAAGTTGAATGGGCGCCGAACGCATGGCCGGCTGTTGGCCCGGGCGAATATACTTTTCGCCGGCGGGACGCGGTGCTGTTTTCGGCCACGGATTCGAGCGACCCTCGCCAAAACGGACGAACCTACGCAGTCGCCGTTCCGCTCTCAGTCAGCGCGCTGTGCCTTGCTCTCCTGGGCACAATCATCGCTTGGTCGATTGTGTCGACGTCTGCCTTGACGCCACGGATAAGTCGTCGCGAAGCCTCTCTATGACTTTCGGAACAACAAGGCGTGCCCCGTAGATGGAGAAGTGGTTCTCATCCAGGTAGAGGCTATGCCCTGCGCCGTCCGTCACATCACAGCCATTTGCCGAACAGATGGTTTCGCCGGGATCAAGCAGGTGAAAGCTGGAATGGCTGGCGAAAACCATGAATGCCTGGTCGAAGGCGACGTTCTCCACCCGGGTGGGAACCGGGCAGGGCAAGGAAAGGTAAGTCGGTCTCAAATGGCAGACCACATTGGCGTCCGGCGTGTGCCCGATCAGGATCACCGGACCGCGAAAAGCGGCATAGAGTTTCGCTAAGTCCCCAAGCATGGTCGCATACAGTTTTGCCAGGTCGGGCATCTCGACAGGCGCACCATCCACTTTCCGTTCGAGAAGAGTGCGATATCCGGGCCAGCGCTGCGCTTGGACAATGGCGAGTATGTCACCGGCCTTCAACCAGCGAGCCGCCTGGTCGGTAGCATTCCGGCAGTGCCGCGTGACCGCGCCGTTTGTTCTGGTCTGGAACTCTGCTCCGAAATAGCAATTGCCGGCATCGGCCAGCAGGAAATGGAATTCTTGACCGCCGAGTTCTTGAAGCGCCCGCGTGTATTGGTCGATGTGCGAATCGCCGACCACGAGTATCTTCTTTGGACTTTGAAGGTTGCCGAATTCGCAGAAATCCAAGCAGGCCAACGAGCCGGTGATCGCCTTCAGGGCTGCGCTGTTGGCAAGTTCGTTCCCCGCGACGGAATGAAGACGCCACGGCATTCCGCCCGACATCGCGTAACTGACCACGGAACATGAGAGCAGGCCAGTCAAGGCAAGTCCAAAAGAGGGGAGCAAGCCATGGCCAGCGCGAAAAGGCTGCTCGACGAAATGAAACATCGACATGGCCATGACGAGGGCCAGAAGCCCGACGAAGAGCGCTTCGGTCGGAAGCAGGGGGCGAAGCAAACCGTATTCGCAAAACACGATCAGGGGCCAATGAACGAGGTAGAGCGAGTAGCTGATGCGACCAAGATAGCCGACTGCGCGATTGCGCAAGGCGAAACCTCCCAATCGCGAACGGTTCGCAGACAACACCATCGCGGCGCCGGTGGCAGGGGCAAGCACGTTCCAGGCGGGCGCGCCCGAACGGCTGTCGAAAGAGAACACTGCAAACGCTATGAGGGCCAAGCCCAGCCAGGCGAGCAGCTCGTGGACAAGGACAGGTCGCGGCTTGGGAAGCCAGACCAGCGCCGCGCCACAGGCGAACTCGAACACGCGAAATGGCGTGTTGTAAAACACGGTTGCACGGCCGTCGGCGATCCAGTCCGCCGCCGGGGTCCCCGCAAACGGCCAAAACGATCCGTCCTGGAATGCGACAATGAGCCAGAAACTGAGAATGGCAATCGTGATGATCGACCAAACCATTCGTCCTGGGAATGCGGCAAGCAAAACTGAAAGCAGCATCGGCCAGACGAGATAAAACTGCCACTCCACACTGAGTGACCATGTATGAAGGAGCGGTTTCATCCGCGCGGCGAGATCAAAGTAGCCGGACTCGCGCCAGAAAAAGATGTTCGAAACGCCGTAACTCGATGCCACCAGCGATTTCGCGAAGGTCTCCAGATGTTGAGGCGTAAGCAGAAGAAACGCGGCGATGCATGACAGGGAAAATGTCGCGAAAAATGCCGGCAGCAGGCGGCGAGCCCGGCGCGAATAGAAATGCGCCAGACTGAAACGCCCTGCCTCCACATCGGTGGCCACAATGCGGGTGATCAAAAAGCCGCTGATTACGAAAAACACATCGACGCCGACAAAGCCGCCGGAGAAACCTGCGAATCTCAGGTGGAAAAACAAAACAGCCAGCACCGCGACCGCTCTAAGCCCGTCTATGTCCGTGCGGTGACCGTCCCCAGCCGCTGCCGCACATGACGGGCTGCCGAACTGTCCTCCAACCCGCAACGCGCGGCTGTCTTCCGAACAGGCCATTCCAGCCGTGGTCGAGAGCGGAGCCTGGCCGCTTCGCATCCCGTTCAATTGCTCTTGCCAGCCGTTTGAGACGGGGTGGTGTTGGCGGCCGACAATCGGTTTTGCTCCTGGCCTTTCAGGGCCGGATAGAGACCCATCATTCGCGCGACGGCTTCGTCTGTCTCGGGCTTCAGGTTTCTGCGTATATGCGAACCATCTCGGTAGATGAACTCGCCATTGACGTAGGTTGCGCAGTGTCTGTCTGGACACATCCCTTTGAGCGGATTGACGAAGACGACGTTATTGTCATGAACGAGCGATGCGAGCGCGGACACCATAGGCGACCAGATCCGGAAGACTTGCTCGCTATTCATCTCGGTCGAACAACGCCTTAGCATACCGCTTTCGAGCATCGCTGCGCATGAAGTCAGGTCCAGGCCGGGACCAGGCACTTGGCCAATGATTGCGACGCGCCGATCCGCCCTTTCGACTTCCTGGATGAGGCTACGCAGGCCATCGCGCAACAACAGGACTTTGCTGGTCTGCCTCTCACCATTGTCAGCAAGGACATTGGTGTCGGCAAGGCTTGTCCAGGCTGCGGAGAGCACCACGAGGTAGATGTCATTGCGTTGTTTCAGCATGGCGACCGCGGCCTTTCGCGACGATGAGCAGCTTTCCCGATATCCGGCCAAATCCGGAAAGTCGCGGTGGACACCTTCTCCAAAGGCGGCCGGACAGGCGCGGTAAAGAAAGAAAGCCGTGTTTTCTCTTTTACCTGCGCTGTCTAACAGCGGCGCAAGATGCTCGGCATGGCTGTCGCCCCAGAGCACGGCGTGGCGCGCCGCTTTGTCCCAGGGCGCACCGAACGCGCAAAAGGTACTGCCCAACTCAGCGATGCTGACCATCTGCGGGCATGACCAGTCCCACATCACATCGAGGCTGCGCATTGCCTCGACTTGCTTCGAGATCCTGCTGGTGAAACCACGGGCTTCGAACACGGCATTGGCACTCAGGCAAACCATTGCCACCGCGGCGGCACCAGCGAGAAGCACGCTGGATGGCGGCGCCCGCAGGCGGCGAACGGGTTCCTCGATGAACCGCCAGGACAGATACGCCACCAGCCAGGCAACCGCTACAAGCACGCACGATTCAACCGCCGAGGGCATTGCGGTGCCAATATAATGGCGAAAGAACACGAGGATCGGCCAATGCCAGAGATACAGGCTGTAGGAGATTCTGCCCGTCGATCGCAACGGCGCGCTCGCAAGCACGGCCGAAATCGTCGACTGCGACCGCGGCCAGACGACCAGAGCAGCCCCGATCACAGGACCGAGCGCGAAAACGCCTGGAAACGGTTGGCTCGGCGAGAGAAAAAGGATGCTTGCGACTACAAGACCAAGGCCGCTCAGCTCAAACCATTTGGACGTACGCCCGCGGCCTTTCGGTGGCGCAAAGACGAGCAGGCCGCCGATAGTCAACTCCCAGGCTCGGCTGAAGGGAACATAGAATGCCTGCTTCGGATCGGCCTCCACCAGATTGAGGGCGATCGAGAAGCTGACCAGCGCAACAATGCAGATCAGCGCGACAACGGGGAGCTGGCGGCCGCGTGACAGCCGGTTGGCAACCAGAAGCAACAGCGGCCATACGAGATAGAACTGCTCTTCGACGCCGAGCGACCAGAGATGAAGCAGCGGCAGCAGCGCCGCCTCGCGATCGAAATAGCCGGTATTCCAAAGGAAATAATAGTTTCCCAATCCGAACGTGGAATATGCCGCACTGCGTCCCAGACCTTCATAGTCGCCCGGCAGCAACAGAAACCAGCCGGCAACGAGTGAGAAGCAGATCATCACCAGCATCGCCGGCAATATTCGACGCATGCGTCTGCCGTAGAATTCCACAAGGGACAGTCCGCCGCCTTCAGCCATTAAAAGGCGCGTGATCAGGTAACCGGAGATAACAAGGAAGACATCAACGCCAGCAAAGCCGCCCCGAAAACCGGGCACGTCAAAATGGAAAAAAACCACTGCGACCACTGCGATAGCGCGCAACCCGTCAATATCTGGGCGATAGTCGGACTTCAAAGCTCCCCCCCGGAACAGTCCCTCGGCCTCTTAGCCTAATTGCGCGATATGAGTCGATGGCCTGAGTTATGCAGTGGCGGCACTCGCTGTTGGAGGTGCAAGTTGCATTGCGAGAAACGTGGAGATACCCCCACAATTTGTTTCGGCCAGAACGACGGAAATCTCCACATTGGTGGGGATGTGCCAGAATCAGCTATGGTCTGGTGACCAAAGGACGGAGAACTGGCAGGATTTCGGGTGGGTGTTTGTTCGCTGATGATATCGAGGGCGACGAAAACTCGCCAGCCTTGATATGAAAGTGGTTGTTTGCCCCATCCTCGACTGTATAGATGACGCTCCCGTGGGAGGACGTGGCAACCTTGGACAACCATAGCGCGGACTTGGTCGAATTTGGCCAGCACACACATGTGCTGGTTACTGGCGGAGCAGGCTTCGTAGGGTCGGCGCTTGTCGATCTTTTGCTCGCCCGCCATTGCACCGTAACCGTCATCGACGATCTCTCGAACGGGCTGCTGCCCAATCTGCCCACCGGCAATTCCCGGCTGACGATCCGCACTTTCAGGGTTGGCGATCCGGCATACGGCGCGGCGGTCCACAATGAGGTCGGGTTGGCCGATGCAGTCTTCCACCTGGCGAGTCCGATCGGCGTTCAGCTTGCCCACATGGAGCGTTTTGCCGTCACCAGCCGCATTCTCGAATCAGGCTGTGCGATCGTGGAGGCGTGCAGAGTACACCGACGTCCGCTGCTTTACACGTCGAGTTCAGAAGTCTACGGCTCCGGCCGGGACAGGCCAATCACGGAATCCGATCCGGTGACGACGGACCTGCGACCGAGATGGGGCTACGCAGCTGCCAAGGCCGCGATCGAACATTTAGTGGCGGGACTGTTTTTTGAATTCGGAATCCCGACCTGGATCGTTCGACCATTCAACATGGCCGGACCGCGCCAGCGCTCGGCGACCGGCCTCGTCCTGCCGGTGTTCGTCGATGCAGCGCTGCGTGGTGAACCACTCGTAGTCCATGACGATGGAGAGCAAAGGCGGGCGTTCCTGCACGTTGCCGACGCCGCCGAAGGTCTGCTGCTGGCAATGCAGTGCCCGTCATTGCGTGGCCGGCCAGTCAACTTGGGCGGAAGCGAAGCGATTCAGATTGGAAATCTTGCAAGAATGGTGATTGAGGCCACCGCGACGACCGCGCCCATTATCATGAAACCATCCAGCACGGTGTTTGGTGATCGGTTCGCCGTAACATACGACCGAGTACCTGACACAAGCCTGTTAACAACCATGACCGGATGGCGACCCGTGCGAAGCACGAGGCAGATGGTCCTCGACTGCATAGAGCACATGCGTACCGAACGAGTGGTTGCTTGACGTCTGGCTCCTTGGTCTCGTTCATCGGGGCCCTGCTCATCGCGGTTCCCGGCGTCTGGCTGTTTGCGCGTCTTGCGCGGCGTATCGGAGCCGTCTCCAAGGTCACGAAAGATCGGTGGCACACATCAGGCGAGGTTCCCCGGCTCGCGGGGCCCGCCATGCTGATCGCGATGTCACCATGGCTCCCCGTTGAACATACTCTCCTGCTATCAGCCTTCTGTTTGATCGGGGCGCTCGATGACCTCCGATCTCTTTCTGCCGGTGCCAAGGCAGCAGCGTTGGCCGCCGCAGCTGTTTTGGCCGGTATCATTACGCATCTGTGGTGGGTTCCGATCATCATTTGGATCGCTTGCAACGCCGTCAATATGCTTGACCATGCCGATGGTCTTGCCGCGAGCGCAATCGCGGCCGCCTTCCTCGGGCTGGGCGGCGCTCTCGGTATGGCGGGCGTCGGAGCATGCCTGGGATTTCTATTCTTCAACTATCCGCCGGCACGCGTTTTCATGGGCGATAGCGGCAGCCTTCTCCTCGGAGCGGCAATCGTGCTACTCGCGTCGCAAAGAGGGTTTGACGCTTCCCTGGCGTGGATTGCCGTACCGCTGATTGACGCCGTCTTCGTAATCAGTCGCCGCTTGCTGCAGGGGCGAAAACCTTGGATCGGCGGCACAGATCATCTTGGTCACACCTTGCTCCGCCTGGGCGTGAACCGCCGGGTTTTGCCCGCCCTATATGCAGCGACGGCACTGACGATCGGGCTTATGTTCTCGGTCTGGGCAAACACATAGGCACTTGAAGGCGTTGGGTCGAAGCTTCGGACACACGCCAGCGGCGTGTCGGCTTGCCGTGACTTCAGCCTAAAAGCTGACAGTCCGCTCGCGGCCCCAACTTGTTCTTGGGTTGCTATGACCCATCTGGCGGAAGATGCAACGGCAGAGCTTTGCATCTTGTCGGGGTAGCGCGCGTTGATTTAAAAATATGTGCGCTGGATCGCTTTGGCGACAACCGCGTTGCCAGCGATGGTCTCACACGCGCCTGAACATCGGTTTGTCAACACCGGGAGCATTGGGCTTCACGTCGTCCAGGTTGGGCCTGCCGAAGGCAGGCCGGTCATGCTCCTGCACGGCTTTCCCGACTTCTGGATCGGCTGGAGACGGCAGATCGATGCGCTCGCTACCGCCGGATTCCGGGTCATCGTTCCCGACCAGAGGGGCTACAACACCAGTGACAAGCCGAAAGCCATCCGTGAATACACGCTCCCCAAGCTCGTCGGCGATGTCGTTGCCATCGCCGACGCGCTCGGCATCGGAAGGTTTCACCTCGTCGGTCATGATGGGGCGGTATCGTCGCCTGGGCCGCAGGCGCAAAGCTGCCGCACCGCCTGGAAAGGCTCGTCATCCTGAACGCGCCCCATCCCGAGGTGCTGCTTGCCCATTCCTTGCGATCTCCGACCCAGTTCCTGCGGAGCAGCTATGCGGCCTTCTTCCAGCTCCCCTTGCTGCCGGAGGCTTTTCTGGGGGCGGGGCGCTCGGCTCTGCTGGCACGGGCGCTCATCAAATCCAGCCGAACAGATGCCTTCACGGCGGAGGAAATCGCAGAGTATCGGCAGGCCTGGGAACGGCCGGGGGCGCTGACAGGCATGCTCAACTGGTATCGGGCGCTGCGCTTCCGCCCAAGCCTGAAGGAGCGGATCACGACGCCGACCCTTGTACTGTGGGGGATGCAGGACCAAGCTCTGGAATATGGCCTGGCCGAGCGCAGTCTGGCCCTTTGCAACGATCGGGGCCTGCAGACGTTCGAGAAGGCGACGCATTGGGTACAGCGCGAAGAGGCCAGCGCGGTGAATGCCGCGCTTCTGGCGTTCCTGGACGGCTGAGATGCCGTTCCGTTCTGCAGGTGGCCTGACTCGCCGTGATCTCCTGACCGTGCTCGCTGCCGCGGTCACAACCCACCACCTTACCTCCTCTGCTGATGCAGCATTGGCAGAGGCCTCAACGGAGCATCCGATGCCACACGTCGTCCTTCTCGGGGATTCGATCTTTGACAACGCTGCCTATGTCGCGCACGGGCCCGACGTAGTGCGGCAGCTGCGGGAGCGGTTGCCGGAGGGGTGGCGTGCAACGCTAAACGCCGTCGACGGCGCCGTCACAAGCGGCGTCGAGCGGCAGCTTGAACGGCTCCCCCAGGATGCTAGCCATCTTGTCGTCAGCGTCGGTGGCAATGATGCTCTTCGTCATGCAGGGATTCTGGAGCAGGGGGCCTGTTCGGTGGCCGAGGTTCTGGACAGGATCAGCGATATCCGGGAGGAATTCGAGCACGACTACTGTACGATGCTCGAGGGGGCGCTGGGCCAAAACCTACCCACCGCTGTCTGCACGATCTACGAGGCGCGCTTTCCCGACCCACAGCGTCGTAGACTTGCCGCAACTGCCCTGACGGTCCTCAACGACGTCATCACCCGGGCGGCGTTTTCGCGCGGTTTGCCGCTCGTCGACCTGCGCTTGGTATCGAATGAGGACGCGGACTTCGCCAATCCTATCGAACCGTCAGTGCAAGGCGGCGCGAAGATCGCGGCAGCCATCGCGGCACTTGTAGTCGAGCACGATTCAGCCGGACGTCGGTCGGTGGTCTTCGTCGGCCAAACGGCGTAATCCCGCCCGATCGTCTGCACTCCCGATGGTCGGTCGGACTGAAAGCAACAATTCAGACGGCCAGCACGATCTTGCCTTGAATACTGCCGTCGGCGGCGCGCTCATGTGCGCGCGATGCCTCGGCCAGCGGGAATGTGCTGTCGATGACGACACGCACAAGGCCGTCGTCGAGCAGGCGGGCGGCTTTTGCCAACTGCGCGCCATTGGATCGAACCTGTGTGGATGAGACCGTGATCCCCAGCCTCTCTGTCTCTTCGTGACCAGCGAAGCCCAGTGGGTTGACCAGGAACAGCGCGCCGCCCGGCTTCAGAACATGGAAGAAGCGCTCCATGCCCGCGCCGCCCACCGCGTCGAGGACAAGGTCGACGTCTCGGACGACATCTTCCGCCGCGGTTGTCTTGTAGTCGATGAATTGATCCACGCCGAGATCGCGCATCAGCGCCTCGTTCTTGGCCGATGTCACCGCGATGACGCGCGCGCCCCGCCATTTCGCCAACTGGACGGCCAGATGCCCGACACCGCCTCCGGCACCATTGATGAGCACCGTCTTGCCGTCGAGGGGCACCGGCTCATGCGGTAAGGGCTGGAACGGATTCGGCTCGTCGTGGCCAAGTTCGATCAAGAACTGCCATGCCGTCAGAAGCGACATCGGCGCACCAGCCGCATGAATATGGTCGATGCCGGCTGGTTTCAACGCAACATGCGATGCCGGCACACTGACATAATGCGCGTAGGCATTGCTACCCGTCATCAAGTTATCGGGGAAGCGAACCATTGCGTAGACCTCGTCACCGATGCTGAACTCAGCGACGTCAGCGCCAACCGCTTCAATGACGCCCGACACGTCCGTGCCGAGAATCAGTGGGAAGGACGCGTTGGGTCGCCATTCTGGCGGCAGTGCGCGATAGCCATCCCGCAGATACCAGTCGGGCGGATTAAGCCCGGCCGCCTGGACTCGGACAAGCACCTCGCCGGGCTTCACACCCGGCCTAGGCGCGTCTTCGTACACCAGCATCTCGGGACCACCGAATGCGTGCAGACGGACTGCCTTCATCTTATCGCTCATTGGTGAAATCTCCGCTCATCCATGTCATTGGAGCGAATCTAGCGGCATGACCGCCGGTTGATAATCGGTCTGGATGGCGGTTAAGTAATGCCATGGCGGAACATATCACTTTGGATCGGCTCACTGGCATCATCGCCTTCGCGCGTGCGGGATCGCTGGGCAGCTACACGGCAGCGGCGCGCGCGCTGTCGATTTCCCCGTCGGCGGTCAGCAAGAGCGTCCAGCGGCTCGAGCGGCATTTAGGAGTGTCGCTGTTTACCCGTACAACGCGCTCGCTCACCTTCACGCCCGAAGGGCGCGACCTGCATGAGCGCGCGCTGCGTCTGCTACGCGAGGCGGAGGAAATCGAGCAGGCGGCAATGACCGCGCGCTCCGAACCATCGGGCACGTTGCGCGTGGCCGCGTCGCTGCCGATCGGACTGCATCTGATCGCTCCGGCTTTACCGGCTTTCCGTCGGCTCCATCCGAACCTGATCGTCGATCTCAGGCTGGGTGACCAGATGGTGGACATGATCGAGGAAGGGATCGATGTCGCCATACGCATCGGTGATCTGGCTGACACCCGGCTACTATCACGCAAGCTCGCACCTCATCGGCTTTGCTGCTTCGCCTCGCCAGCCTATCTCGAGGAACGCGGCACACCGACCCATCCCGATCACCTGGAAGGGCACGACACCGTCAACCTTCGATATCAGAGCACAGGCCAGGCCTTTCGCTGGCCCTTCCGGATTGGCGACCGTGAAATCGAGATCGTGCCCAATTCCGGTGTGGTCGCCGATGCCAGCGATGCCGTGCTCATCATGCTGGCAGCCGGCGGTGGGATAGGCATAGGCGCCTCCTTCATGGCGGCTCCCTATGTGAAGCGCGGCGAACTGGTCCCAGTGCTGTCCACGTTCGCGGTCGAGCGAAACAATGTCACCGTGCTCTGGCCGGCAAGCCGACGCGCCAACCCCGCCGTGCGCGCCTTTCTGACCATGCTCGACGCCGCGTTCACTCTGCGAATGGCAGCTTCAAGCATCGACTGATCTGGCGCGGAAGGGTCGCTAAAGGGCGAAAGCGGTCAATCACTGCTGATTGGCTGAACGGCAGCTATTCCGGGCACAACGTCCAAAAGCTGCTATTCCGTTTCGGTCCCACTACAGGCCGCCCCTCCTCGTCGAATAGCATTAGACTAGTTGATCGGCTACAACGACCTAGAGTGCTAGCAACGGGGAGGGCACATGTCGGCGAGTGCTTACGCATTGACTGGCTTCATCTCGTGGGCGCTGGCCCTGCTGATCGTGATGGAAGTTATCCGGAGCTACCTGGTGATCTCTGGGCAAGTCCCGGCAAACGGCTTTACGCCAGATAACGGAGCCCTCTCCCCGTTTATGCGGAGGTTAGCCCGTGCCCACGCCAACTGCATTGAAGGGCTTCCAATCTTCGGAGGTCTGCTCGGAGTCGCGATCATCATTTCAAAGACAGATGTCACGGATCCCTTGGCCTCCACGATGTTAGGCGCACGTATAGTGCAGTCGGTGATCCACCTCGTCTCAACCAGCCAACTCGCGGTCAGTCTCAGGTTCACCGCGTTCGCTGTGCAAATGGTGATTGGTGCGTATTGGTGCTGGTTGCTGTTGATCTGAAGAGTGGCGGAGCCCCGACGCAAAAGTGGGCCACCTCGATTCCGGGAGCCTTGGCAAACCCACTCCGGATCGTGACCCGAAAGACTGTCCCTTTTGACAAGCGAGCGAACCGCAAAACTGGTAGTGGCAAAACCGCCGTTGAGGCATGATATTGCTGTTGGATTTTGGGGCTACTCCCCAGCTTCGGAGAAGGATCGGCGTTCAGAGAGCAATTTGCACGCCTGGACGCTGCGGCGCTCCCCAGCTTTTGGCCACACGCACGCCCTGCAAACGCTCGGCTCAAGAGCGCCTGGCAGCGGAGCAGAGAATTGTTGGACTTTGTGAGTGTTAGAGTGAGAGGAACTGAGATTCAACCTTCTCCACCTGCACTTGGTCCTTGCACGCTGGCCTCAGCAGCACCTAATCCTGCCACGCAACCTGGAGGAGCAAGCCAGTGCTACCGAGCTATGTAGACACCGATCGGCTCGCGCTGTAGCCATAGGCCTCCGCCCGTCGGGGTTCACCGGCGCCGGGGTGGGGGGCCGGCCTAGGGGGCCCAGCAACGCGCACGTCAGCCTAGCTATCTTTGAGTCGCCGGGTCCGGTGACCGCCAGGCTGGATTATACCCGACAAATCTTGATAGGCTGCCGTTCTGGGGGTCGCACGATGAACGAGGTTGAAAAGATGGCCGTCGAGGTTGTCGCGACCGGCCTTGGCTGGCCCGAGGGCCCGACGGTGCTGCCCGATGGCCGAATTGTCATCGTCGAAAGCTATCGCAGCCAGCTGACGGCCATAGATCGCGACGGAAGTGCTCGCCAGTTCGCGTATGTTGCCGGAGCGCCCAACGCCTGCGTTCTCGGATCGGATGACCTGCTCTATGTCTGCCAGAACGGCGGCACGACCGGACCTTGGCGGGCCGCGGACATGACGACGCCATCGATCCAGCGGGTTGCCGAAGGCGGAAAGCCGGAAATCCTGCTGAGCGAAGTCGCGGGCATTCGGCTCAATGGGCCAAACGATCTTGTATTTGCTGCTGACGGCCGGCTCATCTTCAGCGATCCCGGCACATACAACCCGGGGAATCCGGACCCAAGCTACATTTTTGCCGTCAACCCCGATGGCAGTGCTTACCTTGCTCTCGGTTTCGACAAGCCGACCTTCCCCAATGGTGTGGCGATCGAAGCCGACGGCTCGATCATTTGGGGGGAGTCCTATACGGGGCGCGTCAAGCGGCAGCGTCCGGATGGTTCCGTCGAAGACCTGGGCCGCTTGCCTGGGGCCAATCCGATCCCGGACGGGCTGAAGGTCGGAGCCGATGGCCGCCTTTATGTCACGGATATTGCCGCCAACGGCATTCACGTTCTGAAGCCCAACGGCACAGCGGAGGGTTTCTTCGTCTGCGGCAAGGCAACGACCAACTGCGTCTTCTCGGGCGAGATGCTTTGGGTGACAAATGCCGGCGTGCTGGCGACCGGCAGCGATCCCTCCTTTGAGGGAACACTCTCCTGCGTGCGTGTTCCGGGAGGCGGTGGACCGACGCATCATGGTCGCATCGGCGGAAAGCAACCGTGAGTAGCTCGTCGTCCGCCTCAAACACAGGCGATGACCGCGGTGCCGGCGGTGCGGCATCGTCTGCTTCGATGGCGGCGTTGAAGTGCCTGTACAGCGTGGCCGCGGTCCGCGTCGCCGCGCGGCGGACTTTGCCACGCCCGGTGTTCGACTTCGCCGATGGCGGTGCCGAGGATGAGCGAACGCTGCGCCGGAACGAGCAAGCTTTTAACGAGGTTGCCATTCTGCCGCGACCACTCAACGGTGCAACGACGCGAGACCTTTCCCTTGACCTCTTCGGCGCGAAACTTGCCATCCCGCTGGGCATAGCGCCAACCGGCCTGGCTGGGCTGTTCTGGCCCGACGGCGAGCGCGCAGCCGCCCGAGCCGCAGCGGCCGCAGGGACATTCTACTGCGCCAGCCACGGATCGGTCTGCACGCTGGAGGATATAGCAGCCACCGGAAGTAGCCCACGGTGGATGCAGGTGTTCGTCTATACCGATCGCGGCTTCACCCGAGAAATGGTGGATCGGGCGCGTGCCTCAAGCTACGACGCGCTGGTGCTCACCATTGATAACCAGATGCTTGGCAACCGTGAACGCGACATCCGCAACGGTTTTGCCATCCCGCCGCGCTTCGGTGTGGCCGGAACCCTCGCGGCCGCCACCAAGGCGGCGTGGCTTCTTCGTATGCGCACCCGACTCCCGAAACTGACTTTCGGCAACTACGCGCGCCCCGGAGATACGGCGACGGTCGGTGCATTGGCGGGCCGAATGGCCGCAATGCTCGATCCCGGACTCTCCTGGGCCGATGTCGACTGGCTGCGCACTGTCTGGTCCGGACCGTTGTTGCTGAAAGGCGTCCTGCATCCCAGCGAAGCCGCCGAGGCTGTAGCCCGAGGAATCGACGGCATCATCGTATCCAATCATGGGGGACGTCAGCTTGACGGCGCCGCCGCATCCCTGGACGCGTTGACGGCGGTTGTCGCGGCTGTCGCCGGCCGCGTACCAGTGCTTATCGACGGCGGCATCAGGCGAGGCTCTGACGTCGTCAAGGCCCTGGCGCTCGGCGCCTCGTGCTGTCTGATCGGGCGGCCGCAGTTGTGGGGGCTCGCGGTCGCCGGCGAGGAGGGGGTACGCCACGTGCTCGAACTCTACCGCAAGGAGATCGACCGCGTCATGGGACTGATGGGCGCGCGGAGCCTGCGCGACCTCGGGCCGGACTGTATTTCGTTCGTTCAGGGAATGGGGCCGCTACATGATTGAAGACCCACCACTGCTCACCATCAAGCGCCGTTTCGAACGGCCCGCAGCAGAAATCATCAGTGCTTTTGCGGGCGTGCCGGTTAGCCAGGTCGTAGACGCGATGGGGGGACGCGGCGCCTTGCATTATGCGATCAAGCCACTGTCGCCAGCTACTGCGACGATGGTCGGCGTCGCCGTGACCTGTCACTGCGGTCCCGCCGACAACCTCGCCCTGTTTGGAGCACTGGATGCCGCAGCAAGTGGCGATGTCATCGTCGCGGCCACCGACAGCTTTGCCGGTACCGCGGTAACTGGCGATCTCGTGCTCGGCATGGCGCGCAACAAGGGGGTCGCCGGCTTCATCACTGACGGCCTGGTGCGCGACGTTGTCGGGATCGAGGCGGTCGGGTTGCCGGTTTACTGTGCCGGGGTCATTGCGAATTCGCCTGCGCGAAATGGTCCAGGCACGGTCGGATTCCCGGTGGTGTTGGGAGGAGTGACTATCTCGCCGGGAGACATACTGGTCGGCGACCGCGACGGTGTCGCCGTGGTGCCTCGCCTGGAGGCTGAGACTGTGCTGGCCCGGCTCTCCGCCATCAGGGCGGCTGAGAAAACTCTTGATGGCCTGGTGCGGCAAGGTCTCGAGATGCCCGACTTTGCCAAGGTCGTCCTCAAATCGAACAGGGCGCGCTTCGTTGACTGAGATGTGAGCTTCTCTAGCTGCGGGACATATGAAGCGCAACACGATTTCGTCCTTCCGATTTGGCACGAAACAGAGCCAAATCGGCGGCATTGACGAAATCGTTTGGCGTCTCGTTCTCGGTGGGCACCGCTGTTGCGACGCCGACGCTGATGGTCACGCGATCCGGGCCGTGGGGTATGTTCAACTCCCGCACGCTCTGGACGAGCCGCTCGGCGATCGCACTGGATTGTTCCAGTATAGTGTCGACCAACACGATGACGAACTCTTCGCCTCCGTACCGCGCAGCGAGATCGGTGGAGCGGCCGGAACCGCTCTGGATTACGCGGGCGATTTGCTTGAGCACATCGTCGCCGGCCATATGGCCATAGGTATCGTTGTATCGTTTGAAGTTGTCGGCATCGATCATCAACAGCGACAGTGGGGACTGTGCGCGAAAAGCGCGTTTCCATTCAGCCGCCAGATATTCGTCAAAATAGCGCCTGTTGCCGAGACCCGTCAGGCCATCGATCCGCGTCAGACGTTCAAGCTCTAGATTTGCACTGATCAGCTGTCGCTGGCTTTCCCTCAGCGCTCGGTGTGCCGAGTCTCGCTGGACGTGATCCAGATAGGCCCGCGTGTGATATCGAATGCGTGCAATCAACTCGATACGATCCGGCAGTTTGACGAGATAGTCGTTCGCGCCCGCAGCGAAGGCTTCGCCCTTGGTGGCTGGATCTTCCTTGCTCGACAGCACAATGACTGGCACCGCGCGTGTCGACGCATGCTTCCTGTATTCTCGCACCAGATGCAGCCCATCGACCCCTGGCATCACGAGATCCTGCAGGATAACGGTTGGCTTTACCTCATCCGCGACCGTCATCGCTCTCAACGGGTCGGTGCAGAAGTGTAAGGAAATATCGGGCTCGTTGGCTAGAGCGCGCCTGACCGCCTCGCAAACCATGATCTGATCATCGATGAGCAGAACCATGGATGAATAGTTATCTGCGAGTGGCGGGACCAACTCTGGTTCTTGCGTCATCGGAAGGGGCCTTTCACGTGGAGCGCTCGCAGGCTTCGATTATACGTGAGCCGATCGCACCCAAAGGAAGAATATCAACAGCCGCGCCGATGTCGGCGGCGGCCTTCGGCATGCCATAGACGGCACTGGTTGCTCTATCCTGCGCGATTGTGAGATGCCCCTTGTCACGGAGCTGTCTCAGCCCGCGCGCACCATCCCTGCCCATGCCTGTGAGCAGAACACCAATCACCGGGCCAGGCCACCATTGCGCCGCACTTTCGAAGAACACATCTACGGACGGCCGATAAACATTGTCCTTGGGGCTGGGCGTATAGCCAAGTTGCTGAGCTGACTTGAAAACCAGATGATCCGCAGAACTGGCAACGAGAACGGTGCCCGCTTGAGGGCTATCCCTTTCCCCCGCCGGACGGATCGGGAGACGCGTATGCTGCCCTAGCCAATCAACAAGGCCTGGAACGAACTGAGCATCGAGATGCTGGACGAGCACAATCGCGCCGCCAAAATCAACGGGAAACGCGCTCAGGACTGCGGCAACGGCAGCCGGCCCGCCCGCAGAGGCGCCGATTGCTATCAGGCGTCGAGTTGACGGCTCAGCCGCACGTGACATCCGCCTTTTTGCCTGGGTAGGCGCATCACCGATCAGCTTGCCTATCGTTAGTATCTTGTTCGTCAAAAGCCGGGCGGATTGCGAGGACGCGTTGCCTTCAATGCCCACTGACGGAATATCGACTGCGTCAAGCGCGCCATGACCCATTGCTTCGTAGACGCCGGCGAGGTTGGCTTCGATACTGGCGGTCACCAGCAAGATTGAGCACGGGGTTTCCGCCATGATTCTGCGGGTCGCTTCCACGCCGTCCATCTCTGGCATCGCTAGATCCATGAGTATCAGATCCGGCAGATCACGTCTGCAGACCTCGACCGCCTCACGCCCATTAGTCGCGATCCACGCGACCTGATGTTCGCCGGTCAACAGAACCAGTCGACGCAGAAGTTCAACCGCCATCGGCATGTCGTTAACTACGCCGATTCTCATTCGCTGGCTTCCAATCTCGATCTCATTCAGCCGCCTCGCCAATCATGTCCACGACGGCATGGATCAGCGCCTCGTCCTGAAAACTACTCTTGGTCAGATAATAGTCCGCACCTGCGTCGAGCCCGCGCGCGCGATCTTCTTCCCGATCCTTGTATGAAACGATCATAATGGGTGTGTTCTTGAGATCAGCATCCTTTCTGATCAAACTCACCAGCTCGATGCCATCCATGCGAGGCATGTCGATGTCGGTGACGACGAGATCGAAAGGACCAGACCGGACGGCATTCCACCCGTCCATGCCGTCTACCGCCACTTCGACCTCATAACCGTAATTGCCGAGCATCTTGCGCTGGAGTTCGCGAACCGTCAGTGAATCGTCAATCACGAGCACGCGCTTGCGCCTGCTCGCTTCGGGACCGCCCGCGGCGCGCCGAAGAGCTCGAAATCCGCTGGACGATGCAAGCTTTTCCACCGATCGGATCAGATCGTCGACGTCGAAGATCAGAACAGGCGAACCGTCTTCCATCAGGGCCGCTGCGCTGATGTCCTTGATCTTGGCAAACCGTGGATCGAGAGGTCTGATCACTAACTCGCGTTCCCCGAGAAAACGGTCAACGATCAGGCCGTACGCATCGCCCCGACCCGCATCCACGACGACGACCGATAGTTCGTTCGGTTCCGATCCGGGCTCACCTCGATCGAGCACCTCGCGAGCGGTGACCAGCCCGATCTGTCGATCGTTCAATCGAAAATGCGGCCGGCCCTGCAGGACGTTGATCTCCGTCCGTTGCAGTTTCAAAGTCTTGGAAATGGCAGCGAGTGGAAAAGCATAGGGCTCTCCATCGACATCGACGAGCAGCGTGCGGAGGACCGACAGTGTCAGCGGCAATTGCAGTTGAAATCGGGTTCCGTGGCCAAATTCTGAGGAGACGCTTGCGACTCCCCGGACTTCCTTCGTCATGGCTTGCACTGCATCGAGCCCCACACCGCGACCTGAGACGTCGGTAAGGCCCGCTTTCATGGAAAAGCCTGGCAGAAACAGAAACGCGAGCAATTCGCTTTCGCTGAGTGTTTCAGCACTTTCCCTGGTTGCAAGTTGCCGGGCGACGACGGCCTCGCGCAGCTTCGAGAGCTCTATCCCCCTGCCGTCGTCCACCACGGCTATCTGCAGCAGCCCGGCATTGTGCCTCGCTTCGAGCCTGATGAGCCCCTCTTCGGGTTTGCCCATCGCGAGGCGCTCCTCAGGCGGTTCAAGCCCATGGTCTACAGCGTTGCGCAGAAGGTGCCCCAAAGGGGCATCGAGCTGCTCGAGGATATCGCGGTCGATGCCGGTCGAGCCGCCTACGATCTCCAGTCGCACCCGCTTGCCAAGGGTACGACCGAGGTCGCGGATCATTCTCGCATAGTGTCGCACGCCGTCCTCAAAAGGCCGCATCCGGCTCGCCAACGTTTCGTCGTACAATCTGTTGGCAAGATCGGTCGCTTTCCGATCCACTGAATCCAACTCATCGAAACGCTCCGCCAGGAACGCTTGGCTCAACCGAAGCTTTCGCTGCGCTTCAGCCAGCGCCTCCACCACCGCCGCATCGTTTGAAACCGGCGGCAGCACTGCATGAAGATTGTCGAATGCACTTGCGAGGTCCGATTGAAGTCGCTTCAGCCGTAGCAGCCCGTCAGCGAATGGCCTGAGCCGCCGAGCTTCCATCAGCGACTCGCCAGCCAGCCCGAGCAATCGGTTCAGGCTGTCTGCCGTCACCCGAACCATTCTATCAGAGCTGATGCTGCCGTGGGCTTGCGGCACCGCCCCAACGAGGAGGTTCGCTGAAGAGGTCGTCGCCAGTTGCTCCTGGGCATGATCTGGAGTTGCGAAATCAGCTGCAGAATCTTGGGGCCCGGGCTTTGCCTGGGGGAGGGACAACCCCTCGAACTTCGCGAGAAAGGTTTCGACTTCTGAGTTGGCGCTTTCGCTCGATGATCCCGATGCGATCAATTTCAAAAGGTCAGAACCTTGCAGAAGCGCGTCTATATGCTCCCGTCGCACCCTCAGATGCCCGCGTTGCGCTGCGACCAGGCAGTCTTCCATCGCATTTGCAACTTTGACTGCGGGCATCAGGTCGATGATGCGGGCAGCTCCTTTCAGGGAATGCGCGGCACGCATGCATGCTTCCAGGGCGTCGGCGGCGATAGGATCGCGTTCGAGTGCCAGAAGTCCAGAGGTCAGAGCCCGTGACTGCGTCTCCAGTTCGGCCTGGAAGAGGCTGAGCATCGAAACCTGGCTGAAGTCTTCATCTGTCATGCGATGCTCCGATCCAGCATCGTGAGCAGTTGTCGTGGATCGAGACAGCCAACGGCTCGTCCTTGCCATGGCAGCACGGCAACCGTAGCGGCCGACAGTGCCTTGCCAATCATGGCCGGAACAGCGAGAGTGTCGCGTTCCTGGTACCGATGTAAGCCGTGGATCTCATCAACCATAAAAGCAACCCGCTTGTCGCGCTCGCCTACCACGACAAGGCGGCGAAATACCTTGGTTCGTGTGCCTTGTTCCCCTTCCTTGCGCTCGTCTATCCCGAGCAATTCGGCCAGGGACAGGCAAATAAGCAATTCACCACGGACATTCGCAATGCCGAGCAGTGCACTGTTCCTGCGATGTGGAAGTGAATGAACGCGACGAGATTCAGCCACTTCATGAAAAATACCGACCGGAAGTGCCAGCCATTCCTCCCCCAAACGGAAGAGAACGGCCGTCTGCAGCGCGTCGCTGTCTGCCGAATCGATCCCTGCACGACCAGCCTTGTCAGGCCATTCGTCGCGAGATGCCGAGGGAGCTGCACGGTCGAGGAGGCGTCGTGCGATCTTCTTGTAGGTCGGGCAATTGCGGCAGTGGAGATGCTGCTCTAGTAGCGGACATGACTTGTCACCCCGTACGCCTATTTGCCGCCAGCAGTCGTTGATTTCGATCTCCTCCACCGGCTGAGCGATCCTTGTCGAAGCCGCCATCAACTGCCGCTCCTTTTCTGGACCCGACCCAGCCGGCCGGCCAGCGCCTCGGCGCCGTTATGGTCGCCTTGCTTGCTAAGCAGCAAGGCCAGATGGACAAGAGCTTCTCGATGATTTGGCGCGAGATAGAGCGCCTTGCGATAACTTTGCGCGGCTTCGGGTGCAGAACCATCCGCATCCTGGACGAGGCCCAGCAGGTAGAAGATTTCTGCGGAAGGACCGAACTCCCTGAGATGCGCCAGGGCGACCTCCTGTGCCTCCTTTACGCGTCCTGCATTGGCGATCCGTTCAACCGCGATGAGGCTTTCCGAGGCGCGTGCAAGCGGCTTGGCCGGAGCCTGCCCGCGGCCTTCATTGCCACTTGTCGGTCGGAACGGACGAAGAGGCTCGCTCTTGTTGACCTTAGGGCTTGGCGTCCGCACCGGGACGGCGGCCGAAACCTTCGGCGCCGTGGTCTTGACGGGCTCCGATTTCAGAAAGGCGAAGGCCAATGGCCATTCAGCGGAAAGAAAGCCATGCACCCTTGGAAGAGCTGCTTCCGCCGGACCGACCAGAAGAAGTCCGTCTTTGGCCAGCAGGTCCTTCAGGCAGATCAATGCGCGATCCTGCAGCTCTCGATTGAAATAGATCAGCAAATTGCGGCAAAGCAGGATGTCATAGACCTCTTGCCCGAAAGGCGCGTGAGAACCGAACAAGTTTCCTACCATGAACCGAACCTGTTTCAGCACCCCAGCAACAGGCCGCAACCCGCCCTCGGCCGCTTCGAAATAGCGATCCTTGAATTCTAAATGGCTGCCGCGAAACGAATTGCGGCCATAGATGGCGTGTTCAGCCGTCGCGATATTGCGGCTGCTGACGTCCACGCCATCGATCTTGAACTCATGCGCCTCAAAGCCGGCATCGAACATGGCCATGGCGACCGAGTAAGCCTCTTCGCCGGTTGAACATGGCAGGCTCAGGATTCTTATCGGCTGAGCAGGCTTGTGCGCGCGCGCATGCCGCGCCAGCATCGTGAACGCTTCTCGGTCGCGAAAGAACCAGGTCTCTGGGATCACCACCGCATTGATCAGCTCCTGCAGCTCCTGCGAGGAACCGGCCAAGTGTTGCCTATAGGCCTGAGGGTTGGTTATCCGGCATGCTTCCATCCGTTCTCTGACCGCCTGACGAACCACTGTCGGACCAACGCTGGCACTGTCCAGTCCAATGGTTTCCGTCAGGAGCTTTTCTATTGCTCCGGTCATTGATCACCTATTGCCGCCTGGCGGAGCAAAGCGGTACGAATCTCTTCCGAAAGCAGCGCTTCCACTTTGACCCACTGAATGATCTCCAAACCATCGGAAGCCACCGGCCCAAGATAGGGCGGGGTTCCTGGTTCCAGTCCGAACGGCGCGAAATCGGCCGGGTCTCGCTCGATCGTATCCGTCACCCGTTCCGCGATCAGCCCCAGCAGGCGTCGCTCGCCATCATCCGCCGGATAGCGCGTCACAACGATCCGGGTGCTCAACAGGCGCTCCGATGGTCGGCCAAGCGCAAGAAGGGTGACATCGATCAGGGGGATGGGTATTCCGTTATAGCTGACCAAACCCACCACACCAGTTGGCGCACCCGGAAGAACTTTCACGTCGATATAGGGCAGCACCTCTTCCATTTTGTGGACATCGATCAAGTAGCGATCCGGACCCATGCTGAAGGCGAGGAATAGCATTGTCACCTCCTACTGCCGGCTCGCTATGCTCGTAGCTTGAACCTCGATATGCTACTTCGCATGCCGCCTGAGACTTGATTGAGCTCGTCGATCGCGAGCGTCGATTGCTGAAGGGACTCGACTGTTTGCTGAGCTGCCTCGCTTAGCTGGGTTAGCGTGTCGCTGATCTGCCCCGCGCCGGTCGCCTGTGCTTGCATGCCTTCATTGGCGACTTCGAAACGTGGCACCAGCCCCTGAACCTGCTGAATGATCTCGAAGAGTTGCCCGCCGACCTGCTGGATGTCCTGCATACCCCGACGGACCTGCTCGGAAAACTTGTCCATGCCCATCACCCCGGCCGCGACTGCCGACTGGATGTCCTTGACCATTTGCTCGATATCGTAGGTGGAGACAGCTGTCTGGTCCGCGAGCCTTCGGATTTCCGTCGCCACCACTGCAAAACCCCGGCCATATTGGCCTGCCTTCTCCGCCTCGATGGAAGCGTTGAGCGACAACAGGTTCGTCTGATCGGCCACTTTGGTGATGGTCGTCACCACCTGATTGATGCTGCCGGCTTTCTCGCTCAGGATCGCCAGTTTGGAATTGATCGCGCCAGCCGCTTCCATGACCTGCTGCATGGTTTCTTCCATACGGGTCAGCCCCGCTTGCCCCCCGCCAGCCACGGCAGCGGTTTGTTCGGCAACTGTGGAGACCTCGTTCATCGTGCGGACCAGTTCGTTTGATGTGGCGGAGATTTCCTTGGCTGTCGCTCGGATTTCTGTTGTGGTCGCTGCGATTTCAGTCGCAGTTGCCTGCTGTTGCTTGGAGGTGGCGGCGATCTCAGTTATCGACGTGCCGACCTGTATGCTGGACCTTTGAACCTGACCAATGAGGGTTGTGAGATCGTCCGCCATTGCGTTGAAGCCGTCGGCAAGCACGCTGAATTCGTCTCGGCGCCTCAGATCGAGCCGTTCGCTGAAGTCGCCTTGCCGCATCAATTGAACCGCGTCGACCAAACGGGTGAGCGGACCTGTAATGGCGCGAAACAGCTGGTAACCCAAAAGAAGGGCTAGCCCGAGGGCTATCAACAAGCCAACGCTCAAACCGACTTCGGCCGTTCTGACGATCGAGCTGATCCGCTGCGTCGCGCTGTTTGCCTCGCCTCTGTGATCCTCAACCATGGCCTGCAGAGCGGACTGCAATTTTACAAAGATCGGCTCTACTTCGTTCTTGATAGCTGGGCTTTCATTGGGAGTTTCACCTTTCGACAAGGCAGCCCGGCTTGTTTCCAGCACAGCAGTTTCAGCCAGACGGAATTGGTTGGCGAGTTGTTTGACGGCTGCATAATTCTGCTTGTCGATATCGGAGACGATCGTTGCCTCATAGTCGTCCATCGACCGCTGCACCTGGTTGCGATTGGTCGTGATCGCGTTTGCAACCGTGCTTCTGTCTGACGGGTTGTCCTGAAGGGCATATTCCTGAAGCAGACTATGGGCCGCCATCTGGCCCGTCATGATCTCGGTACTGTGATAAAGGTCCGGAAGGATGCCCTTCTCGACCTCAGTCGCCTCCTCCCCCGCCTGAAGAAACCAGGCGTACGCGATGAGGGCTATCACGGACATGACCACCAGAACGGCTGCGAAACTGACGAGGATGCGGTGGCGTATTGTCAGACTCTTCATGGAACCGGTTCACCAATGGGGGGCATCGTGGGCTGCGCGACAAGCGCTCGTTCCGACATATTCGAAAAGGTGCGTCGAAAAGCGGTAGTCTGATGCTGAATGGTTTCTTTTCCGTTCCATAGCTAATGATGGCGAGGCGGCTCGCCAATCGGCGCCGCCAGAAGCGGTGGTCAAAGGACGACTGCCGTCCACGCACATCAGCCCGAGATCGGCTGGATGGCACGCCGCGTCAGGAGGAGCGTGGACGAGCTGCTTGAGGCCACGAATTGAATGACTGCTTAGGCCAGGTCGAGGCAAGAAAGCCGACGTCCTGCTTGCTGCCCCTAAGCTGCCAGGCGGGAACGCGCCTCATATCAGCCGTCCAGCATGATCGTCGCACTGAAAGCGGATCGCCGAAACCACATGTCGCAAACTGGCCAGCGCGTAGATTGGCGCCGAGTACGGGTTCGACATGCGCAGGTGACGATAACTAAATGGCAAGCGCCCCCGCCTGAGGCCCCTCAGGACTAAAATGATCTTGAGACAGTTTCAAATGCGCATCCTCAAGCGGCGGCCGCCAACCGCACAAGGATGAGCACAACGTGACGAGCGCTCTGGAGCGTAGAGGGGACTAACCCGACAATCCCTTCCTTTGCGACATTGCGGCGGGGAAAAAGATTACGAGATGGAGCAGGCGTATTGCCAAAGGGGTCCAGCAGCGAGAGTTCGCGTTTTCCGCCTCGGCTGTGAACCCGCTTCCATTCGCTGATCTTGCTCAGGTCGAGGTCTACTTGCCATCGAGGGCTCATGTCCCTGCTCATAAGCAGGCGGTTGGGTAGGTCTCGGCCAGCACACGGCCCGGTGGCACTCCTGGGGTCCACACCGCAGGTTCAAACTGACCACCGACCCAGGGTTCGAAGACCGTTCCCGATCGGAACACCGAGCAGATTGTGCTCGCTCTCCCTCAAGTTACTGAAATCTTCGTGAAGACATTGAAGGCGTCGCAAAGGACGCCTCGACAACGACGGAGTGCTTTAAGGGCCCGGCCACCGGATGCTTAGATCTCGTTGACAAGGGGTGCTATGGGATCATAACGTACCTGATTGGTATAACAGGTATGCCACATGATCGGAGTTCTGATCAAACAGCGGAAGCTTTCGGACGAGGTGGCAGCGCACCTCGAGCGGATGATCCGAGAGGGAGAGTTGGCCGAAGCCGACCGTCTCCCATCTGAACGGGAACTCATGCGGCAGTTCGGGGTAGGGCGGCCTTCCATCCGTGAGGCGCTGCTGCATCTGAGCAAAATGGGCCTTGTCGAGGTAAAATCGGGGGAGCGTGCCCGCGTCACTCGACCCACTCCTCAATTCGTGATCGACGCCCTTTCAGGGCCGGCTCGGCACATGATTTCGGCGCCGGGAGGGGTTCACGACTTCCAGAGCGCGCGGTTGTTTTTCGAGGTCGGCCTTGCCCGCAACGCCGCTGTGCATGCTACCCCGGAAGACATTGAGAGCCTCAAGGAGGCGCTCGAACTCAACCGTCAATCAATCGGCGACCTGGCGCGCTTCGAGCGCACGGACGTAGACTTCCATTACGTGCTGGCGGTAATCACCCGCAATCGGATCTTTACAGCTATTCACGCGGCGTTGGCTGAATGGTTGCTCGAACAGCGTCGCACCACATTGGCCAAGGGTGAAGACCGCAAGGCTTACCAGGCTCATCGCGAAATCTTCGAGGCCGTCGCCGCGCGCGATCCAGACGCGTCAGAGGCGGCCATGCGCAGCCATCTCGAATATGTGGCCAAGCGGTATCTGCAACTTGCGAGGCCCAAGTGATGACCGGATTTGTCGTCTGGGTCGATTTCCGCCTGAGGCCTGGTGCCCGGGACAGATTCCGAGAACTTGTCGACGCCAATGCGACCGCCTCGATGCGCACCGAGCCCGGCTGCCGCCGCTTTGACGTGACGGAGGCGCGCGGCGAACTGGATCGGGTCCTGCTCTATGAGATTTACGATAGCGAGGCCGCATTCGAGGACCACTGCCGCACCGCTCATTTCGACGAATTCAATACGCAGAGCGCGCCGCTCGTCGTGACCAAGTTGGTGACGACCTGCGACCTCGTTCTTGAAGCCACGCATTGAGGCGAACATAGGCGGATTGGCCCATTGGGGCGAACGGGAGGAAGTGCATGTCGGAGCCAAGTCTCAGGGCGTTAGTTTCTCACAAGCGGGTCAAGCTCGGCACGCTCGTCGCCGAGTTCGCCACGCCGGGAATCGGTCACATCCTGAAGTCAGCTGGCTGCGATTTCGTCTTTTTCGACATGGAGCATTCGGGATTTAGCTTGGAAACGCTGAAGAGTGCGATCCGTTATTTCGAGGCGGCCGATCTGCCGGTCATGGTGCGTGTGCCGTCGCAGGACTACCATTTCCTCGCCCGCGCCATGGACATGGGCGCCGAAGGCCTGATCGCGCCGATGGTGAGCAGCGTCGAACAGGCGCAGCACATCATCAACTCCATGAAGTACCACCCTGCCGGCGCCCGCGGTGTGGCGCTGCAGATCGCTCATGACCGCTACCGCCCAGGCTCGGTCGCTGATAAATTCGAGGCCGCCAACAAGCGCTCCACGTTCATCTGCCTGATCGAGACCGCCGACGGCGTCAAGAACATTGACGGCATCGCGGGACTGGACGGGGTTGATTGTCTTTGGGTCGGACATTTCGATCTGTCCGTCTCGCTCGGCATTCCTGGCGACTTCGCCCACCCCACTTTCACTGCTGCAATGGCCAAAATCGTTGCCGCCGCCAAAAAGCACAACAAATCGCTTGGACGCTTGGTGCCCAACGTCGCCCAGGGACACGAGTTCTACGCACAGGGCTTCGATTTCATTTGTTATTCAGGCGACGTTTGGGTCCTGCACGACGCGATCGCCGACGCGGTTT
This sequence comes from Mesorhizobium sp. M0030, assembly GCF_040323695.1. Lineage (NCBI taxonomy): Bacteria > Pseudomonadati > Pseudomonadota > Alphaproteobacteria > Hyphomicrobiales > Phyllobacteriaceae > Mesorhizobium > Mesorhizobium sp. M0030. The sequence goes on along the minus strand of NZ_JAMYVE010000012.1, from coordinate 75,846 downwards.
CCAAGATCCGGGCCGGGTGCCAATAGGAGCGGAGGAGACGATGGACGGCGTAGAATTCAGGGTGGCGCTTTCCGGTGATTTCCGCAAGCCGGACGGCTCGCCGACCTACCCAGATTTCGATCTGGAGCCGCTGCGCAATGCGACAGGTGTCGAGATGGTGTTCCTGGAGTCAAACAGTCCGCTTCGCGCCGACCAACTTGAGGATTTCGATGCGCTGATCCTCCTCGCCCATCGTTTCGATGCCACGAGTGTCCCCAGGAGCCGCCGCCTGGCCGTCATTGCCCGCTTCGGGGTCGGCTACGACACTGTCGACCTTGAGGCATGCACCGCAGCCGGTATTGCCTTGGTCATCACGCCCGATGGCGTGCGACGGCCCGTCGCCGTATCCGTCATCACCTTCATGCTGGCGCTGACCGGCAAGCTGCTGACAAAGGACGCGCTCACCCGCAAAGGGTCTGTTGGTTTTGAGAAGCGCTCCGAACATATGGGGGTCGGCCTCGTCGGGCGTACGCTTGGGTCGCTGGGCATCGGCAATATCGGTGCCGAGGTCTTCCGCTTGGCGAAGCCCTTTGACATGCAATTCATTGCCCATGACCCGTTTGCCGACAAGGGGGTCGCTGCCGACCTGGGTGTCGAGCTGGTCGGGCTGGAGGATCTGTTTCGCCGCGCCGACGTGCTGTCGGTGAGTTGCCCCCTGTCGCCCCAGACCCACCACATCGTCAATGCCGAGCGGATCGCCCTGATGAAGCCGACAGCTTACCTGATCAACACCGCGCGCGGCCCGATCGTCGACCAGAAAGCGCTGACGCAAGCGCTGCAGGAGCGCCGCATCGCCGGCGCCGGTCTCGACGTGCTGGAACAAGAGCCTCCCGAGGCAGACGATGCGATCCTCAAATTCGACAATGTCATCCTGGCGCCGCACGCGCTTTGCTGGACCGACCAGTGCTTTGCCGGCAACGGTGCCGCGGACGTCAAAGCGGTAATGGAGGTGCAGCGTGGTCGCGAGCCGCGCGGCGTGGTCAATCGCGAGGTGCTTTCGAGCGAGCTGTGGAAGACCAGGCTGTCTGGGCTCGCCGCCCGCTTTGGAACCTAGGAGGACACTGATTTTCGGCGCGCCGCCGCGGCCTCTTTGCGGCGACCTTACGGGAGGAAATGCTTGACCGCTGCGCCGGCGGACGAGTGAAGCAAAAGGAAAATGGGAGGACCAAGCACTATGAACGATCGTGAAAAACGTGACTTTCAGGCAGGCCTCGAAGCAGAGGTCGACGCCTTCATGCGCGGCGAAACCACCCGCCGAACTTTCATCACCCGCTTCGGTCAGATGACCGGTATGTTGGCCGTGTCCGGCCCGCTGCTGGGGACAATGACCGATTGGGCGCTGGCGCAGCAAACATTGGAATTGGCGGACGCCACGTCGCCGCTCGGCCAGGCGCAGGCCGCAGCCCTGAAAGCATCGAAGGAAGGGCCTGCGGACGGTTCCGCCTTTCGCGCGGCGGAGGCGGCCAAGGCGCATTCGGGCGTCACCCTCAACATGACCTACGAGGCTGGCCTGCAGGCACTCGACCCGCGCAATTTCAGTGGGCCGATGTGGGAGCAGCTTACCGGGATGAAGTCGAATGTCGTCGAGCTGTCGAACCCGGACCAGTACTCCAAGGCGGTCGCCGAGCACATCGCCGGCTCAGGTGCCTATGACGTCCTCGACATCTCGCCGGCCTGGACGCCGTCGCTTGCCGATGGCGGCGTCATCGCCCCTCTAGACGACTACATCGCCAAATACATGAACCCGGCAGACCTCGAGGACTATCATCCCCTGTACAAGGCGCTGCCGACCTACAAGGGCAAGATCTGGGGGTTCTTCGACGACGGCGACATGTTCGCTCTCTACTACCGCAAGGACATTTTCGAGGATCCTAAAATGGTGGAGGCTTACCAGGCGAAGTTCAACGCCAAGCTTGGACCGCCCAAGACATGGGAAGAATATGCCCAGATCGCCCAGTTCATCACCGACCAGATGGCGCCAAAGGTCTATGGCGCGGGACATTTCCGCAAGGCGGGCAGCCCCGGCAATCAGTTCGACTTTCTGCAGCAGTACCGGGCCAACGGCGGAAAACTCTTCGGCGACGACATGAAGGCAGGTTTGGTTTCGGATGCCGGCATCAAGACGCTGACAAACATGCTCGCCGCAAACAAGGCCTCGATCCCCGGCAACAACGAGCTCGACGCCGTCTCCTTGTGGGCGGCTTTCCTGACCGGCAAAGTCGCGATGATCTATTCCTGGCCTCCTAGCGGCCGTATGGCGGCGAACTATTCGCAGTCGGCCACGGCAATCAACTTCATTCCGCAGTCCCAGATCGCCGGCAAGGTCGGCTATGCCGTGGTTCCGGGAAATCCGGAACATGCCACCGGCTACAACAAGGCACTGTCGGCCGACTCGCCCAACCCTGAGGCGGCGTATCTGTTCATGCAGTGGGTATGCTCGCCACCCGTCTCGCTGGCACGTTGCATGCTGCCCTACGCGTTACGCGACCCGTACCGCATCTCGCACTTCAAGTCCGAGCTCTACGGCGCGCTCTTCCCGAGTGCCAAGGAGTACCTTGCCAACCTCAACAACTCGGCAAACGTCGGTCTGCTCGACCCGATCATGCCAGGCGCGCAGGACTACTTCTTGAGCATCGATCGCATGTGCACGGCGGTGTGGGCTGGTGCGGATCCGAAGGCGTCGCTTGAAACGGCGGCCGCCGAGTGGAACGAGACGACCGACCGACTGGGTGTGGATTCGCAGAAGGGCTTCTACACCGAGTTCTTGAAACTGCCTGGCGCCACCGCCGACAACACGGTGGAAAAACTTGGCATGGCGGTCACCCTCTGAAGGGAGGCGGACTCTCTGGAGCAATTGGTGTTGCGGGCGCTTGGCTCGCAACACCTCCCCGCTAAGCGGCGATAGGATACGCCTATGCAGCCCACCGCCACGATCCGTCATTTGAAGGCCGCCGGCGCACCGCCCCGGCTGTCTGCCTTTGCCCAATGGGCAGACCGTCATTTCAAGTGGCTGCTGGTCGCCCCCGCTGTGCTGCTGATATTGGCACTGTCGATCTATCCGCTTCTGTTCTCGCTGGTGGTATCCTTCATCAACTACGACTTCCAGGTGCCGGGCCACGCCTTTGTCGGATTGAAAAACTTCGAGCGGGTCGTGTTCGATCCCGTAGCACGTTGGTCGCTGTTGCTGACAGCATCGCTGTCGGGCATCAGCGTCGCTATAGAATTCGTTCTCGGCCTCCTGGTGGCGCTGACAATGGTGCGCAGCTTTCCGGGCCGCGGTGTGATCATGTCGATCCTGATCGTGCCGCTGTTCATCAGCCCGGTCATCGTCGGCCAAGCCTGGACGCTGCTCTTACAGCGGCCTTTTGGACCGACCAACTATGTCCTGACGCAACTATTGGGGCAGGAGGTTACGATCGGCTGGATGACGGAGCGCCCGTGGCTCTACGTCTCGCTGATCATCGCCGATGTCTGGCAGTGGACGCCGTTCATGTTCGTCATCCTGCTCGCCGGGCTGACCGCAATCCCACCCAATCTCTATGAGGCGGCAGAACTCGACGGCGTCAACGCCTGGCAGGTTTTTTGGGCGATCACGCTCCCGCATCTCGGGTCGATGATGCTGCTGGCGCTGACCTTCCGTCTGCTCGACGCAATCCGTATGTTCGATACCATTTTCATCATGACAGGGGGTGGCCCAGGAACACAAACCTACACGGCCTCCTATTATCTTTATACCATAGGCTTCACGCAGTTTCATCTGTCGCAGGCAACAGCAGGAAGTTGGCTGTTCCTGATCTTTACGGCGCTCATCGTGACGTTGCTGGTGCGTCGGCTCTTGAAGGTGGAACCGGTCTGATGGCCGCCGTCGCGCCCGCCCGCCGCAGGAAACGCCGGTCGTTGCCGATCGGCCGAATTCTGCTGCTGGGGTTCTTCCTGGTGTTCGTGCTCTGGCCGCTCTACTGGATGTTCAACACCTCCATCAAGCCCAGCGACGACTACCTCACCGTACCGCCTGTCTGGTTCCCCGCCGCTCCGACGCTTGTCCACTACAAAGCTGCGCTGTTCGCCTATCGTGGTCTGGACGGGCTCATCAACAGCCTGATTATTTCGCTTTCGGCCACGGTGCTTTCGGCGCTGCTCGGCACGCTGATGGCCTATAGCCTGGCGCGCTACGACACCGGCGGCAAGCATCTGTCTTTCTGGGTGCTGTCGCAGCGCTTTTTGCCGCCGATCGGGATCGTGCTGCCGGTGTTCCTGATCTATCGCCAGGTCGGGCTCTACGACACTCATGTCGGCCTGATCATCGCCTATACGGTCTTCACGCTGCCGGTCTCGGTGTGGATGATGTTCGCCTATTTCCGCGGCATGCCGAAGTCGATGGAGGAGGCGGCCCTCGTCGATGGCTGCACGAGATGGGAGGCGTTCTGGCGCGTTGCCGTGCCGCTCGCAGCACCGGGCATCGTCGCGGCGGCTGTCTTCGCCTTCATTGCATGCTGGACGGAGTTCTTCTTCGCTCTGATCTTGACCAGCCGAACTGCCTTTACACTGCCAACGGTCTTCCGCGCCTTCATCGGCTTCCAGGGCGCGCAATATGGCGAAGCCGCGGCCCTTGCCATCGTCTCCCTTGTGCCATCGATCGCCCTTGGGGTCCTTGCTCAACGTCATCTGGTGCGCGGGCTGACGCTCGGCGCCGTTCGCGGTTAGGAAAGCTCCCGCATGGCCGAAGTCAAAATTACCGGCTTGCACAAGCGCTACGGCGCGTTCCATGCCGTGCGCGGGATCGACCTGGACATTCGCGACGGCCAGTTCACCGTTCTGGTTGGACCGTCCGGCTGCGGCAAGTCCACGCTGCTCCGGACCATCGCCGGCCTGGAGGAGATATCGGAAGGCACGATCGAGATCGGCGGCGAGGTGGTCAATGATTTCCGGCCGCGCGATCGCGACGTGGCAATGGTGTTTCAAGATTATGCGCTCTATCCGCATATGAGCGTGGCCAAGAACATTGGCTTCGGCCTCAAGGCTCGCAAGATGCCGAAGCCAGAGGTCGAGGTGCGCGTGGCCGAGGCGGCACGCATGCTTGGCATCACTCCCTTGCTGGGGCGTTTTCCGCGCCAATTATCCGGCGGCCAGCGCCAGCGCGTCGCCATCGGCCGCGCCATAGTCCGCAACCCGCGCATCTTTTTGTTCGACGAGCCGCTGTCCAACCTCGACGCACAGCTTCGCGACGAAATGCGCGGCGAAATCAAACGCCTTCACCAGGACATTGCGACAACGATGATCTACGTCACCCATGACCAGATCGAAGCGATGACGTTGGCTGACCGCATCGTGCTGATGCGCGACGGGTTGATAGAGCAGCAGGGCGCGCCACTCGAGTTGTTCGAGCACCCGGCCTCAACGTTCGTCGCTGGGTTCCTGGGTTCGCCGCGGATGAGCTTCCTGCCAGGTACCCTTGCCTTGGACGCAGGCGCCGCTGCCATCCGGCTCGCGGATGCACTGCTGCCTTTAGCGCGCGGCAGGGGGCTGAAGGGCGTCGCGGACGGACAGCAGGTGCTGCTCGGGTTGAGGCCAGAACACCTCACTCGTGCGCACACTGCAACGCCGGAGCAGGGCACGTTTCGCTATGAGGCAACGATCGACCTGCTGCAGCCGACCGGCTCGCGCAGTTACGCGACATTCCGACTGGCCGGCGCGCCGGTGATGGCTGAGCTGCAGGCGCACGATGTCAGCCGTCCGGGCGAGAAGCTTGCGATCGACATCAACATGAACCGGGCCTCGATCTTCGACGCCACGACGGAGCGCGCAATTTGACCTCGGCAGCTTCCCTGGCAGTCCGCTTGTGTGGCACCGAAGAGCTCGAGGCACCGCTGCGCACGCTGCGCGCCGGATCCTTGTCGGTCGCGTTCGACAATGGGGCGTTGCGTTACATCCACGTTGGGACGATCGAGGTCTTGCGCGGAATCTCGTTTCTTGTACGGGACGAAAACTGGGGAACATGTACCACCGTTCTCGATGATCTGCGGATCGACGAGAGGCCGGATGCGTTCGCCATTGAATACCGTGCAACATGTGCTGCAACATCCGGCCGCCTGATTTACCGGGCGCGCGTCTCAGGCCGTGGCGATGGTGCGCTGTCGTTTGTGGCGGAGGCAGAGCCCGAGACCGACCTTTTGACGAATCGGACCGGCTTCGTCGTCCTTCATCCGATCGAGGGCTTAGCCGGCAAGCCGATAAAGGTGCTGCATGAGGATGGTCACGACGAGCTATCGTTCTTGCCGGACCACATCGATCCAAAATGTCCGTTCACCGACATCCGGGCGTTGTCGCACGAGATCGCGCCTGGGATCTGGGCGACATGCACCATGGAGGGTGATGCCTTTGAGATGGAGGACCAACGCAATTGGTCTGACGCCTCGTATAAAACATATGTCCGCCCTCTGCGTCGCCCGTGGCCTTACAGACTGCCCAGGGGCCAGAAATTCACGCAGGCCGTCCGGCTTCACGTGTCAGGAACGCTCCCTGCCGGGACGTCTGAAAATCGCAATCCACTCATCAACCTGACGATCGGCGGACCAGTCGGCCGAGTGCCCCGCACTGGCGTCGGCGTCGCCGCCGACGAGGCAAAGCACGCGCTCGAAACCCCCGAGCTCCTACGACGAATGGCTCCCCAGTGGATGGTCTGCCAGGTCGATCTCCGGATCGCACACGGCCAGGACGAACTAGAAAGCTACGCCGCGCTCGCACGGCTGACCGGCGCTGGAGTGGTCCTCGAGATTATCACCAAGGGCACGCGCGATCCATTCGGCGAATTGGCGCCGGTCGCGGATGCTGTCCACTCACTCGGCCTCAAACTAGAAGCTGTCTCCGTCTTTCCGGCGCAGGACATGACATCCGTACAGCCGGGAGCACCGTGGCCGACTATGCCCAGCTTCCACGAAAGCTACTCCGCCGCTCGCCGGGCTTTCCCGGGCATCGCGCTGGGCGGCGGCATGGCCGCTTACTTCACCGAACTCAACCGCAAGCGTCCGCCAGCCGAAGCGCTCGACTACGTGACCTTCACCACCTGTCCAAGCGTGCACGCCGCAGATGATGTCTCGGTGATGGAGACACTTCAGGCAATCCCCCATCTAATCCGCTCCGCGCATGCTTTCATGGGGGAACGCTTGCCACTGCGTATCGGTCCCATCCAGCTCGGCTGCCGTGAGAACCCATACGGAAAATCCACTGCGCCGAATGAAGCGAACGCTCGCGTCTGTCTATCGCGCATTGATCCTCGTCAGCGCGGGCTGTTCAATGCGGCTTGGACTGTCGGATATTTCGCGGCCTGCGCTCGCGAAGGAATCGAGGCCGTCGCGTTCGGTGACTTCGCCGGCCCCTTTGGCCAAATCCATAGGAAGGCTGATTTCGTGCAGCCATGGTATGACCAGCAGGATGGCCCAACGGTCTATCCCGCTTTCCATGTCTTGGCTGGTCTCTCAAAGCTCGGCGGAGCCACCTTGCTGTCCGTACGAACTTCCGGCGCTGACGGCGTCGCCACGATCGCGGCTGAACAAGATCGCCGCGTGACCCTGTGGGTCGCTAACCTTACCGCCAAGACGCAATCTGTGCGGCTTTCGGATTCGCCGAGCAGCGCCCGCATTGCTCTTCTCGGCGCCGAGCAGTTCGAGCGGGCGGCAACCGATCCCGACTTCATGGAAAGTTCCGCAAGACCGCTGGATGATCAAAGCATCTCGCTTGGCGCCTACGCCGTCGCGCGAGTCGACCTCGATCGATCGTCTTAGGCCTAGCCGATGTTCGCTGTTTGGCCAAACCCCCGTAAAGATGAGGGTGGTAGTTCCATACTCTAAGGCAGCGCGTGGAATCCATCTCGCTTATACGTTGTACTATCGCGACGGCGACCAGGCTCGCCAGGTTCCGCCTGCCGAGACGCCAAGTTTTGAGGCCGCTCGCGCCGAAGCGATCCGTTGCGGAATCGGCCTGTTGGCTGATCTGGGCGATGACGATATGACCGGATGGTTAGTGCGCATGCGCGATCAGGCAGGCAACGAGCTTTGCACGATCAACGTCTGCGAGGCCGAAGCCGCACCGCAAACGGAAACAAGCCGGTTAGGCAGCACCGCTCACGTCTGTGTCGATATGCCGGCCCTTATTCAATTAGATCGTCGCCGGTCGGAACTTTTGTGATGTTGAGCCCTTGTCCATTGAACAGTGGAGGTACCAATGGCTAACCTGGGAAAATTGGCGATCGCGATGCTCGGCGTCTTGGCATACCAAAATCGCGACAAGATCGGCGACATGATCCGTGGAGCGGGCGATCGCAACCCAAATGATCCGCAAGGCGGGATTCTGGATCAGCTTTCAAAAGGCGTTTCGGGGACCGCGCTTGGCGATATTCTCGACCGGTTCAGAGGGGCAGGCGCCGGATCGAAGGTCGATTCGTGGGTAGGCACCGGGCCGAACGAGCCGATCCAGCCAAGCGAGGTGGAAGCAGCCATAGACGAAGACACCCTGACTTCCCTCTCGATGCAGACCGGCCTATCGCGCGAGGAGCTCATAAGCCGGATCACGCGAGATTTGCCTGAGGCCGTCAGCAAGATGACGCCTACTGGTGAATTGCCCGTTGAGGCGCCGAAAAGCTCCGGTGAGACGACCTTGCTCGACGACGTGCCATCGCACAGGACGCAAGCGAATTCAGGCGGTCAAAGCGATATCTAAGGTGACGGCTATCCATCAGGGAGAGATACTAAATCGTACTGGCGCGCGAGTTGGCATGATCGGGCAGGGCGGTCACGATGGTCATACAGCAAACGTACTTGCCGAGTTGGATCTATTGGCCGCGCTACTCGATTCCCGCTGGCGCATTCCAGGCACATCAATTCGTTTTGGACTGGATGCGCTCGTAGGTCTGGTTCCCGTACTCGGAGATGCGGCGACGGGCATTGTCTCGGCCTACATCGTCTTGCGAGCTCGAAACGTCGGTGCCGGAAATGGGTTGGTCGCCCGCATGCTAGGCAACGTGCTGCTGGATACGCTCGTAGGAAGTGTCCCAATTCTCGGCTCGATCTTCGACGTCTATTTTAAGGCGAACAATCGCAACATCACTCTGCTGCGCCGTCACATCAACAAGTGAGGCGGATAACCAATCGTCGCGATGCAATTCTTCTAAAAGGCTCGGAACCGACAGGGGCGCTGGGGCTTGAGTCGCGATTCCTGGAGTCGCGAGCATATGACCAGTGCCATTGACCGGCTTTCGTTCATCGAGTTCCAATCGCCCACACTGGTCGAGAAAGCTCCCGAAGGCGGAGATTGGCTTCACGAGATCAAATATGACGGCTACAGGACGCAGCTGGTCGTTGAAGGCGGAAAGGCGCGAGCATTCACGCGTCGCGGCTACGATTGGTCCCACCGTTACAAGAGGATTGTTCAGGCCGCGGCAAGCCTGCCGGTCAAATCCGCTATCATCGATGGTGAAGCTGTCGTCCTGGGCGACACCGGCCTGCCGGACTATCAAGCCCTGGAACGTGAGCTGGGCAACCCAAGTTCGCTGCGGATGACTCTCTACGCTTTCGACCTCCTGTACCTCGATGGCCGTGATCTACGGGAACAACCGTTAGTGAAGCGCAAGGCTGCGCTGAAGAAGCTGCTGACCGAAACCGAGCCAACCCTGACTTATGCCGAGCATCTGGAGGTGAACGGCAAGGATATGTTCGACCATGCCTGCCGGATGGGCATAGAGGGAATCGTATCCAAGCGAGCGGATGCTCACTACCGCTCGGGCGTCCAGACCAGTTGGGTCAAGGTCAAATGTGTCAAGAGCGACACTTTTCCAATCGTGGCTTTCGTCGAGAAACTTGGCGCGCAGCCGCGCCGCATCGCATCGTTGTACATCGGCAGGCGAGAGGGCGACCGGCTGCTTTATGCCGGGAAGGCCCAGACCGGCTATACGCTGGACGCAGCCCGGCGCGTTAGGGAGCGGCTTGATCCGCTTGTAATCGCCAAGTCACCGCTGTCGGAGCCGATCAAGAAGCCCAAGGCGACATGGGTCGAACCAGACGTTCTTGCCGAGGTGCAATTCAGTGGCGTGTCGGACCGGGGCATCTTGCGTGAGGCGGTCTTCAAGGGACTCCGCGAGGACCTTCAGGCAATCCCGCCCAAGCCTCCATCGCCGTCCAAGCGGAGGTCGGAAGGACAACACGGCGTCCCGCGCGAGAACATTCTCCAGCTGCTACCCGATGCGGTTGCACCTTCCAAGGAAGAGCTGGCAGACTATTGGCGGCGGGTCGCTGATCAAGTTCTAGTTCATCTCGTTCGGCGACCGCTGAAGCTGGTCCGCCACGCCTCCGGCGCAACCTTCTATCACAAGGGACCGCTACCTCGGATACCGTCGTCCGTTCACCAGCTCCGCGTTCAAAAGCGCGAAGGCGGCGAAGGCGTTCGGGTATGGATAGATGACATGGATGGTCTGCTTGGCTTGGTCGAGATGGATGCCGTTGAGCTTCATCCTTGGAACGCGACGATTGAAGACATCGAACATGCGGACCGGCTCGTCCTCGACCTCGATCCCGGAGAAGGCGTGCCATGGGACGCTGTGATCGAGGCCACGCTGGCGCTACGGGGCATCTTGGAAGCGGCAGGCTTGGAGAGCTGGCCAAAGGTCACTGGCGGCAAAGGCATCCACTTGATGGCCCCGCTCGTTGCGAAGATGACCCATGACAGCGCCCGGAAACTGGCCAAGTCGCTCGCCCACCGTCTGGTTGATACCTATCCTGACCGATACCTGTTGTCAGCTGACCCCGCAGCCCGAGGAGGCCGGATCTTTCTCGACTATCTCCGCAACGGACGGGGCAATACCGCAATAGGCGCGTTTTCCCCGCGAGCGCGGCCCGGCTTCCCAATTGCCCACCCGGTCACATGGAAGCAAGTCGAGGCGGGCATCCGGCCAGACGTTTTCACGCTCGCGCAGCCTTTCAAGCCCGCTCGTCGAAAAGCCGCGTGATGCGTCGCGACCATCAGCCGATATCAGCCCGTTTTCTTGCCTCGCGTTCGAGCCTCTTCCGGTCGTTGCCGTGTTCTCTGATTAGTTCGCGGACCTGTTCTGGCGTGATACGATGCTGTTTGGCGAAATAGCGAACCTCATAATCTTCATCGACTGATACACGATTGCGATCTCGAAAATCACGCTTGCTCTTATCGTCTGCCATCATCTTTCCTCCTGATCAGAGAAACAACGACCGACGTTGTATGTTCCCGGCGCCTCACTTCGGCCGCCAGAGCGCGGGCTGTCCGACCGTACTGGGGCCGCAGGCATTGCGAAGGTGATCTGGCGAAAGTTGGTTGGCCAAAGGCGAGGGTGTTTCGTTTGCTGTTCGGGATAGCTGACCGTCGATCGAGCCTGTCTGCGGGCCTCTTGGTTTTTTACGACGCCAGTCGGAACCCAGACGGGTCGCGGATGATTCAGATGCGCATCCGGGCTATCAACGAGGATCGTGAGCAAAATGGCGGGGGGTGACCACGAAGGCGACAAAACTGCGCTCCGGGAGCCCAAAGTTTCGTCTAGGACGCATGACCCGGGTCACAGCGCCGCGGCACGAGTTCGACTTCATCACCAAGGTCGGCCGCATAGACCACGCCGGAGCTCTCGCAATGTTGCAGAGGCATATGGGAGATATAGAGGCGGTCTTTTTCGGAACTGATGTTTTGGCTAAAGCGCTAGACCAGCCTGCCGAGTGACGCTCAGTTAATCCCTATCGCGGCGCCCAGCCAGCCTTTCCGTTGCCGCTCAGTAAGCCGGCACAAGGCGCGTGTTTCGCAACGGCAAGGCCATGGTGAACTGCAAGCCGTCACGATGGTAGTTCAATTCGATCTTGGCGTTGCATTGCACGGTCACGACTTTTTCCAGAAGTGTCGTGCCAAACCCCCGGCGACTGGGCTGCTCGACTTTCGGCCCATCTCGTTCCCGCCAGTCAAGATTGACGATCTGTGTATCGCCGGACCCGCCTAACGACCAGCGGACATCAAGGCGGCCTCCCGTTTGCGAAAGCGCGCCAAACTTCGACGAATTGGAGGCCAGTTCGTGGAAAGCCATCCCGACAGGGACCGCAATGTCGGCGACTAGCGCTACGTTCGGGCCTTCCAGAACGATACGCGGCCTGTCGCGCGTCTCATAGTGGTCAAGCTCGCTTTCGAGCAGCTTGTGCAGGGAGGCAGTCTGCCAATAATCGTCGGTAAGCATCGAATGGGTCTGGGCCAGGGAAACGAGCCTGGCTGAAAAATCGCGTACGAAATCATCGACGTTGCCGCTCGACTTGGCCGTCGCGCCCATCATGGCGCGAACGTTGGCCAGCGTGTTCTTGACGCGGTGATGCAGCTCGCGGATGAGCAATTTCTGCCGATCGGCGACCTCCCGCTTCTGTTCGATGTAGGACTGGACCTCACGCTGGCGGGCGCGGGCACGCAAGGCGGAGCGCACCGAGTTGGCGAGGCTCGAAGCCAGAAATGGCCGTTCAAGCACGATCAGATAGCGGTCCAGAAATGCCATCCGCGTGTCGACTTCGTTCCCCCGCATCGTCAGAAGCACGATCGGAAAATCCGACCATGCGGGTTGGGCTTCAAGCCAGGCCGCAAACTGCGTTCGATCGGAACTGAGCAGGGCCTCCTCGGCCACGACAAGGCACTGAGCCTCGTCGAGAAGCGGCACTGCCTCTTCCAAGCTGCCGCACACACGCGAGGCAATCTGGTTTGTAGCCAGGATGGAGGCCGCGATCCTCGCGTCACGGCCAAGCGGCGCCAGCACGAGAACGGCGGGGCTGGACGACATCATAACGCCTTGTCCCTCAGAAGGTCTGTCGGCTTGCCTTCAAATTCCGGAGATCCCATCAGGATGCCGCGGAATTGTTCCAGTGGCTCACCTACGGCCACGCCGTTACCGCCGATTTTAAACTCACGAATCGTCTCTTCGTGGGGGCCGACACGTTTCTTGACAACGGAAATCGCGCGTCTCAACTGACCTGCGTTCTCGAAGAAGCGCAGAAGCATGATGGAATCGCAGAGATAGGTCATGTCGACCGGCGCTGCCGTTTGCCCAAACAGCCCGTGATTGGCCAACAGCAGGATCGTCGCCACTGCCTTCTGATTGAGATAGGTGAGGATCTCGTGCATCTGAAGCACCAGATGTTGTTCTTCGGACATGGCATTGAGATAGCCAGTTAGGCTGTCGATCACGACGATCCGCACATTGGATTCTTCGACGGCCGCTTGGATGCGCGAAGACAATTCGCCTGGTGAAAGCTCAGCCGGATTGACAGATTCAAGCATCAGCGTGCCGTCCTCGGCAAACGGCTCCAGGTCCATGCCGAGCCCGGCGGCGCGCGCCAAGAAGATGCGCTTTGTCTCGTCAAACAACAGCACCAGCACACGCTCGCCACGCTCGAGTGCGGCATAGCAATAGGTGCAGGCAATTGTAGACTTGCCAACGCCAGACGGCCCCATCAGCATCGTGCTGGTACCACGGGCCAGCCCGCCGCCAAGCAGGGTGTCGATCCGGTTGTTGCTCATGGCCGGCGTATCATGCTCGGCCACCTCATGCTCGGCTGCAACGAGCCGCGGATAGGCGATAACGCCGCCTGGGCGAATGACGAAATCGTGAAAGCCGCCCCGGATCTGCACGCCGCGCATTTTGATCACGCGTAGCCGCCGACGCTCTCCACCATAGACGGGCGACAGCTGCTCCATCCGAATGACGCCGTGACTGATCGAATGCAAATTGAGGTCATCCTGCTCAGCGGTCAGGTCGTCGAGCATAAGCACCGTCACATTGTTGAGCATGAAGAAGCTCTTCAATGCCAACACCTGGCGCCGATACCGCAGTGACCCTTGCGATAAAAGTCGAATTTCAGAGAGCGAATCGAACACCACGCGATCGGGTCTGACGCGTCCGATCTCGGCCATGGCAGACTGCACGGTTTCGCCGAGTTCCAATTCCGAGGAATGGATCAATGTCTGTAGCTGCGCAGGATCGAAACTGAGCTCCGGCGGCACAAGTTCAAGAATTTGCACCCCCTTCAGATCCCAGCCGTGACGGCCAGCAACCGAGAGCAGTTCGCGCTTGCTTTCTGACAAAGTGATGTAAAGGCATGTCTCGCCATTCTTGGCGCCCTCGATCAAAAACTGGAGGCCAAGAGTGGTTTTTCCAGAACCTGGTTTCCCTTCGATGAGATGGGAGCGGTTCCTGGCGTAGCCGCCACGAAGAATGTAGTCGAGGCCGCTAACTCCAGTTGTGATCGCCGAGGCGTCGTCTCTGTCCAACTAATCCCCCAATGTAATTTCGAGAACCAGATAACGACGGGCACCTTTCGCGGTTCCACGTCTCTCGGTGAGCGCCCTTGTCGTGAGACTCACGAAAAGGCGACAAGAAACGCGGCAAAAAAGGGCGCCGTACCTCTCGGAGCCCTTTTTCAAGTTCAGTTTGGAACCGGCGACCTACCAGCCTTGCCGGCCATACCAGTCATCGATGTCGCGCCGAGCGCGGTCCTTCTCAATGCCGTAGCGCTCCTGAATCTTGCCTTCCAACTGATCGCGGTTACCGGCAATACGGTCCAGATCATCGTCTGTGAGTTTGCCCCACTGTTCCTTGACCTTGCCCTTTACCTGCTTCCAATTGCCTTCGAGACGGTTCCAGTCCATGGCACCTATCCTTGTTTGTTTCGGACTGAGAAAAACGCCGTAACGCTACCGGAGTTCCCGTCAAGTTTGAGCAGATCGACCGATCGAAGCGTGGCGAGGTAGGCGGCCCCGAAGCAACCCGCTCTGGAACGCGATGATGGCTTGCCGCGCCGGCTGTGTTCTCCACACTCTTGGCCACAGTCGCTCGCGAGACCAGCTTCGTTGGACAAACAGCGACAGGGATAGCGTGAAGCCAACTATGCTGCGTTGGTCATCCAAGCCTGGCGTCAGATACTAATTCTTGCTGTCGGGAGCCATGTTCCCTGCGGCTTTTGCCCTGAAGCGCCTTACCCGGCTGCGTGTGCCGCAGCTCTCATCCGAGCACCACCGTCTGCGCCCGCCACGCGAGGTGTCGATGAAAAGCCAACCGCAGTTCGGCCCGGTGCACTCGCGCACGCGGCGGCGGTCATTCCTGGACACCAAAAACTCGGCTGTCTCAAAGGCCACGCGGTGGCCGATCGTGTTCAGACTGGCTGCGTCGGTCCACTGCCAAGCGAGGCGGTCGCCGGACGGGAAAAGCGAGCGCTTCGGCAGGGCTAGGGCGACTGCATCGCGCACGATTTGCAAGGCATCGTCCGGCACCCGGGCGCCTGCCGCCTCGGCCTGGAGAGCCGCGTAAACGGCCTCGCGCAAAATCTTGGCCTTTTCCAATGCCGCCTCCGCAAGGAGCGGGCGGGCGGAAGCCTCCGCGAGCAGTGCTCGCGCCTCATCGACGTCGATCAAATCGGCACGTCCAGCCCAGACGACCAGGTCGGCATAGGTCTGCAAGAGGTCTGGCCCCCACACATCGCGTCGCGCGTCGACCGTGTTGACGAAGTCCAAGCAGGGGTGACCGCCAACCATGCGCATGTCGACGATAGTCTTCGCACCATCCATCCCGGAAACATCGGTTGGCGGAACCGTATTGGCAAGAGGCCGTTGTAACGAAATAAACGTCTTTTGGCCGTTACGACGAACCAACAACGCCCAGCGAAGGCTGCTTCCGATGAACCGCAACACAGCGACATTTCTGGTTTTATGTGTGATCTGGGGCACCACGTGGATCGGTATCAAGGCAGGGATCGCCACCGTGCCGCCTCTGATGTTCGCAGGCACGCGTTTTACAGTAGCCGGCTTGCTGATCCTCAGCGCGACGCGCCTAAGGGGCGCTGCTCTACCACGGGTGGCGAAAAGGAGTTGGCCGCGTCTTTTCGTTGTTACGTTGTTCATGATTCCGCTTTGCTATGGCCCACTCTTTTGGGGCATGCTCTACGTCGATACGGGCACCGCGGCTGTTCTTGAGCTTTCGCTGACCCCCGTCACGCTGCTTGGGTTTGCGTTGCTTCTGGGGGACGAACGCTATGACGGCCGCAGGCTCTTTGCGATTTTGCTCGGTGCGGCCGGTCTGTGCGTCCTGTTCGGGCCCGAAGCCTATGCTAGTTGGACACACGCAGACCAGCAGGGCAGGGGGCTCCGGCTGCTGGCGATGACAGCGGTGGCGTCGGCAGCTTTAATCTATGCATGGGGTTCGGTGCTCGCGCGGCCGCTTCTTGAGGTATATTCATCGGACTTCATCGCCGGCTTCACCACCCTTTTCGGGGGCGCATTCCTAATTCTCATCTCACTCGTTGTGGAGCCAGGCGCGACCGCGGCTCTAAAAGGCAATTGGGGCTGGCCGGCCTGGGTCGGGTGGCTGTTCCTCGTGCTGTTTGGTTCGTTCATAGGCTACACTCTATTTATCCGGCTCCTGCACGAAATCGGCGCCTCGCGCGCCGGAGCATTTGCCTTCGTCTCACCCGTCATTGCCGTCGTGCTTGGCATCATCACCTACGGCGAGGAGGTTAGCCTGATCGACATCATCGGCATGGCTATCATGCTCTTCGCAGCGTTTCTTGCGCTACGCGAGCGCAAACAGGAAACATCATCCGCTTCCCCGCCGTTGATTCCACGCTCCGCGCGGGCTGATGGCAGAATATGAAAGACGGCGCGCGCATCCAGCCGCCAATCAGCCTTGAGACGGAAAAGCACAAGGTTCGCGTCTATGCGAAAAGAGGGCTGTCCCGGCAGCGTATCCCGCCTACCACCGGCGGCGAGGAAAGCTCCAGCTCATATGACAACACTAGTCGGCGAGGGATTTTGCCGAGTTGCTGTCAAGATTGCAGGCGGGATTTGATGGAAATCGCGAGGCTGCAATCAGCGAACTATTCGTTCCGATCGCGATGCAGGCTATCCGCCAACGCGTCGACAAAGTGTCAGCCGCATCGCTTCAGTTCCGCCACCTGAACGCCGAGACGGAATGCCTGACCATCGGCATAAGAACGTGCATAGCTTTCTGCTTCGAACGGAAACGTCAGGGTGCTGCCGTAGGCGGTGATGCGGACCGTCCACTTCTTGTCGCGAACGAGTTCGACCGAATTGTCGGGCGACGTCATGATTTCCTCCGGCACCAGCAAGGCGAAGGCACGGATAACGTCGCAAAGGTCGTTTGAATGCAAACAATCCGACACGCTCATGTCGCTTGTTCTATACGCCCAGACTTTCTCTCGATTAGAGCAGCGCCCGGCTGCAATGTCGGTCGCGTTAAGTCCCCTAGCTGCCAAGACCTTTCCCATTGGGTCGGTCCCCTTGCGGCCTCACGCAGCGACCTTTCTGAACCCAATCGCCGAGATCGTCAGCCCGCAGTGTCTTCGAGAGAATAGCCGGCAAGCCGCAGGGTGCAAATGGCAACTCTGCGACGACTGCTTCAACAACTTTCGCGACTGGCTCATGTGAACGTCGACCACCTGGGCGCTCACACTGGCTTTCTGCGAGCAGCCAGCTGCGATGAATTCATCACGGCTGATCACCTTTCAGGATTGTCGAGCATGTGGCGCAGCAACTTGAACTCGATCGGCCCAAGAGGAATCTCCCCGGTGCTGCAAACACGGTGGCATCGAGCTCCATCTCGACGTCGCGATATGTCAGTGGTCTGCGCTTCTGCGCCAATTTCGTGACGGTAGCCCAATCGCGAGCCTTCGCAGGTGGTCGAGGAGCTATTGCGGCGCAATGGTCTGATGAAGCGTTCGTCGACCCCGGGCTGCAACAGCCTGTGCTGACCTTCAGCACCTGGGGATATCGAGGCGACACAGGGCAGGGATGGTCCGGGCATCCCGCTTCAGCCGGCCGCTCCCGTCGCCAGCTCATTGTCTGGCCGACAGTCCAGCACAATCCCCTCGCGGCAAGACCTATCGCGTCACCGATCGAGCGGGCCAGCTTGCTGCCGAAGCCATCCACCTGCAGAATGTCGCCTAGGAGCAGGTAGAACTCCGCACCTGCGAGGGAGATGCACCGGCCGCGGCTCCGTCGAACTCAGCGAGGGAAACGGAAGTCAGCTCTTCGCAGCCCAACTTCGAGAGCGTTCCTGGATTGGCCTTGGCACATTTATGAACGGTCGATTCCAATGGCTGTCAAAGAGTACGGCGCGACATTGAGGGCGCCAGCGAACCAGCTCTAAACCGGTCGAGCTAGTAGCCGGGCCGGGTCAATCCGAGACAATTTCGTAGTGAAGAAGCTGGGCTTCGTCGAGTGCCGACTTCACTCCAGGCGAGATGACGCCGGAGCCGAAGAGGATAATATCTTCACGGCGTACGAATACTTCATGGCCGAGTCCCATGGACACAAATGTGCCCGAAGAGCTTCGTTCGAGAAGCCGAGCTCTGCCATTCAATATGGTGAAGGCGGCGTGGCGCCTCGATACCCAGGGCCGCTCGACGATGATGTCGCATTCCGCCGATCTGCCGATTGTCACGGATTCGCCGTTTCGACAGGATCGCAGCTGATCTCTGTAGCGGATGACCATATGAATCTGCCGCGGCAGGACCGAGCGTCTATCTGTAGTGGCGCCATGGCTGGTGATCTGCGTACCGGGGGCCTCATCGTCGCTCCACAGGGTATAGACATCGAAGAACTCTTGCTTCCCCTTCAAGGCCATTTTGTCGAGGAGCCGCAGGCCCTTGCGGCTTCTCGGGGAAAGGGCTTCGCAGAAGCTCTGGCTGATCAGCACCTCTCCGGGGTTCGCCGTGGTGGACAACCTTGCGGTGACATTGACAACGTCACCGAATATCGCGCCCCGCGCGCGAATGACCGCCCCGAAATGCAATCCGATGCGGGCGCTCAACGGCCCTTTAGTCAGTTGATGGGTAATTTGGCAGACGGCCCTCAGCGCCATTTCCGGGCTCTCGAAGAGGCTGAGTATGTCATCGCCTTTCGAGTAAATGAAATCACCACGGTGCTTGGCGACAATCTCGCGCATTGTGTCCAGGCAATCCGAGACCTGCTGTAGAGCGGCATCGTCTCCGATCCGCTCATAGAGCGGCGTGCTGCCCACGACATCAGCTAAGAGGACTGCGGCAAGAAGCGTCTCCTGATCCATCGATCTCGTGTCCGACCCGAAAACTCAGCGTGCGTGTATAACACACGAGGTCGCCTGCAACATATCTGCTCGAGCGCCTTTGATCGGGGCGATGCTTCAGGTGATCGTGGCGGACGGACGGGCGTATGCCATTCGTCGGCTTCGTGCCGGCGACATCCAGAACCGTCTTCGCCCCAATCGTTCGCGACTTCGGTGCTATGAGTGGACTTGGTCTTTTTAGGTTCGGAAAGGCTGACCGAGTTGCAACGGGCGACGGCCTTCTCATGCACCATCAACCACGACCCGATCTCGGCCCTCCGACTTCGCACGGAATAGTGCCAGATCGGCGGCTTTGACGAGATCATTCGGGCTCTCGTTCGTATTTGGGACCGGTGGCGACGCCAACGCTGTGCTTTGCGATACGATCACGGATCCATTGATCAGATTTCAGGTATATTCTCTTTGAAGATGACCTGAAGTCGTGGTTGATGCGGTTCATAGTTCAGGTGCCTGACAGAGTGGCTTAAAATGTTGAGCGCTTCCCGCGCCTCGACGCGCGGATTTTGATCTATGACCGCATCGAGCGTCCCATCCAACAAAAGTTCCTTGGTGCCGTCTGTCACCTCGTGGCCGAGAAAGAGAATGTCTTTGGCGCGTCCACGCTCCTTGAGCGCCCGAGCGATGCCGGTGTTGCCGGCGCCGACATTGTAGATCGCGGCAAGATCGGGGTGCCGGTCCAGAAGCGCCGATGCTTCTGAATAAGCCTTCTCTCGGTCATCCAGCATTTCGCGCATCTCGACGATCTTGAGATTGGGCGACTCCTCGGTCAAGATGTGCCGGAATCCCATCTCGCGTTCCTCATGGCCGCGGTAGGACAGCGAACCGGCGAACAGCGCCACCTTGCTTGGGCGTTCCGATCCCATGAAGCGGTTGAGCAGATAGCCGGCCAGCCGCCCCGCGGCGCGGTTGTCGATGCCGATATAGGCCACTCTCGGAACATGCAGGATGTCGGAGGCGATGGTCACCACCTTGACGTCATTGGCCGACAGCGAGCGGATCGCCTCGCGCACCGTTGGATGATCGAGCGCGATCACGCCGACGCCTTGTGTCTGTCCACGCAATTCTTGCAGCAGGCGGGCGAGCCGGTCGGGGTTGAAGCCCTCTATGGTGGCGATGTGGACGTCGAGATCGGGGCGCGCCAAGGCCTGCGCCTCGATGTGTCGATGCAGCATCTTGATGAAGGAATTGGTGCCGGCCGGCAGAGCGAAGTCGAGACGGATGACCTCTCCAGGTGAGGGCCTGGGCGGCGCTCCGTTCGGGCCCTCCGCGATGTAGCCGAGGCGATGCGCCATTTCGAGCACGATCTCACGCGTGCGCGCCCGCACACCGGGCCTGTTGTTCAGCACGCGGTCGACGGTGGCGGCGGAAACGCCGGCTTCCCGGGCTATGTCAGTCAAGGTGGAACGCACCGTCTTTCATCTCCTCAATGCATCAGATCGCACAATGCCGCTAGCCCGTCCGACGGCCACAGCTGCCAGCCATCAGCGATTCTGATGGAAAATGATGTATCCAGCCTTAGCCGATGCGCAAGGAGGTTGGGCTAAATCGCGTCGTGATACGTCCCGTGCTACGAATGCAGATTTCCCATCAAATCGAGGCATTGAGCCGGTGTGTCGACCTTTGCATGACGTATTTTCTCCGCAGTTGCGGTGTTACGATGTATTTTGAGTATTTATGATGTTGACAGCCTTCCGGTGCTGCCGTCAATATCCCTCAGATGGGCTCGTGGAGGAAACATCGGGCCTGAGGGAGGAATTCCAATGTCTGATTTGATCCGCATATCGCGACGCGGCTTGTTGGCGTCCGGAGGAAAGGCGGCGGCGTTCGTGGCTGCGGCTGGTATCGCACCGCAATTCATCCGTCCCGGCCGTGCCGTTGCGGCCGACGCGCTGGCGCCAGGCATGGTAGGCGGCCCCACCGGTTTCGAGGGCGCCGAGCGCTATCAATATGGCGCCGAGACGCCGGAAGGCCGTGCCGTTGAGGCGGCCAAGGCCTTGAAGGGAGCAGGCAAGGCGCCGGCCAAGATCGTGCTTGGCCTGTCGGATGGCTCGATTGGTCAACTCACACAGCCTTTCCCGGCGGGTGCGCCGTCGATCAAGGAGCTGTGGGAAAAGGAAACCGGCATCCAGATTGAGATCGTCGGCCTGCCGAACGGCCAGGAATTCACCAAGACGATGCAGGACATCTCCACCAAGGGTGGGGCCTATGACATCTACTCGACGGAATGGAACCGGCTAGGCGACCTCGCTGAGACCGGCGGCATCGCCAAGCTCGACGACTTCGTCGCCCAGTACAAGCCCGAATGGGACGATCCCAAGACCGGCTATGTCGACGGCGCCAAGGGCGTGTCGCTGCTCAACAAATATCGCGGGTCCAACTATGGCGTGTCGCTGGACGGCGACTTCCAGACCTGGGTCTACCGCACCGACCTGTTCGGCGACGCTGCCGAGCAGAAGGCGTTCAAGGACAAATTCGGCTACGATCTGGCGCCGCCGAAGACCTGGAAGCAGCACAGTGACATCGCGGGCTTCTTCCAGCGCCCCGACAAGGGCCTGTTCGGCTCCACCGACCTGCGCAACCAGGGCTGGGGCTACACCAACTGGTATCAGCGCTATGTCTCGATGGCATCGCCCAACCAGTTCCTGTTCGGCGACGACGGCAAGCCGCTGATCAATTCCGAGCACGGCATTGCCGCCACCAACGAATATGTCGGCTCGCTCGTTCATCACTCGCCGGACGCGATCTCCTGGGGCTGGCCGGAGCAGTATGGAAATTTCGCCAAGGGCGGCGCGGCGATGACCTGCGCCTTCTCGAACCTGCCGAAATTCCTCGACAATGCCGGCAACAAGGATTCCGCCGTCACCGGCAAGATCGGCTCGATGCTGCCGCCCGGCCGCGAAGTCGACGGCAAGCTGATCAGCCGTTCCGTGCTGTGGTTCTCGCTGACCGGCATGGTCTCGTCTCAGTCGAAAAACCAGGAGGTCGCCTACCTTTTGCTGCAGTGGCTGGGCTCCGCCCGCATCTATGCCTGGATGAGCGCCAATCCGGGCGGCTATCTCGATCCGTTCCGGCTCTCGGATTTCTCCGATCCGCTGGTGCGCCAGACCTACCACGCCTACCACATCGACGTGGTGCGCGAGACCGTCGCCCGCACGGTGCCGACGATCAACTATCCCGGCGCCACCGCCTTCCACAACGCATTGGACGAAAACCTGATGGCGTCGCTGACCAAGGCCAAGACAGCGGAACAGGCGATGGCCGACACGGAAGCGGAGTGGAAGAAGATCGCCCGCCGCATCGGCGAGGACAAATTGCTTGAAGCCATAAGGACCAACAAGGAGGCCTGGCCGACTGTTCTCGATCCAATCAGCTGATCCGTCTCCCTGGATCAGCGCTGGAGGGGAGGAGCATCTGTTCCTCCCCGCCGCAGTCAACGCCACCAGCAAAGCAGCCAGATGAAGCGTTCCGTCCCCTTCGAGATATTCCGCTACGCCGCGATCTTCGCGGCGATGGCGGTGACGCTGGTGCCGATCCTTTGGATGGTGTCGATGGCCTTCAAGCCGATCGCCGAATGGTCGGCGACCGGCGCGGACCTGACATGGTGGCCGAAGAACCCGACGCTGGGCAATTTCCAGTTCGTCTTCGGCGAGTCCAACAACAATCTGATCGTGGCGCTCGACCGCACCGCGCTGAAGCCGATCCTGTCGTCGCTGCTGTCTTCGGTGTTCGGCACGGCGATCGCAATGTCGGCGGGCACGGCTGCGGCCTACGGGCTGTCGCGTTTCGGCTCGGGCCAGAACCTGCCGCTGGCGCTGATCCAGCTCAGGCTGTTTCCGCCAATGGCGGTGATGATCCCGGTCATGATCATGTGGGCCTTCCTGAACTTCACCGACAGCTGGTTTGGCCTGGCCCTGATCTACGGCATCGTCACCCTGCCGTTCGCTTTCTGGCTCATGAAGACCTTCTTCGACGACATGCCGCGCGAGATCGAGGAAGCGGCGCTTGTCGAAGGTTGTTCGCGGCTGCGCGTCTTCACGCGCATCACGCTGCCGATGATGCGCGCACCGCTGGCCAGCGCCGCCCTCTTCGTCTTCATCCTCAACTGGTCGGACTATCTGATCGCGCTGCTCCTGACGACGCGTGAATGGGTGACGATCCCCGTCTACATGGCCTCGCTGTCCTCCTCGATGACCGGGCAGCTCTATGGCGCCAAGGCCGCGCTCGGTCTTATGGCCGCGGTGCCGCCGGTCATCATGGGCATTGCCATCCAGCGCCATCTGGTGCGCGGGCTGACGTTCGGCGCGCTCAAGCAATGAGCGCGGTGACCGTGACTGTCTCAAAGGACGCAAAGGCCGCGCTTGGCAAGCCCGCGCTGCGGGACGAGGGAGTGCGGCTGGGATTCCGGCTGACGCTGCCGGCGCAGATCCTGGTGCTCTTCATCTCCGCCTTCCCGCTGCTGATGCAGCTCTACATCAGCGTCACCGACTGGTCGCCCCTCTCCGGCCTGGGCTGGTGGAACGCATGGGAGATGTGGAACAGCTTCGCCAACTACACCGACCTTGCCGCCGATGCGCGCTTCTGGAGCGCGCTGAGGCGCACGGCTATCGTCATGGTCGTGTGCGTGCCTGTCGAATTCCTGCTTGGCCTGGCATTGGCGACGCTGTTCGCGGACGATTTTCCGGGCAAGCGGGTCTTCTATTCGATCCTGCTGATGCCGATGATGGTGGTTCCGGCGGTGGCCGGCTACATGTTCTTCATGCTGTTCCAGTCGGGCGGGCCGCTGAACGACATCCTGTCGGCACTCAGCGGTTCACGCGTCACCATCGCCTGGCTGTCTGACCCCACACTGGCGCTGATCGCGGTGATCATCGCCGATATCTGGCAGTGGACGCCGCTGATGTTCCTGATCCTGCTTGCCGGCCTGGTCGGCGTGCCGCAGGACCAGATCAAGGCGGCGACCCTGCTCGGCGCCAACCCGTGGCAGCGCTTCGTCACCATCGTGCTGCCGAAGATGAAGACGATCATCATCATCGCGCTGGCGATCCGCGTCATCGAGAACTTCAAGATCTTCGACACGCTCTACATCATGACCGGCGGCGGCCCCGGCGTCGCCACGGAGACGATCTCCGTCTACATCTACAAGGTCACGACGCAGGACCTGATCTGGGGCTATGTGGCGGCGATCGCGCTGGCCATCCTTGTCGTGCTTTCGATCGTTGCGGTATTGGCCATGAAGCGCATGGCGCGGGCAAGGCTGGTGCCGGCATGAGCGCGATCCAGCTGCGCAACCTGGTCAAGACCTTTGGCGAGTTCACGGCGCTGAAGACCATGGATCTCGATGTCGCCGATGGCGAGTTCATGGCGCTCCTCGGGCCTTCGGGCTGCGGCAAGTCGACGACGATGAACATGATCGCCGGCATGGAAGAGCCGACCAGCGGCAAGATCCTGTTCGGCGAGCGCGACATGGCCGGCGTGCCCATGGGCCGCCGCGGCGTCGGCTTCGTTTTCCAGAACTACGCCATCTTCACCCACATGACGGTGCGCCAGAACCTTGCCTACGGCCCGCGGATGCGCGGTGCGGCGACAGCCGAGATCGACCGCCGCGTCGGCGCCATCGCCGAGCTGCTGCAGTTGACGCCGCTGCTCGACCGCAAGGCCGACCGGCTCTCGGTCAACATCCTGCAGCGGGTGGCGATCGGGCGCTCGGCAATCATGGAGCCGGCGATCTTTCTGCTCGACGAGCCGCTGTCCAATGTCGACGCCGCCTTCCGGGCGGTGATGCGGACCGAGCTCAAGCAGCTGCAGCGCCAGTTCAGGCAGACGATGGTCTACGTCACCCATGACCAGCTCGAGGCCATGACCATGGCCGACCGCATTGCCGTCATGGATCACGGCGTGCTGCAGCAGGTGGGAACGCCGCTGGAAGTCTACAACAATCCGGCCAACGTCTTCGTCGCACGCTTCATCGGCGCCCCGGGCATGAACCTGCTGAGGGGGAGGCCGGCGGAGAGCGATCGGGGCCTGGTGGTCGATCTCGGGCAGCTGGGGGTCACGCCGACGCTGCCGGATGCGCTGGCCGCCACCTTGCGCGGATCGCGCTCCGAGGTGCTTTACGGCTTCCGGCCCGAACAGGTGTCGCTGGTGCAGAGCGGGCAGGGCCTCGCCATTCCGGTGAGCTTCGTCGAGCGGATCGGCGCGAGGACCATCGTCCATCTCGGCGATGGCGAGACCGCCGTGAAGGCGGTGTTCGACAATGCTGTCGGACTGTCGATCGGCGAGCTTGCCGTCGTCGCCCCCGTGGCATCGTCCGTGCGTGTCTTCGATGCCCGCAGCGGCATTGCGATGAAGGCAGGTTGACATGGCCGATATCGTCTTTCGCAATGTCAGCAAGCGTTACGGCACGACGCTCGCCGTCGACGACGCCTCGTTCACCGTCAATGACAACGAATTCTTCTGCTTCTTCGGGCCGCCGCTGGCGGGCAAATCGACAATCCTGCGCCTGGTGCTCGGGCTGGAGACGCCTGACGCCGGAGAGATCCTGATCGGCGGCAAACCGGTCAACACCGTCTCTCCGGCCGAGCGCAATGTCGCCATGGTGTTCCAGAACCTGGCGCTGTTCCCGCATATGAGCGCGCGCGAAAATGTGCGTTTCCCGCTGGTCGAGCGCAAGGTCGCCGAGGCCCAGATCGAGAAGCGTGTCGCCGACGTCGCCGCCAAGCTGCATATCGGCCACATCCTTCACAAGCCGCCGGCGCAGCTTTCCGGTGGCGAGCGGCAACGCGTGGCCATAGCCCGGGCCCTGGTGCGCGACCCGAACGCCTATCTGATGGACGACCCGATCTCTGCGCTCGATGCGCGGCTGCGCGAGGAAACGCGCGTCGAGCTCAAGCGCATCCAGCGCGAACTCGGCAAGACGCTGATCTACGTCACCCATGACCAGGAAGAGGCGATGTCGATCGCCGACCGCATCGCGATTCTGGAGAATGGGAGGATCCGACAGATCGGCGCCCCGTCCGAGATCTACGACCGCCCGGCGAACACCTATGTGGCGCGACTGCTTGGTTCGCCGATGATGAACATCCTTAAATCCGTTCGCGGCGAAGATGGCGTCGAGGCCGCCGAAGGCACGGTCAGCATCGACGATCGCGCTGCTCCGGCCGACGCGATCGAAATCGGGCTGAGGCCGGAGGACATCAAGGTCCGGCCCTGGGTCGACGGGGGCGCTGGCCGCCCGGCGCGCGTATTCGAGGTCGAGCCGCTTGGCGGCTACACGGTGGTAACGCTCGCCGCCGGAGAGGCGCGGCTGAAGGCGCTGCTGCGCGGCCAGCCCGACATCAGGCCGGATGCGGTGGTAGCGATATCCTGCGAGCCGGCCCGGGTGCATTATTTCGGGCAGGACGGAGGCGCGTTGGCGAGATGATCGCGGCTGCGAAAACAGAATTGCGGGAGGAAGACATGGCGAGCGAAGGCTTCGAGCCGGACGTGAAGGTCCGCACGAAAGAATACCGTATCGGCTGCATCGGCGCTGGCATGATCATGGCCGAATGCCATCTTGCCGCCTATCGCGAAGCGGGGTTCAACGTGGTGGCGATCGCCTCGCGCACCCGTTCCAATGCGCAGAAGGTCGCCGCGCGTTGGGACATCCCGACCGTCCACGACACACCGGAACAGCTGATCGAGAATCCCGAGATCGAGATCGTCGACCTGGCGTTTCCGCCCGATCTGCAGCCGGCGCTGATCCGCCATGCGCTGAAGCAGCCTCACATCAAGGCGATCCTGGCGCAGAAGCCACTGGCGCTGTCGGTCGATAAAGCCGTGAAGCTGCGCGACGAGGCAGCTAAGTCAGGCAAGATCCTCTCGGTCAACCAGAACATGCGCTACGACCAGTCGATGCGCGTGCTGAAGCAGATCATCGACAGCGGCGCCCTGGGCGACATCGTCTTCGCGCAGATCGACATGCATGCGATCCCGCACTGGCAGACTTTCCTTCAGGATTACGACCGGCTGACGCTCGCCAATATGAGCGTGCATCATCTCGACGTGCTGCGATTCCTGTTCGGCGATCCCTCGGAAATCACCACGCTGACACGCAAGGACCCGCGCACGGCGTTCGAGCATAGCGACGGCATCACCGTCTCGACGCTGCGCTTTCCCTCCGGCGTGCTCGCCGTGTCGCTGGAGGATGTCTGGTCCGGACCGCGCCAGGAGGGCTATCTGGACGACCAGCACATCAACTGGCGCGTCGACGGCACCAAGGGTGTCGCCAAAGGCACGATCGGCTGGCCGAAAGGCGTGGCCTCGACGCTGACCTATGCCTCGACCGAGACGACCGGCGGCGAATGGGTCAGCCCGAGCTGGGACACGATGTGGTTCCCGCATGCCTTCATCGGCGTCATGGAGCAACTGCAGCATGCGGTAAAGACAGGCGCGCCGCCGGCATTATCGGTGGCCGACAACGTCAAGACGATGGCGCTGGTCGAGGCCGGCTATCGCTCGATGGCGCAAGGCCGCACCGTCAAGCTTTCCGAAATCTCGATAAAATCAGCCAACTGAATCGCTTACAGGGAGGAATTCACATCATGATGCAGGCAGGTATTTTCACGGGCTATTTCCCGTACGGCCTCGAAGAGACGGCGAAGAAGATCCGCGGGCTCGGTTTCAACACGGTGCAGCTCGACCTGCATTTTAGGGATATCGATCTGTCGGCCGGGCAGATCACTGAGGAAAAGGCCAAGCAGGTGCGCGACGTCTTCCGCGACAACAACCTGCCGATCTGCTGCGTGTCGGGCTACACCAACATCATCCATCCCGACAAGGCCGAGCGCGACAAGCGCGTCGGCTATCTCAAGGAGATCATCCGCAACGCCCGCAGCTTCGGCTCGCCCTACGTGATCTCCGAGACCGGCACCTACAACACCGAATCCGACTGGGTCCATCATCCCAAGAACAAGACCGAGGAAGGGTTCGAGGAATGCCGCAAGGTGATCGCCGAGCTTGCCCAGACCGCCTATGACCATGGCGCGGTCTTCCTCCTCGAGACCTACGTCAACAACGTCGTGGGCTCGGTCGAGGAGACGGTGAAGATGTTCGCCCAGGTCGACCATCCGGGCCTCGGCCTGCTGATGGATCCGACCAACTATTTCGAAACCCACAACATCGACAGGATGGACCAGATCCTGAACCAGGTGTTCGATACGCTGACCGACAAGATCAAGATCGCGCATGCCAAGGACGTCAAGCGTTCGGGCAGCGACAAGTCGGAAAAGCATGCCGACATCGGCGACGAGGATGCGATGGAGAGCCACACCTTCCGCGGCGTCGGCGAGATCGAGCTGCCGGCGCCCGGGCTGGGGTCGCTGAATTACGATCTCTATCTGCAGCGGCTGGCGGAAAAGCACCCAAACATCCCGGTCATCATCGAGCATCTCTCGGAAGACGACGTGCCGCGCGCGAAGAAATTCCTCGACGGGAAGTTCCGCGCCAACGGCCTGTGAGCGCCGGTTGCGCCGCCGGCGCATGGCGGCGCAACTCCAACCAAGGGAGGAATGAATGTTGAAATTCGCATTGAAAGTGGCTGCTGCGGCAACGCTGGTGGCCGGGGTCTCCTTGAGCCTGCCGGCATTCGCGCAGGACGGCCAGAAGACCTTCTATCTGCTGTCGCATGGTGGCCCTTCGGACGCGTTCTGGATCGACTGGAATGCCGGCGCAACCAAGGCCTGCGACCAGCTCAAGGTGACCTGCAAGATCTCGTTCAGCGGCGGCGACATGGCGGCGCAGAAGGAGGCTTTCAACTCGGCGCTCGCCGCCAAGCCGGACGGCATCGCCACCACCTCGGCTCAGCCCGGCCTGTGGACGGAGGAGGTGAAGGCCGCCAAGGCCGCCGGCATCCCGATCGTGTTCTTCAACACCGACGATCCGGCGACCGGGCGGCAGGCCTATGTCGGGGCCGACCTCAGGGAAGCGGGCGTCATCTGGGCCAAGTATCTCGTCGACCACAAGATGGTGAAGCAGGGCGACAAGGTGTTCCTGCCGGTCGAAGTGCCGGGCGCCAGCTACCAGCAGCTCGAGACCGAGGGCATCGCCAGCGTCTTCGATCCGCTCGGCATCAAGTACGACGTGGTCGATTGCGGCACCGACCCGGCCGGCATCATCGCCAAGATGACCGACTACATGGTCGCCAACAATCCGCCGGCAATCATTGCACTGGGCGATTCCGTGGCAGCAAGCATCAAACGCGTCTTCGACGGGGCCGGTGTGTCGGCCGGCAAGGTCCCGGTCGTCGGCTGGGGCAACTCAAAGGAGACGGCCGAGGCGGTCAAGTCCGGCTTCGTCAATGCTGCGGCCTGGCAGTACCCGTCGGCGCAGGGCTTCATGCCGGTGGCGCTGCTCGGGCTAGCGGCCTCTGGCGAGCCGATCGGCTACGACATTCACACATTCAGCCTCTACGACGCCTCGAGCGTCGAGCCGATCCTGAAACTCTACAACAAGTGACGACAATCGGCGCCCGCCCCGAAATGGCGGGCGCCGGACGAAACGCATGGTCCTGACAGATATGGCAATCACAGCAGACGACGACACGCAGCGAGCGAAGGGCAGGTCTGCGCTGCTGCGTTCGCCGCAATTCTCCTCGCTCATCATCCTCATCGTGCTGCTCGTGGTGTTCGCCATCGCCGACGGCAACTTCCTGTCGCCGCTCAACATATCCAACATGATGGCGTTCCTGCCCGAGCTCGGCATCATCGCTCTCGGCATGACGCTGCTGCTGACGGCGGGCGAGTTCGATCTATCGGTCGGCGCCGTGTTCGGCCTTGCGCCCGTCGTGGTGATGCTGCTGGTGCAGAATGGCGGTATCGACATCGGCGTCGCCCTCCTGGCCGGGCTTGTGCTGTGCATCGCGATCGGCGCCATCAACGGGCTGATCGTCACCAAGATCGGCATTTCCTCCTTCCTGGTCACGCTGTCGATGCTGCTCGTCGTGCGCGGCGCGGCGCTCTACATCACGCAGGGATTCCCCCTGAAGTCGTGGGACCAGCCCGGCTTCTTCGTCACGCTGCTTGCCGGCAGCTTCAATGTAGGCTCGTTCCGGTTCTACACCTCGCTCTGGTGGTTCATCGGCCTGTCGCTGCTGGCGATTTACATCCTGCGCTACGCCAAGCTCGGCAACTGGATCAGCGCCATCGGCAGCAACCGCAACGCAGCGGTGGCGCGCGGCGTGCCGGCCGACGCGGTCAAGATCTGGCTGTTCATCCTGACCTCGGTGGTGGCCGGGCTGGCCGGCATGATCAGCGCGTTCCGGATTTCGGCCGCCTCGCCGGTGGCCGGCACCGGCTACGAACTCGAAGTGATCGCCATGGTGGTGGTCGGCGGCACGGCGCTCACTGGGGGGCGCGGCACCATCCTCGGCACCATCGTCGGCGCGCTGATGCTGCGCGCCATCCGCAACGGCATCGTGCTGATCGGCGTGCCGGGCTTGGCATACAACATCTTCGTCGGCGTCATCATCCTCGCCATGCTCATCCTGCACGCTTTGCTGCAGAAGAACGCCGCAAGGAGCTGACGATGGAAGTGCTGCGTCTGCAAGACCTGCAAAAGTCCTTCGGCAACGTGCGTGCGCTGAAGAACGCCTCGTTCACCCTCAACGAAGGCGAGGTGGTTGCCCTGCTTGGCGACAATGGCGCCGGCAAGTCGACGCTGATCAAAGCGATCTCCGGCGTCTTCCCGGCCGACCACGGCGACATCTTCGTGCGCGGCGAGAAGGCGTCGATCCGCTCGACGCGCGACGCGATGGACCTCGGCATCGAGACTATCCATCAGGACACATCGCTCGCGCCGGACCTCAGCATCGCGCGCAATCTTTTCTTGGGTCGGGAGCCGGTCAATTTCGGCTGGCTCGGCGTGTTCGCGCCCCTCGACCTCGCCAAGCTTCGCAACGCCGCCTCGGCGCTGCTGAAGCGGGTCGGCATTTCGAAAAAGCTCGATGCCGATGCACTGGTGAGCACGCTCTCGGGCGGTGAGCGGCAATCGATCGCGATCTCGCGCGCCATGCAGTTCGCCGCCAAGGTGATCATACTCGACGAGCCGACCAACAATCTTGGCGTCGAGGAAACCCACGGCGTGCTGCGCTTCGTCAAGGAGGTGCGCGACGCCGGCCACTCGGTGCTGCTCATCACCCACAACATCCACCACGTGTTCCAGGTCGCCGACCGCATCATCGTCATGCGCCGCGGCGAAATCGTCGCGGAACAGACGGTCGCCGACACCGACCTGTTGACGGTGGAAAGCATCATCACCGGCGCCGACATGTCGGCCTTGCTCAAGGAGGCGGGCAAAGTGAAGGACGTCGCATGGTAGAGCTTTACGGCAAGACGCTGTCGCGAAGGCAGGTGGCCGAGCGGTCCGGCATGCTGTCGCAGTTTGCCGGTGTGCGGCTTATGACGCTCGGCGACGGCGTGGAGCGCGGCATCCGGATGCTCGAGTTCCGCACCGGCTCCGGCCTGCGCTTCACGGCGCTGGTCGACCGGGCGCTTGATATCGCCGATTGCGACTTCCGGGGCCAGGCGATCGGCTGGCATTCGCCGAGCGGCTTTCGCCACCCCGGACTGCACGAGCATGAAGGGGAGGACGGTTTCGCCTTTGGCCGGTCGTTCTCGGGGCTGCTCGTCACCTGCGGCCTCGATCATATACTGGGCCGGCAAGACGTGCCGGCCGAAAGCTACAATTATCCCGGGCGCAAGCGGGTATTGCACTCGCTGCATGGCCGCATCGGCACCGTGCCGGCGCGGCTGACCGGCTACGGCGAGGCCTGGGACGGCGACCGCTGCGTGCTGTGGGCGGAAGGCATCGTCCAGCAGGCAACCGTGTTCGGCGAGGATCTCCATTTGCTGCGCCGCATCGAGGCCGATGTCGGCGGCAGCGAGATCCGCCTGTCGGACCGCGTCGTCAATCACGGTTTCAGCCGCACGCCGCATATGTATTTCTATCACGTCAATGTCAGCCATCCCTTGCTCGACGAGGGTTCGCGCTACCTGGCGCCGATCCGGGATGTCGTCTGGGCGGCGCACGCCGGCGAACGCTACGAGGCGCAGAAAGTCGGCTACCGAACCGTGCCGGCGCCGCAGCTGGGGTTCAGCGAGCAGGTCTGGGAGCACGAGCTTGGCTCCGATGCGGCGGGCGAGGTGCCGGTGGCCGTCGTCAATGACCACCTGGGCCTCGGCTTCGAGGTCGTTACCCGCAAGGATCAGCTGCCCTGCACCTATCAGTGGCAGAACTTCCAGGCCGGCCTATATGCCTTGGGAATCGAACCTTCGACGCATCATGTTCTGGGCAATCTCGCCGCGCGCGAACGGGGCGAGATGATCTGGCTGGACCATGGCGAAAGCCGCTCCTATGACGCCGTGTTCCGGGTGCTCGACGGTGCCGGCCAGATCGCCCAAGCGGAAGCGAGGATAGGGTCGATCGCCCGGCAGCCGCAACAGGATTACCCTGCGCCGTCGGGCGCTTTTGCGAGACTGCAGGCGTGACCGGCTTGAAACGCACGATCGGTTGCCGCGGCGGGCGGGAAGTGCGCCGGAATACGGAAGCAGGCGCGGCCCGGCCGGCCCCAGGCGGCCCTTGCGGAGCGCAGGCGGGAAAGCGGAGATGACGATGACGGCAAGCAGGAAGCGCGACTACAGCCTGGTCGGTGAAAGCACCAAGCGCGCCATTGAGACCGGATTGGCTTCGGCCGAATGGTATCACACCGATGTCCCGCGCAAGGCGATCAAGGAGTTGATGCAACGCTCCGACGGGCCGGCGATCCGCGACACGATCATCTGGGTCGCCGCGATCCTGGTGTCGGCCGCCGGCATCGTATGGTTCTGGGCCACGTGGTGGGTGGTGCCGTTCCTGTTCGTCTATGGCGTGCTTTACGGCTCGTCCAGCGACTCGCGCTGGCACGAATGCGGCCACGGTACCGCGTTCCGGACGCGCTGGATGAACGATGTCGTCTACCAGATCTCAAGCTTCATGCTGATGCGCAACCCCGTGCAATGGCGCTGGAGCCATGCCCGCCATCACACCGATACCATCATCGTCGGCCGCGATGCCGAAATCGCCGTCATGCGCCCCCCAGATCTGCTGCGGGCGGCGCTCGCCTTCACCGGTATTCTCGATTTCCGCTATTCGCTGCCGGCGCTGGTGCGCCAGGCGTTCGGCAAGCTGTCCGATGAAGAGAAGAGCTATATCCCCGAGATGGAGCAGCACAAGGCGGTGATCGCTGCGCGCTGGCATGTCGCCATCTATGCGGCGACAGTCGGGCTGGCGCTGTTCACGTGGTCGCTGCTGCCGCTGGTGCTGATCGGCCTGCCGCGCCTCTATGGCAGCTGGCACATGGTGCTGACAGGGTTGCTGCAGCATATCGGCCTGGCCGACAACGTGGTCGACCATCGGCTGAACACCCGCACCGTCTACATGAACCCGGTCAGCCGCTTCATCTACTGGAACATGAATTATCACGTCGAACACCACATGTTCCCGATGGTGCCCTATCATGCGCTGCCGAGGCTGCACGAGCTGATCAAGCACGACCTGCCGGTAGCGAACCCGTCGATGTGGCATGCCTATCGCGAGGTCTGGCCGGTGCTGCTGAAGCAGCTGCGGTACGAGGATTTTTATCTCAAGCGCGAATTGCCGCCGACAGCCAGACCCTATCGCGGCGAATTTCACCAGGTGGATATGTCGGCGGCGGCTGAATAGCCATAGCGGATGGTGCGGGAGCCGGAGATGGCCGACTGGATTGAAGCGTGCGCGGTCGATGACATCGAGGAAGAGGATGTCATCTGCTTCGATCCTCGCGGTTTGCCGCTCGCCCGATGACGAGCTCTTCGCCACCGACGGATATTGGACCCATGAGAAGGCGCATCTAGCCGAAGGGCTGGTGATCGACGACGTCATCGAATGCCTTGAAGCACATTGGCCGCTCTGCGACCGGCCAGGTCAAGGGCGCGCCGGTCTGCGTCAAGCTCGCGATCTATCCGATGAGAATCGAGGCCGGCAAGGTGATGATCCAGATCTGACGCGTGGTAACCGGTCCAGCACCGCGTTTAGCAAACTCAGAGTGACGTTTTCCTGAGCCGAAAGAGACAGACCGTCGCCGACGGGCGCGCCATGGAGGGTAAGCGCCAGCTGACCATGCTGCGCGTGCTGGTCATGGACGTGGCCGAGGGCCGCCGACCGGGCTGAGGTCGATCGTCTCGATGCCGCCGGAGTTGTGCTGAACCCTAGATCGCGATGCGGCCCCCAGCCTGTTCACCGTGCCGGGCTAGAATTTCTTCGAGATCGGCACCGCCGACTGTTTTCTAAGTTGGGCTTTCCGGCTCCACAAGACGGGCACCGACGCCGTCATTGCAGCGCCGGCTATGCCACGGTCACCGTGCCCAGACATATGTGCTTGGCCCTTTGACCCTGATCGACGAGGTCCTGATTCACTGCTGCTTCTGCTGATCAGCTTTGAGGTGCTGATTGTGCGGTTTGATCTGGCAGCGTTGATACTGGGCGCTACCGCGATCGAAGCGGAAGGACAGCGCCTACCGCAGCGGCAAAACGACCG
Source organism: Mesorhizobium sp. M0030 (assembly GCF_040323695.1). Classification (NCBI taxonomy): domain Bacteria; kingdom Pseudomonadati; phylum Pseudomonadota; class Alphaproteobacteria; order Hyphomicrobiales; family Phyllobacteriaceae; genus Mesorhizobium; species Mesorhizobium sp. M0030. The sequence goes on along the minus strand of NZ_JAMYVE010000012.1, from coordinate 41,071 downwards.
CCTGAACAAGATCAGTGTGAGGGAAGGAGATGGAATTTATTGGTGCGCAGCGAGCGCGGCAAAGCTGCGCAGGTGATCGTGGCTGGAAAGCGTCGCTACAAAGGCTGTGCGTTGTCAGTTTGGAAGCCGACACGCGTCCGGCAGACGACGGTGATCTCGCTGGCTGACTGCGGCGCGGGATTATTATTGAACGACGGCAGGAAGTAGGCTCGGTGCCACGCCGTGCGTCCAGGACTCGGGTTGGAGTGGATTATGGTTCGGGGTGACCATAGCCGATCTGCGCAGCCTCGAACCTCCAGCGCTTGCCGCATGTTGGGCAGGGGTACAATTTTCACTTTCACGCTCGACCTGCTCCGCGTGTGCGTCAGGATGATGCTACACTCAAATTCTCACCACGGCTCAAGGTTCTCCTCGGCAGCGAGGCTTCATGCCGTAAGCGAGCCGCCCCGGGAAACTGATTTCAATTCCTTCGCAGCCGCAACGAGGCGCGGTCATTCCCGGCGGCTTTGATGAGCTCCATCACCTGCTCAGGCGTGATGCCGTTCTGCTGGGCAAAATGGAAGAATTCGTTGCGTTCGTTGGACGAGACCCGGTTCCTGTCGCGAAAATCACGCTCGGTTTTGTTGTCCGTCATCATCTTCTCCTTTCAACCTCAATTCGCCGGCCCGAACCGCCCCCTTGGAGCAAAACCCGAGACCGCCCAACGCGGAGGCTGATCGAGCCTCGCTAGGGCTGCTGCGAGTAGACGAAAGCTCCAACTGGCGAAAGCTGGGGGAGCTTGTCCAACGCCGGGGTGGGCTCGGTGCACGCCGTGGCATCGCTTCGGCGACTTTAACCACCCGCCCAGAACACGGATGGGAGCAGCCTCGGAAAGATCCGCCCACCAGGCAATGAAGCTACGCGAACACCGAGTTCCTCGTCCTGTAGCATCAGCAGACGCTCGTGGATGTCTTACCCGGCATTCTCGCCGGAATGATCGAAGTGGATGGCGAGGCCAAAGGCGAGCGCTCGCTCGGCGATCATATTGACAAGATGGCTTTCGCCGATCGACAGCGCCGGAACGGCCTCTTTCAACGCCTCGAGAGCGTGCCGTATCGACAAAAGACCCCGCCGCTTGCGGCTGCTCACATATTGATCGATCAGGGATTCCAGTGGCATCTGCCTGCCTCCGCTTCGGACAGGATCTCGTAGCGTGGCTGCGGAGCAACAGCATTCACATTGGTTAAGAGATGGCGGCGAACGCCATCATGCATGCCGCCAAAAACAGACGGCGGTGGGGCTGGCTGATTTACCCCGGGTTGGAGCGCTACCCTCGGGTAAGCATGGCACGACCGTCGCGCCGGGTTCGGACATTTTCGGTGCTACTGCTCCGGTACCGCGGAGGTTTGTGGATGGTTGCGTGCCGCCTCGGCGATTTCCGGAATGAATTTCGTCGCGGTGCAGCTTCGGTTTACATTGGCGCGGGCGGTAAATACCTCTTGCCCGCAGACTTGCGAAGCGAGCGCGATCGGCACGTGCACCGCCAGTGGCAACTCGGTCTCAGCCACTCCCAGATGTCTTGCAACCTGTTGCTTCACCTCCGGCCGGCCGAGCGAGACGTCAACGCCGACATCATCCTTGCCGGTCGGCGACGATCCTTGCGCCGGCAGTCGACCCTGCTTGGCTGTTTGCGACGAGTCGCCGGATTGCTGCGCGGGCTGACTTGTCTGCGCAGATGCCTCGACGCCCAAAGTCAGCGAGGCCGCCAGTCCCAAAAAAGCCCGGAGCCCCAAAGACGCAACCCGAAGTCCGAATGTGCTCATTGTCATGTTCCTCACCGTGCGGGGTTCAACCTGGCGCGCTCAGAGTTCGGTGTTGCTTCGGCCTCTTTCGAAGACAGGGATGTCTTCCTCCTCCTCATCATTGTCACCGGTTGGTATGTCCTCGGCGTAGCTGCGGGTCAGTTCCTCGGTTTCGCTTAAGCCGTCGATCGTCTCATTGGCGCCTGCCCCTTCATCATGACGACCGGTAATTTCGCTGCGGGGCCTTGCGCCGATCGGCTGGTCGACATCGTCGGCTCCCCCGAAACCTGGCTCCGCGCCGTGCCTGTCTTCGTGGCCCACGGGGCTGTCCAACACGGCGGCATCCTCCGGGCGAATGGGTTCATCATTGGCGAAGTCACTTCGTCTCGAATGCGAGGTCTCGTTTTGCTTTGGCATGTCAGGTCTCCTGTTCGTTTGGCAAATTCGACGACGCTGGTGCTTGCACGCCGGACTACCTGAGCGACGCACCCTTTAGAGCCTGCATCGACGACCGCTTGAAGGTTGCAGCGTCCCTGGGGGCGGAGGCAGTGCCAGAGGGTTGGCACAGACTCCACAGCGCCGCGAAGAACCAACGTCGTGGCCAGATCCACTCAGCCCTGAGAACCGCTCTTGCTCAGTTGCTGGGCATGTTTGAAATGCTGCCGGATGAGCCGGCGCGGTCTTTTTCGCATGGGCCGCCAAATGTTTTTCCTGACCGTTTTCCGCATAGGAGGTCATCAGCGTCAGGGCTTCCTGGTGCGCTGCAACCTGGGCGTCGACGTAGGCGTTATCGAACGCCCCTCTGCTGTCGTTGCTCAATGCTTCCAATTGGGCAGCATGCTTGCTTGTCATCTCCGGTGCCACTGCGACGTCGTCCTTCTTTGCCGCCGCAATGAGCCGCTTGGAAGAATTCGTGTGGTCCTTGATCATCATGCGAGCGAATTCCTTCACTCGTGATGTCTTCGATTTCCGCAGCGCCAACTCACTCGACTGGATCTCGAACATGTCTGAACTCGCAGCTGCTTTGACAAATTCCTGCGGGGACGTCGTCGCGGTCTGAGCCATTGCCCCCGGGCTGATGAGACCGATGGCGATCGCAGCCAAAAGCACTTTGACGAAATACATGTTGTGCTCCCAACACGGCCGAGCTGCCGTTGTTCCCCTTTTTGTGACAATAAATACCGGGCGGCAGGCGTAGACCCCGAATGGCTCCTGCTCAGCGCTTTGATCATAGATCCGGCCGTATTGCAGGACCGGTGACTGCGCGGAGCTCAGCGCGGTTCTCCGACAAGGCACTATGATCGCAGAGCAGCCGACCGACTTCGTAAGCCCAGTGGATGCGCAGGAGTGCGCTGTTTGCCGACCCGTCGCCGTGGGTCACGCGTCGTGGCAGACCTGTCCGACAGGCCCATGAAAACTTCTGCAAAGCTGCGATGATGATGGGCAAATAGGCCCAACACCTAGCTTAGTATAAAACGCGCCCGCTGGCCCCGGCCGGCGGGCTCTTTCGTTTGCCCTCGGAACCTGGGTCAATTCGCACAGTTGCTCCCCTGGGGTGGCGCGGGCCGCCTCGAATCTGAGATTCTGTTAATCGCCCGAAGCGGGTGCTACCCTCCCTGCCGCGAGCCGGAATGCATAACGATTGCGGATGTGGCTGTTAAAATAGACGCCCTTGGCAAAGGCAGCTTTGAACGCGGCAAAGGCCTCAGCAGGTACGTCCAAAAACTCGTAATGCTTCCCGCTCGCTACAAACCAAACCGAGAGAACCCTGGTGCTGGGGTCATAGTCGAACTTGCGTATCGAGGTCGACGGCATGGTATGCCATTCAAAAACTCAGCCAGCCGAGTTGGATCGTCAGCTACAGGCTGAAACAGTATTCGAAGACGTGCCCGCGCTTCTCGTCGGCAACCCTGATCCAAATGGGTTCGCTGGTGCGCAGGGTGACGTCGCGCTCCGTCGCTTCCCGCGCCGCCCTGATCGGCGTTGTCGCGTGCACGATGTGGGTAGCCGTCACGGTATCGCCATCCATTTCCTCAACGTGGTATTTCGGCACTTGTGTTCCTAAGCGTCTAGTTCGAGAGGCTGATCGTGATCCGGATCGGAATGATAAGCGACCTGGCGAAAATCGCGCATATCGATCTGTTGCCCGCAAACAGGGCAAGGGAGGAAATGCGCGAGTTCGCTCGCGGGCGGGCCTTCATGTCGGTGCCCAGTTATTGGTCTGCCGAGATCCGATAGCCTGGTCATTATTTCCGCAGAGCCTTCGCTTCTCGCTCCAGCGTTTCGCGTTGGTTGCCGTGCTTCGCGATCAATTCCTTGACCTGCTGCGGGGTGATCCCGGCCTTGGCTGCGAAATACTCGACTTCATAATCCTCATCGGCCGAGACCTGGTCCCGATCGCGAAAGTCCCGCTTGCTCTTGTCGTCGGCCATATCGATTCCTCCTTCGCTCATCCCGCAACGCCGAGTTGACGTGTTTGTTGCACCCAAGAGGCTGATTTCCGGTTTCGGAACTATTTTAGCTCAATCTTATTGAATCGCCGGAGGGCGGATCAGTGCATGCGTTTGAAGTTCATCGAGCCGTTGATGCCGACCCTTGTGGAGAACCCTCCCGAGGGTGAAGGCTGGACCCACGAGGTCAAGTTCGACGGCTACCGATCGCAGATGATCATCGATGAAGACGGCACACGCATTTATACGCGCAACGGCCACGACTGGACTGCGAAATATCGCGACCTGGTGAGAGAGGCCAAGCGCCTTGGTGCCGAAAGCGCGATTGTCGACGGTGAGATCATCGTCTTGAACGAAGCTGGCCTTTCGGACTTCGGCGATCTGCGCAAAGCGATCACCCGCCGACAGCAAGACCTCTATTTCGTCGCCTTCGATCTATTGCACCTCAATGGGCACGATCTGCGCGACATGGCGCTTGAGGAGCGGCGCGAGATCCTGGCCAGCATGATCAAGCCCGGGCGGCGTATTCAGTTCAGCGAGCCTCTGCCCGGCGAAGCCAAGGCGATCCTCCACTTGCTCGACCAAGCCGGACTTGAAGGCATGGTGTCGAAGCGGAAGGACAGCAAATACCGCAGCGGTCCGTCAGCCAACTGGCTGAAGGCCAAGTGCTATGCGATCGACGAGTTCGATCTGCTCGGCGTCGAGCGTGAAGCGGGCAAGCCGGCTTTCGCTCTCATGGCCGAGCGGGGCACAGGGCGCTATGTCGGCAGCGCGTTCGTCACCTTGAACCGGGAAATGCGCGAGAGGCTATGGAAACGCGTCCAAGAGCACCCAGGCACGGCGCCCAAGGGCGTCATGAAGCGGCCTGCGACGCAATGGGTCAAGCCGGGGCTGATCGGCCGCGTAAAGCACCTGCGCGGCGAGGATGACCTGCGCCACGCCTCACTGCAGGACTTCCGAGAGGATGACACAGATGGCCGTGGCTAGGAAAGATCAGGAGCGCGCCACCTACGCCTGGATGTACGCCCAAGCGAGCAAGGATGGCAAGGAGACGTGCGGTGCCAGCCTACTGGGGAGAGCATGCCGACGCGTGGCTGCAGGGCTTTGACGGTGAGCCGGTGGCCGCCTTCGGCAAGACCAAGACTGTCAACGACGAAATGGAAGCCGAGGTCGACGAAGCTGCCGTCGAGCGCCCTGCTGGAACCTAAGCGCTGGATCGAGCTTAGGCTTCATGAGCACACGCGGCGTCAACTTTCTCGATCGCTGGATCGGCAACAATTTCCCCGAAACGGCTAAAACCGACGCCGTTTCGGTAAGTGAGTACATACACAAATTGTATGCCGACGCTAAAGCCTTGACGATCGAGCGCGAAGAGATCGACGAAGAGGTTGATAGCCTATATCGGACGCTGGTCGATGCCGTCGTGCACTTTGCCCCAGGTGTTTCCGAATGAGCAAGCCGGCCGTCCTATTTTTGAACCAATGGATAAAAAAACACGATCTATCCGACGCCGGTGCGCCGAAAGAGCGAGCGGAGATCGAGCAGCTCGCAAAGCGCCTAATCGCCGACGCAGAGGCTGAGGGGATTGCGGAAAGCGAGCTGACCGAGGCGTTCGACGACAAGGAGGTCGACAGCCTTTATCGTACCCTCCTCGATGTTAATTCTGGGATACCGAAATGAGTGTTCCCGGCCTGAAGGTTCTGGACAGTTGGCTGGCCGAGCAGTTGCCCACTGTGGCGAGGGGCGATCCGATCGCCACCAGCGAGTTGGCATAAGGTTCTCATGTAAGTGCGGGCGGCCGATTTGAATTCGGCCAACTGTGGCAGAAAAACAACTGCATCAATCGGCGCGCTCTGCTACCAAAAAGGTAGTTACAGGAGATCACCTATGAAGAAGCTGCTTCTTGGTCTGTCGTTGTCTCTGCTGGCTTCGTCGGCGTATGCTGCCGATGCCATCGTTGCAGAAGCCGCGCCGGTCTTTAGCTGGACGGGTGGGTATGTCGGCCTACAGGCAGGCTATGCTTGGGGGAATGGCAACATAGACGAAATCGGTGGGCCGGGCTTTGTCGACACAGATCCTGACGGGTTCCTTGGTGGCGTCTACGCCGGTTACAACTATCAGATGTCCAATAACATTGTGATTGGCGCGGAGCTGGACGTCGTATATGCGAATGTTGATGGCAGCGGCCAAGTCTTCAGCGCTCCTGGTATCCCGATCCCGGGCGGCATCGCCACCGAAGAACTCAACTGGAGTGCGGCGGCAAGACTGCGCCTAGGATATGCCGTTGATCGCTTTCTTCCTTATATTGCGGGTGGCGTTGCGTTTGGCGATGTCGACATAAGTAATAATGGAGGCGGACCTTCGTTCGGAGATACATTCACAGGATGGACGATAGGCGTGGGCTTGGATTATGCCATGACCGACAATCTGCTGCTGCGAGGCGAGTATCGCTATACCGACTTCGGTACAGAATCCTTTGGTGGTCTGGTCAATGCCGACGTTGATCTGAAGACCAACGAGGTTCGCTTCGGCATCGCCTACAAGTTCTAATCCCTGATGTCATAATAGCCTGTCGCTCACCGCGACGGGCTTTTTTGTGCAAGAACCGTTTGCGGCGATCCCCTCAACGGAGTTCGCTACCATGGTCAAGACGAAAACCCCTCACAACACGTTTCGCAGGAACAGCTCGCCCGCTTCAAGATCGAGGCGGAACGGCTGCACAAGGCAATCGTCGGCCCGATTGTCGCCGATCTGCGACAATCACCAGGCCGTGCAGGATCCGCATGAAGTGCTGCTCAAGAACGTGAACAATCACCGACAGGGATGCGCTATCCGATGGCCTCTTACAGGTCCGGCGTCGCTGCCTAGTGCTGGATAAGTGGAGTCCCGAGACCGGGGAAGGGCAGCACGTTGCCGCCCGTCCCCCGCCGGCGGCGCAGTTCAACCTCTCGATAGACGAGGATGCCCATCACCATTTCCGCGCTGGCGATTTCCGATCTCGATGGCAACGACTTGAGCTATTGGTGCAGTTGTCGCGTTTCCATGGTCGCAATGTGGCCGGCGATGGCTTCGATGCTATCGCCCAAATTCGCCAGTAACCCTGCGGACCTCTGCATAGGCTTGCTCTACAGCCGCGAAAACGTGTTGAGATGCAGACGCGACCTTTGGCCTTCTGCAAAGGCCACGGCATAGGATTCGAGCTTGAATGATCGGGTGAGTTCCTGGTCTTCCTCGATCACGCGGACAAACCACTCGCCACAGGGTTTGCCAACTTCGACACAAGGGCGTGCTTTGCGAATTGGAATTATGTCAGCCATGGCGTTGCCTCCCAGCAATCAGGCCAAGCGGAGATTAACGTCGTAAGCGGCCTACAACAAGAAAAGATTGGGCAGCAATACGAAGCTGAGGTGTGGGCCACAAATGGCCGGCGCCATGGGTTGGGGAACCTGGGTGGGCACCGGCCAAGAGCGGACAGGTCCGCCGCGATGCATACATCGCCGATTGGTGCCGCGGTGGTAATGGTGTGATCGCGGAAGCTACGCTTTAGCCTTAGCCGTCGGCCTTGCCTTGCCCGTTGCAGTTGCCGTGGGCTGCGGTGCCTTCCTACCCAGACCGATCGACTTCGCCATGGCAGACCGTGAGGCCGCATAGTTGGGAGCGACCATCGGATAAGTGGATGGCAAGTTCCACTTCGTTCGATACGCGTCAGGAGTGAGACCGAAATCCACGCGCAGATGTCGCCGAAGGGTTTTGAACCGCTTACCATCTTCAAGACAGATGATGTAATCGGGAAATACTGACCTTTTTGGATTTACCGCAGGCACTGGTTCTTCGGTCGCGGCAGCCACGCGATGGCCAATCCCAGACAGCGACCCGTGCACTGAGGCTATCAGGTCCGCCAAGCCCGCGACCGGCACGGGATTGTTGCTGACGTACGCGGATACCACATCCGCCGTGAGTTCTACCAGTTCAGCGGCGTGGTCGGGGGCGTCGGTCATGGTGTGAGTCCTCGAATTTGAGAACGATCTATTATAGCTGCTGCCGCAGCTGCGCAACTCGAGGCCCGATGATGGGCCGCTTCCCTCGTAAGCACCAATCCTGTTGAGCCTGTGTTTGCCGATGGGGAAAGGACCATCGGAAGCAGTGCCAGACTTATCACAGGTTAAGTCGGTCCGGTGTTTATGATATAAGGTCGGGCATCATTCGCGTTCTGCTGGCCGCGGGTGACTGAGAGACCATAGCGCTCCCGCCCAAACGGAGAGCCGACATGCTTTATCAAAGCCCCTTAACCGCCAAGTTCCATCGTGCCTTCACCCTCACGTCAGGTGAGCGTCAAGCTCTCGACGCGGTAAGAATAAGGATCGTTGCGATTGGCGCAAACCAGAACTTGGTCCGGGAAGGCGACCAGCCGTCCCGGTGCATAATGGTCCTGGCTGGCTTAGCCAGCACCTCGAAGGTAACAGGAGACGGGAAGCGTCAGGTCACTGCTTATCATGTGCCTGGCGACATGCCCGATCTGTTGAGCCTGCACCTCGATCTGTTGGATAGCGACGTTCGAACGGTGAGCGCTTGCAGTGTTGGCTTCATAGATCACTCGGCTATCCGGCTGCTCTGCGAACGCCACCCCAGGCTGGCGGCAAATCTTTGGCGAACGACACTGGTTGATGCATCGATTTTTCGCGAATGGGTGGTCAATGTCGGGAAGCGCCAAGCGCTTGGCCGAGTGGCCCACCTTCTCTGTGAAATCATGCTACGTATGGAAGATGCCGGACTTGCGTCCGATCAAACCTGCGCTTTTGGTGTGACTCAAGCTGACCTTGGCGAGGCGACAGGGCTGTCGGCAGTCCACATCAACCGCACGCTCAAGTCTCTTCGGGAGAAGCACCTTACATCACTTGTGAATGGCCAATTGACCATCCATGATTGGGAAGGACTGGCCTTTCTTGCTGAGTTCCGGCACGATTACCTGCACTCAGCAAGGAACAATAAAACGGCCGAGTTCATGTCAATGCACTGATTGCTCCAGGGAAAAATCGCCAGAAATGCGGATTGGCTCCAAGGGTAGCCGGACCACTTGTTGGCCTTCGCTGGCCATCAGCGGTGCGATCGCCCCCCAACATGGTCAATGCTTTGATGGCGCGTCGAAGCGTTAGCGCAAGGGGTTCACTTGCGCGCAGAGTGCATTCGGATGCTTACCGGCCCACATGGGCGTTGACTGTCCGTATGGCCGTCTGCGTAGCACCATCCATCCCCTCAACTGATACTTCGGCACTACAGGGTTTCCACCTCTCTTCATGGCTTTCGATTGGCCGCGCGATCGACCAATTTGTGGGCTCAGCCGCATCAATTCGAGCCCCGCTATTGGCTAGCGACTGTGGAAGAGGTTCCTGGGGCACACCATGCCGGCGCCCAAGGGAATAAATCTCGGCGACGCAATGGGTCAAGCCCGGGGCTCATGCGTCGCTGCAGATTTCGGGAGGACGGCGGATATTCGCTTTACTCCGACCGAAAGCGTGCCAAGGGACGTCGCCAGCTAAACAGCAACCGGCGTTGACGCTTGGGAGCGCCTGGCAGCGTTCACGGTGGCCTGTATGGGCGCTCGACATTTCGCGAGTGGCATGTGTTGCGAGCTTGTTGCAGATCATGTTCGCACCATGCAACGGCAAAACGCCTCATCGAGCGCTATGGAAAAGCCGCATTGTCAGTTCGGTCGAGCGAGCGCTTTTCTGCACGAGTTGTGACAGGGGAGGGCCTGTCAGGCTTGGAATTCACAAGCTGCAACGCAATTGAGGAAGAAGCCGAAAGGGTGCAAGACCAGATCGATTCTTGCAGCCAAACTCGGCTCTGGTGTGGTTCAATCCTGTTTGCATCATCGCGGATCAGCGGTCGGACTGTCGAGAACTGAACTGCGCGATCTCAGCCGGTGGGCTTCGAACCAAAACATGCGGACCACCGCGGACGGGGACAGTCGGTCCCGCGTCCCGTCCTGCGGCCGGCGCTATGCTGACGCTCCTACGGCTGTCCTGTTCACCGCCCGCGGCGGGGGGCGAATTTCCTCCGTCCTGCGCGTGACAATTGTCCGCTGTTGCGGCCGCGCGCAGGAACTGCGGCTTATGCGCCGTTCTTCCTTGAGCGCCGACGGTCGCCGGCGCGGTGCTTGGGCATGGAACCGAATCCCAGGCAGCGTATTGACATGTATCCGAGTTCCTTGTCCGAGTAGACGGCACTCTCAACAAAAGGCGCAAACGGCCCAGAGACTCGGCCAATCTCGATCCGGCAACGAGATCGCCGCTGCTGTCGGCGTCAAGTTGACGCATTCGGACAAGGTCATGTATCCAGGCACCAAGGTGACCAAATCCACGCTCGCCGCCTACTACGCAGTGGTCGCCGAGAAGATGCTGCCGCACATTCAGGATCGGCCGCTGTCGCTGGTGCGCGATACTCACGGCGACCTGCAGCAGACCTTCTTCAGAAGCACAACCTGCCAGGCGTGCCCAGGGCCATCCATGATGGCCACTTGGAGAAGGTGTCCGGTAAGGAAAGCCGCATCTCGTGGTCGATGACTTGGCTGGGCTGATCGCGGGCGTCCAGACCAACGTGCTCGAATTCCACATCTGGGGAAGCCGTCGCCAGCAGCCGGATCTGCCGCACCGCATGATCTTCGACATCGACCCCGACAGGGCTTGGGCTTTGCTGCCGTCAAGCAGGCAGCCCTCGACATTCGGAGCATTCTGGAAGCGCTTGGATTGCAGTCGTGGCCGTTGCTGTCCGGCGGCAAGGGCGTTCATGTGGTCGTCCTGCTCCTCCGGAGGCAGACTGGGACGAGGTCAAGAGCTTCTGCCAGGACTTCGCCGAACTGCTGGCCCGTACAGATCCGTCGCGCTTCGTCGCCAATATGAGCAAGGCGAAGCGCAAGGGCCGAATGTTTCTCGATTACCTGCGCAACGGCCAGGGCTCCACTGCAATCTGCCCCTGGTCGACTCGGGCACGCGCGGGGGCGTTGTGCGCGGTGCCTGTCAGCTGGGATGAGTTGCCCACCTGCGAAAACGCCAACGGCTTCGATGTCTTCGCCGCCGCCGCGCGGGCTCAGTTGCGCGACGCCTGGGAAGGTTATTTCGACGTCGAACAAACGCTTACCGACCGCATTCGGCACGCAGTCCGGCAGCAATAACCATAGGTCAGCGACACTACTGATTGGCGCGGACCGCCTTTGCCCCGAGTTCAGGAGCGTCCCCTTCGAGGCCTGGGCTATGCCTCTAGAGTGAGAGTACGGACCGGTTTGCCGTGACGGGTTGAGAGCTGGAGGAGAGGCCTCCGGCGCCCGTCGCGGAGAAACCCGATGTCCAGACATTACGCTCGCGCCGGCGCCGACCGGACAAGCCTCTATGATGATATCACCAACAAGATCATCGCCGAGCTGGAGGCTGGGCGCTTTCCCTGGGTGCCCTGGGGCACGGCGGCGGCGCAAGCACCCCTCGCCATGCCGGCCAATGCCGCCTCTGGCCGTGCCTATTCGGGGATCAACGTGCTGATCCTGTGGGGTGCGGTCGTCGAGCATGGCTTTCCCGTCCAGGGCTGGCTGACTTTCCGCCAGGCGCTATCGCTGGGCGGCCATGTCCGCAAGGGCGAACACGGGACCACCGTCGTCTATTCTGACCGCTTCATCCCTGACGACGAGAAGAAACGCGCGCGGGAGACCGGCGAGGCAGCGCGGGCCATACAGTTTCTGAAGCGCTTCACCGTCTTCAACGTCGCGCAATGCGAAAATCTGCCCGACGATCTGGCGATGTTTCCGCCCGCACCAGAGCCCGGACTGATCGAACCGGCCGTCGAGGCACTAATCAAGGCGACAGGGATCGATTTCCGCATCGGCGGCAATAGCGCCTATTATGTGCCGGCGCACGACTACGTGCAGGTGCCGTCTCCGCAGGCGTATTTCGAGACCATTGACTGGCACCGCACCGCCCTGCACGAGCTTGGCCATGCGACCGGCCATCCCTCCCGCGTCGGCCGTGACCTCGGCGGCGCCTTCGGCACAAAGCGATATGCTTTCGAGGAACTGGTCGCCGAAACGGAAGCAGCCTTCTGCTGCGCCTCGCTAGGTATTGTGCCGACCGTGCCACGCCGATTACCTGGCCTCCTGGCTCGATGTCCTGCGCGAAGACAACCGCGCCATCGTGCGTGCCGCCTCCCAGGCCAGCAGGGCAGCCGACTGGTTGCTCGCCTTCCTTCCGCAACCTGACAACGGAACCAGGGCAGGACCCGCCAACGTCGATGAAGTCGAAATCGAGAAGAGGGCGGCATGATCGTTCTCACCGAGGAACTGCGCGTGCCTGCTCGCCAATAGCCGCGATCGCGACGCCGGTGGTGAAGCTCTTCAAATCAACTCGGCGAAGGAATTTGGCTCGCAACCGCGCTCGAAATGACGTCGATCCGGCTACCTTTCGGCATCGGCATCGAGCGGGACATGCTCTTTGGCACCGACCTGCCGATTTCCGTCTGGGCAGAGAGGCGCGACGATACCAGGCAAAATTCTGGGCACTCCGCCCACGTCACGAGTCCTCGAAGCGCAGGCCGATCTTTCCCGCTGCATGTTCCTGCACGCGTTCGGAAACGCAGATCCTGCCAGGCTCGGCGATCCTCTCTAGACGCGCGGCGATGTTGACCCCCGCGCCCAAGACGTGACCGTCCTGTTCGATGATGTCGCCGACGATCTTGCCGCGATGCGTGGCAATACAGGGATCGAGGTGGTCACGTTGATGGCTGTTCAAGCGCTCGAGGGCACCTTCTTCGTCAGCGCCCATCAGTTGACTGTACCCGGCGAGGTCAGCCGCAAGGATCGCCGAGAGCTTGCGCTCGACCCGACCGATTTCCATCCAGTCCCTCTGCAAGGCGTCAGGATCATATTTGCCCAGGTCAAGCGATCCAAGTCCGCTCTTCCGGTTTTCTTTGGGATCGCGTCAACCATGTCGGGCGCACCCGTTCGTACGGAGCAACTGGGGCTCCGCACGAGGGACAGGGCAACTCACTGGTGACTGGGTGCGTGCCTGACGAAGCTCTTCGTTTCGGCTGAGATAAATGCTCTCACTTACGGAACATCGCAGGTTCGTCGAAGTTGGAAAGCTACGGAGGACGTGCACATGAACAGTGTCATTTATCTTATAGGCCTTATCATCGTCGTGCTCGCGGTCCTCTCCTTCCTCGGTTTTCACTAGGTGGCCTCATGCAGCATGAGAAGGATCAGGGCGGACAGCCCACCGAATTCGACAAGGCGAAAAGCGACGTCTCCGAAAGACTTCGCCAGGAAAATGAGCGTGCCAGCGAGTTGCTTCACGACGCGCGGGACGAGGTGACCCGTAAGGCTGGCGACTATGCATCTGAAGCCACGCAGGTCATCTCCGACAAGGCGGAGGAGGCGCAGCGCGACATCGGATCGAGCTTGGCGGCGTTGGGTGGTGCACTGCGAGCGGCCAGCGATCACCTTGCCAGCAACGATGAAAGGAACGCATCGAAGTTCGCTTTGGATGCTGCCAGTGGCCTTGAGCGGCTTTCATCGTCCTTGAAACAGAAGCCCTTTAGCCAAGTCCTTGATGACGTGCAGTCCTTCGGCCGGCAAAATCCCGGTGTCCTGCTTGCGGGATCGGTGTTAGCCGGATTGGCTCTCGGGCGGTTCATCAAGGCTTCTCCACCGGCAAGGCGCGAATCTCAGGCTGCTCCGGGAGACCTCGGATCACACACCGATCAGGCCCAGGGTTGGTCCGCTGATCGTTCGCAGGATTTTGGCCTCGTCGGCGATGACGGGGCCACGCAGAACGCGGAGCAGGACAGATGAACACCCAGGACAATCCCAGCCTTGCCGGGCTAGTCACCGATTTGGCCCAGAATGTCACCACTCTGGTGCAAACCGAGGCGAGGCTGTTTCGGGCCGAGCTCTCTGAAAAGCTTACCAAAGCCGGAGCAGGTGCCGCGGAAGTGCTGGGCGGCGCGATTTGCCTGCTCGCCGCGCTCTTGGTGTTGCTGCAGGCGCTCATTATCGCACTGACGCGGGCAGGGCTTGGCGCGGGGTGGTCTTCCCTGCTGGTCGGTGTCGTCGTGGCGGTCCTCGGCGTCATCCTGCTGCGGACGGGGACGGCCAGCATGGCGCCTTCGGAACTTACCCCCGACCGGACCCAGGGACAGCTCAAGCGCGACGCGAGCGCGATTAAGGAGCAGGTGAGATGAACGAGAAATCCGCAGCCGAACTTGAACGCGAGGCCGAGGCGGCTCGCGCTCGGGTGATGGAGACCGCCGAATCCATTCGAGGCAAGATGACGCCGGGACAATTGCTGGATGAGTTCACCGGGCTGTTCTCGGGAGGGGAGAGCGCGGCCATGCTCAGCAATCTCAGAACGCAGGTCCGAGACAATCCTTTGCCGGTCACCATGGTGGGCGCAGGTCTGGCCTGGCTGATGTTCGGCAGCGGTACCTCAAACGCCGCCCACCGTTCGGCTGGCTATCCATTGCCTTCAGCGCCGGGACGACATGATGCAGCAGGGGAGCGCGGCGGCTTGGGCGGCACGCTCTCCGATGCCGCGGAATCGATCTCCTCGAGCGCTGCCAGCGTCGGCGACACCATATCGAGCACCGCAAGAGCCGCTGCGGCGGGTCTGACGGGAAGCGCTGCCAATGCAAGCTCGACGACTGGGGACATGGCGGCGAAAGCCCACCGCTCCGCGCAAGATCTGTTGGAGGATCAACCCTTGGCCGTTGCGGCCGTCGGTCTCGCCATCGGCGCCGCTATAGGTGCAATTCTGCCCCATACCGCAACGGAGGACGAGCAACTAGGCGCCTATGGCGACAAGCTTCGCGATTCCGCCGAAACTTTGCTCGACAGGGGCCTCGATGAGGCCAAGCAGGTCGCCGCCGACGCCTATCAAACCATCAAGCAGGAAGCTGGCCGGGAACATATGGAAGCAGACACGATGGCCGATCAGATCGGCGAGATCGTGAAGTCCACAGCAGACAAGACCGAGCATGCCTTGCGCGAACGTATTTCCGATACGTCTCAGCGTCAAACCTAGCCTGATGGTCCTGGATCAGCGATAGACGGTTCCAGAAGGCGTGCATAATGGTCGCGCTGATCGCTGCGCGTGGAGCTCGATCATGCCCTTCAAAGCACGTGGAAGATGGGCGGACGGGGACTTAATTCCTGACCACCTTGCAACCTGTCAGATTTTCCGACTGGCCAGCAATCTTGTCAGCCAGTCAGGATCCATTTCGGGAACAGAGGACAAAAGCCGTTCGGTGTAAGCGGCATACGGAGGTGTGAGAACCACGCTCTTCAATCCCTGCTCGACGACTTTGCCGCCGTGCATGACGACAATCTCGTCTGCTATCGCGCGCACCGTGGCAATGTCATGGGTAATGAAGATGTAGCTCATCCCGAGTTCACGCTGTAGGCGCATCAGAAGCTTGAGGATCTCCTCCTGCACAATTTGGTCGAGCGCGGATGTGATCTCGTCGCAGATGATAAGCTCCGGTTCGGCAGCCAATGCCCGCGCAATGCAGACGCGTTGTTTTTGGCCACCTGATAGCTCGCCAGGTAGACGTTCCAGAAAATCCTCGCTCATCTCGACCATGTGCATAAGTTCGCTTATCCGGCGATCTCTCTGCGCGCCTTTGAGGCCGAGGTAGAATTCGAGTGGCCGATCTAGGACTTCTTCGACCGTTTGGCGCGGATTAAGGGCGTTGTCGGGCATTTGATAAATCATCTGGACGCGACGCAGGACCTCCTTGGGCCGCGCCTTCAGGCTCTTGGAAAGGAGCTGGCCTGCGAAAGAAATCGAACCCGAACTTGGCGGCAAGAGTCCGGTAACGACTCGAGCGAGCGTCGATTTCCCAGAACCGGATTCGCCGACCACAGCGACTGTTCTTCCGCGCGGAACCTTGATGGAGACATCCTGGAGCACCTTGACCCCTCCGGCATAAGCCGCGGTGACGTTGTCTATCGTCAAGAGATAGTCATCGGCTGGAACTTCGGGCTTGGCGAGCTTGCGGACTGCCCAGAGCGTCCTCGTATATTCCTGGCTGGGCGAGGCCAGCATCTGACGTGTGTCAGCCACCTCCACGGTAACTCCGTGTCGCAGAACCATGATGCGATCCGCCATTTGCGCCACCACCGCCAGGTCATGCGTTACGTAGATTGCAGCAGTACTGAATTCCTCAACGATGTTGCGAATGGAGGCAAGGACTTCAACCTGCGTGGTCACATCGAGCGCCGTTGTTGGCTCGTCGAATATTATGAGGTCCGGTCGACAAGCCATTGCCATCGCTGTCATGGCCCGTTGCAACTGCCCGCCTGAGACCTGATGAGGATAGCGAAAGCCTATGCTCTCGGGTTCTGGGAGCTGAAGACGCCGATAAAGATCCACGGCGCTCCGGTTCGCCTCTTCCCGGCTGACGATTCCATGCGCCACCGCGGTTTCGATGGTTTGTTCCAAAAGTCGATGTGCCGGATTGAAGGAGGCCGCCGCGCTTTGCGCGACATAGGCAATGCGGGAGCCCCGGAGACGACGGCGCCCCTTTTCATTGACTGCCAGGAGATCAATCCCGTCGAACAGGACCGAGCCCTGTGTGATCCGGCAGCCCGGTTTGGCATAGCCCATTGCGGCAAGGCCAATGGTGGACTTGCCGGCGCCTGACTCGCCGATTAGGCCAAGAACCTCCCCCCGCTTCAGCGTAAGATCGATCCCGCGGACGATGGGATGCCACTGTTCGTCCGAGGATCCCTCCACATGCAGATTGCGGATTTGCAGTAGATCCTTTCCTTTTTCGCGTGAGCCTGGATCGCTACTTTTCATCCCGCAACCCGCTTGTTGCGTGCAGGTACCAGTCCACAACGAAATTTACGGATACGGTAAGAAGAGCTATCGCGCCGGCCGGAAGCAGCGGCGTGACATCGCCGTAAGTGATCAGGGTTGCGTTCTCGCGCACCATTGATCCCCAATCGGCCGTCGGCGGCTGAATACCGACTCCGAGGAACGACAGCGCCGCGACTGTCAGGAACACGAAGCAGAATCGCAAGCCGAACTCGGCGACCAGTGGAGGCATGACATTGGGAAGGATTTCCTTGGCGATGATCCATCTCGGTCCCTCGCCGCGCAATCGCGCCACCTCGACATATTCCATCACGGCCACGTTAAGCCCAACGGCGCGAGAAAGCCGAAAGACACGGGTAGAATCGAGAAGCGCAATGATAACAATCAGGCTGGTGATCGACGAGCCGAAGATCGACAGAAGCACCAGCGCGAAGATCAGACTCGGGATCGACATCAGCACGTCCACCGCACGCGACAAGATCTGGTCGAGCCACCCCCTATACAATGCGGCAAGGAGGCCGAGCGACACGCCTACCGCGAAGGAGAGCAATGTAGTCGCGACCGCGATAGCGATGGTGTTGCGCGCACCGTAGATCAAGCGGGTGAGCATGTCGCGGCCGAGCTGGTCGGTTCCCAATTTGAATTCCTGATTCCACGGCGCGAAGGCTTCGCTGAAGACCTGCGTCTCGCCATATGGGGCTATCCAGTGCGCGAAGACCGCAACAAGGACGTAGCCAACGATCACCACGATGCCGAACCATGCACTAAGCGGTGCCTTCTTCAGCGCTGTTTTCGCCCGGCTGGCACGCGAGCGCCTCAGCCTCTGAACCGCCGCGATAGATTGGGATCTGGTCATCGTGGGTGCAAGAGCCTGGGGTTGGTGGCGATGGAAATAATGTCGGCCAGCAGGTTGAGAAGGATGTAGGTCGCGGCGAAAATCAGGGCACAGGCCTGGACAACCGGAACGTCCCTGGATTTTACCGCATCAACCATCAGTTGGCCGATCCCGGGATAGACGAAAACGACCTCGACCACGACCACTCCGACGATGAGATATGCCATATTGAACGCCACGACAGTGACGATGGGAGCCCAGGCATTGGGCAGGGCATGCCTCAGCACGATCACCATCGGGGACATTCCCTTGAGGCGCGCCATATCGATGTAGGGACTTGCGAGCATGTTGATGATGGCCGCTCGGGTCATGCGCATCATGTGGGCCACGATCACGAGTGTAAGGGTGATTGCCGGCAGCGCCACTTTCCAGAGGTGCTCCCAAAATGGGGTATGATCGTTCACATTCGACAGTGTCGGAAATTTGGGAACCGCATTGAGTGCCCAGGTCAGTGAGATACTGAGCCAATGGGGCAGGGATTGAGCGAAATCGGATGCAATGAACGTGTCGCGCGAGATCACCAGGTAGGCGAGCATATAGGCGACGAAAAACTCCGGGAACGAAATAGTTGTCAGTGTCACGGCATTCACCAGCCGGTCGAACCAGCCGTTGCGGTACAGCGCGGCGAGAATGCCAAGCCCGAGCGCCAGCGGAACCGCTATCAGCGCGGTCACCGCTGCAAGAAACATCGTATTGTAGAGGCGTGGCGCGATGATCTCAGCCACGGTACGCCGATATCCGGTGCGGCTCGCGAACGAAGAGCCGAAGTCGCCGTGAAGCATTTGCGCGACCCAGACGAAATAGCGCTCGACAGGCGGACGATCGATGCCGATTTCCCGCTGAAAGGCGGCGACCGTTTCGGGCGTCGCCGACTGCCCGAGCGTGGCCTTGGCGAAGTCGCCCGGAAGCATCGCGATGGCAGAGAAGATGATGATGGACACGATGAACAAAGTGACCAGGCCGAGGCCAAGGCGCTGCAGAACCGTTCTTGCGACGGGGTTCATTTGAGTGCCGTCTCCCTTTGGGCGGCAGTCCTGCACTCGGAGCAAGCCGACCGGAGCCTCACAACCATCGTGGCCCCGGCCGCCTTTTCATGCCGTGGCGATCCACCAGCGTTCGGCCATTTTCAGTCCATCGTTCTCCCAGTTGGGCGCCACTTCGCCATGTGCGAGCTTTTTGGATTGGGCGCTGACGAAATTGTTGAAGACCAGCACGATGCTGCCGCCATCGTCGTGGGTTAGTTGCTGCATCTCGGCATACATTCCCGCTCGCTTGGCCTCGTCCGTCTCGGCCCGCGCCTTAACAAGCAATTCGTTGAAATGGGGATTTTTCCAGAACGACTCATTCCAGCTGGAGTCCGCGGCGAAGGCTTGCGTGAACATCCAGTCGGCCGTCGCTCGACCGCTCCAATAGGATGCGCACCAGGGTTTCTTGAGCCAGATATTGTCCCAATAAGCGTCCTCGGCCTCCCGCACGACATTGACGTCGATGCCGCATTGGGCTGCCGTCTCGCGAATGAGCGAAGCCGCATCCACCGCGCCTGCAAAAGCGGCATCGGCGACCGAGAGATCCACCTTCAGGTTCTCCATTCCGGCCTTTTTCAGGTAGTGCTTGGCTTTTTCCGGATCGAAGTTGTGTTGCGGTTGCGGATCCTTGGCGAATTTGATCGCTGGCGCGATCGGGTTGTCGTTAGCCACGGTGGCGTGGCCGAGAAAGATCTTGTCGACGATTTCTTGGCGATTGATCGCCCATTTCAATGCCATTCGCACGTCTGGATTATCAAACGGCGCCATCGCGGCATTCATCGGCAAGGTATAATGTCCGTAGCCGGTGACCTCGACGATTTCCACCTTCGGATTGCGTTTCAACATGCCGAGGGTCTTGAGGTCGGCGCGGCCGATATAGTCCACCTCGCCCGTCGACAAGGCCGCCATGCGAGCGGCAAGATCAGTGATGGCGATGAATTCCACCTCGTCGAGATAGGGCCTGCCGTTTTTGAAGTAGTTTGGATTGCGCTTGAGTTTCGCCGAAACGCCGGGCTGGAAATTCTCAAGGAGGAAAGCGCCGGTGCGAACCCCTGAAGCCCAGTCCGCCTTGCCGTCCTTGGCTGGCATGATGACCAGATGGTAGTCACTCATGATGTAAGGGAAATCGGCGTTGCCGCTCTTGAGCGTGAAGACCACCGTTTCCGGGCCGTCCGCCTTGATCCCGGCGACGGACTCCAACAGCGACTTCGCCGCCGACTTTGTGTCCTTGCCCATGTGATATTGCAATGACGTCACGACGTCATCCGCCGTCACAGTCTTGCCGTTGTGGAAGGTTGCGCCTTTGCGCAGCTTGAAGGCCCAGGTCTTGGCCCCATCCGAAGATTCGAAGCTCTCGGCGAGGTCCGGTTGGACATTGCCTTTGGCGTCGACCTCAGTGAGGCTGTTGGATAGCGAGCCCGAAAACGCGGTTTGTGTGAACGTATCGGGGTAGCCGGCCGGATCGATTGAATCCGTCGTCGCGCCATGAGCCATGCCGAGCTTGGCGAAGCCGCCGTGCATCGGTTCGGCACGCGCCCTGGCGACGAAGAGCGTGTCGGCGGCGGCGACCGTCAGGCCTGCGGCTATCCCAAGATGAATGAAGTCGCGGCGGGAAACTTTGCCGCCACCGACCAGGCTTTGCGGGATACCAAGCTTGTATTCAGATTCTGACATTTGACTCTCCCATTGCGGAGTTCTCCGCGTTATTTTTTTCAAGCACCTGCGAACAAATCTGCTAGTTGGCTTCGGCCATCTTTCTTCGAATTTTTCCAATCCCAATCGGCTTTTGGGCCAATCAGGCCGTCACATAGATGCTGCCGGCTTCGACGGTGACTGGAAATGTGCGAGCGCGAATGGACGGATCGACCAAGGCTTCACCTGACTTGATGTCGAATTCCCAGCCATGCCAGGCGCATCGAACGATCTCGTTTTCGCGATGATAGATGAATTGCGCTTGTTCAACGGGCGCGGTTGTCCCGCATTGCGGTCCCTCGCAAAGTGGAGCGCCGCGGTGCGGACAGACATTCAGCAGCGCGTGGAATGAATCTCCGATGCGGAAAATCCCGACCGAAAGGCTGCGGATCTTGGCGATAAACGGAGATCCTGTTTCGATCTCGTGGACGCGGCAGATATATGTCTTCTCGGGCATCGTATGGTTCCTCAGGCAGCATTCGCGGCTTGCGCACGGGGGATGCGTTTGTAGACTTCCAACGCATTCAGTCCCATGATCTTGCTCTTCCAGGCAGGAGGGATTTGCAGCGTGTTGGCATCGTCGTAATCCCAGTGCGGATAGTCCGACGCAAACATCAGCGTGTTTTCCCCGTCCATCGCTTCGAGCGTGGACCAGAGATGTTGGATGTTTGCAGGTTGCTCCAGCGGCTGCGTGGAAAAGCGGATGTTGCGCCGGCAATATTCCGATGGCAGCATCTTCAGCCATGGCGTCTCTTTACGCAGCGCTTTGTAGTCGGCATCCAGGCGCCACAGGACCGACGGAACCCAGGCGACACCGCACTCGATGATCACGAAGTAGAGGTCCGGCCACTTCTCGAAGACGCCATGGGCGATCATGCTTGCCACGTGCGACATCGCGGACATGTGCAAAATGGCATGCGTTTCCCAGAAGAATGTCGTGGGCGCAGGCGCAATGGCAGTTGAATTCACGCCGCCATGCCCGCCCAGATGTATGGCGAACGGCAACCCTACTTCAGCGCAAGCTTCGTAGATCGGATGGTAGAACGGGTCTCCATACGGCTTGACGGACCCTTGGGAAGCGAGAACCTGGACCATACGCGGATAACTGCCCAGACGGCGTATCTCGGCGGCAGCGAGCTTCGGATCCTGTGGTGCGATGATGATCGAACCCATGAAACGATCGTCTTTCGGCAGCCATTGGTTGATCTGATAGTCATTGTAGGCGCTGACCAGGGCGCTGGCATAGTAAGGATTGGCGAGGGTCGACGCCTCGATCGGCTCATCGCCGGTGAGGATCGCCACGTCGACTTTGTACTTGTCGAGGTGCTTCTCTTTCATGATGAGATAATTGTCGGCTTCCGTCTTCGGACGGACGTCCTTGCGGGAGAAGTCCTGCGGATGAAACCAGGGGCGATGGCCATGCGGAAATGCGCCGACTGGACCTGTTTTCTCGCCCTCGGTGAACATGTCTTTCCACAAGCCGGAAAGGTATGGCGTCAACACGGTGGCGCTTGACCAGTAATTGTGACAGTCGCAATCAACTATGAACACTTTGTTCCGCTCCGTGGCCCGTCCCGGCGGTGCGCCGGCCGATGATCTGGTGCAGCTTCCCCCTTGAGTATTGTTTGATCAAGCTTATGGTAGGCAGGAACATGATCGAATTTTTCGATCGGGATTTCCATGCAGCTTGATCACATCGAAACCTTTCTCGACATCATCGAATCGAGAAATTTCAATCGCACCGCAGATCGGTTGGGCTTAACCCAATCGACAATCAGCACCCGCATCAAGAACCTGGAGAGCGCAATCGGATCTGAACTGTTCCAACGCGGACGCGCCGGGGCAGAGCCGACTGCCGCAGGGCGCCGGTTCGAAGCCTACGCAAGATCTCTGGTATCCACTTGGTCGCAGGCTCGCCACGATGTCCGGGCCTTCAACCGTTTCGAACGCACCTTGCGCGTTGCCGCCCAAGTGGGCATGACCCGCTCAGTCCTGCCCGGGTGGGTCGAAACCCTGTGCCAAGCACTTCCGAAGTCCTCAATCCATGTCGAGTCGGATTATTCGAACCAGATGGTCAGCGACCTCAGCATGGGAAACCTGGATATCGCGGTGCTTTATGCCCCCCGCTACTTGCCTGAGATCGCATACGAGCACCTGATGGTCGAGGAATATTTAATGGTTTCGACTGCCGCCAGAAACCTGTCGGACGTCGATCCCGACACCTACATCCGCCCAGGCTACACCGTCGTGCTGGAGAAAACGCACGCAGAGATGCTGGCTCAATTGGCGATCTGCCGACTTTCGACCGGATCGGAAGCTCTGGCGGAGATCATGCTCCGGCGAACGGGCGGCACTTGCTACATGCGCAGCGATGATGCGCGCAGGTTTACCGGTGAGATTCCATCGTTCCTGGTCGAAGGAGCGCCGACCTTGCACCAGCCAGTCCATACGGCGATACTGGCACGCCGCAAACACGAACCGATCATTCGCAAAGGCATCCGTGCTCTCCATCTCGCTGTTATGTCGCTGGAGGTTTAATCGATATTCCCGATCATAACGCTGGGATAATATTGCTGTTCAGCGGGGTAAGAACTGGCATGTTCGCTCGACCTAACGCCGAGCCGCACGATGAATGCATACGCCTCCATCCAAGCCTCAGATGTCGTGCCCACCATGCGTCAGCGGCGATGGGCACAAAAGACGCGAGATATAGTGCTCTGCCGTCGCGTGATAGACGAGACGCACGATGTGAAAACATTTGTTCTCACATCTGCCGCTGGTCGGATGTTCTGCTTCAGCGCGGGCCAGTATGTTCTCGTGCACCTCAGGATCAACGGCGCCACAATAACGCGCGCCTACTCGGTATCGTCACCGCCGACGCGACCGCTTGATCTTCAGATCACCGTGAAGCGAACGCAGGGCGGGCTCACTTCCAACTGGATCCATGACCATTTGACGCCGGGCAGCGAGATCGAGATCGAAGGGCCGCTCGGTTCGTTCAATCTGGATAAATTGCCGTCGGAGAAACCTGTTTTCCTTTCGGGCGGGAGCGGCGTGACTCCGACCATGTCAATGCTGCGTGCGCTTACAGACCGCGCAGACGACAGGGAGATCCGCTTCATTCACAGCGCGAAAACCCCAGGCGACATCATCTTCCGAGCGGAACTGGAAGCACTTGCCGCTCGCTTTCCCAATGTTCAAGTGACTTTGGTTTGCGGCCAGGGAGGTCCCGCTTGGACGGGTTCAACCGGCCGAATTGATGGTCGGATGCTGCTGAGCCTGGTTCCCGATCTTCACAAGCGCACCGTTTTTGCCTGTGGGCCCGAAGGATACATGAAGACGGCACGCGCCTGCCTTGATGCAATAGGCTTCCCGCCGGCGCAGTATCACGAGGAGAGTTTCGGAGGCAGCAATGGTTCTCGGTCGGAATTGGGCTTGGCGATTTCGTCTTCGGTCCGTTTTGTCCGCTCGGGTGTGGAGCATCGCTGCGCGCCCGGAGAGACCCTGCTGGACGCGGCGCGGAACTGTGGCATCTACATCCCAACCGCCTGCCAGCAGGGCGTTTGCGGAACGTGCCGAATAGCCAAACTATCCGGCGAGGTTACCATGGACGATTTGGGCGGACTGAATGCTAAAGAGAAATCTGCCGGCTATGTCCTGGCATGTTGCAGCCGCCCGCGAGGGACGGTTTTGCTCGATGCTTAGCTCGGCGTTGTTGACTGTTGGAAGATTCCGTCGGCGCACGCATCGGCGTCAGGGTCTAACCCAACGGCTCGACGCTCGAAGCTGTCAGTCCGTTATCGGCCCCCAAATGAGACGTTGGAAGCATTGAGGGCAGGGGACAGTTCGTGGCGCAAACGAGATAGCAGCTCCGAGTAGTCATCGCTGTTCGCGAAACGGTCGATTTCTGGACATCGCAATGTCGGGTATGGACTAACGCGCTATCTCGGCTCGAGGACCCATTCAGGTACGCGCCTGACATTAGGTATTGAGCATAGATCCGTGCGTCCCGGAAAGCGGACGCGGCACGATCCGGGTTAGGCGAGTAAGATAATACGCTCGATGACGGCGGCGCGCGCGGGAACGTCGCAACCAAGGATGAAGCTGTTGCTGGAGTCGAGCGGGCATTCACGCGGCCATGCCGGAGCAGATCGGCGCTACGACGGCCCAGCAGCCTTTGTCGCGGGGGGTTGTGTGCGTCAAGTTCTGCAAAATGGGGCAACCATGATGCTGGTCCTGCGGCTTGGCGCAGAGCGACCAGCGATCGCCATTTCCGATGCCAGCGCCTAAGCCTTTTATGAGACCTAAGCGCAGCTTGCCGGCCGCAGCATGGTCCCAATTTGGGACGAATAGTTTGGCACCCATATTGCACCCACATCTTTCGCCGGCTGATCCCCGGTCCTGATCGCGTACTCTGATCAGGTGTAAGGCTCGCCGGGCTCGAGGTTGTTGGGGTCTTCGCCCGGCGAGTTGTCTGCCAATGCGCAGTCACAGCCACATGGTGACGCCATACTCCGAAATGCCGCAAGCATTCCGCGGTTGTGCATCGCCCGACCAAGGTCGATCGGTATGGGACTTCAGTCGCGCTAAAGGGGGATACGGTCTGCGACTCCGGATTTTTTGCTAGATTTCAGAGGGTTACAAAGCGCTTCGCAGTCGTCAGTCGCTCATTGCAACAAGCATTTATCTAAAGTTCATTCAGTCGAATTAGGAAACTCTTATAAGCCGCTCTATAACGAATCGGCGAGGTGGCTATTCGCCTGAGGAGGTACCATGACATCCCGAAAAACCCTTTTGGCGGCGCTTGCCGCGCTTGCGCTAGTGACCGCTCCTGCTTTCGCTGGTGCGGGTGGAAACGGTGGTGGTCACGGCAATGGTGGTGGTCACGGCAATGGTGGTGGTCACGGCAATGGCGGTGGTCACGGCAATAGCGGCAAGTCCGGCAACGGCGGCGGGAAGTCCGGCAACAGCGCTTCGCACGGCAAGTCGGCATCGGCTCACGCCGGAAAGAAGGCCTCGGGCGAAGACCAGGTCGCCGTCGACGACATTGAGGTCGCCGCGACGCCTAAGGACAAGAACATTCACGCCAAGCTTGGCCGGCTGAACTCGCTGCAGCGCAACATCAACGCTTATATGAACTCCAAGAGCAAGAAATTCGCCGGCATTCAGGCTTATGTGACAGCTTCGGCTGCCGCCAAGGGCGCCCAAGCCGCGGTAGATGCCGCCCAAGCGGAAGTCGACGCGTTGAACGCCAAATTGAACGACCCGAATACTCCGGCCGACCAAGTCCCGACCCAGGAGCAGATCGATGCAGCGCAGGCGGCGCTCGATGCCGCCAATATAGCGGCGGCCGATGCTGCTGCCGCCGTCCCATCGCTGGATGACGCGCTCGCCGATATGGCCAACAAGCCGGTCGACGCCGAGGTCACCGAATGGGCCAACAGCGTGCTTGCCGAGAAGATCGACGAGATGGCTTCCAAACAGGATCCTGCGCCAACGCCGTAAGACCGGTCACCGCTGAAACGACCCTAGTCGAACGTGCAAGCCGCCGGGTCACACCCCCGGCGGCAGGGAGACGACGAGCTTGCCACCTTTTCTCCTCTTTGAGGGCGACCCCTAAACAAGCGGAGTCGCTACCGACGCTTAGGAACAAAAGTGCCGAAATACCGTGTTGAGGAGATCGCAGCCGATGCCGTGACGGCCACCCACACCGTCAACGCGAAAACTCCGATCAGGGCGGCGCGCGAAGCGGCGGAACGCGAGGTCATTCTACGCCCGGCCACATCTTCGAATACAGCTCAGCCTGTAGGGCGGTCCATACCCGGCTGGCCGCGGCTCACGCTGGTTTCTTGAAACGCACCATGCCGTCGACCTCGATGCGCAAGTTCGACTATTGACCCGGACCAGGGTTCTCTCGGTCTGTTTGAGCGAGGGGGGAAGCAATACGATTTCCTGGGCGTGCCGCTTGAGGCGTTTGTCGCGTTCAAATCTGCCCCACCAAGGGCCGCTATTCAACAATCACATCCGCAACCAACTATGCATTCCGGCTCGCCCAAGAAAAGGCTGCAGGCTCCTTGGACGATTAAGGGAGGTTCTTTCAGAAAAACGGCCCGCGCTGATCGAAGGGCGCGGGCCGGTCCGTTGCCGCCGGTCGGCAGCGGGAGGCATCCATTCCGGCCGGTGCAAACCAGCCCCTCCCGCCACAATTAGCAACCTTCGGCAGTCGTTTTCATCTGTCCAGGGGCTGCGGACTTGGCACTGGTGTCATCCTGTTGACCAGGAGCGGCCTGCTTAGCACTGCCACTCTGCTGGCCGGGCGCACAGTCCTTCGCTGAGTTCGAATTGGTCGACTTCGTTGTGGTCGAATCCGTGTTGTTATCTGTCGTCGGCATCGTTGTGGTAGTGGAGGAGCCACTCGACGTCGTCCCTGTTGTCCCTGTCGTCCCCGCGAACGCAAGCCCGCTGGAAACAGCCATCATGGCAGTGGCAAAAAGAAGCCGCTTCATTCTTCATCTCCTAATGACAAGTAATGTCCCTTCCATTCGATAACGGGGGATGCGAAGGATCGGTTCCAATGCGATCTTGTGTTGACCGGCAGCTTTGGGGCGGCCGTTAGCGGACTGGCAGCCTTCACGCGGCGGATCTTCGGTAGCTGACATTCCGGCTAGCGCGGACATCGCCTTCCCCATGGGCAGAAATTAGTCTCCTGGGGCCCGCCCACGTTTCTCTCAAGCCACCGATTTCATGGCCGACAGGTTATCACGATGTGTCTGAAGGTGGAGAAGCTGATCGTCGCCCTTGGTTGTGCAGCCCTTCAGCCGTGGGCCAACCTCCGAACACCCTTGAAAAAGAACTTGAAGTCGTCCCGCACCAGAGCGAACGTCTTCGGATGATCGGGATAACACGGCGGTCACGAGACACCTGTTCCCGCGTTTTTTGCTCGCTCGCCGGCGCAGCGGCAAATTGATCATAGACGGTACTAAGTGGTCTTGCTGCTCCGGCATCTCGCCGTGAGGAAGAAATGACGCTGAGGATGCCCAACTGTCGTCGGGTCCGCTGGCCGCGCTTATGGGTCACGCGGCAGGCGTTGCAATCCCTTCTAAAGCGATGATCCTGGTGTTAGCGGAACGTTTGCGGATCTCGATCAGCCGGGCGTATTCCGGCGAATTATACCAGCCCATCAATGACGCCATGTCGGGGAATTCGACAATGACCAGTCGGTGTGGATCCCAATCACCTTCCAAAACCTTGGTGGCGCCACCGCGGCCCAGGTACCGCCCACCGTACTGCTCTTCGGTAGCGGGAACGTCCCGCCGATATTCCTCGAACAAGGCAGCGTCTTTTACGTCTACATCCGCTATCAGATAGGCAGCCATCTGTGTTTCCTCCTTAGACCCCGCTCGCCCTCCTCGGCTTCGGCGTCGTCGGTCCGCACCCTAACGACGATCTCCGTGGCGACATCCAGCGCCAGCGCGCTTTTCGATGATTGTTGGCGCTGCCACGGCTTTCCTTCTTTCGCATGGTTCGCAAAGATTAGCATGATCGCTGCTCTCGTGTCTGGCGGTCTCCCTCAAAGCGTCATCGAGCGCCCTTCAGATGAGACACCGCCGTCTCGACAGGTAGGCTCGGCAGTGTTCGGTTTTTCTTCGGTTCTTTTCATCCAAAACTTACTTGTAGAAAAGCGCGAATGAAAATAGGAAATATGCAACCTGAAAGATGATAAAAATCAGCAAGGTCCATGCAAGGGACCTCCAGAACGAATCGGTTGCTAGGTAAATCCAGGTCGCTACCACGGTCGACGTGGCAAACATCCCAATCAGTAATCGCGGAAAAAACATCATGTTCAATGCCGCCCCATAGCTGGACCGACCGGTCTCACGTCTACTCCCCAGAAGAACGTAAGGTTTCACTAAATTAGTAATTGCGCAAGCACCAATGGCCAGAACCAAACCTTCCGAACAGCTTTCCCGGGCTGAAATCGAGCGCTTCCTGGCGGCAGCCGAAGCGCTGCACAAGAGCATATTCGGGTCGCTGTGCGTACCACAGCGAGCATGCCAAGCTCTGTGAGGTCCATCGACCCCTTTTGAAGGCGATCGAGAACATCACCGGCCACAAGGCGCAGTTCATCCAAAGGAACGGGACAGGGCCGTCTCAGCCGCGCGGGAGCCGTCTGGCTAGCCGCCGGTCAAGTCCTATAAGCTCGGATGCGAAGCTTCGCTTCTCTTCCCGCAGGGTATTGCGATGCATTTTAAGCGCTTGAGTTTGCCGGCGGTCTTCTCGAAGCGTACACTTTAATACCTGGGGGGCGAAGCCCGCCAGCCGAACGGTTGCCCTCCGCTCGCAGCCAACCGGCTCCGTGGCTCGGTGAATGGCTAGCACTGTCGCAGCAGTCCTCCGAACGCAGCCCGCCATGGCGGTGGCCGGCTTAGCAGTCTGATCCCCCTCGCGGGCGAGATTGTCCACGTCGAGCGGATTGCTGACCAGTTTCAGCGCGCCGTCCGGGTTGCGCGGCCATTCCGCTTCCGGGCGATCCCAATAGAGTTCTACCCCGTTGCCGGGGATCGCGCACATAGATCGCCTCCGAGCCGCCATGGTCATCGCGCCGGTGAGCGTCACCCCTGCTGCTCGCAGGCGGCGCAGCGCAGCCGCCAACGCCGCCCGTGTCGGATAGAGAAAGGCGACATGGTGTAGGCCCGTCGTGCCAATCGGGGGCGCGGCGCCGCCGCGGCTTTTCCAGTTAGTGAGCGCCAGATGATGGTGATATCCGCCCGCCGCGAGAAAGGCAGCCTCCTCGCTTAGCGACATGGTGACGCCGAACCCGAGGGCACCGCAATAAAAGGCTAGCGATCGCTCGATGTCGGCGACGTTGAGATGGACGTGACCGACCCGAACGCGCGGGTTGATGGCATATTTTTCGACGACGCTGGCGGCGTCATTGGGATTGATCGATTGATCGTTCATGGCCTCCGCTCCCCTGCTGGCGATTTCCACAAGCGAAATCATCGCGCAAATGCATTGCCCGGAAAATATGAGATGACTGGAATGAGCATCCCGTTTTCTGCATAATCCGGGAATGCGCATCGACGAGATATGTTCGGCTGACGGCGTCAGTGGAAATCGCGCAGACGCTTCTACCGCCTGTTATTGCAGCGTTCCGTAAGGCTTATCCGGCGGTTGCCGTTGATCTCGTCGTCACCGACCGCGTTGCCGATCTCGTTGCCGACGGCATCGACCTCGCCGTGCGCGTCGGCCCGTTGCGCGATTCCAGCCTGATCTCACGCGCTTTCGTGACGGGTCCTTCAGGACTGTTTGCTTCCCAGGCCTACCTCGACCGCCGGGGCACACCTGTCTCACTGGAGCAACTCGAACATCACGATCTCATCGCCCTCAGCAAGGCATGGGCGCGACCGCTGCCGATGCTGGCGGGCGACCGGAAGATCGGTGTTGACCTGACAGGGGGCCTCGCCTGCGATGATCTGCTAACGGTGAGGGCGCTCGTGGCGATGGGATTGGGCATCAGCTTTCTTCCAGGCTATCTCGCCCATCAGCTCGATCTGGTGCGGGTACTCCCCGAACTGCGTTCACCGTTTACCGGCCTATTCTTTGCTTATCCGGCACAGAAGTTTGTGCCCGCACGGGTCAGGGAGTTCATCGATTTCGCCGCTTCTTCCGTTAAGCGTCTGGGACTTCATCCCTAGCCGCGGTGGGCGCAACGACACGGGTATTGGTTTGAGAGGAATCCGGTGTGATTCATAGATTGCCGACTGATTCTGGAGGTCGGCAATGTCTACGAAGATGACGGAGATGGATTGGTTGGCGGCGGTGGAGGTGTTCCGCGGATCGCTGCCACGGCGCGGAGCCAAGGGTCGGGACGACCTGCTATTCGTGGAGGCTCTGCACTATTCTCAGTCCACAACATTACATGGCGAGCGCTGCCGGAGCGTTTCGGCAAATGGAACAGCGTTTGGAAACGCTTCGACCGGCTGAGCAAGGCGGGCGTGTTCGAAACGTTCTTTGATCATCTCGCTGCGCTCTCGTCGTCGGCGCACTTGGTGCAGATGTTCGACAGCTCCGTGGTGCGCGCTCATGTCTCGGCGGTAGGGGCAAAAGGGCATAGGCGATAAGATAGGTATTGCCCTGCGGAATCCGGTGGGATTCTAACTGGGATGACACACGAATTGCTTGCAGACGACGGTTGGACCGAGACGATTGAGCTTCTCGGCGGCGAAGATTTGCTTACGCGGAGCGCCCGCGAGACGAAGGCGTTCCTGCGTCCGCAGGGCGTTCAATCGGCGCCCGATCTGTTGCGCCTGACGCGCGGCGGCTTCTCGACCAAAATCCATCTGAAGACACCTAACGCGTCATTTGGACAGCGACCCATTACTTGGCCCGCCGGCTCATGCTGGCGGGCTTTTTTGCGTCAGTCGGGAACATCCTCGCTCTGAGGCTGTTCGGTCACACCCGGCTCGTTCTTCAGCGATTCCTGCCGGTGACCAAGATGTCCTCTCCACTCGTCATGGTCGGCCCGCGCAGCCTCGGAAGCAGGCGCGGGCCTCATTCGCCGTCATTGCTGTGTTCTCGGTGCGCAACCGCTTCTTTGAATGCGCGTGCTGCTGCATCCCAAGCGACACGTGAGGAGCCGTTCACGGACAAGATGATTTCGGCTGCCTTCACGGTCAAACCGTGTTTTTCGGCGAACTCTGCGGCTGTGTATGCGAGTTTTGTTTTTTCGCTACTCCGCATTTCTGACTCCATAGATCTCTTGCGCCTCGTGCAAGCTCTGTCGGGCCTGTTGCAGTGATCGATGCAAGTTCGCCAGCAATTCGTCGGCGTCGGCCGTCGGACTGCCTTCGTGATCCAGTAAGCCGACGATAATATCCTGCTTGGAAACGATGCTCTCGTTGTGAACGAGTTGGCCCATAAAATACATGAGCCGGCTCTGTGCCTGTGTGGGCATGGGCCTTCTCCCTGGTCGGGCGAAAGCCTGATGATCGCTCCCAAGCGCCTCGTGCCTGTTTGTTTTTGATTTTTCGAGGCGACCGCAGCAGTGTGCGCTCGTTAGCAGGCCATGGCAACCGGCCAGGCAATTTCAGCATCCACGCTGCGCACGCCGCCCTGACCGCGCGTGCCGGCCCCTGGCGTCGCTCGGCCGCTACTTCAGTGTTTCCGGTTGACAATCGTGGTCGGCGCACCGCATTTTCGCATTGAGGGACAAACGTGGGGAACCCTGCATGAAGAAGCCTTATCAGAAGCCGGACCTAAGAAGCGCGAGAAGCTCTCGGCCGTAACGGCTGTGTGCACGCCATCAACCTGCACCGATGAGTGAGAACCTTTAGGCCCAAGGCGCTTTGCCGAAATTCGCTAGAGAGGGACTGCAGTGAAGAAAGAATACAGCAAGCCAGTACTGACCAAACGTGGGCGTCTCAGCGCAGTGACGGCGCAATTGGCACCCAGTGTTGAACCCAGAGGAGCCTAGGCAAACCCCTGCAACAAAGCCAGTTGGCTTCGGCGGCGGGCTTTTCCGCTTCCAGGCGCCGAAACTTATCTTCGCGTGCCTGTCACAACGAGCCATGCGGTTTCCGTGCTCGGTCTCCGCACTTCAGGGTCGCTGAGCCCTGCATCTCGCAAGGCAGCAATGACCTCATCCGGCTCGCGAGGTGTA
This sequence comes from Mesorhizobium sp. M0030, assembly GCF_040323695.1. NCBI lineage: Bacteria > Pseudomonadati > Pseudomonadota > Alphaproteobacteria > Hyphomicrobiales > Phyllobacteriaceae > Mesorhizobium > Mesorhizobium sp. M0030. Next base: position 8,709 of record NZ_JAMYVE010000012.1, on the reverse strand, counting down.
AAAATGTCGGCCGGCATGTTCATCCTGTCCATATGCGCCTTCGGAAGGAAGCCAAGCACGACGCGACCGCCTGGTTTGAGGACGCGAGCGAGCTCTGCGGATCCAGCTCTAAGGCTTTGCCAGAAGTACACTGTGTGGACGCTGAGAGCCTTGTCGAATGTGCTATCCGGCAAGGGCAAGTCCTCGACTAGCCCGACTCGGAACTCGGCTCGTCCGGCGCGCACTGCATCGGCGAACCGGCGGCAGGCAGCGTTCACGACATCTGCGAGCGGTCAACCCCGCAAACGAATGCTGCCTCACGGCGAAATTGCGGCAGTAAAACTGCGCCGCCGAAACCGACCTCCACGGCGCGATCTTCCGGGACCAGTTGCACTTGATCGAGAGCGTAGCCGTTGAGCCGGGCATTGCCCCGGTTCATTCCGGCCCGGACCAGCCAGCCGCCGGTTCGGTCGGCCAGGACAGTGGTTTCGCATAAATCGTGGCGCCATCCGATCCCACCCGTATTCGGGTCATCTAGCCACCATGCGCCTAGAAGCGGCCGCCCCGCAAACGCTGCTTCGATAGCGATGACCAGTTGGGTTGTGCTGCGCTCTTAGGCGTCGAATTCCAGCGGCTGGTGGTCCGGTTGCTCGTGCCACATCACCTGGCGGAAGTCGCGACGGTCTACCTTTTGCGCGCAAATGGGGCGCGCATAGAAATGCTCTTCCCAGTCAGGTCATGTGGCTTGCCGGGGATGGGCGGTCCGAGGTCGGCTATTCTGGTCATGCCCGACCGAACCCGTCGCAGCGACAACAGTTCCGGAAAGGCGTGCCTGTTGCCCGATCGCCCGCTCGCATTTTTTGTACCATATATTCGCGGCCTCCATTAGCGTCCTCTCATGGCAACTCTGCGGTACGGGGTAAGGCGGGAACCGGATGGGACGTGGACGGTATTCGACGTGTTCACCGGGCTGCCGGCTATTGTAGCGGGCCACCCATCTGTCGACCTTCCCGACATGGAGTATGCCGAAGAGCTGGCGGCCATCCTGAATGCCAACGACCCAAAGCAGAGGCTATCTCACGGAAGGTTCCCGGGAGGGTTCGCCTGACTGAGGTGTGATTCGCCCGCATTCGTACTGCCCATCCAGGGTGGTTCGTCCGATCCGCACAAGGATTTGTTATTGAACTACCGACTACCAGGGTCTTAAATCGACTTGCCATTGCTTTTCGTAGGGAGGATGTGATGAGCTACGTGGTGCCAATCCGCAAGGCGTTGCCTCGCGTGGAGGTGGTCGGAGCCAGTGGCGAATGGGTCGTGCGCATCATAGAGACCGACCAGGAAATCACACGCTCATTCGGCCTGGAATCGTTTGCGCTGTCCTTCGCTGAAGGCCAGCGGATACGGCTACATCTCGACAAGATTGTGCGGCTTTAGGACCCTCCTGCGGCTGGGTAACCTCAGGGCCGCGACGGTGATGGCCCATGGATATGCTTGAACAGGAGACTGCCGATCTCCTGCATTGCCGTCTATCCGGGTAAGCCGCTAAACGGAGACTTCACCGCAGACGCTGCCGATCATCGGGATCAACACGAAGCTGTCATCCCGAACTTGGTGGTGATCGTGAAATCTTGTGCTTCACAAACCACACCCATGAGGAGAATGCTTCCGCTGTCCGAACTCACGACCTGGCAATTTGGCGCCTTGCGCGAAGCGCGATCGACCCAAGATATGCGTGTGTGGATCTAGGACTCCTGTCGAGGCTCAATGGCGGAACAGCCGCGCAGCCATGTGGCTCTCAATCACGGACGGTCAGGTTGCGGCCCCAAAGCTGCCGGTCAGCAATGCGCCTCCGTTGGCCGTAATGATGACGCCGCGTGAAGCACATGCGAGGCGAGGAGGAATTGCAGCACATCTACTTCGTCTGGCAGGTCGGACTTCATCGAATCGGAACGGGTTTTTTACACATTCGTTTATCTATTCGTGGTTCCTAATACATATGGCATCCAACGCGTTCACCCGGATCTGGTTTGCTTTGGGCCGCCTAAGGCGCCTCACGAACGGTAACGTTGCCGTCATCGTTGCCTTCACCTTGCCGGTCGTGGTCGGCGGCGCCGGCCTCGGTGTGGAGGCATCCTTCTGGTATTACAGCAGCCTTAAGCTGCAGGCCGTTGCCGATGCCGCGGCCTATCCCGGCGCGCTCGAGAAAGTCGCGGGTTCCGATAACCCGACCATCATCGCCGCCGCCACGCAGTCCGCGACCTCGAACAATTTTGCCACGCCGGGCACGATCCAGGTCAACACGCCGCCATTGTCCGGCCCGAACACCGCGAAGAAGGCAGTGGAGGTCATCGTCAAGCAGAACCTCGACCGCTACTTCACGGCGATTTTCAACCAGGCGCCCGTTGCCGAACAGGCAAGGGCGGTGGCGCTGATCAATGACGCCTCCAAAGCTTGCGTGCTGGCGCTCAGTCCGTCGGCCTCCCAGGCTGCGCTCTTTTCCGGCAACACCACCGTCAACCTCACCGGCTGTTCGGTCATGTCGGACTCGATTGCCTCGGACGCCATAAAGACGCAGGGCTCGGCGGTGCTCAAGGCCGACTGCCTGATCACGGTCGGCGGCATGGTGCTGAACAATCCAGCGACCACAGTCTGCAAGTCCAACATCACCCGAGCCTTGCCGGCAGCCGATCCTTTCTCCGGCTTGGCGACGCCGACAGCCGGCAACCCTTGCAAGAATGTCAACGGCAACAAGACGTCGCAAACACTCCAGCCTGGCACCTACTGTAGCGGCATGAGCCTCAGCGGCAACGTCACCCTGCAGCCAGGCGTCTACGTCGTGCAGGGCGGTATGAAGGTCAACGCCAACGCGGTCGTCGCCGGCAGCGGGGTAACCATCTTCATGGCAGGCAGCAACACCGTCAGCATGAACGGCAACGCCAAGGTGACGCTGAGCGCGCCTACCTCCGGAGCCTATTCCGGCGTGCTGTTCTACGGCGACAGGACCGGGACTGCGGCACAGAGCACCTTCAACGGCACAGCGGACTCGCTTTTGACCGGCGCCATCTATTTTCCCAGGCAGCAGGTCAACTACCTTGGCAACTTCTCGGGGAACGGTGGCTGCACTCAGGTCGTCGCCGACACTATCCAGTGGTCAGGCAGTACGACGATCAAGCAGAACTGCAAAGGCCTCGGGATGGACGACATTCCGGCGGCGCTGTCCGTTCAGCTCGTCGAGTAGCCGGATGGGTGGGCGGACCTTGCGCATTGTCCGGGACAAATCCGGGATAGCTGCCGTGGAGTTTTCCATGTTGCTGCCGGTCCTGTGCCTCGTTTGCCTCGGCATCGCCGACGGCTGGTCCTACGTGACGAGTTACCTGCAGATGCGCGCGGGCGTTAAAACCGCGGCCAATCTCGTAATGGCCGGCGCGTCCAATGACACGGGAACGCAGGCGGTCGCGCTTTCGAGCTGGAACGACAAGCCCGAGGACGCCGCCGTCGTGCTGATCCGCTCCTATTTGTGCGGCACCACGGTCGTGGATGAGACCACCATCTGCGGCGGAACAAAGCTGCCGACTGTCTTCGTCCAGATAACGGCCACGGGCACCTGGGTGCCCCCGTTTAACTTCGGTGTCTTCCCGGACCCGCGCGCGATCAGCCATCAGGAGGTGATCCGTGTCCGCTGAAAGGATCGGGTCCAGATGGCGCCGTGACTGCTCCGGCGGAACAGGGCTGGAATTCGCCTTGATCGCGCCTTTCCTGGTTATGCTTTTGTTCGGAATCTTCGCCTTCGGCTGGGCCATGAATGCCGTGTCGACCGTCCGCTATACGCTGGAAACCTCTTCTCGGGCGCTGCAGCTGAACAACACGCTTTCGCAGAGCGACATCCAGGCTATCGCCACGCAGAAATTGGTGAACCTGGGTCTGAAGAACGTCATTGTGACGATCGCGACCGACCCTGCCAGCGGCGGTTTCAAGATGGCGCATCTGACCGCCAGCTATGCCTTCGTCATCGCTTTCCCGTATTTCGACCAGTATCCGATAAATTACGCCACGACCGTCACGGTGCCCCTGGTTGCCAGCTAGGATACGGCCCGCTTGGTTGAGTTGGCGGCCCTGTATTCAGCTTCCCAAGGCAATGCGTCGAAGTCGGGCTTGTGCCCCGCTTCACGGTAGGCGGCCTGAGTGAGGAAGCCTGCTTTGTCCCGCTCCACAACGCAAACAAATGGCGGAGTGCCCGGGCACCTATAAACGCCTACAGCTTTTTCCATGCAACAGGTGTGCTACGGGTGCTCGGAGATGTCGTCCTTCATTACGATGACAGAACAAGAGCGAGGACAGCAGCGGCCCGGCATCACTGAAAGGGTGCGGGTTGGTAAAATTCGTACAACTCTTTTCATTGCGGAGAGAGTTTCGGCGAGCTTATTAATGTGTCGTTTGCCATTGCCTTTTCTGGGAGGCTGCGATGGTTGCAACGCCCATAGATATCGCTCGAGCGGCCACTACGGCCACCTTGCTGATGCGCCAGAAGTCCATGGCGGAACCCGCCACATTTCGCCGGGACATGGATCAATCGCGCAGGGCCATCCGAGCCTCACGCGAGCTTCTGAAGCGCCTTGGTCAACGTCGTCGCGACGTGGCGCTAGGCTGGGAAGATGCCGACCCGTCTACTGTTGCCGTCTCCGCCTTTCAAGCCGACGTTCTCCGATGTGCATTCCGAGCCCTAGTAGGGGAAACGGGTACGCCTGAGTGTCAATGGCGCGATTTAGCCAAGGCCCTGGTGCGCGATTTCACTGGGTGCGAGCTGATCGAAACTGGCTTGGTGGATTGGATCGTCAGCAAGTAGCCGCTGCCCGCCAGCGGCCCAGCAGCGGTCTGCGGGGACTTTGCAGCGGACGCGCTGGGCCTGACCGGTGGGGCGGTGTGGTATCCGCCGGCTGGCGAACATATGCGCCTCCTGCCAACGCCAGCGAAACATCCAAACGAACGAGGCGATCTAACCGCGATCTCGCCATCCAAGGCCAACACATAGGCCGATAGCAAAGGCCTATAATCGCTGAGAGAACGAAAATGGCCGACGCCATGGTTGGGGAACCCGGGTGGGTAGGCGCCGGCCACAAGCGGAACAAGCCCGCCGCGCCACACACATGGCTGATTTGTCATCACGTGGTTATGGTGTTCGCGCAGGGCTGCACCAGCGGAACTTAGTAAACGCCGCTTGGTAAGCGATCCTCGACGCGATCGTTCATCGCCACGACGACCTGGGAAACTTGACGGTTGCAGCCCTCTGCCATGTCAAGCTCAAGTCGTTAACAGCGGCCGCCCGGTCATGAGCAGGCATGCGCCCATCCTAGCATATCGCGCTGCCGGTTTCGCAAGGCGCCGGCAGCAAGGGGGAGGCGACCAGAGCCGATGTGAAGGGGACTAGTCAAGCTAATATTCGCTTGCGCTAATTTAAATGTGCCGTAACGTCATGCTCAGCATTTTTGGGGAGGAGCAACGGTGGGGAGTATGATGAGAGTAGCTGTGTTTTGCGCGGCGATCGTGATCGCTGGGACTGGTGTCGCTATAGCCAAGGAGAAGAAGGTGGTGGTGAGTGACGCCACGGACCTTTGCTCTACGAAGCACTCTGCCAAGAAGCAGGTGCTCGAACTGGACTGCAGGCCGACCGGAACCGCCAAATTGCCGGCCGATGGAACGCCGGAAAAGCCGCGCCTCGGATACGACACCGATCCGTGGCTGGTTAAAGGCCTTTAGAGACTAGCCGCTGGCAATACAGCGCAGCTAAGGGGAATGTGCGCTGGCGGTGAAGCCTTCTTTGTTCTCTCATCGGTGGAACATTGTCGCCTGGAAACGCTTCGGACGGTGCACTGCCCCATCAGTGCAACGTTCCCTTCCTTGTTTGCACTGGCCGGCTGCCGAAAGGTGGCCGGCTTTTTTGTATATAACCGCGACCTGATGTTTGGGATTGTTGATGGACAGCCGCGAGTGGCCGCTGCTGGCCTAGCGTCCAGGATTGGAATATGTAGAGGCGAGATCACCAAGGCAGGGATGACCAGACTAAACAGCGGTTTCGTCTTTTAGCCGCGACGCCGGCGATAATTGAATTCAGAAGGGCGTCGGCCCGGCTGCACAGCTGGGCCAAGGCTGGAAAGAGTTCCGCTCCCGCCCAGCACGATACGCATCGCACCTGGGCGCAAGCGGTACCAATGGCTCGCCTATTCCGCCGCGCCTTTTCGGCAGGAAACCCTCGGCCTCATCACAATGGAGGGCGACATTCGCAGCGCCCTATGGAACCATCCAGAGTGACATAGGCTGTTTCATGGAACTTCCTGATGACATCAGGAGGCCTGTTAAGCATGCCAGTTGTTCGCGCTCGTAGCTCAGATGCAGGTTGGAGCTCTGCCTAGTGCACCAGTATCGGAAGCGAGAACTAGGAACCGGGAGTGCTGCGGATAGATTGCCGCAGTCGAGCTTTTATCAGAGCATGGCAAGGGCTGCCTTTCTCTCCACGTTGGCGGTCGTCCTGTTGCTCGCGCTATTGCCAGACCACTTGCTGCACGCCCTCGGATTGGCCTTTACGTCTCATCACGACAAGCTCAACCACGCCGCCGCGTTCGCCACCTTGTCGGCTTTGGGTAGCCTCGGCTGGCCCCAACAGGTGGTCCGGCTGGCGGTTCTACTTGCTTTAACGGGCGCAGCGATCGAAATCCTTCAATGCGTCACAGGGCGTGACATGAGTGTCTTCGACTGGTTTGCCGACTGCGCCGGAATGGCATACGGGCTGAGAACCATGAGCTGGGTGAACGAGATTCTGGGCGAACCGGTTATTTGATCGCCACAGGCTCCGCTTTACCGCCGCCGTCTTGGCCCCACTTGCCAGCCTCACGCCCGGGGCCGCCTTCGATCACCCTCGCTATTTCAATTTCCGACGCAAAGGCCGATAGCAAGGCGAATGGGTTTCAGGCCGCTCACCATTTAGACTTAGGTCCGATTCTTTCGCGCAAATGGCCGAAGCCGGAAACATTTCTCCTTCTACTTTGTTGCAGTGGCCGTGCCGCTGAGGAGAACATGCACAGTGCCTCTATCAAATGAACTGCGCGACGTACCTTTAGAATTCCAATGCCCCTCCTGTTCACGCCCTATGGTGAGAAGGGGATCCTGGCTGAAAACGATTGCCGGTTTCAAATGCGATAGTTGCAGGTCCAGAGTGCGGATCGGCTACGAAGAGAAGCTGGCCATATTCGACCGGCACCTTAAGCGAGGCGCGCCGGATCTGGGCCGACGACCAATGGAGTGCGATCCCGGCAACGGTTCCTGAGAGTGTGTCGGCAATTCAAGCTCCAACTGCTTGCGGTCTGCCGCAAGTCCAAGCTTTCATCTGGTCGCAGGGTCAGGCGGCTCTTTCGTCCGCACGGAACCGATGATGGCGAGAGGTTTCGATGCGTCGGAGCACCGAGCAGGTCTACACGTTTTTCGTAGCGACCACCAATCTCTAGCTGACCACTTCAACGCTTTGACGAGGTGCGAGCAACTTGATTTTCAATAGTCTTTTTCGGGCCAACATGCGCGCCGCCTCTGCGATGCGGCCTCCGTAAGCATCGGCGACGAATGATAGCGTCGACAGGTCAATAATGAGGTCGTCGATCGCGCCCGCCAAGACACTGGACCCGCGCCCAAATTGATGCACCAGCGCCCGCACTTCCTTAAGTGCCGTCGAGGCTTCACCCGCATCCAGCAGCGCCTCGATGTCATCGAAAATCTGCATCCCGACCCTCCCGCTTGAAAACGATGGCAATTTCGCGCGAAAAGAAAGCGCCTGCCAAGGTGCTCGCGCACGAAGGCGGCTATTCAGACAACAAGAAAGCCCTGGTGGACCCACGATGAAGGGCGTCCATGGAGGGCGTTCAGCGAGACGCAACCGAGATCCGGCGCGACATTAAACGACAGCGATGCTTGAGCCGCGCTCTCTTACGAGCAATCCGAGCAGCGCCCAGCCGCCAGCCGATCGAAGATGTACGCCAAGACCGACAAGCTGGTGCAGCGTTTTGCCAAGGCTGAAGACGCGGTGAATCGCTCAGCGAAGACATGACCGGGGTGAAGGCGGCCACTGCCGAGGTGACCCGGTGGAAGTTGATGGGCCTCGGCGCATTCGGCTCACTGCATCGCAGCGGCGGCGCTCGCGTCGCTAGTTACGCCCTATTGGTCCTATCTGGCGCGTGCTGCGTGGCGGATCACGAGTTCTATCCGTGCTGCTAAGTCAGCAGAATTCCACACCACCTCCGGATAGGCCGTCTAGATCCGGTAACCGCACATTCTTGAGCACATTGTACGATTGTTACGCAAAGCAGCGGCCGCATCGACTCTCATCATCTTGGAACTACATTGCCACAATGGCACAGCTCTTTGAATCCGCCCCAGTGAGCGCTTCATTTCAGATGATCGTGGACCACTATGAGACAGCGGTTTCACTCCAGGAGCGCATTGTGACTCGCGCTCGACAAGTCGGCTTGTCAACGAAAAGCGATGACGAATTCCTGGAGTATCTGAATGCCGTCTTAGCGCGGGCGCGCCAAAGCTTGGCTCGCGCTGATCAACGCAGTTGTTAATAAATGGGACATCCGCGGCCCGCAGGCATACAGTGTGCTATCGACGGCAACTCTAAGGGCGTCCGTCGGCTGTGAGCGATCAACATGCTTCCGCCCCAATAGGGAGAGGGAGCTATGACAGACT